>NZ_JAUJQH010000012.1:0-203858 GCF_030482905.1 Burkholderia sp. AU45251 | reverse complement strand
TCCCCTTGAAGGGTCGTTCGAGACCAGGACGTTGATAGGTCAGGTGTGTAAGCGCAGTAATGCGTTCAGCTAACTGATACTAATTGCCCGTAAGGCTTGATCCTATAACAAGTCTGTTTCGGCTCCATGCGTGTGAGCCAGGACTGGTTGGATTCTCGTGTGTGATACACACAACTTAAAATTACTGCTTCTTCCAAGATTGGTTGTGCTGCGAAGCCAGCACAACAACCCCTTTTGCCTGATGACCATAGCGAGTCGGTCCCACCCCTTCCCATCCCGAACAGGACCGTGAAACGACTCTACGCCGATGATAGTGCGGATTCCCGTGTGAAAGTAGGTAATCGTCAGGCTCCCTAAGCCAAGAACCCCCGCCCGAAAGGCGGGGGTTTTTGCATTTGAGCGACGGAAATGCGTGCGTGCGGGGGAAGGGCATTGCACTCATTGCACACCACCGCCACCGGCCGGATCACCCTCCCTCTTGCGGAGCGGAGCAGCTCCTATCGGCGCGGTTAAGGGCTACGTCTTCTCAGCCAGCAGAGGCGGATGTTGTTAAAAGGGGCATGCCGATGTGCCGCGGCCGAGCAAAGGGCCGGCTGTCGAAGTCGGATGTAACGCTACTCCGTTGTCCCGAAAGCAACGTTTCCGTTCCGAAGGTTTGAGTTGCGTATCGAAAGTCGTTGCACGCGATAGTCCGTGCTGCGACCGGCGCCCGACTTCGTCGTTTCCGAAGGTGTCGTCATTCCCCTGGGAACCTGATCGCCAATGCCCTCGCCGAATGGGGAGGCATTGGAAATGATCACCAGTTGAAGGGACCTTGAACGCGGTGTGCGACGTTTCCGCCTTCCGGCATGTAGTGGATCACGAATGACTTGCGCGTGCTCCCTGGGGCGACATAATCGGCGCCGCCGTGCACGAGCATCCCGTGCCAGAAAAGGACCTCGCCCTTCTTCGCGAGGAACTCATTGCGCTCGTATTTCGACGCAACCTGTTCAATGTACTCTTGATACCGATCTGATTGCTCGGGGGGTGATGTGCGGCGTTGTGTCTGCGGGTAGTTGTCGAACTCGCTGAAAAGTGGCTCGCGGTGCGACTTCGGGAAATAGACGAGCGGGCCAGAGCCTGGCTTGATGTCTTCGAGTGCGACCCACACGCCGATAAGCGCATTCATCGGCCATGTGTGGAAGACGCATGTGTCCTGATGCAGAAGTTGCATGCTTCCCTTTGAAAAGGTCAGCGAAAAGTGCGGCACGGCTGCGCGGTCGAGTAGCGCGGAACAGATGCGGATAGCCTGCTTGTTGCGAAAGATCTTCGCGGCGGCCTGGTTATACAGATGGAACTCGCCGATGCGCCAGTTCGATTCCTCTCTCGCTTGACTGCGAGTTTCGCGCGGAAGGGCAAGTAGGTCGCTGTGCGGCATGTGAGTCGTCTTGACTCCGTCGACGATGACGTCCGAGATGGTCAGGCCGTCGATCGCTTTGTCGGCGAACCAGGCGCTATCGACTTCTGACGCATAGGCTTCGAGGTCAGCGAGGCCAAATACGTCCGGCATCGTGAAGTAGCCGTCTGTTACCCATTTAGATAGCAAATCGCGCTCATCTGAGCTGAGCCCCCACCGATCCGCGATTTCTGGAACTCGCGTTAACGCGTCGGGTTCTTCAAACCAAAGCCTGTAAGTTCGCTCGTTTTTCCAGTCGATTATGCCTGACCGGGTTGCCGCTCGTCGTTCAAAGGCTCTTTTGACTTTTGAGATTATCGAGTTCATGCAGTTCCTCGGAGGTAACGCAGGAGTTTGAAAGTCCAGACGGTGTTATGGCTTGTTGGCTGCTCGAAGAATAACGATGAATAGATTTAACCGCCGCCTTCGGGCGGCTTTTTTACGGGATTTCTGCTGGATACTGAGGCGCTCGCCGAAGTCGGGTGCGCTATCTTGAGTGACTCGGACGCAGTCCTCGCCTACCTCCGGCGCCGCTCAGAGGTGCAGCGCGACTGGACGATTCTACAGTACGGGCATGGGATTTCGAGCCAGGCGAAATAACAAAGCGCATTCGAGATTTTGTGCGGCGCACACATATGCCGAGTTACGCGCTCGAAACGGCAATCGGCAATTTCAATCGAGCCGTCAAAGCGATTTCCAGGAAACTCGACAAGCTCGACAAAAAGTCGGAGAAGCAGTGATCGTAAGCGCCTCGCAACTGGTCTCGGCGCGCGGGGCAAACACGGCGAAGTTCGCTGTCTCGCCGCCGAGCTCGAGCGTTCGTAGCGCCAACCGCGATTCAGTACCGGAAGCAAGGCTTCGCTGTCCGGCGCAACGACCGGACGCGCGCGCAAACCCGCCCGCGCATCTCTCCCGTTTCCTGCGGCCAGGCGACATCGAGGCATTCGACGCGAGGCTCCGGTGTCCCGCAAGCAATGTCGCTAAAGCCCCTACGAATACCGGAAGCAGCGTCGGCGGAGCCCCCGGCACGATATTTGCGAAAAATTTGCATCTACCCGCTTGGCAGAGTGCTCAAGAGGTCGTATGATGGCGGTCTTTCGTTTTCAGCGTAGATGCAGATCGACGTTGAGGGCGGAGTCTGACGAAGATGTGGCGCTGATCGGTGGTACCCATGCTTGCCTTAGCCGGGCAAGGGCGGGAGATCGGTGGTCAAGCAAGTGTCGGGAAGAGAGTGAAAATAATCTTCCGGATGTGCTTGACAGATGTGCGATGCACCCCCATAATCGTCAGTTCTCTACGGAGGGGTGCCCGAGTGGCTAAAGGGGGCAGACTGTAAATCTGTTGGCTTACGCCTACGTTGGTTCGAATCCAACCTCCTCCACCAAGATATCAGTGCAGTGAGCGGTAACGGAATCGTTTGTGGCCCGTGCGGGTGTAGCTCAATGGTAGAGCAGAAGCCTTCCAAGCTTACGACGAGGGTTCGATTCCCTTCACCCGCTCCAGACCGCGAAGTTGAAGCTTAAAGCGCCCATGTGGCTCAGTGGTAGAGCACTCCCTTGGTAAGGGAGAGGTCGGCAGTTCGATCCTGCCCATGGGCACCAGCAGTAAAAAGTCAGTGTCTTGTTTGCGCGCGGCGCAACCTGTGAAATTCCTTTTGGGAGTCGAAAATGGCCAAGGGTAAATTCGAGCGGACCAAGCCGCACGTGAACGTTGGTACGATTGGTCACGTTGACCACGGCAAGACGACGCTGACGGCAGCGATCACGACGGTTCTGACGAAGAAGTTCGGCGGCGAAGCGAAGGCATACGACCAGATCGACGCGGCACCGGAAGAAAAGGCGCGCGGCATCACGATCAACACGGCACACGTCGAGTACGAAACGGCTAACCGCCACTACGCACACGTCGACTGCCCGGGCCACGCTGACTATGTGAAGAACATGATCACGGGCGCAGCGCAGATGGACGGCGCGATCCTGGTTTGCTCGGCAGCTGACGGCCCGATGCCGCAGACGCGTGAGCACATCCTGCTGGCACGTCAGGTTGGCGTTCCGTACATCATCGTGTTCCTGAACAAGTGCGACATGGTGGACGACGCTGAACTGCTCGAGCTGGTCGAGATGGAAGTTCGCGAACTTCTGTCGAAGTACGACTTCCCGGGCGACGACACGCCGATCGTGAAGGGTTCGGCAAAGCTGGCGCTGGAAGGCGACACGGGCGAGCTGGGCGAAGTGGCGATCATGAGCCTGGCCGACGCGCTGGACACGTACATCCCGACGCCGGAGCGTGCAGTTGACGGCGCGTTCCTGATGCCGGTGGAAGACGTGTTCTCGATCTCGGGCCGTGGTACGGTTGTGACGGGTCGCGTTGAGCGCGGCATCGTGAAGGTCGGCGAAGAAATCGAAATCGTCGGTATCAAGCCGACGGTGAAGACGACCTGCACGGGCGTTGAAATGTTCCGCAAGCTGCTGGACCAAGGTCAAGCAGGCGACAACGTTGGTATCCTGCTGCGCGGCACGAAGCGTGAAGACGTGGAGCGTGGCCAGGTTCTGGCGAAGCCGGGTTCGATCACGCCGCACACGCACTTCACGGCTGAAGTGTACGTGCTGAGCAAGGACGAAGGCGGCCGTCACACGCCGTTCTTCAACAACTACCGTCCGCAGTTCTACTTCCGTACGACGGACGTGACGGGCTCGATCGAGCTGCCGAAGGACAAGGAAATGGTGATGCCGGGCGACAACGTGTCGATCACGGTGAAGCTGATCGCTCCGATCGCGATGGAAGAAGGTCTGCGCTTCGCAATCCGCGAAGGCGGCCGTACGGTCGGCGCCGGCGTCGTCGCCAAGATCATCGAGTAAGCCAGTTATTCGTTGATCGACAGTTTTGGGGCTGGCAACAGCCAGCCCCAGCATGGTTTAGGGGTATAGCTCAACTGGCAGAGCGTCGGTCTCCAAAACCGAAGGTTGGGGGTTCGATTCCCTCTGCCCCTGCCAAAAAATAGCCACGTGTCCTACGTGGCATTTGTTTTAAGGTGTTATGGCGAATCCATCCGTCGAAACTGTAAATACCTCCGGCGATAAGCTGATGCTGGCCCTGGGCGTATTGCTGGTCTTGGCCGGATTCGTGGGCTTCTTCTGGCTGGCCAATCAGCAGTGGTATGTCCGCGGTGCCGCGTTGGCGGTAGGTATCATCGCCGGCGTGGCCGTCGGGCTGATGTCCGCCCCTGGCAAGAGCCTCATCGCCTTTGCCAAGGATTCGTACAAGGAAGTCCGGAAGGTCGTTTGGCCCACCCGCAAGGAAGCAACGCAAACCACACTCGTCGTGTTCGGTTTCGTGCTCGTGATGGCGATTTTCCTCTGGTTGAGTGACAAATCGATCGAATGGGTGATTTTCTCGGCGATTCTGGGTTGGAAATGATATGAGCGATACTCCGGCATCCCCGAGCGGAAAGCGTTGGTACGTCGTGCACGCCTACTCCGGTATGGAGAAGAGCGTGCAACGCGCGCTTCAAGAGCGCATCGAACGTGCTGGCATGCAGGACAAATTCGGTCAGATCCTGGTTCCGACCGAAGAAGTGGTCGAAGTCAAAGGCGGCCACAAGGCTGTGACCGAGCGTCGTTTCTTCCCTGGCTACGTGCTGGTGGAGATGGAAATGACGGACGAAACGTGGCACCTCGTGAAGAACACCGCGAAGGTCACCGGTTTCGTCGGCGGTGCGCGTAACCGCCCGACCCCGATTTCCCCGAAGGAAGTCGAAAAGATCATGTCGCAGATGCAGGAAGGCGTCGAAAAGCCGCGCCCGAAGACCCTGTTCGAAGTCGGCGAGATGGTGCGTGTCAAGGAAGGCCCGTTCACGGACTTCAACGGCACCGTCGAAGAAGTCAACTACGAAAAATCGCGCGTGCGTGTGTCGGTCACCATCTTTGGCCGATCCACTCCGGTCGAACTCGAGTTCGGCCAGGTCGAAAAAGTTTGATCCCGATTCGGTGGGCAGCCTCGGCTGCCCACCTTCGCGCTTACGGTCCGCGTCATGGCCGTTGAGGAGCGTCAGTAGCCAGCGGCGAAAGCGCGTTATTACTCACCGAACGCCTTCTCTGGCGTTCCAATGAGGTTCACAAATGGCAAAGAAGATTATCGGCTTTATCAAGCTGCAGATCCCTGCAGGTAAAGCCAACCCGTCGCCGCCGGTCGGTCCGGCACTGGGCCAGCGCGGCCTGAACATCATGGAGTTCTGCAAGGCGTTCAACGCGCAGACTCAAGGCATGGAGCCGGGTCTGCCGGTGCCGGTGGTCATCACGGCATTCGCTGACAAGAGCTTCACGTTCGTGATGAAGACGCCGCCGGCGACCGTCCTGATCAAGAAGGCGGCGAAGGTGGACAAGGGCTCGAGCAAGCCGCACACCGACAAGGTCGGTTCGATCACGCGCGCTCAAGCTGAAGAAATCGCGAAGACCAAGATGCCGGACCTTACGGCAGCTGATCTGGACGCAGCCGTTCGCACCATCGCTGGTAGCGCACGCTCGATGGGCATCACTGTGGAGGGCGTGTAAATGGCTAAGATCTCCAAGCGCCGTCAGGCATTTGCCGCCAAGGTTGATCGTCAGAAGCTGTACGCGATCGAAGACGCACTGAGCCTCGTGAAGGAATGCGCGAGCGCGAAGTTCGACGAGTCGATCGACGTCGCAGTCCAGCTCGGCATCGATGCGAAGAAGTCGGACCAGGTCGTTCGTGGTTCGGTCGTTCTGCCGGCAGGTACGGGCAAGTCGGTTCGCGTTGCTGTGTTCGCGCAAGGCGAAAAGGCTGAGCAAGCTCGTGCCGCAGGCGCGGAAATCGTCGGTATGGAAGACCTGGCAGAGCAGATCAAGGCTGGCCAGATGGACTTCGACATCGTGATCGCTTCGCCGGACACGATGCGTATCGTCGGTACGCTCGGTCAGATCCTCGGCCCGCGCGGCCTGATGCCGAACCCGAAGGTCGGTACGGTCACGCCGGACGTCGCAACCGCCGTCAAGAACGCGAAGGCTGGTCAGGTGCAATTCCGTGTCGACAAGGCCGGTATCATCCACGCGACCATCGGCCGTGCATCGTTCGAGCCGACCGCACTGCGTTCGAACCTGTCGGCGCTGATCGAAGCGCTGCAGAAGGCTAAGCCGGCAACGAGCAAGGGCGTCTACCTGCGCAAGATCGCACTGTCGAGCACGATGGGCGTTGGCGTGCGTGTCGACCAGGCTACGCTGGCAGCACAGTAAGCAAGTATTCGGGCCGCTTCGTTCGCGAAGCGGCCTACATGGGCTTTGGGCGGTTGTTCGTGCAGCAGGGCGAACAACCGGTTATCAAAGACCGTTGGTGGGGCGCAGCAGTCAGGTGATCCCTTAATTCAAGCCAACGCAGATGGCGAACCCGAAAAAGTTTTGCAGTGGTGAAGCCGCAGGCCGTGAAGCGATTCCCGGCGTGAGGTGGAAATACTCCTAACGAGGTCGGACGCCGTTGTTGAACGAGGTACGTGAGGTTTCGTGCCGAGCGTATCGTTTCTGGAGGCTAACCGTGCCGCTTAATAGAGAAGACAAGCAAGCCGTCGTCGCTGAGGTTTCCGCGCAAGTCGCGAAGGCCCAGACCGTTGTGCTGGCTGAGTATCGTGGAATTGCGGTTGGCGATCTGACCAAGCTGCGCGCGAAAGCGCGTGAGCAACAGGTTTACCTGCGCGTGTTGAAGAACACGCTGGCGCGTCGCGCTGTTGAAGGTACGCCGTTTGCTCCGCTGGCAGAGCAGATGACTGGCCCGTTGATCTACGGCATCTCGGAAGATGCAATTGCTGCTGCTAAGGTCGTCAACGACTTCAGCAAGAGCAATGACAAGTTGGTCATCAAGGCTGGTTCGTTCGATGGCAAGGTGATGGACAAGGCTGGCGTGCAAGCGCTGGCAAGCATCCCGAGCCGCGAAGAACTGCTCTCGAAGCTGCTGTTCGTTATGCAATCGCCTGTTTCGGGCTTCGCGCGTGCTCTGGCCGCGCTGGCCGAGAAGAAGCAAGCGGAAGCTGCGTAATCGAACGTGCATCAGCGTCATTGATCGCTGGCTGTATCCGAATTCAATTTAGGAGTATTTCAAATGGCAATCGCAAAAGAAGACATCCTGGCAGCAGTCGAAGGGATGACCGTTCTGGAACTGAACGAACTGGTCAAGGCATTCGAAGAGAAGTTTGGCGTGTCGGCAGCTGCAGTGGCAGTCGCTGGCCCGGCAGGCGGCGGCGCAGCTGCTGCAGCAGAAGAGAAGACCGAATTCACGGTCGTTCTGGCTGAAGCAGGCAGCAACAAGGTTGCAGTCATCAAGGCAGTTCGCGAACTGACGGGCCTGGGCCTGAAGGAAGCGAAGGACGTCGTTGACGGCGCACCGAAGGCTGTCAAGGAAGGCGTCGACAAGGCTGCTGCTGAAGAAGCCAAGAAGAAGCTGGAAGACGCAGGCGCGAAGGTCGAAGTCAAGTAAGTTTCGGCGCGCTGTGCGAAGGCTGGCGGTATTTACACCGCCGGCCTTTTTGTGCTTTGTGGGGACGTTATTCTGGCACTCATTCGGGAGCCCGAATAATCGGCCCCAGAAGCCAAAGAAAACCGCCTGATCGTTGTCATTGATCACGAATGGCGGTTCTCTTTGTCTTCTGAAGCGACTGCAGAAGGCAAGTTTGGTCGGGTAGCGGGCAACACAGGCATCCGCTGCCGTCAGCCAGCGGTTGGTAGCGGCCAACCACCAAGCTTCTCGGCTCGTTCAAGCCGTCGGACGGCCATCGGGTCTCAGTCGGTGAACACTCGGGTTTGAAACGTCGAGGTATTCCGCCTCGATAGCACCCGCCGTGATTCGGAGATCGTATGCAATATTCCTTCACCGAGAAGAAGCGCATTCGCAAGAGTTTCGCGAAGCGCCCCATCGTTCACCAAGTTCCTTTCTTGCTGGCTACCCAGCTTGAATCATTCAGCACGTTTCTGCAAGCCGATGTGCCGGCCACGCAACGCAAGCCTGAAGGTTTGCAGGCCGCGTTCACATCGGTATTTCCCATTGTTTCGCACAACGGTTTCGCGCGCCTCGAGTTCGTGAGCTATGCGTTGTCCGCGCCGGCATTCAACATCAAGGAATGCCAGCAGCGTGGCCTGACGTACTGCTCCGCGCTGCGCGCGAAGGTCCGCCTTGTCATCCTCGACAAGGAATCGCCGAACAAGCCGGTCGTCAAGGAAGTGAAAGAGCAGGAAGTGTACATGGGCGAAATGCCGCTCATGACGCCGACGGGCTCGTTCGTCATCAACGGCACCGAGCGTGTCATCGTCTCGCAGCTGCACCGTTCGCCGGGCGTGTTCTTCGAACACGACAAGGGCAAGACGCACAGCTCGGGCAAGCTGCTGTTCTCGGCACGGATCATTCCGTACCGCGGCTCGTGGCTCGACTTCGAATTCGACCCGAAGGACATCCTGTACTTCCGCGTCGACCGTCGCCGCAAGATGCCGGTCACGATCCTGCTGAAGGCCATCGGCCTCACGCCGGAACAGATCCTCGCGAACTTCTTCGTGTTCGACAACTTCACGCTGATGGACGAAGGCGCGCAACTCGAGTTCGTGCCCGAGCGCCTGCGTGGTGAAGTCGCGCGTTTCGACATCACGGATCGTGATGGCAAGGTCATTGTCCAGAAGGACAAGCGGATCAACGCGAAGCACATTCGCGACCTCGAAGCCGCGAAGACCAAATTCATCTCGGTGCCGGAAGACTATCTGCTCGGCCGCGTGCTGGCGAAGAACGTCGTCGACGGCGATACCGGCGAAGTGATCGCGAGCGCGAACGACGAAGTCACGGAAAGCGTGCTCGAGAAGCTGCGCGAAGCGGGCATCAAGGACATCCAGACGCTCTACACGAACGACCTGGACCAGGGCCCGTACATCTCGTCGACGCTGCGTGTCGACGAAACGACCGACCGGACTGCCGCGCGCATCGCGATCTACCGCATGATGCGTCCGGGCGAGCCGCCGACCGAAGAAGCGGTCGAGGCACTGTTCAACCGTCTGTTCTACAGCGAAGAAGCGTACGACCTGTCGAAGGTCGGCCGCATGAAGTTCAACCGCCGCGTCAGCCGTGACGAGATCACCGGCCCGATGACGCTGCAGGACGACGACATCCTCGCGACGATCAAGATTCTCGTCGAGCTGCGCAACGGCAAGGGCGAAGTGGACGACATCGACCACCTCGGCAACCGTCGTGTGCGTTGCGTCGGCGAACTGGCGGAAAACCAGTTCCGCGCGGGTCTCGTGCGTGTCGAACGCGCGGTCAAGGAACGCCTCGGCCAGGCCGAAAGCGAAAACCTGATGCCGCACGACCTGATCAACTCGAAGCCGATTTCGTCGGCGATCCGCGAGTTCTTCGGTTCGTCGCAGCTGTCGCAGTTTATGGACCAGACCAACCCGCTGTCGGAAATCACGCACAAGCGCCGTGTTTCCGCACTGGGCCCGGGCGGTCTGACGCGCGAGCGCGCAGGCTTTGAAGTCCGCGACGTGCACCCGACCCACTATGGCCGCGTGTGCCCGATCGAAACGCCGGAAGGTCCGAACATCGGTCTGATCAACTCGCTCGCACTGTATGCGCACCTGAACGAGTACGGCTTCCTCGAGACGCCGTACCGCAAGGTCGTGGACAGCAAGGTGACCGACCAGATCGACTACCTGTCGGCGATCGAAGAAGGCCGTTACATGATCGCGCAGGCGAACGCCGCGATCGACGAGAACGGCCAGCTGATCGACGAACTCGTGTCGTCGCGTGAAGCAGGCGAAACGATGATGGTCACGCCGGACCGTATCCAGTACATGGACGTTGCGCCGTCGCAGATCGTGTCGGTGGCAGCTTCGCTGATTCCGTTCCTTGAGCACGATGACGCGAACCGTGCACTGATGGGTTCGAACATGCAGCGTCAGGCCGTGCCGTGTCTGCGTCCGGAAAAGCCGGTCGTCGGTACGGGCATCGAGCGCACCTGTGCGGTCGACTCGGGTACGACGGTTCAGGCGTTCCGTGGCGGCGTCGTCGACTATGTCGACGCAGGCCGTATCGTGATTCGCGTGAACGACGACGAAGCAGTCGCAGGTGAAGTCGGTGTCGACATCTACAACCTGATCAAGTACACGCGTTCGAACCAGAACACGAACATCAACCAGCGTCCGATCGTGAAGATGGGCGACAAGGTCTCGCGCGGCGACGTGCTGGCCGACGGCGCCTCGACGGACCTGGGTGAGCTCGCGCTCGGCCAGAACATGCTGATCGCGTTCATGCCGTGGAACGGCTACAACTTCGAGGATTCGATCCTGATCTCGGAGAAGGTCGTTGCGGACGATCGCTACACGTCGATCCACATCGAAGAGCTGAACGTCGTTGCACGCGACACCAAGCTCGGACCGGAAGAAATCACGCGCGACATCTCGAACCTGGCGGAAGTCCAGCTCGGCCGTCTCGACGAATCGGGCATCGTGTACATCGGTGCGGAAGTCGAAGCGGGTGACGTGATGGTCGGCAAGGTCACGCCGAAGGGCGAAACCCAGCTGACGCCGGAAGAGAAGCTGCTGCGCGCGATTTTCGGCGAGAAGGCTTCGGACGTGAAGGACACGTCGCTGCGCGTGCCGTCGGGCATGAGCGGCACCGTGATCGACGTCCAGGTGTTCACGCGTGAAGGCATCCAGCGCGACAAGCGTGCGCAGCAGATCATCGACGACGAACTGAAGCGCTATCGTCTCGACCTGAACGACCAGCTGCGCATCGTGGAAGGCGACGCGTTCCAGCGTCTCGCACGCATGCTCGTGGGCAAGGTCGCGAACGGCGGTCCGAAGAAGCTCGCGAAGGGCACGAAGATCGACCAGGCTTACCTGGAAGACCTCGACCACTACCACTGGTTCGACATCCGCCTCGCGGACGACGAAGCAGCGGCGCAGCTCGAAGCGATCAAGAACTCGATCGAAGAAAAGCGTCACCAGTTCGACCTCGCGTTCGAAGAGAAGCGCAAGAAGCTCACGCAAGGCGACGAACTGCCGCCGGGCGTGCTGAAGATGGTCAAGGTGTACCTCGCGGTCAAGCGTCGCCTGCAGCCTGGCGACAAGATGGCAGGCCGTCACGGTAACAAGGGTGTCGTGTCGAAGATCGTCCCGATCGAAGACATGCCGTACATGGCCGATGGCCGTCCGGCAGACGTCGTGCTGAACCCGCTGGGCGTTCCGTCGCGGATGAACGTGGGTCAGGTTCTGGAAGTGCACCTCGGCTGGGCCGCGAAGGGCCTCGGCTGGCGTATCGGCGAAATGCTGCAGCGTCAGGCGAAGATCGAGGAAATGCGCGTGTTCCTCACGAAGATCTACAACGACTCGGGCCGCCAGGAAGACCTGGAAAGCTTCACCGACGAAGAGATCCTCGAACTCGCGAAGAACCTGCGCGAAGGCGTGCCGTTCGCAACGCCGGTGTTTGACGGTGCGACCGAGGAAGAAATGGGCAAGATGCTCGACCTCGCGTTCCCGGACGACATCGCTGAACAGCTCGGCATGAACCCGTCGAAGAACCAGGTCCGTCTGTACGACGGCCGCACGGGTGAAATGTTCGAACGTCGCGTGACGCTCGGCTACATGCACTACCTGAAGCTGCACCACTTGGTCGACGACAAGATGCACGCGCGTTCGACCGGCCCGTACTCGCTCGTCACGCAGCAGCCGCTGGGTGGTAAGGCGCAGTTCGGTGGCCAGCGTTTCGGTGAAATGGAAGTGTGGGCACTCGAAGCGTACGGCGCGTCCTACGTGCTGCAGGAAATGCTGACGGTGAAGTCGGACGACGTGAACGGCCGGACCAAGGTCTATGAGAACCTGGTCAAGGGCGATCACGTGATCGATGCAGGCATGCCGGAATCCTTCAACGTGCTCGTGAAGGAAATCCGCTCGCTCGGTATCGATATCGATCTCGACCGCAATTAATCGGACTACGGAGAGAAAGCAATGAAAGCTCTGCTCGATCTATTCAAGCAAGTCCAACAGGAAGAAGTTTTCGACGCGATCAAGATCGGTCTGGCCTCGCCGGACAAGATCCGTTCGTGGTCGTTCGGTGAGGTGAAGAAGCCGGAGACCATCAACTACCGTACGTTCAAGCCGGAACGCGATGGTCTCTTCTGCGCGAAGATCTTCGGGCCGATCAAGGACTACGAGTGCCTGTGCGGCAAGTACAAGCGTCTGAAGCACCGCGGCGTGATCTGCGAGAAGTGCGGCGTCGAAGTGACGCTGGCGAAGGTGCGTCGCGAACGCATGGGCCACATCGAGCTGGCCTCGCCGGTCGCTCACATCTGGTTCCTGAAGTCGCTGCCGTCGCGTCTGGGCATGGTGCTCGACATGACGCTGCGCGACATCGAACGCGTGCTGTACTTCGAAGCCTACGTGGTGATCGAACCGGGCATGACGCCGCTGAAGGCGCGGCAGATCATGACCGAAGAGGATTACTACAACAAGGTCGAGGAATACGGCGACGAATTCCGTGCCGAAATGGGCGCGGAAGGCGTGCGTGAACTGCTGCGCGCGATCAACATCGACGAGCAGGTCGAGACGCTGCGCACCGAGCTGAAGAACACCGGCTCGGAAGCGAAGATCAAGAAGTACGCGAAGCGCCTGAAGGTCCTCGAGGCATTCCAGCGCTCGGGCATCAAGCCCGAGTGGATGATCCTCGAAGTGCTGCCGGTGCTGCCGCCGGAACTGCGTCCGCTCGTGCCGCTGGACGGCGGCCGTTTCGCGACGTCGGACCTGAACGACCTGTATCGCCGCGTGATCAACCGTAACAACCGGTTGAAGCGTCTGCTCGAGCTGAAGGCCCCTGAAATCATCGTCCGCAACGAAAAGCGGATGCTGCAGGAAGCTGTCGACTCGCTGCTCGACAACGGTCGTCGCGGCAAGGCGATGACGGGCGCGAACAAGCGTCCGCTGAAGTCGCTCGCCGATATGATCAAGGGTAAGGGCGGTCGTTTCCGTCAGAACCTGCTGGGCAAGCGCGTCGACTACTCGGGCCGTTCGGTCATCGTGGTCGGCCCGACGCTGAAGCTGCACCAGTGCGGTCTGCCGAAGCTGATGGCGCTCGAGCTGTTCAAGCCGTTCATCTTCAACAAGCTGGAAGTGATGGGCGTCGCGACGACCATCAAGGCTGCGAAGAAGGAAGTCGAGAACCAGACGCCGGTGGTGTGGGACATCCTCGAAGAGGTGATCCGCGAGCACCCGGTGATGCTGAACCGTGCGCCGACGCTGCACCGTCTCGGTATCCAGGCGTTCGAGCCGGTGCTGATCGAAGGTAAGGCAATCCAGCTGCACCCGCTCGTCTGCGCGGCGTTCAACGCCGACTTCGACGGTGACCAGATGGCTGTTCACGTGCCGCTGTCGCTCGAAGCGCAGATGGAAGCGCGCACGCTGATGCTGGCGTCGAACAACGTGCTGTTCCCGGCGAACGGCGATCCGTCGATCGTGCCGTCGCAGGATATCGTGCTGGGTCTGTACTACGCGACCCGCGAAGCGGTCAATGCGAAGGGCGAAGGCCTGTCGTTCACCGGCGTGTCGGAAGTGCTCCGCGCGTACGAGAACAAGGAAGTCGAGCTGGCCTCGCGCGTCAACGTGCGGATCACCGAAATGGTCCACAACGAAGACACGTCGGAAGGCGCGCCGCAATTCGTGCCGAAGATCTCGCTGTACGCGACGACCGTCGGTCGCGCGATTCTGTCGGAGATCCTGCCGCACGGCCTGCCGTTCTCGGTGCTGAACAAGCCGCTGAAGAAGAAGGAAATCTCGCGCCTGATCAACACGGCGTTCCGCAAGTGCGGTCTGCGCGCGACGGTGGTGTTCGCCGATCAGCTGATGCAGTCGGGTTTCCGTCTCGCGACGCGCGCCGGCATCTCGATCTGCGTGGACGACATGCTCGTGCCGCCGCAGAAGGAAACGATCGTCGGCGACGCCGCGAAGAAGGTGAAGGAGTACGACCGCCAGTACATGTCGGGTCTCGTCACCGCGCAGGAACGCTACAACAACGTGGTCGACATCTGGTCGGCAACGTCGGAAGCGGTCGGCAAGGCGATGATGGAGCAGCTGTCGACGGAGCCGGTGACGGACCGCGACGGCAACGCCACCCGCCAGGAGTCGTTCAACTCGATCTACATGATGGCCGACTCGGGCGCCCGGGGTTCGGCGGTGCAGATTCGTCAGCTGGCCGGTATGCGTGGCCTGATGGCGAAGCCGGACGGCTCGATTATCGAGACGCCGATTACCGCGAACTTCCGCGAAGGTCTGAACGTGTTGCAGTACTTCATCTCGACCCACGGTGCACGTAAGGGTCTGGCTGATACGGCACTGAAGACCGCGAACTCGGGTTACCTGACGCGTCGTCTCGTCGACGTCACGCAGGATCTGGTCGTGGTGGAAGACGATTGCGGCACGTCGAACGGCGTGGCAATGAAGGCACTCGTCGAAGGCGGTGAAGTCGTCGAAGCGCTGCGTGACCGTATCCTCGGCCGCGTTGCGGTCGCGGACGTCGTGAACCCGGAAACGCAGGAAACGGTGTACGAATCGGGCATGCTGCTCGACGAAACGGCGGTCGAGGAAATCGAACGCCTCGGCATCGACGAAGTGCGCGTGCGCACGCCGCTGACCTGCGAAACGCGTTACGGCCTGTGCGCAGCCTGCTACGGCCGTGACCTCGGCCGCGGCTCGCTCGTGAACGTCGGCGAAGCAGTCGGCGTGATCGCGGCACAGTCGATCGGTGAGCCGGGCACGCAGCTGACGATGCGTACGTTCCACATCGGTGGTGCGGCATCGCGTGCGGCAGTGGCTTCGTCGGTCGAAGCGAAGAGCAACGGTATCCTGCGCTTCACGGCGACGATGCGTTACGTCACCAACGCGAAGGGCGAGCAGATCGTCATCTCCCGTTCGGGCGAGGCGCTGATCACCGACGATTACGGCCGCGAGCGCGAGCGTCACAAGGTCCCGTACGGCGCGACGCTGCTGCAGCTCGACGGCGCGGCGATCAAGGCCGGCACGCAGCTGGCGACGTGGGATCCGATGACGCGTCCGATCATCACCGAGTACGGCGGTACGGTGAAGTTCGAGAACGTCGAGGAAGGCGTGACGGTCGCGAAGCAGATCGACGACGTGACCGGCCTGTCGACGCTGGTCGTGATCGACGTGAAGCGCCGCGGTTCGCAGGCTTCGAAGAGCGTGCGTCCGCAGGTGAAGCTGCTCGACGCGAACGGCGACGAAGTGAAGATCCCGGGCACGGAGCATGCGGTGCAGATCGGCTTCCAGGTCGGCGCACTGATCACCGTGAAGGACGGTCAGCAAGTGCAGGTCGGTGAAGTGCTCGCACGTATCCCGACGGAAGCGCAGAAGACGCGTGACATTACCGGCGGTCTGCCGCGGGTGGCGGAACTGTTCGAAGCGCGTTCGCCGAAGGATGCCGGCATTCTCGCGGAAGTCACCGGTACGACGTCGTTCGGTAAGGACACGAAGGGCAAGCAGCGTCTCGTCATCACGGATCTCGAGGGCAACCAGCACGAGTTCCTGATCGCGAAGGAAAAGCAGGTTCTGGTTCACGATGCTCAGGTCGTCAACAAGGGCGAAATGATCGTGGACGGTCCGGCCGATCCGCACGACATCCTGCGTCTGCAGGGTATCGAGGCGCTGTCGCGCTACATCGTCGACGAAGTGCAGGACGTGTATCGTCTGCAGGGCGTGAAGATCAACGACAAGCACATCGAGGTGATCGTTCGCCAGATGCTGCGTCGTGTGCAGATCACCGACAACGGCGATACGCGCTTCATCCCGGGCGAACAGGTCGAGCGTTCCGACATGCTGGACGAGAACGATCGCATGATCGCCGAGGACAAGCGTCCGGCTTCGTACGACAACGTACTGCTCGGTATCACGAAGGCATCGCTGTCGACCGACTCGTTCATCTCCGCGGCATCGTTCCAGGAAACGACCCGCGTGCTGACCGAAGCGGCGATCATGGGCAAGCGCGACGATCTGCGCGGCCTGAAGGAAAACGTGATCGTCGGCCGTCTGATTCCGGCCGGTACGGGTCTCGCGTTCCACAAGGCACGCAAGGCGAAGGAATCGTCGGATCGCGAGCGTTTCGACCAGATCGCAGCGGAAGAGGCATTCGACTTCGGCACGCCGAGCGCGCCGGCAGAAGAGCCGCAGCAACACCCGGCAGCCGAGTAAGCGCGGGCGGCGCGAGCCGCCTTGCCTTGCTGTCATCGCTGTCATCGAAACCGCCCGGTTCTGCCGGGCGGTTTTTTTTCATCTGTCGTTCTCGCGCATGACGGACTTGTACCGTGCCGCCGGAGGTTGCTTGCGAGCCAGGCGCCGCCTGGCTGCAGGTGCCGCCGCAGCCATCGCAATCACTCGCAGCGTGGCCCTGGCAGGCCCGTCATGCGCGCGAACGAACCCTGGCCAACCGGCCAAAACTGCACGATTCGCCACGCGTCGCGCGAGCGGGTTGTTAAAATTGCGGTCATCGTTTAGCCGCCCCTGTCCTCATTCATGTCCCGCGCCCTCGAAATCCTCGACGAAGTATTTGGTTACCCCGCATTTCGCGGCCAGCAGGGCGAGATCGTCGAACACGTCGCCGGCGGTGGCGATTGCCTCGTGCTGATGCCGACCGGCGGCGGCAAGTCGCTGTGCTACCAGATTCCGGCGCTGCTGCGCCGCGAGGCCGGGCAGGGCGCGGGCATCGTCGTGTCGCCGCTGATCGCGCTGATGCAGGATCAGGTCGCCGCACTCAGCGAAGTCGGCGTGCGCGCGGCGTACCTCAATTCCACGCTGTCGGGTGCCGAGGCCGCGGCGACCGAGCGCGCGTTGCGCGAAGGCGAAATCGACCTGCTGTACGTCGCACCGGAACGGCTGATGACGGGGCGCTTCCTCGACCTGCTCGAGCGCGCGAAGATCGGCCTGTTCGCGATCGACGAGGCGCATTGCGTGTCGCAATGGGGGCACGATTTCCGCCCGGAATATATCCAGCTGTCGGTGCTGCACGAGCGGTTCCCGTCGGTTCCACGTGTCGCGCTGACCGCCACGGCCGACGCCATCACGCGCGACGAGATCATCCACCGTCTCGCGCTCGACGACGCGCGCGTGTTCGTGTCGAGCTTCGATCGCCCGAACATCCGCTACCGGATCGTCGAAAAGGACAACGCACGTTCGCAGCTGCTCGATTTCATCCGCGCCGAACACACGAATGCCGACGGTACGACGGATGCGGGCGTCGTCTATTGCCTGTCGCGCCGCAAGGTCGAGGAAACGGCCGAATGGCTGAAGGCGCAGGGCGTGCGTGCGCTGCCGTATCACGCAGGGATGGAGTTCGAGGTGCGGCAGAAGCACCAGGAAATGTTCCAGCGCGAGGAAGGCATCGTGATGTGCGCGACGATCGCGTTCGGCATGGGCATCGACAAACCGGACGTGCGCTTCGTCGCACACCTGGATCTGCCGAAGAGCGTCGAAGGGTACTACCAGGAAACGGGCCGCGCCGGCCGCGACGGGATGCCCGCGAATGCGTGGATGGCGTACGGTCTCGGCGACGTCGTCCAGCAGCGCAAGATGATCGACGAGTCCGATGCGGACGACGCACACAAGCGCGTCCAGACGTCGAAGCTCGACGCGCTGCTCGGGCTGTGCGAGACGATCTCGTGCCGCCGCGTGCGGCTGCTGAACTACTTCGGCGAAGAGAGCAAGCCGTGCGGCAACTGCGACACGTGCCTTGAGCCGCCCGCTTCGTGGGATGCAACGCGTGAGGCGCAGATGGCGCTGTCGTGCGTGTTCCGCGCGCAGCGCGCGAGCGGCTTCAATTTCGGTTCGAGCCACCTGATCGAGATCCTGCGCGGCGGGCGCACCGAGAAGGTGTTGCAGCGCGGCCACGACCAGCTCACGACGTTCGGCATCGGTGCGTCGCTGTCGGAGCCGGAGTGGCGCGCGATTTTCCGGCAGCTCGTCGCGTACGGCTACCTGGCCGTCGATCATGGCGGCTTCGGCGCGCTCGTGCTGACCGAGGCCGCGAAGCCCGTGCTGAAGAACGAGGAGAAGGTCACGCTGCGCCGCTACGTGAAGCCGCAGCGTACGCGCCAGTCGTCGAGCCGCAGCGGTACGCGCGTCGATCCGACGGCCGGCATGGGCACGCGTGAGCGCGCACGGTGGGATGCGCTGCGCGCATGGCGTGCGGAAACCGCGAAGACGGACGGCGTGCCGGCCTACGTGATCTTCCACGACGCGACGCTCGCCGAGATCGCACGCAATGCGCCAGAGTCGATCGACGACCTGCGCCATATCCCCGGCATGGGCGTGCGCAAGCTGGAGCGCTTCGGCGACGAGATCATCGACGTCGTCGAGTCGGCCTGACACAGGTGTTCCGACCCTTCCGGTAAACCGCATGTCCGGCCGGCGAATCACGCAAGCCGTTGACTTAGTTGGTATTTCCGGAATATGATGCTGGGTTCCGGTATTCGGTGGGCCGAGTTGCGTTCGAAAGTTCGCCCCGTTTCGCCGGTTCGGAAGTCAACTGTGCGCCGATTCTCGCTTTGCCCGAAATCGATGCGCAGATTTTGTTCAATTTCAGGAATAAACAATGCCAACCATCAACCAACTGGTTCGCAAAGGCCGTCAGTCGGAAACGACGAAGAGCAAGAGCCCGGCCCTGCAGGACTGCCCCCAGCGTCGCGGCGTGTGCACCCGTGTGTACACGACGACGCCGAAGAAGCCGAACTCGGCACTCCGTAAGGTCGCCAAGGTTCGTCTGACGAACGGCTTCGAAGTGATTTCGTACATCGGCGGTGAAGGCCACAACCTGCAGGAACACTCGGTTGTGCTGATCCGCGGCGGCCGTGTCAAGGACTTGCCGGGTGTGCGTTACCACATGGTTCGCGGCTCGCTGGATACCCAGGGCGTCAAGGACCGTAAGCAAGCGCGCTCGAAGTACGGCGCGAAGCGTGCAAAGGCTGCCAAGTAAGCAGTTTTTGATCAGGGATCGCCGCAGGGCGGTCAAGGCGGGAGTGCCGGATTGCCGGTGCTGTCGAGTAAGTGGTCACCCGGCCAAGCTGGTTAGTCGTGAAGATGTGATCGGGTTTGTTGGTGGCCGCGGAGCTGGAACCAGCTCCAACTGAACAAGTAAAGGAAGAATCATGCCGCGTCGTCGCGAAGTCCCCAAGCGGGAAGTGTTGCCGGATCCGAAGTTCGGTAACGTTGATGTAGCCAAGTTCATGAACATGCTGATGCTGTCCGGCAAGAAGTCGGTCGCAGAGCGCATCGTTTATGGCGCATTCGAACAAATCCAGACCAAGGGTGGCAAGGACCCGCTGGAAGTGTTCACGGTTGCGCTCAACAACGTCAAGCCGGTGGTCGAAGTGAAGAGCCGTCGCGTTGGTGGTGCCAACTATCAAGTTCCGGTCGAAGTGCGCCCGTCGCGTCGTATGGCATTGGCGATGCGCTGGCTGCGTGAGGCTGCGAAGAAGCGTAGCGAGAAGTCGATGGCCCTGCGCCTGGCAGGTGAACTCTCCGAAGCGGCCGAAGGCCGTGGCGGCGCGATGAAGAAGCGCGACGAAGTTCACCGCATGGCAGAAGCCAACCGCGCGTTCTCGCATTTCCGTTTCTAAGCGCCTGGCTGGGCTTTTAGCGGAAATAAATTCCGGGCGGGTGCGCTTTTCAGGCGCCTCGCCCGTTTGTGTTGAAGCACGATGCAGCGGCGCTGCATCGCGTCATCCCAGTAGAGGATCAAAGTGGCTCGCAAGACTCCTATCGAGCGCTACCGCAATATCGGTATTAGCGCTCACATCGACGCCGGCAAAACGACGACGACCGAGCGCATTCTGTTTTACACCGGTGTGAACCACAAGATCGGTGAAGTCCACGACGGCGCAGCCACGATGGACTGGATGGAGCAGGAACAGGAGCGTGGCATCACGATCACGTCCGCTGCTACCACCGCCTTCTGGAAGGGCATGGGCGGCAACTATCCGGAACACCGCATCAACATCATCGACACCCCGGGCCACGTCGACTTCACGATTGAAGTCGAGCGCTCGATGCGCGTGCTCGACGGCGCGTGCATGGTGTACTGCGCAGTGGGCGGCGTGCAGCCGCAGTCGGAAACGGTGTGGCGCCAGGCGAACAAGTACAAGGTGCCGCGTCTCGCGTTCGTCAACAAGATGGACCGTACCGGCGCGAACTTCTTCAAGGTCTACGACCAGCTCCGTCTGCGCCTGAAGGCGAACCCGGTTCCGGTCGTGGTGCCGATCGGCGCGGAAGAAGGCTTCAAGGGTGTCGTCGACCTGATCAAGATGAAGGCGATCATTTGGGACGAGGCATCGCAAGGTACCAAGTTCGACTACGTGGACATCCCGGCTGAACTCGTCGACACGTGCAATGAATGGCGCGAAAAGATGGTCGAAGCGGCTGCCGAGTCGAACGAAGACCTGATGAACAAGTACCTCGAAGCGGGCGAGCTGTCCGAAGCCGAGATCGTGAAGGGTCTGCGTGACCGTACGATCGCGTGCGAAATCCAGCCGATGCTGTGCGGTACCGCGTTCAAGAACAAGGGCGTGCAGCGTATGCTCGACGCCGTGATCGATTTCCTGCCGTCGCCGGTCGACATCCCGCCGGTTACGGGTGAACTCGAAAATGGCGAGAAGACGGAACGCCGTGCGTCCGACGACGAGAAGTTCTCGGCACTCGCGTTCAAGATCATGACCGACCCGTTCGTCGGCCAGCTGATCTTCTTCCGCGTCTACTCGGGCGTCGTCAATTCGGGCGACACGCTGCTCAATGCGACCAAGGACAAGAAGGAACGTCTCGGCCGTATTCTGCAGATGCACGCGAACCAGCGCGAAGAAATCAAGGAAGTTCGCGCAGGCGACATCGCTGCTGCGGTCGGCCTGAAGGAAGCGACCACGGGCGACACGCTGTGCGATCCGGCACATCCGATCGTGCTCGAACGCATGATTTTCCCGGAGCCGGTGATTTCGCAGGCCGTCGAGCCGAAGACGAAGGCTGACCAGGAAAAGATGGGCCTGGCGCTCAACCGTCTCGCTCAGGAAGATCCGTCGTTCCGCGTGCAGACCGACGAAGAATCGGGTCAAACCATCATTTCGGGCATGGGCGAGCTCCACCTCGAAATTCTGGTCGACCGGATGAAGCGCGAATTCGGCGTGGAAGCGACCGTCGGCAAGCCGCAGGTGGCGTACCGCGAAACCATTCGCAAGTCGGCCGCGGACGTCGAAGGCAAGTTCGTCAAGCAGTCGGGTGGTCGTGGTCAGTACGGCCATGCGGTCATTACGCTCGAGCGCAGCGAACTGGGCAAGGGCTACGAGTTCGTCGACGCGATCAAGGGCGGCGTGATTCCGCGTGAATACATCCCGTCGGTTGACAAGGGTATCCAGGAAACGCTGAAGAGCGGTGTGCTGGCAGGCTTCCCGGTTGTCGACGTGAAGGTCACGCTGACGTTCGGTTCGTACCACGACGTCGACTCGAACGAAAATGCGTTCCGCATGGCTGGTTCGATGGCGTTCAAGGAAGCGATGCGTCGTGCGGATCCGGTTCTGCTCGAGCCGATGATGGCCGTGGAAGTGGAAACGCCGGAAGACTTCATGGGTAACGTGATGGGCGACCTGTCGGGTCGTCGCGGCATCATCCAGGGCATGGACGACATGGTGGGCGGCGGCAAGATCGTGCGCGCCGAAGTGCCGCTGTCGGAAATGTTCGGCTACTCGACGTCGCTGCGTTCGCTGACGCAGGGTCGCGCAACGTACACGATGGAATTCAAGCACTACGCTGAAGCTCCGAAGAACGTTGCAGAAGCGATCATCAGCGCGAAGACGAAGTAATTCGTTATCACAATCGATTATTTTTGAAAGAAGAGAATCATGGCAAAAGGTAAATTCGAGCGGACCAAGCCGCACGTGAACGTTGGTACGATTGGTCACGTTGACCACGGCAAGACGACGCTGACGGCAGCGATCACGACGGTTCTGACGAAGAAGTTCGGCGGCGAAGCGAAGGCATACGACCAGATCGACGCGGCACCGGAAGAAAAGGCGCGCGGCATCACGATCAACACGGCACACGTCGAGTACGAAACGGCTAACCGCCACTACGCACACGTCGACTGCCCGGGCCACGCTGACTATGTGAAGAACATGATCACGGGCGCAGCGCAGATGGACGGCGCGATCCTGGTTTGCTCGGCAGCTGACGGCCCGATGCCGCAGACGCGTGAGCACATCCTGCTGGCACGTCAGGTTGGCGTTCCGTACATCATCGTGTTCCTGAACAAGTGCGACATGGTGGACGACGCTGAACTGCTCGAGCTGGTCGAGATGGAAGTTCGCGAACTTCTGTCGAAGTACGACTTCCCGGGCGACGACACGCCGATCGTGAAGGGTTCGGCAAAGCTGGCGCTGGAAGGCGACACGGGCGAGCTGGGCGAAGTGGCGATCATGAGCCTGGCCGACGCGCTGGACACGTACATCCCGACGCCGGAGCGTGCAGTTGACGGCGCGTTCCTGATGCCGGTGGAAGACGTGTTCTCGATCTCGGGCCGTGGTACGGTTGTGACGGGTCGCGTTGAGCGCGGCATCGTGAAGGTCGGCGAAGAAATCGAAATCGTCGGTATCAAGCCGACGGTGAAGACGACCTGCACGGGCGTTGAAATGTTCCGCAAGCTGCTGGACCAAGGTCAAGCAGGCGACAACGTTGGTATCCTGCTGCGCGGCACGAAGCGTGAAGACGTGGAGCGTGGCCAGGTTCTGGCGAAGCCGGGTTCGATCACGCCGCACACGCACTTCACGGCTGAAGTGTACGTGCTGAGCAAGGACGAAGGCGGCCGTCACACGCCGTTCTTCAACAACTACCGTCCGCAGTTCTACTTCCGTACGACGGACGTGACGGGCTCGATCGAGCTGCCGAAGGACAAGGAAATGGTGATGCCGGGCGACAACGTGTCGATCACGGTGAAGCTGATCGCTCCGATCGCGATGGAAGAAGGTCTGCGCTTCGCAATCCGCGAAGGCGGCCGTACGGTCGGCGCCGGCGTCGTCGCCAAGATCATCGAGTAATATCGACGATCCGCGGATCCCGACGGGGTCCGCGATTCCGCGGTATGCAGTTGTACCGTCGAAACCGGGTGTCCAGCTTGCGCTGGCACCCGGTTTTGTTTTTCCGGCGCGCCGTTGCGTGGGGCGAGAAACTCGCACCATCGCTCCAGAATTTCGTGTAGAATCGCGGGCTTAGCAGTGGAAGTACCGTTCGGAACGTGGTGTCTCGCTCCCCGCAGGCGTCATGTTTCGCGTTCTTTTAGTGTTCGGCGATGCAACATCGCCTCGCTCTTTTCAAGGAATCGTCATGCAGCAACAGAAAATCCGCATTCGCCTGAAGGCTTTCGACTATCGTCTGATCGATCAATCGGCTGCCGAGATCGTCGATACCGCGAAGCGGACTGGCGCAATCGTCCGTGGCCCGGTGCCGCTGCCGACGCGCATTCAGCGTTTTGACATCCTGCGTTCGCCGCACGTCAACAAGACGTCGCGCGATCAGCTCGAAATCCGTACCCACCAGCGCCTGATGGACATCGTCGATCCGACCGACAAGACGGTTGACGCGCTGATGAAGCTCGACTTGCCGGCTGGCGTCGACGTGGAAATCAAGCTGCAATAAGGCTTCCAGCGCCGATCGGCTTGCCGGGTGGCGCTAAGTCTTTGATTGCTTGCGGAAAACGCGAGGTCGGGCTATAATGCTTGGCTTTTCGTGTATTCGCGAAAAAAAGTTGGGCCTTGCGTGCCCGGCATTTTGTAAATCAGCCCCGACCAATCGCAGTCGGGAATGGAGAAAATGATGAGCCTTGGACTCGTAGGTCGCAAGGTTGGCATGACCCGTATCTTCACGGCGGAAGGGGATTCGATTCCCGTCACCGTGCTGGACGTGTCGGACAACCGCGTGACGCAGATCAAGACTGTTGAAACCGACGGCTACACGGCCGTGCAGGTTGCATTCGGCTCCCGTCGTGCCTCGCGCGTGACGAAGCCGCTGGCAGGTCATCTCGCCAAAGCCGGTGTCGAAGCCGGTGAAATCCTCAAGGAATTCCGCATTGACGCGGCCAAGGCAGCTGAGCTGTCGAATGGCGCCGTGGTCGGTGCAGATCTTTTCGAAGTGGGCCAGAAGGTCGACGTGCAAGGCGTGTCGATCGGTAAGGGCTACGCCGGTACGATCAAGCGTTACAACTTCTCCTCCGGCCGTGCTACGCACGGTAACTCGCGCTCGCACAACGTGCCGGGCTCGATCGGTATGGCGCAGGATCCGGGTCGTGTTTTCCCGGGTAAACGCATGACGGGTCACATGGGTGACGTGACGGTGACGGTGCAGAACCTCGAAATCGCTCGTATCGACGCAGAGCGCAAGCTGCTGCTCGTGAAGGGTGCGATTCCGGGCGCGAAGGGCGGCAAAGTCTTCGTGACGCCGGCCGTCAAGACCAAGGGGGCGAAATAATGGAACTCAAGCTCCTGAACGAAAATGGTCAGGAAGGTGCAGTGGTCAACGCATCGGACGTCGTGTTCGGTCGTGACTACAACGAAGCGCTGATCCACCAGGTCGTCGTCGCTTACCAGGCGAATGCTCGCCAGGGTAACCGCGCACAGAAGGACCGTGAGCAAGTCAAGCACACGACGAAGAAGCCGTGGCGCCAGAAGGGTACGGGCCGCGCTCGTGCCGGTATGTCGTCGAGCCCGTTGTGGCGTGGCGGTGGTCGTATCTTCCCGAATTCGCCGGAAGAAAACTTCTCGCACAAGGTCAACAAGAAGATGCATCGCGCAGGTCTCTGCTCGATCTTCTCGCAGCTGGCCCGTGAAGGCCGTCTGTCGGTCGTCGAGGACATCATCCTCGAAGCGCCGAAGACCAAGCTGCTGGCCGAAAAATTCAAGACCATGGGTCTCGACTCCGTGCTGATCATTACGGATACGGTCGACGAGAACCTGTACCTGGCTTCGCGCAACCTGCCGCACGTGGCGATTGTCGAGCCGCGCTACGCTGACCCGCTGTCGCTGATCTACTTCAAGAAAGTGCTGGTCACGAAGGCTGCGGTCGCCCAGATCGAGGAGTTGCTGTCATGAGCGAGATTCGCAAGAACGATCATCGTTTGATGCAGGTCCTGCTCGCGCCGGTCATCTCGGAAAAGGCGACGCTGGTTGCCGACAAGAACGAGCAAGTCGTGTTCGAAGTCGCACCGGATGCCACGAAGCAGGAAGTGAAGGCAGCGGTCGAGCTGCTGTTCAAGGTTGAAGTTGATTCCGTCAACGTGCTGGTTCAGAAGGGCAAGCAGAAGCGCTTTGGCCGTTCGATGGGCCGCCGCAAGGACGTGAAGAAGGCGTACGTTTGCCTGAAGCCCGGCCAGGAAATCAACTTTGAAGCGGAGGCCAAGTAATCATGGCAATCGTTAAAGTTAAGCCGACATCGCCGGGTCGCCGCGCGATGGTCAAGGTGGTCAACAAGAATCTGCACCAGGGCAAGCCGTTCGCGGCACTGCTCGACTCGCAGAGCTCGACCGCCGGCCGTAACAACAACGGTCGTATCACCACGCGTCACAAGGGTGGTGGTCACAAGCAACACTATCGTATCGTCGATTTCCGTCGCACGAAGGATGGCATCCCGGCAAAGGTCGAGCGTCTCGAGTACGACCCGAACCGTAGCGCGAACATCGCGCTGGTGCTCTACGCAGACGGCGAACGTCGCTACATCATCGCCCCGAAGGGCCTGACCGTCGGCCAACAGCTGATGTCGGGTTCGGAAGCGCCGATCCGTGCAGGCAACACGCTGCCGATCCGCAACATTCCGGTCGGTACGACGATCCACTGCATCGAGATGCTGCCGGGCAAGGGCGCGCAAATGGCGCGTTCGGCTGGTACGTCGGCCATGCTGCTCGCACGTGAAGGCGTCTACGCGCAGGTTCGTCTGCGTTCGGGCGAAATCCGCCGCGTGCACATCGAGTGCCGTGCAACGATCGGTGAAGTCGGCAACGAAGAGCATAGCCTGCGCCAGATCGGCAAGGCTGGCGCGAACCGCTGGCGCGGTATCCGCCCGACGGTGCGTGGCGTTGCGATGAACCCGGTTGATCACCCGCACGGTGGTGGTGAGGGCAAGACGGCTGCAGGTCGCGATCCGGTTAGCCCGTGGGGTACGCCGGCTAAGGGTTATCGCACCCGTAGCAACAAGCGCACGACGACGATGATCGTCCAGCGCCGTCACAAGCGTTAAGGAGTAGGCAATGGCACGTTCTGTTAAAAAAGGTCCGTTCTGCGACGCCCATTTGCTGAAGAAAGTTGAGGCGGCTGCAGCTTCGCGCGACAAAAAGCCGATCAAGACCTGGTCGCGTCGCTCGACGATTCTGCCGGATTTCATCGGCCTGACGATCGCTGTTCACAACGGCCGTCAACACGTTCCGGTGTACATCTCGGAAAACATGGTCGGCCACAAGCTTGGCGAGTTCGCACTGACCCGTACGTTCAAGGGTCACGCAGCCGACAAGAAGGCCAAGAAATAAGGGGCAATCAAGATGGAAGTGAAAGCAATTCATCGCGGTGCCCGCATCTCGGCGCAAAAAACGCGCCTTGTGGCTGACCAGATCCGCGGTTTGCCGGTCGACAAGGCGCTGAACGTTCTGACGTTCTCGCCGAAGAAAGCGGCTGGCATCGTGAAGAAGGTTGTGCTGTCGGCAATCGCGAATGCGGAGCACAACGAAGGCGCCGATATCGACGAGCTCAAGATCAAGAGCATCTACGTCGACAAGGCTGCATCGCTCAAGCGTTTCACCGCGCGCGCCAAGGGCCGCGGTAACCGCATCGAGAAGCAATCCTGTCACATCACTGTGACGGTCGGGAATTAAGGAGCCATACGATGGGACAGAAAATTCATCCGACTGGCTTCCGCCTGGCTGTCAGCCGCAATTGGGCTTCGCGTTGGTACGCGAACAACAACAATTTCGCGGCGATGCTGCAGGAAGACATCGGTGTTCGTGAATACCTGAAGAAGAAGCTGAAGAACGCTTCGGTCGGTCGGGTCGTCATCGAGCGTCCGGCGAAGAACGCGCGCATCACGATTTACAGCTCGCGTCCGGGTGTGGTCATCGGCAAGAAGGGCGAGGATATCGAGCAGCTGAAGACGGAACTGCAACGCCGCATGGGCGTTCCGGTTCACGTCAACATCGAAGAAATCCGCAAGCCGGAAACCGATGCTCAGCTGATCGCTGACTCGATCACGCAACAGCTCGAGCGCCGGATCATGTTCCGCCGCGCGATGAAGCGTGCGATGCAGAACGCGATGCGTCTGGGTGCTCAAGGCATCAAGATCATGAGCGCGGGCCGTCTGAACGGTATCGAAATCGCTCGTACGGAGTGGTATCGCGAAGGTCGCGTGCCCCTTCACACGCTGCGTGCCGATATCGACTACGCGACCTCGGAAGCGAAGACGACCTACGGGATCATCGGCGTCAAGGTGTGGGTTTACAAGGGCGACACGCTCGGCCGCAACGACGCACCGGTGGTGGAAGAAGTAGCCGAAGACAAGCGTCCGCGTCGCAATGCGCGTCCGGGCGACCGTCGTCCGCGCCGTGACGGCGAAGGCGGCGCTCCGGGTGCTCGCCGTGGCGCACCGCGCCGTGGCGCCGGCAAGCCCGAAGACGGCAAGACTGGAGAATAACGATGCTGCAACCGAAACGCAGGAAGTATCGTAAAGAGCAGAAGGGTCGTAACACCGGCAAGGCGACGCGCGGCAACGCAGTGTCGTTCGGTGACTTCGGCCTGAAGGCTATCGGTCGCGGTCGTTTGACCGCACGCCAGATTGAAGCGGCGCGTCGTGCAATGACGCGTCACATCAAGCGTGGCGGCCGCATCTGGATCCGGATCTTCCCGGACAAGCCGATTTCGCAGAAGCCGGCCGAAGTGCGTATGGGTAACGGTAAGGGTAACCCGGAGTACTACGTCGCCGAGATTCAGCCGGGCAAGATGCTCTATGAAATGGACGGCGTAACCGAAGAACTGGCACGCGAAGCGTTCCGTCTGGCTGCAGCCAAGCTGCCGCTGAAGACGGCATTCATCGTGCGCCAGCTCGGCGCCTAAGGAGAAAATATGAAGGCTTCCGAACTTCTCCAGAAAGACCAGGCCGCGCTCAACAAGGAGCTGGCGGACCTGCTGAAGGCGCAATTCGGCCTGCGCATGCAACTCGCGACCCAGCAGCTCACGAACACGAGCCAGCTGAAGAAGGTTCGTCGCGACATCGCACGTGTGCGGACCGTCATGACTCAGAAGGCGAACCAGAAATGAACGATAGCGTGAAAACCTCGCTGAAGCGGACGCTGGTCGGTCGGGTCGTCAGCAATAAGATGGACAAGACCGTCACCGTGCTGATCGAGCACCGCGTCAAGCATCCGATCTACGGCAAGTACGTCGTGCGCTCGAAGAAGTACCACGCGCACGATGAAGCGAACACCTACAACGAGGGTGACCTCGTTGAAATCCAGGAAACTCGTCCTCTGTCGAAGACGAAGGCCTGGACGGTGTCGCGCCTCGTCGAAGCCGCTCGCGTCATCTAAGCGGGCAGCGTAGTAGGCAGTAACAGGCACTTCTCCGCGAAGTGCTTGAAATCGCAAAGTTTTTGCTTGCGTGACCAGGATTATTTGTTATAATCCTGGTCTTCCCTCTTTATGGGAGCCCCGTCGCGGGCGAAGTTGGTGGGGGAAGCGGACTGGCGCCTGCCTGTCCGAAAGATTCACCGAATTGCGATGGCGGGTTTCGTTTGCCGTCGCTGCTGTTCCAACCCAAGCAGCCGATTGGCTGACGGGACCAAGACTGACCGAATGCATCATGGTGGTGCATCCGGATTAAGTTGGGAAAGACAAACCATGATCCAGACCGAATCTCGGCTCGAAGTAGCCGACAACACGGGTGCACGTGAAGTTCTGTGCATCAAGGTGCTCGGCGGCTCGAAGCGTCGTTACGCCGGCATTGGCGACATCATCAAGGTGAGCGTCAAAGAGGCAACGCCGCGCGGGCGCGTGAAGAAAGGCGAAATTTACAACGCCGTGGTGGTCCGCACCGCCAAGGGCGTGCGCCGTCAAGACGGCTCGCTGATCAAGTTCGACGGCAACGCCGCTGTGCTTTTGAATAACAAGCTCGAGCCGATCGGCACCCGTATCTTCGGGCCGGTCACGCGTGAGCTGCGTAGCGAACGATTCATGAAGATCGTTTCGCTGGCGCCGGAAGTGCTGTAAGGAGTCGCGATGAACAAGATTCGCAAAGGTGACGAAGTCATCGTCGTCACTGGCAAAGACAAGGGCAAGCGCGGCGTCGTGCTGGCTGTCGGTGCTGAACATGTGACGGTTGAAGGTATCAACCTCGTCAAGAAGCATGTGAAGCCGAACCCGATGAAGGGTACGACGGGTGGCGTGGAAGCGAAGACGATGCCCCTGCATATTTCGAACGTCGCACTGGTCGACGCGAATGGCAAGGCGTCGCGTGTTGGCATCAAGGTCGAGGAAGGCAAGAAGGTTCGCTTCCTGAAGACGACCGGTGCCGTACTGAGCGCCTGACGCAGCGGAGTAAAAAATGGCTCGTTTTCAAGAGTTTTACAAAGAAAAGGTTGTGCCCGGCCTGATCGAGAAGTTCGGTTACAAGTCGGTCATGGAAGTGCCGCGCATCACCAAGATCACGCTGAACATGGGTCTTGGCGAAGCGATCGCTGACAAGAAGATCATCGAGAACGCCGTTGGCGACCTCACGAAGATCGCTGGTCAGAAGCCGGTCGTCACGAAGGCACGCAAGGCAATCGCAGGCTTCAAGATCCGCCAGGGTTACCCGATCGGCGCGATGGTGACGCTGCGTGGCCAAGCAATGTACGAATTCCTCGACCGTTTCGTGACGGTTGCCCTGCCCCGCGTGCGTGACTTCCGCGGCGTGTCGGGTCGTGCTTTCGATGGCCGTGGCAACTACAACATCGGTGTGAAAGAGCAGATCATTTTCCCCGAAATCGACTACGACAAGATCGACGCACTGCGTGGGCTGAACATCAGCATCACGACGACTGCGAAGACCGACGACGAAGCAAAGGCTCTGCTCGCCAGCTTCAAGTTCCCGTTCAGAAACTGAGGTTACCGTGGCTAAACTGGCACTGATCGAACGTGAAAAGAAGCGCGCCCGCCTGGTCGCGAAGTTCGCAGCAAAGCGCGATGCGCTGAAGGCGATCGTCGAAGACCAAAGCAAGTCGGAAGAAGAGCGCTACGAAGCACGCCTGGAGCTGCAGCAACTGCCCCGCAACGCAAACCCGACCCGCCAGCGTAACCGCTGCGCGATCACGGGCCGTCCGCGTGGCACGTTCCGTAAATTCGGCCTCGCGCGTAACAAGATTCGTGAAATCGCATTCCGTGGCGAGATTCCTGGCCTGACCAAGGCGAGCTGGTAATAGGAGAAACGTAAATGAGCATGAGTGATCCTATCGCCGATATGCTGACTCGCATCCGCAACGGGCAGATGGTCGAGAAGGTATCGGTGTCGATGCCCTCGTCGAAAGTCAAGGTTGCAATCGCGCAAGTCCTGAAAGACGAAGGCTATATCGACGATTTCGCCGTGAAGGCGGAAGGTGCGAAGTCCGAACTGAATATCGCGCTGAAGTACTACGCTGGCCGTCCGGTTATCGAACGCATCGAACGCGTGTCGAAGCCTGGCCTGCGCGTGTACCGCGGCCGTAACGACATTCCGCAGGTCATGAATGGCCTCGGTGTGGCAATCGTGTCGACGCCGAAGGGCGTGATGACCGACCGCAAGGCGCGCGCTACCGGCGTCGGCGGCGAAGTCATCTGCTACGTCGCTTAAAGCCGAGGAGAGAGAAACATGTCTCGAGTAGGTAAGAGCCCGATCGCGCTGCAAGGCGCGGAAGTCAAGCTGGCCGACGGTGCAATCACCGTCAAGGGCCCGCTGGGCACCATCACGCAAGCGATCAATCCGCTCGTGAACGTGGCGAACAACGACGGCACGCTGAACCTGTCGCCGGTGGACGAAAGCCGCGAAGCAAATGCACTGTCGGGCACGATGCGCGCGATTATCGCGAATGCCGTGCACGGCGTGACCAAGGGTTTCGAGCGCAAGCTGACGCTGGTTGGCGTCGGTTATCGTGCGCAAGCGCAAGGCGACAAGCTGAACCTGTCGCTGGGTTTCTCGCACCCCGTGGTGCACCAGATGCCGGAAGGCGTCAAGGCAGAAACCCCGACGCAAACCGAAATCGTGATCAAGGGGATCAACAAGCAACAAGTCGGTCAAGTGGCTGCGGAAGTTCGCGGTTACCGTCCGCCGGAGCCCTACAAGGGCAAGGGCGTGCGCTATTCCGACGAGGTTGTGATCCTCAAAGAAACGAAGAAGAAGTAAGGGTGCGCAATCATGGATAAGACTCAATCTCGCCTGCGCCGCGCTCGCCAGACGCGTATCAAGATCGCTGAGCTGCAGGTCGCGCGTCTCGCCGTGCATCGCACGAACACGCACATCTACGCTCAAGTGTTCTCGCCCTGCGGCACCAAGGTGCTCGCCAGCGCGTCGACGCTCGAAGCAGAAGTGCGCGCCGAACTGGCCGACAAGTCGGGCAAGGGCGGCAACGTTAATGCCGCGACGCTGATCGGCAAGCGTATTGCCGAGAAGGCAAAGGCTGCCGGCATCGAATCCGTCGCCTTCGACCGCTCGGGCTTCCGCTACCATGGCCGCGTCAAGGCGCTGGCTGAGGCAGCTCGCGAAGCTGGGCTCAAGTTCTAAGGAAGGAATTCGTCATGGCAAAGATGCAAGCGAAAGTTCAGGCTGACGAGCGCGACGACGGCCTTCGTGAAAAGATGATTTCGGTCAATCGCGTGACCAAGGTCGTGAAGGGTGGCCGTATTCTCGGCTTCGCCGCACTGACCGTGGTTGGCGATGGTGATGGCCGCATCGGTATGGGCAAGGGCAAGGCGAAGGAAGTGCCGGTCGCTGTCCAGAAGGCAATGGAACAAGCTCGCCGCAACATGTTCAAGGTGCCGCTCAAGAACGGCACGCTGCAGCACGAAGTGCACGGCAAGCATGGCGCATCCGCTGTCCTCCTCGCTCCGGCGAAGGCAGGTACGGGCGTGATCGCCGGCGGCCCGATGCGCGCAGTGTTCGACGTGATGGGCGTTCAGAACGTCGTGGCGAAGAGCCACGGTTCGACGAACCCGTACAACCTCGTTCGCGCCACGCTGGACGGTCTGCGCAAGCAGTCCACCCCGGCAGACATCGCGGCGAAGCGCGGCAAGTCCGTCGAAGATATTTTGGGCTAAGCCCGGGTGGTCACCATGTCTGAAAAAACTGTCAAGGTTCAGCTCGTGAAGAGCCTGATCGGGACCCGCGAATCGCACCGCGCTACCGTGCGTGGCCTGGGCCTGCGCCGACTCAATTCGGTTAGCGAGCTGCAGGACACGCCGGCGGTCCGCGGCATGATCAACAAGGTCTCGTACCTCGTTAAGGTCATCGCGTAAGCGGCCCTACGGATCAAGGAGTTGATATGGAATTGAATAACCTGAAGCCGGCCGCTGGTGCAAAGCACGCCAAGCGTCGCGTCGGCCGCGGCATCGGTTCGGGCCTCGGCAAGACGGCTGGCCGTGGTCACAAGGGTCAGAAATCGCGTTCGGGCGGCTTCCACAAAGTCGGTTTCGAAGGCGGTCAGATGCCGCTGCAACGTCGTCTGCCGAAGCGCGGCTTCACGTCGCTGACGAAGGAATTCGTCGGTGAAGTGCGCCTGAGCGACCTCGAGAAGCTGCCGGTCGATGAGATCGATCTGCTCGCACTGAAGCAAGCCGGCCTGGTCGGCGAGCTGACGAAGAGCGCAAAGATCATCGCGACGGGCGAACTGAAGCGCAAGATCGTCGTGAAGGGTCTCGGTGCCACCAAGGGTGCGCGCGCTGCGATCGAAGCGGCTGGCGGTTCGTTCGCCGAGTGACACGCGTAGCGCGTCGTCACTTGCATTCATCGGAGAAGGTACTTGGCTAACAGCCCGAGTCTTGCAAAACCCGGTCGAAGCACGGCGAAATTCGGCGATCTGCGCCGGCGAGCGATGTTCCTGCTCCTGGCGCTGATCGTCTATCGCATCGGCGCGCACATTCCCGTGCCGGGCATCGATCCGGATCAACTGGCAAAGCTGTTCCAGAGCCAGGCGGGCGGCATCCTGGGCATGTTCAACATGTTCTCGGGTGGTGCGCTTTCCCGCTTCACGATCTTTGCGCTGGGGATCATGCCGTACATTTCGGCGTCGATCATCATGCAGTTGCTGGCGATTGTCTCGCCGCAGCTCGAGGCGCTGAAGAAGGAAGGGCAGGCAGGGCAACGGAAGATCACGCAGTACACGCGGTATTTCACCGTGGTGCTCGCGACCTTCCAGGCGTTCGGTATCGCGGCTGCGCTGGAAAACCAGCCCGGCCTCGTCACTGACCCCGGCATGCTGTTCCGTCTGACGACGGTCGTGACGCTGGTTACCGGCACGATGTTCCTGATGTGGCTCGGCGAGCAGATTACCGAGCGTGGTCTGGGCAACGGTATCTCGATCATCATCTTCGGCGGGATCGCAGCAGGGTTCCCGAATGCCGTCGGTGGGTTGTTCGAGCTGGTGCGTACGGGTTCGATGAGCATCATTTCGGCGATCATCATCGTCGTTCTGATTGCCGCGGTGACTTACCTGGTCGTGTTCATCGAACGCGGTCAGCGCAAGATCCTCGTGAACTACGCGAAGCGCCAGGTCGGCAACAAGATCTACGGTGGGCAGTCGTCGCATCTGCCGCTGAAGTTGAACATGTCGGGCGTGATTCCGCCGATCTTCGCATCGTCGATCATTCTGTTCCCGGCAACGATTCTCGGCTGGTTCAGTACCGGTCAGCCGACGGGAAGCTGGATTTCCAATACGTTGCATAACGTTGCGGAAGCGCTGAAGCCGGGCCAGCCGGTCTATGTGCTGCTGTACACGCTGGCGATCGTGTTTTTCTGCTTCTTCTACACCGCACTGGTGTTCAACAGCAGGGAAACCGCAGACAACCTGAAGAAGAGCGGCGCGTTCGTTCCGGGCATCCGTCCGGGCGATCAGACCGCACGATATATCGACCGCATCCTCACGCGTCTGACGCTGGCCGGTGCGATCTACATCGTCTTCGTGTGTCTGCTGCCGGAGTTTCTGGTGCTGCGCTGGAACGTGCCGTTTTATTTTGGTGGAACGTCGCTGCTGATCATTGTCGTCGTCACGATGGACTTTATGGCGCAGGTGCAGTCGTACGTTATGTCGCAACAGTATGAGTCACTGCTCAAGAAGGCGAACTTCAAGGGCGGCAACATCCCGATGCGTTGAAAGAACTATGGCCAAAGACGATGTAATCCAGATGCAGGGTGAGGTGATTGAAAACCTCCCGAATGCGACCTTCCGTGTGAAGCTGGAAAACGGCCATGTCGTGTTGGGTCATATTTCCGGAAAGATGCGGATGCACTACATCCGCATCCTGCCGGGCGACAAGGTGACGGTTGAGTTGACGCCTTACGATCTGTCTCGTGCGCGGATCGTGTTCCGGGCGAAGTGATTTGAAAAAAGGGTATTATCATGAAAGTGATGGCATCGGTTAAGCGCATTTGCCGCAATTGCAAGATCATCAAGCGCAAAGGCGTCGTTCGCGTGATCTGCAGCTCGGATCCGCGCCACAAGCAGCGCCAAGGCTGACCGCGCGTTTGTTTGCGCTTTTTGTTTGAGGAAAAACAATGGCTCGTATCGCAGGGGTTAACATCCCGAATCACCAGCACACCGAGATTGGCCTGACGGCAATCTTCGGTGTCGGCCGCACCCGTTCGCGCAGCATCTGCGTGGCAGCTGGCGTCGATTTTTCGAAGAAGGTCAAGGACTTGACCGACGCAGACTTGGAAAAGCTGCGTGAAGAAGTGGGCAAGTTTGTCGTCGAAGGCGATCTGCGCCGTGAAGTGACGATGAACATCAAGCGCCTGATGGACCTCGGTTGCTACCGTGGTGTTCGTCATCGCAAGGGCCTGCCGATGCGCGGTCAGCGTACGCGTACGAACGCACGTACTCGCAAGGGTCCGCGTCGTGCAGCGCAAGCGCTGAAGAAGTAAGCGGAACTGACAGTTACAGGAAAACGTAATGGCTAAGGCTTCGAACACCGCGGCGCAACGCGTTCGCAAGAAGGTTAAGAAGAACGTCGCTGAAGGCGTGGTTCACGTTCACGCGTCGTTCAACAACACGATCATCACGATCACCGATCGCCAAGGCAATGCACTGGCATGGGCGACGTCGGGCGGTCAGGGCTTCAAGGGCTCGCGCAAATCGACGCCGTTCGCTGCCCAGGTCGCAGCCGAGTCGGCTGGCCGCGTCGCGATGGAATACGGCGTGAAGAATCTGGAAGTGCGGATCAAGGGCCCGGGCCCGGGTCGTGAGTCGGCAGTGCGCGCACTGCACGGCCTCGGCATCAAGATCACCGCGATTTCGGACGTCACCCCGATTCCGCACAACGGCTGCCGTCCGCCGAAGCGTCGTCGTATCTAAAGATGTGCTGGCACGTTCGTGCTAGCACATTGCCTGTCGCCGCTCAGCGTCGACGGGCGTTGCTTTTTTGATTGACTAAGCCCACCGTTCGCCCCAAAGGGAGCGGACTAGCGCGGATTTCGATCCGCGTGACTGATTGATAAAGGAATGCAACGTGGCACGTTATATCGGCCCCAAAGCCAAGCTGTCCCGCCGTGAAGGCACCGACCTGTTCCTGAAGAGCGCACGCCGCTCGCTCGCCGACAAGTGCAAGCTCGACAGCAAGCCGGGTCAGCACGGCCGTACCTCGGGCGCACGTACGTCCGACTACGGTACGCAGCTGCGCGAAAAGCAGAAGGTCAAGCGTATCTACGGTGTGCTGGAGCGTCAGTTCCGCCGCTACTTCGCTGAAGCCGACCGCCGCAAGGGCAACACTGGTGAAAACCTGCTGCAACTGCTCGAATCGCGTCTCGACAACGTCGTGTATCGCATGGGCTTCGGCTCGACCCGCGCTGAAGCGCGTCAGCTGGTCAGCCACAAGTCGATCACCGTGAACGGCGTCGTTGCGAACGTCCCGTCGCAGCAAGTGAAGTCGGGTGACGTCGTCGCGATCCGCGAAAAGGCGAAGAAGCAAGCGCGTATCGTCGAAGCGCTGTCGCTGGCCGAGCAAGGCGGCATGCCGAGCTGGGTTGCAGTCGATGCGAAGAAGTTCGAAGGCACGTTCAAGCAAATGCCGGAACGCGCTGAAATCGCAGGCGACATCAACGAAAGCCTGATCGTCGAATTGTATTCGCGTTAATCCGATTGACGGCCGAGGTACCCCGATTGCGTTACGCAAGGAGGGCCCTCGGCTGTTTATTTTCTGGTTGTTACCGGTCAGCCTTATCGGTGTAACGAGCCGAGGGTATTGAAAAGGAAAGCCCATGCAAACCAGTTTGCTGAAACCCAAGATCATCGCCGTGGAATCGCTGGGCGAGAACCACGCGAGGGTGGTCATGGAACCGTTCGAACGCGGTTACGGCCATACCTTGGGCAATGCGCTGCGTCGCGTGCTGCTGTCGTCGATGGTTGGCTACGCGCCGACCGAAGTGACGATCGCGGGCGTGGTGCACGAGTACTCGACGCTGGATGGCGTGCAGGAAGACGTCGTCAACCTGCTGCTGAACCTGAAGGGCGTGGTGTTCAAGCTGCATAACCGTGACGAAGTGACGGTTACGTTGCGCAAGGAAGGTGAAGGCGTTGTCACGGCCGGCGATATCGAGCTGGCTCACGACTGCGAAGTCATCAACCCGAATCACGTGATTGCGCACCTGTCGAAGGGCGGCAAGCTCGACGTTCAGATCAAGATCGAAAAGGGTCGCGGCTATGTGCCCGGCAACGTTCGTCGCTACGGCGAAGACACGGCCAAGATCATCGGCCGCATCGTCCTCGACGCATCGTTCTCGCCGGTTCGCCGCGTGAGCTACGCTGTCGAAAGCGCACGTGTCGAGCAGCGTACCGACCTCGACAAGCTCGTGATGAACATCGAGACGAGCGGTGTGATCACGCCGGAAGAAGCGATCCGCCAATCGGCCCGCATCCTGGTCGACCAGCTGTCCGTGTTCGCGGCGCTGGAAGGCACGGAAACGGCAGCCGAAGCGCCGTCGCGTGCTCCGCAGATCGATCCGATCTTGCTGCGTCCGGTGGACGATCTCGAGCTGACGGTTCGTTCGGCGAACTGCCTGAAGGCCGAGAACATCTACTACATCGGCGACCTGATCCAGCGCACGGAAAACGAGCTGCTGAAGACGCCGAACCTCGGTCGCAAGTCGCTCAACGAGATCAAGGAAGTGCTCGCTTCGCGCGGTCTCACGCTGGGCATGAAGCTCGAAAACTGGCCGCCGGCTGGTCTCGACAAGTAAGCCTGGTTGTTGCTGTAGTTGGCAAAGATGCGGATTTTCCTTTAAAATCCGCATCTTGCTTTTTTTCGTTACCGGCCCGTGCACGCTTCGACGTGCGATAGAAGAGCTGGATCAAAACTTTGAATCAAGGAAACTGAAATGCGCCATCGTCATGGTCTGCGGAAACTGAACCGCACGAGCAGCCACCGTCTGGCTATGCTCCGTAACATGTCCAACTCGCTGATCGAGCACGAAGTCATCAAGACGACGCTGCCGAAGGCGAAGGAACTCCGTAAAGTCGTCGAGCCGCTGATCACGCTCGGCAAGAAGCCGTCGCTGGCAAACCGTCGCCTGGCGTTCAACCGCCTGCGCGATCGTGACTCGGTGGCGAAGCTGTTCGACGTGCTCGGTCCGCGTTTCGCGAACCGTCCGGGCGGCTACCTGCGCGTGCTGAAGTTCGGCTTCCGCGTGGGCGACAACGCACCGATGGCACTGGTCGAGCTGCTCGATCGTCCGGAAGTCGACGAAACGGAAAACGTGCAAGAAGCTGAGTAAGCTTCCGGTACGCAGCAGTATCTGAAAGGGGCCGAGCGATTGCTTGGCCCTTTTTGTTTTTCAGGCGCCGGCTGCGATCGATTGTCGCAGGGCGGTGCCGGCAGCGTTGCGCGGGCTGCGCTACGATACGGGGCAGCCAACGCGCTCCCCAGGTGGGCAATCCGCGTCGGCAGGAGCCGATAGACCAGCCAGGAGGGCGCGGATGATAGTGGTGCTGATGCTGACGACGGTGCCCGATGCCGCGACCGCTCAGGCGCTTTCAGACGGTGCGCTCGATGCGCGGCTTGCCGCGTGCGTGTCGGAGCTCGGTGCGATCAAATCGCGCTATCACTGGCAGGGCAAGGTCGAAACGGCCGACGAGATCCAGTTGCTGTTCAAGACGAGCCCCGTGCGGGCGCTCGAACTGGAGCGATTTATTCTCGCGCATCATCCTTACGAGACGCCCGAAATCGTCTCGTGGCAGACGACGGCATCGGCCGCGTACGGTCAATGGGTGATCAACGAAACTCAACGTCTATTTCATGTTTAACGGTATGGCGCTTCCCGTGCGCGTGCGCGCGCTGCGATTCCTCGCAGTCCTGTTGTCGTTCATGCTCGTGCTGGGCGGCCTGTCGGTCGCGCGCGCGGCCGACGATTTCCTCGATCCGTCGGTTGCGTTCAAGTTCAGTGCGAGCGAATCGCCGGGACAGGTGGACGTCCGCTTCAAGGTCGCCAACGGTTATTACCTGTACCGCGAGCGGTTCGCGTTCGCGGTGAAGAGCGGACAGGCGACGCTCGGCGAGCCGCAATTCCCGGCCGGCCACGTGAAGTTCGACCAGACGTTCCAGAAGAACGTCGAGACCTACCGCGACGAAGTCATCGTTCACGTGCCCGTCAAGCAGGCGTCGGGGCCGTTCGAGCTCGCGGTGACGTCGCAGGGGTGCGCGGACGAGGGCATCTGCTATCCGCCGGCCGAGCACGTCGTGAAGGTCGACGGCGCCGCGCTGGGTGCCGCCTCGTCGTCCGGCGATACGGCCGCTGCGGGCAGCTGGTTCGACAAGGTCACCAGCGCCGATTTCGCGCAGTCGCTGCTCGAAGGGCACGGCTTCTTCACGATCGTCGCACTGTATTTCGTCGCGGGCGTCGTGCTGAGCCTGCTGCCGTGTTCGTACCCGATGATCCCGATCGTGTCGGCGATCATCATCGGCCAGGGCACGCGCGCGACGCATGCGCGCGGTTTCGCGCTGTCGCTGACCTACGTGGTCGGCATGGCGCTGGTCTACACGGTTCTCGGCATCGCCGCGGCGCTGGTCGGCCAGAGCCTCGGTGCATGGCTGCAGAACCCATGGGTGCTCGGTGCGTTCGGCGTGCTGCTGACCGCGTTTGCCGTCTCGCTGATCTCGGGCAAGGACATCGCGCTGCCCGCACGCTGGCAGAACGGCGCGGCCGAGGCATCGGGCGCGCGCCAGGGCGGCCATTTCGTCGCGGTCGCGGCGATGGGCGCGCTGTCCGCGCTGGTCGTCGGTGCGTGCATGACGGCGCCGCTATTCGCGGTGCTGGCCTTCATCGCCCACACGGGCAATGCGCTGCTCGGCGGTGCCGCGCTGTTCGCGATGGGGCTGGGGCTTGGCGTGCCGCTGCTGGTCGTCGGCGTCGGCGCCGGGACCGTGCTGCCGCGCGCCGGCGCCTGGATGGATGGCGTGAAGGTGTTCTTCGGCATCGTGCTGCTCGCAGCCGCGCTGTGGATCGTGTGGCCGGTGCTGGCCGGTGGCCTGAAGATGGTGCTCGCTGCGTTGTGGCTGCTGATCGCGGCCGCGGCGCTCGGGTTGTTCACGCCGAATGCCGGCGCCACGTCTATCTGGCGTCGCCTCGGCCGTGGCGTGGGTGCTGCACTCGCGATCTGGGCGGCCACGCTGCTCGTCGGCCTGGCCGCGGGGTCGACCGATCCGGTCAAGCCGCTGGCGGTGCTGGCGGCACGCACGGTTGCGTCCGGCGGCGCTGCGACGGCAGGCGCGGCCGCAGCGCAAGGTGGCCCCGCGTTCGCCTCGGTGAGCTCGAGTGGCGAACTCGACGCGCTGCTGAAGACGTCCGGCCAGCCCGTGATGCTCGACTTCTACGCCGACTGGTGCGTGAGCTGCAAGGAGATGGAGCATCTGACGTTTACCGACGCGCGCGTGCAGGCGCGGCTCGCGCAGCTTCACCTCGTGCGCGCGGATGTCACCGCGAACAACCCGGACGACCAGGCGCTGTTGAAGCGCTTCAACCTGTTCGGGCCGCCGGGCATCATCTTCTTCGATCGCAACGGTAACGAGATCGGGCGTGTGGTTGGCTATCAGGCGGCCGAGACGTTCCTGCGCAGCCTGGACCGGGCTGCCGTTCCGACGGTATGACCATGCCTGTCGGGGGCGTGCCGGTGGCGAAGCGGCGCGCTCGTGCGGCATGAGCGGACGATCGACACGAGCAGACGGCTCCGGTCGACGGCAAACAAAAAACGGCGGGGCACCGAAGTGTCCCGCCGTTTTTCTTTCCGCCTGCCGGCGGGCAATCAGCTTTGCGCTTTCAGCAGACGCGCGGCGTCGAGTGCGAAGTACGTGAGCACGCCGTCGGCGCCCGCCCGCTTGAACGCGAGCAGCGATTCGAGCACGACCTTGTCGTGGTCGAGCCAGCCGTTCATCGCGGCGGCCTTCAGCATCGCGTATTCGCCGCTCACCTGGTACACGTAGGTCGGGAAGCGGAACTCGTCCTTCACGCGGCGCACGATGTCGAGGTACGGCATGCCGGGCTTGACCATCACCATGTCGGCGCCTTCGTCGATGTCGAGGCGCACTTCGCGCAGCGCTTCGTCGCTGTTCGCCGGATCCATCTGGTAGGTCATCTTGTTGCCCTTGCCCAGATTGGAGGCCGAGCCGACTGCGTCGCGGAACGGACCATAGAACGCCGATGCGAACTTGGCCGAATAGGCCATGATCCGCGTGTGGATATGGCCGTCGCTTTCCAGCATTTCGCGGATGGCGCTGATGCGGCCGTCCATCATGTCCGACGGGGCGACGATGTCGACACCGGCTTCAGCCTGCGCGCGCGCCTGATCGATCAGGATCTCGATCGTGTCGTCGTTGATCACGTAGCCATTTTCGTCGAGCACGCCGTCCTGGCCATGGCTCGTGTACGGATCGAGTGCGACGTCGGTCAGCACGCCGAGCTCGGGGAAGCGCTTTTTCAGCTCGCGCACCGCGCGCGGGATCAGGCCTGCCGGATTGGCTGCCTCGCGGCCGTCAGGCGTCTTCACCGACGGCTCGATGGCCGGGAACAGCGACAGCACGGGCACGCCGAGTTCGACGCATTGCTCGGCGACCTGCATCAGCAGATCGACGGACACGCGTTCGACGCCCGGCATCGACGGCACCGGCTGCCTTTCGTTGGTGCCTTCGACGACGAATACCGGATAGATCAGGTCGTCGGTGGTCAGGCGGTTTTCGCGCATCAGGCGGCGGGAGAAGTCGTCGCGGCGCATCCGGCGCGGACGATGAAGCGGATGGAAGCTCATGGCGATTGGGTAGAAATCAGGGCAGTAAGAACCTTACGGAACCCTTCGGTCATTTTCGGGAGCGTTGGTATATGATAGCGATCGAGCGGCGCGCGTTGCGTGCAGCTCCCCGCTTCTCCTCCCTGAGCGGGTGCCTGTCGTTTTTCGATTAGGCTGTTTGACCCGCCGTTCAACGGCGGGTTTTTTTATGAGCCGGCCGAAATCGCAGGTGCCGTCAGGTGCGCGCCGCCGATCCCGGCCGCGCGTTGCCCGATCATTGTGCTACAGGCTCGCTTTTTTCGTCGGCGGCGGACGGCCGCACCCAGCTCTCGATCAGCGCGTGCGCCTCGTCGAGCCCCGTGCGCTTCATTGCCGAGAACAGCTGAACCGTCAGCTTGCCCTGGACACCCTGGTCACGATACGCATCGAGCCCCTTTTGCGCGGTCCGCAGCGCATTGATGCTTTCCTGCCGCGTCAATTTGTCGCACTTCGTCAGCAGCGTGTGGATCGGCTTGCCGGTCGGCACGAACCACTCGATCATGCGGCGATCGAGGTCGGTCAGCGGACGGCGCGAATCCATCATCAGGATCAGGCCGCAAAGCTGCGAGCGGGTCGCGAGATAGGACGACAGCAGCATTTCCCAGTGCGCCTTGGCGGCGCCGGGCACTTCCGCGTAGCCGTAGCCGGGCAGGTCGACGAGGTTCGCGACGGGCTCGTCGGCCGGGCCGACGGAGAAGTAGTTGATATGCTGCGTGCGGCCGGGCGTCTTCGACGCGAAGGCGAGCCGCTTCTGGTTGCACAGCACGTTGATCGCCGTCGACTTGCCGGCATTCGAGCGTCCCGCGAACGCGATTTCCGGCTGGACCGTCGGCGGCAGGTCGCGCAGATGGTTGACGGTCGTGTAGAAGCGGGCTTGATGGAGCAGAAAGGCCATGGGAACCGGAAGGACGGGCGGCGCAAGCCGCTTGGTGGAGGCGGGGTAGCCCCGATAGGCGCCGGAGCTTTCAACACGATATTGTACAATACGGCGGTTTTACCGAAGGCTACCGGGCGCCTGCCTCGCGCTTTTATGTAGCTTCTGCGGTAGACTGAACGCCGTCGTTTTTTGCAGAACCTCAAATTCCCACAAGACGAAACAGGGTGTGCGAATGAATCGACTGTGCAAGTCTCTGATGGTGCTTCAGGTTGCAGCAGGGTTCGTAGGTTTCGTAGCGGAGGCAAACGCGGCAAACGCGGCAGACGCGGCAAAGCCGGATCTCGACCGCGGCAAGGCGATTGCCGGGCAGGTCTGCGCGTCGTGTCACGGCGCCGACGGCAACAGCGCGTCGGGCAGTTTCCCGAAGCTTGCCGGCCAGCATCCCGAATATCTGGTCAAGCAGTTGAACGACTTCAAGACGCAGCCGGGCGCGAAGGGGCCGGTGCGGAACAACGCGGTGATGGTCGGATTCGCGAGCGCGTTGAGCGCGGACGACATGCGCAACGTCGCCGCGTACTACGGGTCGCAGTCGACGAAGCTCGGCACCGCACGCGATGCGGCAACCGTGCCGATCGGCCAGAAGATCTATCGCGGCGGCATCGCGGAGAAGGGCGTCCCCGCCTGCGCGAGCTGCCACGGGCCGACAGGGCAGGGGATCCCGGTCCAGTACCCGCGTCTGTCGGGGCAATGGGCCGATTACACGGTCGCGCAGTTGACCGCGTTCCAGCAGGGTGCCGGCGCGCGCAACAACAACGAGGCGATGCATCAGATCGCGACGCGGCTGTCGGACAACGAGATCAAGGCCGTCGCGGATTACATCGCGGGCCTGCGTTGAGCGGTCAGCCGCGAGAATGACCGGGCGCCCGAAGGGCGGCCGGAGTCAGAACAAGAAAAGGGTGGGGCGCCGCATCGTTGCGGTTGCCTCGCCCTTCTTTTTTGTCGGCACGCGCCAGGCCAAGTCAGGATGGAGCGGCTTGCCGGAGATGGGGGGCTGCGCTCCCCAAGCGAACAAAGTGAGCGTTGGGGGCTGTTTCCCCTGAGTCGGAGTTTGAATGAGCGTTACCACGTCGGGGTTGCAGTCGAAGTCGGGTCAGGGTGCGTCCAAGCGCGCGGTCGAGCTGCTGAGCTCGATGCGCTTCGCGATCGCGCTGCTGGTGGTGCTGTCGATCGCGAGCATCATCGGCACGGTCCTGACCCAGGACGATCCGTATCCGAACTATGTGAACCAGTTCGGGCCGTTCTGGGCGGACATTTTCCGCTCGCTCGGCCTGTACAACGTGTACAGCGCGTGGTGGTTCATGCTGATCCTGATCTTCCTCGTCGTGTCGATCTCGCTGTGCGTGATCCGCAACGCGCCGAAGATGCTCGCAGATGCGAAGAGCTGGAAGGACAAGGTTCGCGAAGGCAGCCTGCGCGCGTTCCACCACAAGGCCGAGTACACGGCGTCCGGCACGCGCGCGACCGTCGCGGCGACGCTCGCCACGTTCGTCACCAAGGCCGGCTACAAGCACGTCGTGCGTGAAAACGACGGTGCGACGCTGATCTCCGCGAAGCGCGGCGCGATGACCAAGTGGGGCTACATCTCCGCTCACCTCGCGATCGTCGTGATCTGTATCGGCGGCCTGCTCGACAGCAACCTGCCGATCAAATTCCAGATGTGGATGTTCGGCAAGAGCCCGGTCAACACGAGCGCGACGATCAGCGAGATCTCGCCGGATCATCGCCTGTCCGTGTCGAACCCGACGTTCCGCGGCTACGCGTGGGTGCCCGAGGGCCAGTTCGTGTCGACCGCGATCCTGAACCAGCCGAGCGGCTCGCTGATCCAGGATCTGCCGTTCTCGATCCAGCTCAACAAGTTCATCGTCGATTACTACACGACGGGCATGCCGAAGCTGTTCGCGAGCGACATCGTCGTGATCGATCGCGAGACCGGCCAGAAGATCCCGGCGCGCGTCGAGGTCAACAAGCCGTTCACGTACAAGGGCGTGTCGATCTACCAGTCGAGCTTCCAGGACGGCGGCTCGCAGATGCAGATGACGGCCTACCCGATGACGGGTGGCAACGCGAAGACCTTCCCCGTGCAGGGCACGATCGGCAGTTCGGCGCCGCTGCAGATGCCGGGCAACGATGGCGACACGATAGAGTTCTCCGATTTCCGCGCGATCAACGTCGAGAACATGGCCGACGCGAACGGCAAGCCGGACGTACGCGGCGTGGCGACGACGAGCTCGCTGAAGGAAGCGTTCGACGAACGGCTCGGCTCCGGCGCGAAGACGTCGAAGCCGACGCAGCTCCACAACATCGGCCCGTCCGTGCAATACAAGATCCGCGGCAAGGACGGCCAGGCGCGCGAGTTCAACAACTACATGCTGCCCGTCGACATGAATGGCGTGCGCGTGTTCCTCGCCGGCGTGCGCGCGAGCCCGAACGACCCGTTCCGCTACATGCGGATTCCGGCCGACAGCCAGGATTCGATCGGCGAATGGATGCGCCTGCGCGCCGCGCTTGAGGATCCGACCGTGCGCGCCGAAGCCGCCGCGCGCTTCGCGCAACGTTCGCTGCCGGGCACCGACGCATCGCTGCGCGGCCGCCTGCAGGACAGCGCATCGAAGGTGCTGACCCTGTTTGCGGCGAGTGACGACAGCGTCGGCCGCGGCGCCGACGGCCAGCCGATCGGCGGCTTCCAGGCGGTGGCGACGTTCATCGACCGCTCGGTGCCCAAGGCAGAGCAGGAGAAGGCCGCGAGCCTGCTGCTGCGGATGCTCGAAGGCTCGATGTGGGAGGTCTGGCAGATCGCGCGCGAGCGTGCCGGCGAGCCGGCGGCGCAGCAGGGCACCGACACGATCCGCTTCGTGCAGAACGCGATCAATGCGCTATCTGACAGCTTTTTGTATGGATCGCCGGTCTATTTGCAGCTTGACTCATTCAAGCAGGTGCAAGCTTCGGTATTTCAGTTGACGCGCGCACCCGGCAAGAATCTGGTGTATCTTGGCAGCCTGCTGCTGGTCGCCGGCATCTTCTCGATGTTCTACGTGCGCGAGCGGCGCCTCTGGTTCTGGTTGAAGGACGCCGGTTCGGGCGTCGATGTGGTGATGGCAATGTCCACGGCCCGCAAGACCTTCGATTTCGAGAAAGAATTCGTGCAGACGCGCGACGCGGCCGGTGCCGCCCTGCACGCCGCACCTCGCGACGCCGCGCCGGCCCGTGCGGCATCGACGGCCCGTCCGCCTGCCGGCGGCGGTTCCGATTCCGAGAATTCCACCCGGTAACATCATGGATCTCACGCAAGTTTCCTCTTCCCATCGGGCGTCGGCCCAGGCTCCAGTTGTGGCGCCGCTGTTCGACGACCGTCCGTTCCTCGCGCGCCTGTCGTTGCTCGACTGGCTGTTCGCGCTGGCGCTCGTGGTGGGCGCGGGCTATGCGCTCGTGCACTACAACGAGCACATGAATTACTACGACAAGGCCGTGATGATCGGCACCGTGCCGGCGCTCATCACGCTCGGCTGGCGCTGGAAGCCCGCGCGACTGATGATGGCGTCGATCACCGTGCTGGCGCTGCTGTCGATCCAGATCTACCAGGGCGATCTCGCGCGCGCCGATTCGGCGTTCTTCCTCAAGTACTTCCTGTCGAGCCAGTCGGCCATCCTGTGGATGAGCGCGCTGTTCGTGCTCGCGACGATCTTCTACTGGATCGGTTTGCTCGCACGCTCGGAGTCGGGCTCCGCGATCGGCCAGAAGCTCACGTGGGTCGCCGTGCTGATGGGCTTCACCGGCCTGATGGTGCGCTGGTACGAGTCCTACCTGATCGGCGCGGACGTCGGGCACATTCCGGTGTCGAACCTGTATGAAGTGTTCGTGCTGTTCAGCCTGATCACGGCGCTGCTCTATCTGTATTACGAAGGCCATTACGGCACGCGCGCGCTGGGCGCGTTCGTGCTGCTGGTGATCAGCGCAGCCGTCGGTTTCCTGATGTGGTATTCGGTCGCGCGCGATGCGCAGCAGATCCAGCCGCTCGTGCCGGCGCTGCAGAGCTGGTGGATGAAGATTCACGTGCCGGCGAACTTCATCGGCTATGGCAGCTTCGCGCTGTCGGCGATGGTGTCGGTCGCGTACCTGATGAAGGAGCGCGGCGTGCTCGCGGATCGCCTGCCGACGCTCGAAGTGCTCGACGACGTGATGTACAAGTCGATCGCGGTCGGTTTCGCGTTCTTCACGATCGCGACGATCCTCGGCGCGCTGTGGGCCGCTGAAGCCTGGGGCGGCTACTGGAGCTGGGACCCGAAGGAAACCTGGGCGCTGATCGTATGGCTCAACTACGCGGCGTGGCTGCACATGCGCCTGATGAAGGGCCTGCGCGGCTCGGTGGCCGCATGGTGGGCGCTCACGGGCCTGCTCGTGACGACCTTCGCGTTCCTCGGCGTCAACATGTTCCTGTCCGGGCTGCACAGCTACGGCAAGCTGTAAGATTTCCGCTGTTCGTCCGACTATGAGACCGCCGGTGCACCGTGTGCCCGGCGGTTTTCTTTTGTAACGGGCGGGCGGTCCGGGCGTCGAACGGCGCAAGACGGGTCGGGTCGAACGCTCATGAAGCTGCGCGCGGCGCATGCAGGAGGAGCAGCACGATGTGGATCAAACGCCCTTTGCGGAACGTACTGACCGGCGGCGATATTGCGCCCGGCGAAATCACGCCGCGTGCGGTCTTCGAGAACCGGCGGCGCGCGTTGCAGGCGGCCGGCCTCGCGGCGGCGGGCGGGCTGCTCGGCGGCAGTGGCGCAGCATGGGCCGCCTATGCGTCGCCCGATGCGCGGGCCGCGAAGCTCGCGGCGAAGACGAATGCGAAGTTCGTCGCGGCCGACAAGGTGACGCCGTTCAAGGACATCACGTCCTACAACAACTTCTACGAGTTCGGCACCGACAAGAGTGACCCCGCGCAGAACGCCGGCACGTTGCGGCCGCGCCCGTGGCGCGTGAGCGTCGAAGGCGAGGTGCTGCATCCGAAGGTGTTCGATCTCGACGAACTGCTGAAGCTCGCGCCGCTCGAGGAGCGCGTGTACCGGTTGCGCTGCGTCGAGGGCTGGTCGATGGTGATCCCGTGGATCGGCGTGCCGTTGTCCGAGCTGATCAAGCGCGTGCAGCCGACCGGCAACGCGAAATACGTGCAGTTCATCACGCTGGCCGATCCGTCGCAGATGCCCGGCCTCTCGACGCCCGTGCTCGACTGGCCGTACTCGGAAGGGCTGCGGATGGACGAGGCGATGAATCCGCTGACGCTGCTGACGATGGGCGTCTACGGGCAGGTGCTGCCGAACCAGAACGGCGCGCCGGTGCGGATCGTCGTGCCGTGGAAGTACGGCTTCAAGAGCGCGAAGTCGCTCGTGAAGATCCGCTTCGTCGACAAGCAGCCGAAGACGAGCTGGAACACGTATGCGGCGAGCGAGTACGGCTTTTATTCGAACGTGAACCCGAACGTCGATCATCCGCGCTGGAGCCAGGCGACCGAGCGGCGCATCGGCGAGGACGGCTTTTTCACGCCGAAGCGCAAGACACTGATGTTCAACGGCTACGGCGATCTGGTTGCGTCGATGTATCAGGGCATGGACCTGAAGAAGAACTTCTGAGCGTGACGGTGAGAAACGACATGCCTCCTTCGACGCTGACACCCGCGCGCGCAGCCGGCGCCGGTTCGGCTGCACGTGCCGCGCGGTGCGGTGCGGTCCGTCCCGCCGCGCCGCGCTGGCTCGCGCCGGCCAAGGTGCTGGTTTTCGCGGCCGGCCTTTATCCGCTCGCGCGTCTCGTGCTGTTCGGGCTGACCGACCGGCTCGGCGCGAATCCGATCGAGTTCATCACGCGTTCGACGGGCCTCTGGACGCTCGTCTTGTTGTGCATCACGCTCGCTGTCACGCCGCTGCGGCGCATGACAGGGTTCGCCGCGCTGCTGCGTTTTCGCCGGATGATCGGGCTGTTCGCGTTCTTTTACGCGACGCTGCACTTCACGACCTACCTGTGGTTCGACAAGTGGTTCGACGTCGTTGCGATCCTGAAGGACGTCGGCAAACGCCCGTTCATCACGGTCGGTTTCGCCGCGTTCGTGCTGCTGATTCCGCTCGCGGCAACCTCGCCGCGCGCGATGGTGCGCCGGCTCGGCCGCCACTGGGCGACGCTGCACAGCGCGATCTACGTGATCGCGCTGTTCGGCGTGCTGCACTTCTGGTGGATGAGGGCCGGCAAGCACAATCTTGCGCAGCCGAAGCTTTATGCGGCGATCGTTGCCGCGCTGCTTGGCTGGCGGGTCATTGCATGGGGATGGCGGCGCGTGCGCGCGTGACGGCGCAGCCTGGAAAAACAAAAGGCGATGACCGGGAAGTCATCGCCTTGTTTCACGAGCGGTGCAGGCGGCGCGCCGTTACTTTGCGACGGCCGGGCTCGATGCCGGTGCGGGCTTGGCCGATGCGCCGCTCGACAATTCGGGCGACAGCGTGAGCGGCGTACCGGACGAATCGGGCACACTGTCGGACGACGCGTTTTCATCGGTCGGCTTCACGTCCGACGGCGGCGCGTCCTGCTGCTGGAGTGGCTTGGGCATCGGAGGCACGGTGGGCAGATAGAGCGCGCCGCTTTGACCGCAGCCGGCAAGAATCGCCAAAGCCGCTACAATCGCGCTCATCCGGAAAACGACTCGCATGATCGTCCCTGAACAATTGAACCGATAGAGTTTAGCATGTCCGATACCGAATACCTGACCCGTGCCGAGGCCGTGCTGGCGGCCGTCGAGCGTACCGTCGACGACGCCAACGACGGCGATCACGACATCGATCTGGAGCGCAACGGCAGCGTCCTGACGCTGACGTTCGAGAACGGCTCGAAGATCATCGTCAACCTGCAGCCGCCGATGAAGGAAGTGTGGATTGCCGCGAAGGCGGGCGGTTTCCACTACCGTTTCATCGACGGCGAATGGCGCGATACGCGCACGGGCACCGAGTTTTTCTCTGCGCTCACCGAATACGCGACGCAGCAGGCCGGCCTGGCTATCACGTTCAGCGCGCCGTAACGGCCACGGCCGAAGCCGGGGCCGCGCCCCGAGCTGTCGTGCCAAAGAAAAAGCGCCCCCGTGGGGGCGCTTTTTTCATGTCCGGGCCGGTGGTCAGTGCGCGAACAGGTTCATGATGTCCTGCTTTTCCTGCTCGTCGACGTGCGGCACGGTGGCATCGACGTTCTGCGCGGCCGGTGCCTGCGGTACGCCGACCGTCGACACGAAGCCGTGACCCGGCGCGAACTCGGTGAAGTACAGCTCGCCGCCGAGCGATTCGACGCCGTCCGGCACCGTCGGCTTGAACTCGGGCACGCCCTTCAGCGCGGCGCCCATGTATTCGATCCAGACGGGCAGCGACAGGCCGCCGCCCGTTTCGCGATCGCCGAGGCTGCGCGGGTTGTCGTAGCCGATCCACGCGATCGCGGCGAGCGTGTGCTGGTAGCCGGCGAACCACGCGTCGTGCGAGTCGTTCGTCGTGCCGGTCTTGCCCGCGAGGTCGGTGCGCTTCAGCACGTTGGTCCGTGCGCCCGTGCCGCGCTGCGCGACGCTCTGCAGCAGGCTGTTCATCACGTACGCGTTGCGCGCGTCGATCGCGCGCGGTGCGTTCTGCTCGGCGACGAGCGGCTGCGCGCGCACGACGATTGCCCCGTTCGGATCGGTGACTTCGGCGATCAGGTACGGATTGACGCGGTAGCCGCCGTTCGCGAAGACCGAGTACGCGCCCGCCATCTGCAGCGGCGTGACCTGGCCCGCGCCGAGTGCCATCGGCAGGTAGGCCGGATGGCGTTCGGCGTCGAAGCCGAAGCGCGTGATGTACTGCTGCGCGTACTTCGTGCCGATGTGGTTCAGGATCCGGATCGACACGAGGTTGCGCGAGCGCTGCAGCGCGGTGCGCATTGACATCGGGCCTTCGAAGCCGCCGCCGTAGTTCTTCGGTTCCCACGGCTGGCCGCCCGTTTCGGCGGCGCTGAAATACAGCGGGCCGTCGTTGATCACGGTTGCCGGCCCGAGGCCCTTGTCGAGCGACGCCGAATAGATGAACGGCTTGAACGACGAACCCGGCTGTCGCCACGCCTGCGTGACGTGGTTGAACTTGTTCTTGTTGTAATCGAAGCCGCCGACGAGCGAGCGGATCGCGCCGTCCTGCGGGACGATCGACAGGAACGCCCCCTCGACCTGCGGCAACTGCGTGATCGACCACTTGCCGGCGTCGTTCTTCACGACGCGGACGATCGCGCCCGGGCGGATGCGGCGATTCGGCTGCGCATTGGCCGACAGCGCGCCCGACGCGAAGCGCAGGTTGTCGCCTTCGATCGTCGCATTGCTGCCGTCGATGAACGCAACCGTGATCTGGCGCGGGGTGGCAGCCGTGACGACCGCGGCAATCAGTTCGCCGTTGTCGGGGTGTTCGAGCAGCGCATCGTCGATCGCCTGTTCGCGGTCGTCGGCACCGGCCGGCAGTTCGATGAAGCCTTCCGGCCCCCGATAGCCGTGCCGGCGTTCGTAATCCATGATGCCCTTGCGTAGCGCGGTGTATGCGACCTGCTGGTCCGCGGAGTCGATCGTCGTGACGACGTTGAAGCCGCGCGTGTAGGTTTCCTCACGGTACTGCGCGTACATCATTTGTCGGACCATTTCCGCGACGTACTCGGCGTGCACGCTGAAATCGCGGCCCGGACCCTTGACGACGAGCGGCTGTGCGACGGCCTCGTCGTACTGTTCGCGCGTGATGAAATTCAGCTCGAGCATCCGTTGCAGGATGTATTCCTGGCGCACCTTCGCGCGCTTCGGGTTCACGACCGGGTTATACGCGGACGGTGCCTTCGGCAGCCCGGCGAGCATCGCTGCTTCGGCGAGTGTGATGTCCTTCAGGTCCTTGCCGAAGTAGACCCGCGCGGCGCTCGCGAAGCCGTACGCGCGCTGGCCGAGATAGATCTGATTCATGTAGACCTCGAGAATCTGATCTTTCGTCAGCGCACGCTCGATCCGGTACGCGAGCAGCATCTCGTAGATCTTGCGCGTGTAGGTCTTCTCGCTCGACAGGAAGAAGTTGCGCGCGACCTGCATCGTGATCGTGCTCGCGCCCTGCGACGCATGGCCGTTCGTCAGCGCGACGAAACCGGCGCGGACGATGCCGGTGAGGTCGACGCCGCCGTGATCGTAGAAGCGCGCGTCCTCGATCGCGAGGATCGCGTTCTTCAGCGAGGCGGGCACGTCCTTGAAATGGACGACGTCGCGGCGCTCTTCGCCGAATTCGCCGATCAGCACGTGATCGGACGTATAGATGCGCAGCGGCACCTTCGGCCGATAGTCGGTCAGCGCGTCGAGCGACGGCATGTTCGGCCAGGCGACGACGAGCGCGTAGCCGAGCACGAGGCCGCCGGCCACGACGAGCGCCACGCACATCGTGGCGAATCCGAGCAGGACTTTTTGCCACCAGGGCCGCTTCTTCGGCTCCGGGGCAGGAGGCGGGGACGTAGGAGTCGTGGATTGCATAGGCATACCGGAAAACAGTCCCGCGATTATAGCTGCCCGGTAAGACCGGTCCTGACGTGGGGGCCGCCCGCCGCGCAGCTGCGGGCTGGCGTGCTTCCAGCATAGCCCGCGCACGGCCGTCGCGAGCGGATACTGGCCGTTAGGCCGACTGTCGGCCGCACGCGCCGTTTTGCAGAATCAGGTCTCGGAAACGCGGCGTGGGCCGCGACGATCTCGGGAGGCTGCGATGGCAGGACGATGGGGAGCGCGGTTTGCGCGGGGCGGGCACCGGTCGACGGGAATCGACGTCGGTTCGGACGAGGTGAGGGTGGTCGTGCTGAGCCGGCGCGGCCGGGGCGCGGAGGTGTGCGTCGAGGGGCTCGAGCGGGAGCCGGTTGGGTTGGCGGGCGGGCCGGAGGATGCGCGTTGGGCGGCGGTCGCGCGTGCGCTGGCTGCAGCCGTGTCGAGGCTGTCGGTGGCCGATGTGCGGTGCGATGCGCGCGGGGTGATGGCGTTGCACGATGACGAGATGCGCACCGCGACGCTCGATCTGGCCGGGCGGGACGACATCCCGGACGCCGCGCGGCAGGCGGCCGAACGCATCTCGGGGCTGGCGCCGGACAGCCTCGCGTTCGACTGGCGGCAGGATGGCGGCGCGGAGGCGGGCGAGATCGAGGTTGCCGTGGCCCCGCTGGCGCTGCTCGAGCGCCGGATCGACGTGGCTGCGCAGGCCGGTGTCGACCTGACGGTGGTCGACGGCGAGTCGGCCGCCGCGCTGCGAGCGTTGCGCTACGCCGCGCAGTTCGAACCCGACGCGCAGGCGGGTCCCTACGCGGCGCTCTGGTTTCACGACGCGGGCGTGCACGGCTGGCGAATCGACGGCCCGTTGGCCGTACCGGTGCTGACGCTGTCCGGCGCCGCGCCGGGGGCGTTTCCCGATGCACTGCGCCGGCGCGCGCTCGGGGCCGTGCATTGCGTACTCGTGGCCGGGGACGAGCGGTGCATCGCCCGCTTCGATACGTCCGTCGCCGAGATTGGCGACGTGCTCGGCGCGGTTGCGGTGTCGTTCAACTGTACGGGCTGGAGCGGGCAGCCATGCCTGCCCGCCGGCATGCCGGGCGGTCCGGCGCTGGCTGTCGCATTCGGGCTGGCATTGCGCGGGGTGTGGGAGTGACGGTCCATCGCGCGGAGCAGGGCGGCTTCAACCTGCTGCCGTATCGCGAGCGGCTGGCGCAGGCGTTGCGGCGTCGTCGGGCCGCGCAGTGCGGCATGGCGATTCTGTTCGGCGTGCTTGGCGCCGGCCTGTGGACGGGCGCTGCTACCGGGGCGCGGTGGCGGGTGGATGCCGAGCGCGCAAGCGTGGAGGCGCGGCTGCGGCAGTTGCAGCCGCAGGTGGGTGCTGCGACGCGCGCCGCCAACGCAGCGGCTGTTACCGCGCAGCGCGACGCGCAGGCGGCTGAGCTTGCCGAGCCTTACCGGCACGTCGCGGGGCTGCTGGCGACACTGGCGCAGGTGGGCGCCGGCACCGTCCGGCTCGACGCGCTGCGCACGACGTCGGCCGGTGCCGTGCTCGATGTGCGTGCCGTGAGCTACCCGGCGGCGGCGCGATGGCTCGCGGCGATGGCGCGCGAGCAGCGTGGCTGGCGGATCGATATCGATGCGTTGAAGCCTGCTTCGGATGCGCCGGTCGCGACGGGCGGGATGCCGTTCCGGTTCTCGGCCCAGTTGCGCTGGCACGATGCGCTGCCGTCCCGGAAAGCGTCGGGAGGTGGCGCATGACGGCGCTCGTCCATCGGCCCGCACCGCACGGCGGCAGGTGGCTCGGCGGCATGCGGCGCGTGTCGCCGGCGGCTACGCACATCGCAGGCTGCGTGGTCGCGTTCGCGGCTGTGCTGGCGGGCGGCATTCATCTGGCGAATGCCGCTGACTGGAGCGGGCTTGCACACGGCCGCGCATTGCTGGCAGCGGCGCAGATGCGTGAGGCCGACGCGCAGCGTGTCCTGGCAGCCGCTGTACGGCAACGGGACGTGTATCCGGCGGCGGCACACGGCGATCGCTTGTCGCGTGCGCCGGAGTGGGCCGTGTTGATGCTGGAACTGGCAGATCGCGCCGCGTCGAGCGGGCTGCGCGACGTATCGATCGAACCGCTGCGTGCCGATGGTGCCGCGCAGGACGGCCGGCGCACGGTGCGCATCGTCGCGGATGGCGGCTTTCGCGCGCTGCTGCAGATGGTCGGCGGGCTGGCGCGTTTCCCGGTGCTGGCGGTGCCGACCGCGCTGCGTGTCGAACGGGGAAAGGCGGCGGCGCGCGTGGAAATGTCTGTCGACGTGTTTCCGGGGTTGCCGGCGGCGACGTCTACGGCTGGGGAGGTGCCGGTTCTGGCTGACGCACCTGGCGCAGATCCGTTCGGCGTCACCGGCACGTCTGAAGCGGAGGGGGCGGCTGCTCGTCTGGCCGGCACGATTCGCGCCGGGCGCGCCGGACTCGCGCTGTTCGACGACGGTGACGGCGCGTTCGCGGCCGTGGTGCCCGGCGAAGCCCTCGGGGCCGCGCGGGTGGTGCGAGTCGAGCCCGTCGCCGTGACGCTCGCGACGGCGGACGGCGCGTACCGCGTCACGCTGGACGACGGGAGGCGGCCATGATGAAGCATGGATGTCGGGCACTCGCCGTCTGGGCCGGCTTGACGGCGGCCGGCGCAAGCGCCTCGTTGCCGCCGCTGCCGGCCGTCTGGCCTGCCGCTGCATCGATGGACATGCCGCTGCCTGGCCTGCCGCTGCCCCAAGGTACGGTGGACGGTGCGGACAGCACCGTATCGGCGGAGGCGGGCCCACCTCCGTTCGACCAGGCAGCTCGCGCGGCGCTTCAGGCGGCGGCCGCCACTCCGGCACCCGGGCTGGAGGGGCCGCCGATCCCGTTGGCGCCGCCGGCCCGGATCGGCGACGCCGCGGCACGGCAACCCGGCGATGCGGACGACGCGCGGCGGATCTCGCTGAATCTGCAGGGCGCGGGGCTCGCGGCCGCGTTCGATGCGTTCGCGCGGTTCACCGGGCTCAATATCGTCGTCGGCGAACAGGTGCGCGGCACCGTCACGTTACGTCTGAACAATGTGCGCTGGCGCGACGCCTTCGACACGCTGCTGGACACGCACGGGCTCGCGATGTCCCGGCGGGGCAACGTGATATGGGTCACGCCGGCGGCCGAGCTGGCTGCGCGCGAACGCGAGCGCTTCGAAATGCACGCGCGGGCAGCCGATCTGGAGCCGCTCGCGAGCCGTACGTTCGCGCTGCACTACCCGCGCGCGCAGGACGTGCAACGGCTGCTGGCCGGCGCGACGGGCCAGCGCCTGCTGTCGAAGCGTGGCGCCGCGGCGGCCGATCCGCGTACGAACCTGCTGTTCGTCACTGATCTCGCGCCGCGTCTCGACCAGATCGCGAGCCTGATCGATGCGATCGACCGGCCGTCGCGGCAGGTCCGGATCGAGGCCCGCATCGTCGAGGGCGAGCAGGGTTTTTCGCGCAACCTCGGCGCTCGCGTTGCGCTGCGGGCGCAGGAGAGGCCGCCATCGGGCGAGAGCGCCACGTTCACAGCCGGCGCGCGCAACGCGCTCGACCTTGCTGCGCGGCCGCTCAGCGGCTTCGAAGCGGCAACCGCGGGCTTCACGTTGTTCGCCGCGCCGCTCAGCCGCGTGCTCGACGTCGAACTGAGCGCGCTCGAGGCGCAGGGGCGGGGTCAGATCGTTTCGCGGCCGCGCGTGGTGACCGCCGATCGCGTCAAGGCCATCGTCGAACAGGGGTCGGAGCTGCCGTACCAGGCGAAGGTCGGCAACGGCGTGAGCGGCGTGCAGTTCCGCCGGGCGACGCTCAAGCTCGAGGTCGAGCCGCAGATCACGCCGGACGGGCGCGTGGTGCTCGACCTGGACGTGACGAAAGACAGCATCGGCGAGCCGACGGCGGCCGGCCCGGCGATTCACACGAAGCATGTCCAGACGCGCGTCGAGGTCGAGAACGGCGGGACGGTCGCGATCGGCGGGATCTATGAGCAACTGAACCGGAACGATGTGACGCGCGTGCCACTCTTGGGCAAAATACCGTTTCTGGGCGCGCTTTTCCGGCACCGCGCGCAGCGCGACCAGCGCAACGAACTGGTCGTCTTCATCACGCCGACCGTCGTCGATGCGCGCTGCGATGCGCGCGGCGCGGGCAGCGCGGATGACGGAAAAACAGGGCCGGAAGCCGCCGGCGCAGGCTCGACAAGGCAGCCGCTTTGCCAGTAAGCTGCGCCACACACCAGCAAGATTGAAGCAGAGGAAGCCGTTGCAAGCGCGGGACCCACATGCAAACGTATTTTTCGTCGGCCTTATGGGAGCGGGTAAGACCACCGTGGGCCGTGCGGTCGCGCGTCGTCTCGACAGGACGTTCTTCGACTCCGACCACGAAATCGAGGCCCGCACGGGCGCGCGCATTCCGGTGATCTTCGAAATGGAGGGCGAGGCCGGGTTTCGCGATCGCGAAACGCAGGTGATCGCCGAGCTCACGCAGCGCGAGAACATCGTGCTCGCGACGGGCGGCGGCGCGGTGCTGCGCCCGGAAAATCGCGACTACCTGAAAAGCAGCGGCATCGTCGTCTACCTGCGCGCCAATCCGCACGATCTGTGGCTGCGTACACGCAAGGACAAGAACCGCCCGCTGCTGCAGACCGAAGATCCGAAGGGGCGTCTCGAAGCGCTGTACGAAGTGCGCGACCCGCTGTACCGCGAATGCGCGGATTTCGTCATCGAGACCGGTCGTCCGTCGGTCAACGGTCTCGTCAACATGGTGCTGATGCAACTCGAACTGGCCGGCGTCATCGCCAAGCCGCTACAAGCATGATTACTGTCAACGTCGATCTGGGCGACCGCGCCTACCCGATTCACATTGGCGCCGGCCTGATCGGCCGCGCCGAGCTGTTCGCCCCGCACATCAAGGGTTCGTCCGTCACGATCGTCACGAACACGACGGTCGATCCGCTCTACGGAGATGCACTGCGCGCGGCGCTTGCACCGCTCGGCAAGCGCGTGTCAACGGTCGTGCTGCCGGACGGCGAGGCGTACAAGAACTGGGAAACGCTGAACCTGATCTTCGACGGCCTGCTGACTGACCGCGCGGACCGCAAGACGACGCTCGTCGCGCTCGGCGGCGGCGTGATCGGCGACATGACGGGCTTTGCTGCTGCGTGCTACATGCGCGGCGTGCCGTTCATCCAGGTGCCGACGACGCTGCTGTCGCAGGTCGACTCGTCGGTCGGCGGCAAGACGGGCATCAACCACCCGCTCGGCAAGAACATGATCGGCGCGTTCTACCAGCCGCAGGCCGTGATCGCGGACATCGGCGCGCTGACGACCCTGCCTGACCGCGAGCTGGCGGCCGGCGTCGCCGAGGTCATCAAGACCGGTGCGATCGCCGACGCGGAATTCTTCGACTGGATCGAGGCGAACGTCGACGCGCTGAACCGCCGCGACCCGGCTGCGCTCGCACACGCGGTGAAGCGCTCGTGCGAGATCAAAGCGAGCGTGGTGGCGGCCGACGAGCGCGAAGGCGGCCTGCGCGCGATCCTGAACTTCGGCCATACGTTTGGCCACGCGATCGAGGCCGGGCTCGGCTACGGCGAATGGCTGCACGGCGAGGCGGTCGGCTGCGGGATGGTGATGGCGGGCGACCTGTCGGTGCGGCTCGGCCTGCTCGACGAAGCGTCGCGGCAGCGCCTCGATGCGGTGATCGCGGCCGCGCACCTGCCGACCCGCGGGCCCGCGCTCGGCGACGCGCGCTACATGGACCTGATGCGCGTCGACAAGAAGGCCGAGGCCGGCGCGATCAAGTTCATCCTGCTGAAGCGATTCGGCGATACGCTGATCACGCAGGCGCCGGACGAAGCCGTGTTCGCTACACTGGCACAGACGACCGGCTAACGGCGGCCCGGATGCCCCGGCGCCCCTGACATGGAGGAGACGTGAGCGAGACATCCAGCAGCACACTGCACGAAGCCGGCAGCGCATCCACTGCGCCGGTGGCCGAGCCGCCGACACTGGCGGCGCTGGAAGCCCATCTCGCTCCGTATGCCGCTCACGCATCGCAGTCGCGCGGCCGTCGCCATCCGGAAACACCACCGGCGGCGCGCACCGAATTCCAGCGCGACCGCGACCGCATCGTTCATTCGACCGCATTTCGCCGGCTCGAATACAAGACGCAGGTCTTCGTCAATCACGAAGGCGACCTGTTCCGCACACGCCTCACGCACAGCCTCGAAGTGGCGCAGATCGCACGCTCGGTCGCGCGCAACCTGCGCCTGAACGAGGATCTCGTCGAGGCGATCTCGCTCGCGCACGATCTCGGCCATACGCCGTTCGGCCATGCGGGGCAGGACGCGCTGAATGCCTGCATGCGCGAGCACGGCGGCTTCGAGCACAACCTGCAGAGCCTGGCGGTCGTCGACGAGCTCGAGGAGCATTACGGCGCGTTCAACGGGCTGAACCTGTGCTTCGAGACGCGCGAAGGCATTCTGAAGCACTGCTCGCGCGAGAATGCGCGCAAGCTCGGCGCGCTTGGCGAGCGCTTCCTGCAGGGCCGCCAGCCGTCGCTCGAAGCGCAGCTTGCCAACATCGCGGACGAGATCGCCTACAACAACCACGACGTCGACGACGGCCTGCGTTCCGGTCTGATCACGATCGAACAGCTCGCGGAAGTCGAGTTGTGGCAGCGCCACTACGAGGCGGCGCTCGCCGAATTCCCGCACCTCGAAGGCCGTCGTCTCGTGCACGAGACGGTGCGCCGCATCATCAACACGCTGATCGTCGACCTGATCGACGAGACGACGCGCAACCTCGCGCGCGTCGCGCCCGCGTCGCTCGACGACGTGCGCGCCGCGCCGCCGCTCGTGTCGCACAGCGAGACGGTCGCCGCCCAGGCGGCCGCCCTCAAGCGCTTCCTCTTCAAGAACCTCTATCGCCACTACAAGGTGATGCGCATGGCGAGCAAGGCGCAACGCGTCGTCACCGGGTTGTTCGATGCGTTCATCGACGATCCGCGCCTGCTGCCGCCGCCATACCAGTCCGACGACGCCGCACAGCAGCCGCGTCTCGTCGCGCACTACATCGCCGGCATGACCGACCGCTTCGCGCTGAAGGAGTACCAGCGCCTGTTCGTCATCAGCGACAACTGACTGTCACAAACGATCACTAGACTTCGCCGGTTCAATGGCGACGGGAATGTTGCACACGCTGTTGGTAACGTTTTCATAGGAGAGAGATCGATGAAGAAGCAGCCTGCGGGGACCATGGTTCGTTCGATCGCGCTCGGCGGCGCGCTGATGTTCGGGGCGCAGCACGTGGCGTTCGCCGCGACGGAGATCCAGTTCTGGCATGCGATGGAGGCCGCGCTCGGCGAGCGGGTCAATGCGATCGCCGACCAGTTCAACGCGTCGCAGAGCGACTACAAGATCGTGCCGGTCTTCAAGGGCACCTACGACCAGGCGCTCGCGGCCGGCATCGCCGCCTATCGTAGCGGCAACGCGCCGGCGATCCTCCAGGTCTATGAAGTCGGCACGGCCACGATGATGCAGGCGAAGAAGGCCGTCGTGCCCGTCTACGACGTGTTCAAGCAGGCCGGCGTGCCGCTCGACGAAAAGGCGTTCGTGCCGACCATCGCGAGCTACTACAGCGACGCGAAGACGGGTCATCTCGTGTCGATGCCGTTCAACAGCTCGACGCCGGTGCTGTACTACAACAAGGACGCGTTCAAGAAGGCCGGGCTCGATCCGAACCAGCCGCCGAAGACGTGGGCCGACGTGCAGGCCGATGCCGAGAAGCTGCGCAAGTCGGGGATGGCGTGCGGCTTCACGACCGGCTGGCAGGGCTGGGTCCAGCTCGAGAACTACAGCGCGTGGCACGGGCTGCCGTTCTCGAGCCGCAACAACGGCTTCGACGGTAGCGACGCGGTGCTCGAATTCAACAAGCCGCAGCAGATCGCGCACGTCGCGTTCCTGCAGCAGATGGCGAAGGACGGCACGTTCACGTACGCGGGCCGCAAGGATGAAGCGTCGGCGAAGTTCTACAGCGGCGACTGCGGGATCATGACGACGACGTCGGGCGCGCTCGCGAACGTGCAGAAGTTCGCGAAGTTCAGCTACGGCACGGGCATGATGCCGTACGACGCGAACGTGAAGGGCGCACCGCAGAACGCGATCATCGGCGGCGCGAGCCTGTGGGTGCTGGCCGGCAAGGATCCGGCGACCTACAAGGGCGTCGCGAAATTCCTCGCGTACCTGGCCTCGCCGGCCGTCGCCGCGAAGTGGCACCAGGACACGGGCTACCTGCCGGTCACCACGGCCGCGTACGACCTGACGCGCCAGCAGGGCTTCTACGCGAAGAACCCGAGCGCCGAAACCGCGATCAAGCAGATGCTGAACAAGCCGCCGCTGCCGTACACGAAGGGGCTGCGCCTCGGCAACATGCCGCAGATCCGCACGGTGGTCGACGAGGAATTCGAGCAGGTCTGGGCGCAGAAGAAGTCGCCGAAGGACGCGCTCGATTCGGCCGCATCGCGCGGCGACGAACTGCTGCGCCGCTTCGAGAAGTCGGGCGGCTGAGCCCGCATCGCACCGTGCCGCCGGCCGCGTCGCATCCTGTACGGATGCGCGCGCCGGCCGGCGGCACGGCCATCTTTCCGTTGCGCCTGACCGGATATCCGCGATGCAATCCCGTTCCCGTTTCGGTACGAGCCTGTTGCCGTACCTGCTGATCGCGCCGCAGCTCGCGATCACCGCCGTGTTCTTCCTGTGGCCGGCCGGCGTCGCGCTGTGGCAGTCGACGCAGATGCAGGATGCGTTCGGCACCTCGAGCGAATTCGTCGGCCTGGCGAACTTCACGCACCTGTTCGCCGATCCGCTGTATCTCGATTCTTTCCGCACGACGCTCGTGTTCAGTTCGCTTGTCACGGCGAGCGGGCTCGTCGTGTCGCTGATTCTCGCCGCGTGCGCCGATCGCGTGATCCGCGGTGCGCGCGTGTACCGCACGCTGCTGATCTGGCCGTATGCGGTCGCGCCGACGATCGCCGCCGTGCTGTGGGCGTTCCTGTTCAATCCGAGCATCGGCCTGATCACCTATGCGCTCGCAAAGAGCGGCATCGTGTGGAACCACGCGCTGAACGGCGGCCAGGCGATGTTCCTGGTCGTGCTCGCGTCGGTGTGGAAGCAGGTGAGCTACAACTTCCTGTTCTTCTACGCAGGCCTGCAGGCGATTCCGCGCTCGCTGATCGAGGCGGCGGCGATCGACGGCGCCGGGCCGGTGCGGCGCTTCTTCAACATCGTGCTGCCGCTGCTGTCGCCCACCAGTTTCTTCCTGCTGGTCGTGAACCTCGTGTACGCCTTCTTCGACACCTTCCCGGTGATCGACGCGGCCACCGGCGGCGGCCCGGCGCAGAGCACCAAGACGCTGATCTACAAGATCTTCGCGGAGGGCTTCCAGGGGCTCGACATCGGCAGCTCGGGCGCGCAGTCGGTCGTGCTGATGATCATCGTCGTCGGGCTCACGGTGATCCAGTTCCGCTTCGTCGAACGCAGGGTGCAATACGCATGATCGAGAATCGCAAGGGCTTCGACCTGTTCTGCCACGCGGTGCTGATCGCGGGTGTCGTGCTGATCGTGTTTCCCGTCTACGTCGCGTTCTGCGCGGCGACGATGAATGCGCAGGAAGTATTCACGGTGCCGCTGTCGCTGGTACCGAGCACGCACCTGTTCGAGAACGTCGCGTACATCTGGGGGCACGGCAGCGGCGGCACGACGGCGCCGTTCGGCCGCCTGCTCGTGAACAGTTTCGCGATGGCGCTCGGCATCGCGGTGGGCAAGATCGCGGTGTCGATCCTGTCCGCGTACGCGATCGTCTATTTCCGCTTCCCGTTCCGCAACACGGCGTTCTGGCTGATCTTCGTCACGCTGATGCTGCCGGTCGAGGTGCGGATCTTCCCGACCGTGCAGGTCGTGTCGACGCTGCACCTGACGAACACCTATGCGGGGCTCACGCTGCCGCTGATCGCGTCGGCGACCGCGACGTTCCTGTTCCGCCAGTTCTTCATGACGCTGCCCGACGAGCTGATGGATGCCGCGCGCATCGACGGCGCGGGGCCGCTGCGGTTCTTCTGGGACGTCGTGCTGCCGCTGTCGAAGACGAGTATCGCGGCGCTGTTCGTGATCACGTTCATCTACGGCTGGAACCAGTATCTGTGGCCGATCCTGATCACGACGGAGGCATCGCTGTCGACGGCGGTGGTGGGTATCAAGACGATGATCGCGAGCGGCGACGCCGCGACCGAATGGCAATACGTGATGGCGGCGACGCTGCTGGGGATGATTCCGCCGCTCGTCGTCGTACTGGCGATGCAGCGCTGGTTCGTGCGCGGCCTCGTCGATTCCGAGAAATAAACAACGGACGGTAACCGGGAGAAGGACCAGGTATGGCTGCGTTGAGCTTGAAGGGCGTCAGGAAATCCTACGACGGCAAGCAGCACGTGCTGCACGGCATCGACGTGGAGATCGCGGACGGCGAATTCATCGTGCTGGTCGGCCCGTCGGGCTGCGGCAAGTCGACGTTGCTGCGGATGATCGCGGGGCTCGAGACGGTGACGGATGGCGAGATCGCGATCGGCGAGCGCGTGGTCAACGCGCTGGAGCCGAAGGATCGCGACATCGCGATGGTGTTCCAGAACTATGCGCTGTATCCGCACATGACGGTCGCGCAGAACATGGGCTACGGGCTGAAGATCCGCGGGCTCGAGCGCGCGACGATCGACTCGCGGGTGGCCGCGGCCGCGAAGATCCTCGAACTCGAGCCGCTGCTCGCGCGGCGGCCGCGCGAGCTGTCGGGCGGCCAGCGGCAGCGCGTCGCGATGGGGCGTGCGATCGTGCGCGAGCCGTCGGTGTTCCTGTTCGACGAGCCGTTGTCGAACCTCGACGCGAAATTGCGCGTGCAGATGCGGCTCGAGATCCAGCGGCTGCATGCGCGGCTTGCGACGACGAGCGTCTACGTGACGCACGATCAGATCGAGGCGATGACGCTCGCGCAGCGCGTGATCGTGATGAACCGCGGCTACGCGGAGCAGATCGGCGCGCCGGTTGACGTGTACGAGAAGCCGGCGACGGTGTTCGTCGCGGGCTTCATCGGCTCGCCCGCGATGAACCTGATGCACGGCCGGCTGTCGGACGACGGCGCGACATTTACGGTTGCAGGCGGCGGCCCCGCGCTGCCGGTTGCCGGCGCGCCCGGAATCGGGACGGCGATCGCCACCGGGCGCGACTGGGTGCTCGGCGTGCGTCCCGAACACATGACGCCGCAGCCGGGCGTCGCGCAGGCGACGCTGCCGGTCGATTCGTGCGAGCTGCTCGGCGCGGACAATCTCGCGCACGGCCGCTGGGGCAATCACGACGTTGCGGTGCGCCTGCCGCACGCAGACCGCCCCGCGCGCGGCACGGCGCTGGCGGCTGCGCTGCCGGCGCACCGGCTGCACTTCTTCGATCCCGAGACCGGCAAGCGTGCCGCCTGAACCTGCTGCACCTGCCGAGAGACCGACGATGACAACCCGTACCGACTGGCCGTATCCGCGCGTCGTCGCCCATCGCGGCGGCGGCACGCTCGCACCGGAGAACACGCTCGCCGCGCTCGACGAAGGCGCGCGTCGTGGCCACCTGATGGTCGAGTTCGACGCGAAGCTGTCGGCCGACGGCGTGACGTTCCTGCTGCACGACGACACGGTCGACCGCACGTCGAACGGTCATGGCGCGGCGGCGGGCATGCGTTATGACGCGCTGGCCGCGCTCGACGCGGGCGCGTGGCTCGACGCGCGCTTCGCGGGCGAGCGGATGCCGACGCTCGAGGCCGCGGCGGCGCGCTGCCTCGCCCACGGGCTGGCCGCCAATGTCGAGATCAAGCCGTGCCCGGGACGCGAGCGCGAGACCGGGCAGCGCGTGGCGGCCGACGCGGCCGCGTACTGGCGCGATGCCGCCATTCCGCCGCTGCTGTCGTCGTTTTCGTTCGATGCGCTGCAGCAGGCGCGCGCGACCGTGCCGGCGCTGCCGCGCGGGATGCTCTACGAAGCCGTGCCGGACGACTGGCATGCGCAGGTCGTCGGTGCGCTCGACTGCCGATCGTTGCATGCAGACCACAGCCGGCTCGACGAACCACTCGTGCGCGCGATCAAGGCGGCCGGGCTGTGCATCCTGGTTTACACGGTGAACGACCTTGAACGGGCGCGCGAACTCGCGCGCTGGGGCGTCGATGCGGTCTGCACGGACCGCATCGACCTGATTGCCCCCGATGCGCTGGACGACATCGACATCGTCTAGCAGCCGCTTCAGCGCCCGGCCTGGCCCTTGCAAGAACGTGCCTGACGCGAAAAAACGACGCCCCGGCGGGATTCCCGCCGGGGCGTTTTGCATCGTGGAGACGTTACGCCAGGAAAAATCCGCTACAAATTGCAGCAGGATTAACCATTCCCCAAATATTCGACTACGCTTAGAAGCGGTAACCGACGTTCAGGTACGTCACGATCGGGTTCAGCGAGATGTGGGCCTTCGACGTTTCCGTCAGCGTGCCGACCGGTGTCCGGCGGGCCGTCGTGAAGGTCGCGGTCACGCTGACCGGGATGTACGACATCGAGAAGCCGGCGAACCAGTGTTTCGTGAAGTTGTACGTGAAGCCGGCGTTGAACACGGGCGCCCACTGGTTGCTGGTCTGGGCGGTGGTCGGGCCGCCGAGCACGCCGTTTTCGAACGCGCTGTTCGTGATCTTCGCGCCGGTGAACCAGATATACGTTGCGCCGACGCCGACATACGGACGGAACTTCGCGTTGGCGTCGTTGAAGTAGTACTTGAGGAGGAGCGCGGGGCTCCACTGGTACGCGCGGCCAAGCGTACCAAAATTCGCGAACTGGCCCTTGCCCGTGATGTCGAACTTCGGCGGAATGCCGGCGATGAACTCGGTGGCGATGTGGTCGGTCACGAAGTAACCGGTCGCCAGTGCGAGCGTGTCGGCGTCGCTGATGCCGGCGCCCGTGTTGGGAACCGATTGGTTGACGGGCGTGCCGCCTACGCCGTAGACGAACAGCGGGTCGCTGCTGTCCTGCGGCGCGAGGTGCAGCCAGCCGGTGCTGACGTAGAAATCACCTGCGGATTGTGCATGTGCCGTACCGCCCGCGAACGTGAATGCGAGCGCTGCAGCCCCCGTAATGGCCAGTTTTCGTTTCATTGTGTCTCCTCCGATCTAAGGCGTGCTCATTATGACGACTGCGTTTAAAACCAAACAAGCTCGTAAGTTAGAGTTTTCACCCTAGGATTAGTACGACCGTACGCTTCCGCGCCCTGTCGGGACAGGCATTCTACGCAGGTGCGCACTATCGGACCCCCGGGTATTTCCTAACGCGTTCAAACGGACATTCAGCATGGCACGGTTAGCACGACTCTACGTTCCCGACCAGCCGCAGCACGTGATACTGCGCGGCCTGGATCAGCAACCCGCGTTCGTCGACGACCAGGACTACGAACTCTTCATCGATTGCCTGAAGGCCGCCGCGCGCGATCATCACCTGTCGGTGCACGCCTACGTGCTGCTGCCGCGCCAGGTGCAACTGCTCGTGACGCCGAGCGACGAGGCGAGCCTGCCGAAAGCGATGCAGGCTGTCGGCAGGCGCTACGTCGCGCATTTCAACCGGCGCTATTCGCGGCGCGGCACCCTGTGGGAAGGCCGTTACCGCGCGACGGTCATCGAAGGCGAGCGCTATTTCCTGCTCGCGAGCCGCGTGGTCGAGATGAGCCCGGTGCGCGCGCAGCTCGTCGCGACGCCCGAGGCTTATCGCTGGTCGAGCTACCGGCATCACGTCGGGCTCACCGTCGACAGCCTGATCACCGACCATCCGCTCTACTGGGCGCTCGGCAATACGCCGTTCGACCGCCAGCGCGCGTACAAGGAGCTGTGCGAGCAGCCGCTCGACGAGCGGCAGGCCGACCAGTTGCAGCAGGCGACGTTGAAGGGCTGGGTGCTCGGCGGCGAGAATTATCGCGAGTGGGCGGCGCGTACCGCGAACCGGCGCGTGTCGCCGCTGCCGCGCGGACGCCCCAGAAAGGTGCGTGAAAACACGCCGCCGATCCAGCAGTAATCCGGGAACGGCGGTTCAGGAGGCGGCGCTGCGGGCGCCGCTTCTTTTTGCACCAAAACGATACGGCCCCAATAAAATGGCACCAGATCGAGGCATCCGTTTAATTGGGGTTCGATCAAGCGGTTTTTGTTGCTATTCCTTTGATTCGTCGCGTATATTCCGAATTCCGGTGGCCCGGGCGAAGCTTGCCCATCCACTGTCGGCCGCGCCGTCTCCCGTCGGGAGCGGGATCGACGGCAACAAGAAAATGGTTCAACGGCCTCCAGGCCCCCTTTACGACGGTGTCCCCATGAACGACCACCAGCAGCCGCTCGCCGCGGTGCCCGCCGCACAAGGTCTGTATGACCCGCAAAACGAACACGACGCCTGTGGCGTCGGCTTCGTCGCTCACATCAAGGGCAAGAAGAGCCACGAGATCATTCAGCAGGGTCTGAAGATCCTCGAGAACCTCGATCACCGTGGCGCGGTCGGCGCCGATCCGCTGATGGGCGACGGCGCGGGCATCCTGATCCAGATCCCGGACGCGTTCTATCGCGAGGAAATGGCGAAGCAGGGCGTGATGCTGCCGCCAGCCGGCGAATATGGGGTCGGCATGATCTTCCTGCCGAAGGAAAACGCATCGCGTCTCGCGTGCGAGCAGGAGCTCGAGCGGACGGTGAAGGCAGAGGGCCAGGTCGTGCTCGGCTGGCGCGACGTGCCGGTCGACCATGCGATGCCGATTTCGCCGACCGTGAAGGCGAGCGAGCCGCTGATCCGCCAGATCTTCATCGGCCGCGGCAAGGACATCATGGTGACGGACGCGCTCGAGCGGAAGCTGTACGTGATCCGCAAGACGGCGAGCCACCGCATCCAGGCGCTGAAGCTCAAGCACGGCAAGGAATACTTCGTGCCGTCGATGTCGGCGCGCACGATCGTCTACAAGGGGCTGCTGCTCGCGGGCCAGGTCGGCGTGTATTACCGCGACCTGCAGGACACGCGTGTCGTGTCGGCGCTCGCGCTCGTGCACCAGCGCTTCTCGACCAACACGTTCCCGGCGTGGGAGCTGGCTCACCCGTACCGGATGATCGCGCACAACGGCGAGATCAACACCGTGAAGGGCAACGTGAACTGGCTGAACGCGCGTACCGGCGCGATCGCGTCGCACGTGCTCGCCGACGATCTGCCGAAGCTGTGGCCGCTGATCTACCCGGGCCAGTCGGATACCGCGTCGTTCGACAACTGTCTCGAACTGCTGGTGATGGCCGGCTACCCGCTCGTGCACGCGGTGATGATGATGATCCCGGAAGCGTGGGAACAGCACACGCTGATGGACGAGAACCGCCGCGCGTTCTACGAATACCATGCCGCGATGATGGAGCCGTGGGACGGCCCGGCCGCGATCGCGTTCACCGACGGCCGCCAGATCGGCGCGACGCTCGACCGTAACGGCCTGCGCCCGGCGCGCTACCTCGTCACCGACGACGACCTCGTCATCATGGCGTCGGAAGCCGGCACGCTGCCGATCCCCGAATCGAAGATCGTCAAGAAGTGGCGTCTGCAGCCGGGCAAGATGTTCCTGATCGACATGGAACACGGCCGCATCATCGACGACAAGGAACTGAAGGACAACCTCGCGAACGCGAAGCCGTACAAGAGCTGGATCGACGCCGTGCGCATCAAGCTCGACGAGATCGAGCCGAAGGCCGAGGAAGTCGCGGCCGGCCGCACGCAGGGCGCCGCGCTGCTCGACCGCCAGCAGGCGTTCGGCTACACGCAGGAAGACCTGAAGTTCCTGATGGCGCCGATGGCGCAGCAGGGTGAGGAAGCCGTCGGTTCGATGGGCAACGATTCGCCGCTCGCGGTGATGTCGAACAAGAACAAGACGCTCTATCACTACTTCAAGCAGCTGTTCGCACAGGTCACGAACCCGCCGATCGACCCGATCCGCGAGAACATGGTCATGTCGCTCGTGTCGTTCATCGGCCCGAAGCCGAACCTGCTCGACACGAACAACATCAACCCGCCGATGCGTCTCGAAGTGTCGCAGCCGGTGCTCGACTTCAAGGACATCGCGAAGATCCGCGCGATCGACCAGTACACGGGCGGCAAGTTCAGCGCGTACGAACTGAACATCTGCTACCCGGTTGCCTGGGGCAAGGAAGGCATCGAGGCACGCCTCGCGTCGCTGTGTGCGGAAGCCGTCGACGCGGTGAAGTCGGGCTACAACATGCTGATCGTGTCGGACCGCAAGACGGACGCCGAGCATGTCGCGATTCCGGCGCTGCTCGCCACGTCGGCGATCCACACGCACCTCGTCCAGCAAGGTCTGCGCACGAGCACGGGCCTCGTCGTCGAGACGGGCTCCGCACGTGAAACGCACCACTTCGCGTTGCTCGCGGGCTACGGCGCGGAAGCCGTGCACCCGTACCTCGCGATGGAAACGCTCGCGAAGATGGCCGAAGGGCTGCCGGGCGACCTGTCGCCGGAGAAGGCCGTCTACAACTTCACGAAGGCGGTCGGCAAGGGGCTGCAGAAGGTGATGTCGAAGATGGGCATCTCGACGTACATGTCGTACACGGGCGCGCAGATCTTCGAAGCGCTCGGCCTGTCGAGCGACCTCGTCGAGAAGTACTTCAAGGGCACCGCGTCGAAGGTCGGCGGTATCGGCCTGTTCGAAGTGGCGGAAGAAGCGATTCGCCTGCACCGCGATGCGTTCGGCGACAACCCGGTCCTGCGCGACATGCTCGACGCGGGCGGCGAGTACGCGTACCGCGTGCGTGGCGAAGACCACATGTGGACGCCGGATTCGATCGCGAAGCTGCAGCACGCGACGCGCAGCAATTCGTACCAGACGTACAAGGAATACGCGCACCTGATCAACGACCAGACCAAGCGTCACATGACGTTCCGTGGCCTGTTCGAGTTCAAGGTCGAGCCGACCAAGGCGATCCCGATCGACGACGTCGAATCGGCGAAGGACATCGTCAAGCGCTTCGCGACGGGCGCGATGTCGCTCGGTTCGATCAGCACCGAAGCGCACGCGACGCTCGCGGTTGCGATGAACCGGATCGGCGGCAAGTCGAACACCGGCGAAGGCGGTGAGGACCAGAAGCGCTATCGCAACGAACTGCGCGGCATTCCGATCAAGGCCGGCGAGACGCTGAAGTCGGTGATCGGCGACGAGATCGTCAGCGACATTCCGCTGAAGGACGGCGATTCGCTGCGCTCGAAGATCAAGCAGGTCGCGTCGGGCCGCTTCGGCGTCACCGCCGAGTACCTGGCATCGGCCGACCAGATCCAGATCAAGATGGCGCAGGGCGCGAAGCCGGGCGAAGGCGGCCAGCTGCCGGGTCACAAGGTGTCCGAATACATCGGCAAGCTGCGTTACTCGGTGCCGGGTGTCGGCCTGATCTCGCCGCCGCCGCACCACGACATCTACTCGATCGAGGATCTGGCGCAGCTGATCCACGACCTGAAGAACGTGAACCCGAGCTCGAGCATCTCCGTGAAGCTCGTGTCGGAAGTGGGTGTCGGCACGGTCGCGGCCGGTGTCGCAAAGGCGAAGGCCGATCACGTCGTGATCGCCGGCCATGACGGCGGCACGGGCGCGTCGCCGCTGTCGTCGGTCAAGCACGCGGGCACGCCGTGGGAACTCGGCCTGGCCGAAACGCAGCAGACGCTGGTGCTGAACCGCCTGCGCGGCCGCATCCGCGTGCAGGCCGACGGCCAGATGAAGACGGGCCGCGACGTCGTGATCGGCGCGCTGCTCGGCGCGGACGAATTCGGCTTCGCGACGGCACCGCTCGTCGTCGAGGGCTGCATCATGATGCGCAAGTGCCACCTGAACACGTGCCCGGTCGGCGTCGCGACGCAGGATCCGGTGCTGCGTGCGAAGTTCAAGGGCCAGCCCGAGCACGTCGTGAACTACTTCTTCTTCGTCGCCGAGGAAGTGCGCGAGATCATGGCGCAGCTCGGCGTCGCGAAGTTCGACGATCTGATCGGCCGCGCCGACCTGCTCGACACCCGCAAGGGCATCGAGCACTGGAAGGCGAAGGGCCTTGACTTCTCGCGCGTGTTCTACCAGCCGGAAGAGTGCGAGGACGTCGCGCCGCGTCACGTCGACGTGCAGGATCACGGCCTCGAGCGCGCGCTCGACCACGTGCTGATCGAGAAGGCGAAGGCCGCGATCGAGAACGGCGAGCATGTGTCGTTCATCCAGCCGGTGCGCAACGTGAACCGGACGGTCGGCGCGATGCTGTCGGGCGTGATCGCGAAGAAGCACGGCCACGACGGCCTGGCCGACGACGCGGTGCACATCCAGCTGAAGGGCACGGCCGGCCAGAGCTTCGGCGCGTTCCTCGCGAAGGGCGTGACGCTCGACCTCGTCGGCGACGGCAACGACTACGTCGGCAAGGGCCTGTCGGGCGGCCGGATCATCATCCGTCCGACCAACGACTTCCGCGGCAAGTCCGAGGAAAACATCATCTGCGGCAACACGGTGATGTACGGCGCAATCGAAGGCGAATCGTTCTTCCGCGGCGTCGCGGGCGAGCGCTTCTGCGTGCGCAACTCGGGTGCGACGGCGGTCGTCGAAGGCACGGGCGACCACGGTTGCGAATACATGACGGGCGGCACGGTCGTCGTGCTCGGCGAGACCGGGCGCAACTTCGCGGCCGGCATGTCGGGCGGTCTCGCGTACATCTACGATCCGGAAGGCACGTTCGCGGCGAAGTGCAACAAGGCGATGGTCGCGCTCGAGCCGGTGCTGCAGCAGGCCGAGCAGGAGCGCACGGTCGACCGCGCGCTCTGGCATGCGGGCACGACGGACGAAGCGCTGCTCAAGGGGCTCGTCGAGCGTCATTTCCAGTTCACGGGTTCGCCGCGCGCGAAGTCGCTGCTGGAAAACTGGGACGCGGCGCGCCGCCAGTTCGTGAAGGTGTTCCCGCACGAATACAAGCGCGCGCTGGGCGAGATCGGTGCGAAGAAGGCGGCGAAGGAAGTGCTGGCCGCCTGAGCGACGAACGACATAGCGAAGGCCGCGCGCGCATGATTGCCGCGCGCGGCTCCCCCACCCGATACACCGAACAGAAGAGCACCTTATGGGCAAGGCAACCGGTTTTCTGGAGTTCGAACGCCGCCACGAGGCGTACGAAGCACCGCTCACGCGCGTGAAGCACTACAAGGAATTCGTCGCGGCACTGACCGACGCGGACGCGAAGGTCCAGGGCGCGCGCTGCATGGATTGCGGCATCCCGTTCTGCAACAACGGCTGCCCGGTCAACAACATCATTCCGGATTTCAACGATCTCGTTTACCGCCAGGACTGGCAGCAGGCGATCGAAGTCCTGCACTCGACCAACAACTTCCCGGAATTCACGGGCCGCATCTGCCCGGCGCCGTGCGAGTCGGCATGCACGCTCGGGATCAACGACGATCCGGTCGGCATCAAGTCGATCGAGCACGCGATCATCGACAAGGCCTGGGCGGAAGGCTGGGTGAAGCCGCTGCCGGCCGAGCACAAGACGGGCAAGAAGGTCGCGGTCGTCGGTTCGGGCCCCGCGGGCCTCGCCGCCGCGCAGCAGCTCGCGCGTGCCGGCCACGACGTGACGGTGTTCGAGAAGAACGATCGCGTCGGCGGCCTGCTGCGTTACGGGATTCCCGACTTCAAGCTGGAGAAGTGGCTGATCGACCGCCGCATGCGCCAGATGGAAGCGGAAGGCGTGACGTTCCGCACCAGCGTGTTCATCGGCAAGGATCCGCTGCCCGAGTCGATCGGCAGCCTCGCGAAGGAAACCATCTCGCCGGAGACGCTGAAGGAAGAATTCGATGCGGTCGTGATCGCCGGCGGTTCGGAAACGCCGCGCGACCTGCCGGTGCCGGGCCGCGAACTCGCGGGCGTTCATTACGCGATGGACTTCCTGCCGCAGCAGAACCGCGTGAACGCGGGCGACAAGCTGGTCGACCAGCTGCTCGCGAAGGGCAAGCACGTGATCGTGATCGGCGGCGGCGATACGGGTTCCGACTGCGTCGGCACGTCGAACCGTCACGGCGCGAAGCAGGTCACGCAGTTCGAGCTGCTGCCGCAGCCGCCGGAAGAAGAGAACAAGCCGCTCGTGTGGCCGTACTGGCCGATCAAGCTGCGCACGTCGTCGTCGCACGAGGAAGGCTGCGAGCGTGACTGGGCGGTCGCGACGAAGCGCCTCGAAGGCAAGAACGGCAAGGTCGAGAAGCTGATCGCAGTGCGCGTCGAGTGGAAGGACGGCAAGATGCAGGAAGTGCCGGGCTCCGAGTTCGAGATGAAGGCCGACCTCGTGCTGCTCGCGATGGGCTTCACGCAGCCGGCGGCACCCGTGCTCGAAGCGTTCGGCGTCGCGAAGGACGCGCGCGGCAACGCACGTGCTGCGACCGAAGGCGATCGTTCGTACTACACGTCGGTCGACAAGGTGTTCGCGGCGGGCGATATGCGCCGTGGCCAGTCGCTCGTCGTGTGGGCGATCCGCGAAGGCCGCCAGTGTGCGCGGTCGGTCGATGCGTACCTGATGGGGCATTCGAGCCTGCCGCGATAAGCGCAGGTCGGTAGCCGTCGTAGAAACCGGGCGTCCGAAAGGGCGCCCGGTTTTTTTTATGCGTGCGATTCGGTGTCGTACCGCGCGTGCGCAGCGCGCTCCGTAGCGGGCGAGCACCCGGCGTTTCGGCGCGCTGCTACCGCGCCGCGCGCATCGCGACATGGCCCGGTGTCGCGGCTTCGAGATCCTGGTGCCCCCGCAATTTCGCGAAGCGTCGCCTAATCTGATCACATCCGGCGGCGATTTCCCGGCATCACAAATCTTTCGTTTTTGTAATGATCCTTGCAAATTGTCATATCATGTCGCCCCTCCGGCCGTGAAGCGAGCGGCCGTCACATATGACTGACCCTATTTACAAGGATTCTGGATGGAAGCACTCGTGCAAGGGCTGATCGACACCGTCAACGGCGTGTTGTGGAACTACGTGCTGATTGCGCTGCTGCTCGGCGTGGGCGCGTGGTTCACGCTGCGGTTCCGGATGATCCAGCTGAAGGCGCTGTTCCTCAGCATGAAGCTGGTCGGCAGCAAGGGCGAGCCGGGCAGCATCTCGTCGTTCCAGGCGTTCGCGACCGGGCTCGCGAGCCGCGTGGGCACCGGCAACATCGCCGGCGTCGCGGTCGCGCTGACGGTCGGCGGGCCGGGCGCGATCTTCTGGATGTGGATGACGGCGCTCGTCGGGATGTCGTCCGCGTTCGTCGAGGCGACGCTCGCGCAGATCTTCAAGGTGTCACACCCGGACGGCAGCTATCGCGGCGGCCCCGCGTACTACATCCAGACGGGCCTGCGCTCGCGCGGCTTCGGCGTGCTGTTCTCGCTGTCGCTGATCCTCGCGTTCGGCTTCGTGTTCAACGCGGTGCAGGCCAACGCGATCGCCGATGCGTTCGACACGTCGTTCGGCTGGAGCCGCGCGAGCGTTGGTCTTGGGCTCGTGCTGCTGACCGCGCCGATCATCTTCGGCGGGATCCGTCGGATCGCGGCGGTTGCGCAGGTGATCGTGCCGCTGATGGCCATCGGCTACCTCGCGCTCGCGGTCTATGCGGTCGCGACGCACATCGCGCTGGTGCCGGGCGTGATCGAATTGATCGTGAAGAGCGCGTTCGGTCTCGAGCAGGCAGCGGGCGGCCTGACGGGCTATGCGGTCAGCCAGGCGGTCGCGATGGGCGTGAAGCGCGGGCTGTTCTCGAACGAGGCCGGCATGGGCAGCGCGCCGAATGCGGCGGCGACCGCCAGCACGCGGCATCCGGTCGTGCAGGGGCTGATCCAGATGCTCGGCGTATTCGTCGACACGATCGTGATCTGTAGCGCGACCGCCTTCGTGATCCTGCTGTCGGGCCAGTACGAACTGGGCACCGGCATGGAAGGCGCGGCGCTCACGCAGCGCGCAATCGCGAGCCACGTCGGCGGCTGGGGCGGCATCTACATGGCGTTCGCGATCTTTTTCTTCGCATACTCGTCGGTGATCGGCAACTACGCCTATGCGGAAGGCAACGTCGAATTCATCACGAAGCGGCGCGGCGTGCTGCCGCTGTTCCGCATCGCGGTGCTCGGCATGGTGATGTTCGGCAGCGTCGGGCAACTGCCGCTCGTGTGGGCGATGGCCGATACGAGCATGGGGCTGATGGCGATCATCAACCTGATCGCGATCCTCGCGCTCGGCAAGTATGCGCACGCCGCGTGGGCCGACTATCGCCGCCAGCGCGCGGCAGGCGTTGCCGATCCGGTGTTCACGCGCAACACGATTCCGGAACTCGCGAACGTGCTGCCGACCGACGTGTGGGGCGAGCATGGCCCGCTGCCGCAGCGTCCGGCCGTGGCCGATGCCGACAGCGTGCCGCGTACGGTGGTGCGCGAGTCATGAACGGCGACCGGCTGCGCGTGTTCGTCGCGCTGATGCCCGATGTGGCATCGCGCGACGCGCTGCACGCGTTGCCGGTTACCCGTGGCGCGCGGCGTCCGCTGCCCGCGCAACTGCATGTGACGCTCGCGTTCGTCGGCGCGATCGAGCGGGCGTGCTGCGACGCGCTGGCCGCATACCTGCCGGCGCTCGCGGCCGCGCATGCGCTGCCGTTGGTGCCGGTCGAACGGATCGCGTGGTGGCCGAGCCTGCCGCGCGCGCGGCTGATCGTCGCGGAACTGGCCGCCGAGCCGGCGTGTGCGGCGTTGAATGTCGCGCTGTCCGCGAAGCTGCGCGAGCTCGGCGTGCCGGCTGACCGGCGGCCGTTCCGACCGCACGTGACGCTTGCCCGGCTGCCGCACGATGCGGTCGGGCAGCCGGCGCACGGCGGTGCGGTGAAGCGGCCGGTCGCGCTGCGGTTCGACGCGCTCACGCTGTTCGAAAGCCGGTTGTCGCACGAAGGGGTGTCGCATCGGCCGATCGTGTCGGCGCCGATTGCACGGGCGGACGGCGCGGCTGCGGGTTGAGCCGCTTCGGCGAGGCCCGGCGAAGGCCGGCCGCCATCCTTGTCATGCGGCAGGCGGGCTTGCCGCTGCATCGGTTCGGCGACGTCGCGCGACGTCCGGCCTGCTATCCGCGGCGGGCGAGCGTCAATCCCGATGGACCGAGCTTAGATTCTCTCCCGGTGACGAGATCCGCCACCACCTTCCCCGACCCCATCGACATCGCCCAGCCGGGCTCACCGAGATCGCTGGAGCGCGTGACACATGCCGCGCCGGCCGTGGTGTACGCGCGGGCGACTTCGGCGCGCCGGGCGCGTGCCGCTTTGTCCGCGTGCAGCGCTAATGCCATGCGGGGCGCCGCGAGCCGCCGCGCGCACGCCGCGCCGATCCCCGAACCGGCGCCGGTGATCAGCGCGCTCCGCGCGCGGTGCGTGCGCTTACGCGGCGACCTTGTCGCTGTCGTTCACGCGCTCGACGTTGATCGTGCCGACGTGGAACGCGGCCAGCGACTCGCGGTGCGCGATGCTGATGATCGCGGCCTTCGGCAGCCGTTCGGCGAACAGGTGATAGAGGCGTGCCTCGTTGTCGGCGTCGAGCGCGCTCGTCGCTTCGTCGAGGAACAGGAAGTCGGGCTTGTGCAGCAGCACGCGTGCGCCAGCCAGGCGCTGCTGTTCGCCCGGCGACAGCACGCGGGTCCAGTGCGCGGTCTCGCCGAGGCGCTCGACGTAATCCTCGAGGCGGCATGCGCGCAGCGCGTCGCGGCAGGCTTCGTCGCTGAACGCGTCGGCCATCGCCGGATAGGTGAGCGCGGCCTTCAGCGTGCCGATCGGCAGATAGCTCGTCTGCGGCACGAACATCATCCGCGCACCGACCGGCGCATCGATCGCGCCGTCGCCGAACGGCCACAGGCCCGCGAGCGCGCGCATGAACGTGCTCTTGCCGGAACCCGACTTGCCGATCACGAGCCAGCGCGAGCCGGGCTCGATCGTGACGCTGCCGATGTTCGCGAGCGCGTTGCCGTTCGGCAGCGCGAGCTTGAGCGACGACGTCGACAGCGTCGTGTCGTCGACGTAGTGCAGGTTGATGCCGCCGTGCTCGGTCGCGGGCGACAGGCTTTCCTTCAGGTGCGACGTGCCCATCACGCGCTTGAATTCGCGCAGACGGTTGACGGTGGCGCGCCATTCGACGAGGGTCGAGTAGCTGTTGATGAACCACGAGAACGAATCGCTGACGGTGCCGAACGCGGACGAGATCTGCATCAGCACGCCGAACGAGAACGCGCCCGCAAAATAGCGCGGCGCGGCGACGACGAGCGGGAAGATGATCGCGATCTGCCCGTAGAAGCTCAGCACGAACGTGAGCCGCTTCGTGTACTTCATCACGCGCCACCAGTTGTCGCGGATGCGCATGAAGAGGTTTTGCGCGTTGCCGGTCTCGGTCTTCTCGCCGTCGTAGAACGCGATCTGCTCGGCGTTCTCGCGCACGCGGATCAGCCCGAAGCGGAAGTCGGCCTCGACGCGCTGCTGCTGGTAGTTGATCGACACGAGCGGATGGCCGACCTTCTGGATGATCAGCGAGCCGATCACCGCGTACAGCGCGGCCGCCCACACCATGTAGCCGGGGATCGCGATCGGCGTCGCGCCGAGCGAAATCGTCAGCGCGCCGGCGAGCGACCACAAGATCGTGATGAACGACACGAGCGTGACGACCGTCGACAGCAGGTCGAGCGACAGCGCGAGGGTGGTCGTCGCGAACGACTGGAGGTCGTCGGTGATCCGCTGGTCGGGGTTGTCGGCGAGGCGGTCACGTTCGATCCGGTAGAACGCGCGATCGCCGAGCCACTGGCCGAGAAAGCGGTCGGTGAGCCACTGGCGCCAGCGGAAGCCGAGCATCTGCCGCAGGTAGCGGCCGTATACGGCGAGGATGATGAAGGCGAACGCGAGCGCGGAGAACTGCATCAGCAGGTTCGGGAAGTCGTGGACGTCCTTCGACTGCAGCGCGTTGTAGAACTCCGCGTTCCACTTGTTCAGCCGGACGTTGATCCAGACCACGCAGAGGTTGATCGCGATGATCGTGACCAGCAGGCCCCACGCGATTTTCCATTCGGACGATACCCAGTAGGGCTTGATGAGGCTCCATGCGGATACCGGGCGCTCGTCCTGCGGCGCGTCGGAGGCGGAGCGGACGGGATCGATCGATTGGGTCATGTGCTTCCTGATGAGTAGCCGGCGCGCGGGCCGGGCGAAGCCGGGCGCGCGCCGCGATACGGCATGCCGGGACGCGGCGCCGACTGACGGCGGGCGTCCGGATGGTCGCCCGCGCGTCTTAAACGGCACTTAAGGCCGGCGGTGACGCGGCAACCGGCCGCTCGCGCGGCCGGCCTGCGGGCATTGTGCCAGAGCGGCGCGGCACGACGGCGAATTTGCCGCAAGGGGGACAGTTTGCGGCGCTTTCCGCTTTTATGGTCTAATGGCCAACGACGAAACAGGGGTGCTTTGTGGCGCGGCCGGCAGATGTTCCAGCCAGCGCGATGAGGCTGAGAAAGACCCTTCGCACCCGATCCGGGTAATACCGGCGAGGGAAGTTTCTGATCCCGCCGGGTCGCGCTGGCTGCCATCCCACATGGTCAGCGCCCTTGTCCCGCCCGGCCGGCCTTTGCTGCCGGTTTCGTCCTTTTGGGTACGCGCTTTGCGCGTTACGGAAGGAATGATGACCGCACAATCTTCAGTCTTTTGCATGGTTCCCGGCCCGATGTCGCGTGCGTTCGCGCACGGCGGCGCGTGTGCGTGCGCATCGACGTTCGTCGTGCGCGCTTGCGCGGAGGGTGCGCGATGAACACCCGGGATTCCCGCCCCGACTTCGCGGTGCTCGGCGGCGGCCTCGTCGGCCGCCTGATCGCATGGCGGCTCGCTGGCGACGGGCATCGTGTCGCGCTTTACGAGCGCGGCGGCCCCGACGGCGAGCAGTCGGCTGCGTGGATCGCGGCAGCGATGCTCGCGCCGCTCGCGGAAGCGGCGAGCGCGGAGCTGCTGATCACCGAGCTCGGCGCCGCGTCGCTCGCGCGCTGGCCGCAGTGGCTCGCGGAACTGCCCGAACCCGTCTTCTTCCAGCATCACGGCACGCTCGTCGTCTGGCATCACGCGGATCGCGCGGAGGCGCCGTTGTTCGAGCGGCGCGTGCGCGCGAACGCGCCGGCCGACCTGTTCGACAGCGGGTTCGTGACGCTCGCCGGCGCGCAGGTCGATGCGGCCGAGCCGGTGCTCGCGGGCCGCTTCGCGCGCGGCCTGCTGCTGCCGAACGAAGGCCAGCTCGACAATCGCCAGGCGCTGCGCGCGCTCGCGGCCGGCCTCGCCGAGCGCGGCGTCGACCTGCACTGGCACGTCACGATCGACGACGCGAACCTGCCCGCCGCGCATTTCACGATCGATTGCCGCGGGCTCGGCGCGAAACCCGCGCTGCCCGCGTTGCGCGGCATCCGCGGCGAAGTCGCGCGCGTGCGCGCGCCCGGCATCGGGCTCACCCGGCCCGTGCGGCTGCTGCATCCGCGCTACCCGCTGTACATCGCACCGAAGCAGGACGATCTCTATGTGATCGGCGCGACCGAAGTGGAGGGCGAGGACATGTCGCCCGTCAGCGTGCGCTCCGCGCTCGAACTGCTGAGCGCGGCGTTCTCCGTGCATCCGGCGTTCGGCGAGGCGCGCATCCTCGAGCTCAATGCGCAGTGCCGGCCGACGCTGCCCGATCATCGCCCGGCGGTGATCTGGGACGGCGCGTCGACGCTCGCCGTCAACGGCCTGTACCGGCACGGCTTCATGATCGCGCCGGAAGTCGCGCACGCGGCGGTCGCGGTCGCCGAAGCCGCGCTCGGCGGCACGTTCGGCGACGCCGACGCGTTTGCCGCGTGGCGCGACGCGGCGCGCTGGCCGACGCTCCTTCATCACCGCAACGACGCGCGCCAGCCGGCCTGACGCGCGCCGCCGACCGAATTCGACGAAGCCTCATGGATATCCAGATCAACCAACAGACCCTGACGTTGCCCGACGGCGCAACGGTGTCCGACGCGCTCGCCGCGTACGGCGCGCGTCCGCCGTACGCGGTCGCGCTGAACGGCAACTTCGTCGCGCGCACGCAGCACGCGGCGCGCGCACTCGCGGCGGGCGACAAGCTCGACGTCGTGCACCCCGTCGCGGGCGGCTGAGCGCCGCCGGATCGTCCCCGCTCTTCCAGGAAAACGACATGACGTCCCACACCTCCGCCGACGCGTTGACGCTGTACGGCGAAACCTTCGCAAGCCGCGTGCTGATCGGCACGTCGCGCTATCCGTCGCTGCAGTCGCTGTCCGATTCGATCGCCGCGTCGCGGCCGGGGATGGTGACGGTCGCGCTGCGCCGCCAGATGACGGGCGGTACGGCCGAAGCCGGCTTCTTCGACCTGCTGAAGCGCCACGCGGTGCCGCTGCTGCCGAACACGGCCGGCTGCCAGACCGTCGCCGAAGCCGTGACGACCGCGCACATGGCGCGCGAGGTGTTCGGCACCGACTGGATCAAGCTCGAACTGATCGGCGACGACTACACGCTGCAGCCCGACCCGGTCGGCCTGATCGAAGCGGCCGCGCAACTGGTCAAGGACGGATTCAAGGTGCTGCCGTACTGCACCGAAGATCTGGTGATCGGCCGGCGCCTGCTGGACGTCGGCTGCGAGGCGCTGATGCCGTGGGGCGCACCGATCGGCACGGGCAAGGGCGTCGTGAACCCGTACGGCCTGCGTGTGCTGCGCGAGCGGCTGCCCGACGTGCCGCTGATCGTCGATGCGGGGCTCGGCGTGCCGTCGCACGCGTGCCAGGTGATGGAGTGGGGCTTCGACGGCGTGTTGCTGAACACGGCCGTGTCGCAGGCCACGCATCCCGAGATCATGGCGCGCGCGTTTGCGCAGGGGGTCGAGGCCGGTCGTGCCGCGTATCTCGCCGGACCGATGGACGCGCGCGAGACCGCGCACGCGAGCACCCCGGTCGTCGGGATGCCGTTCTGGCACCAGGACGGAGGCGGCGCATGAGCACGCGTTTCGCGGATGCATTCTGGCCGCCGGCTGACGAACTGGCCGAAGCGGCCGAACGGATTCGCGCGCGGCTCGGCGACTGGCCGGGCGGCGCCGCGCCGTGGCGGCTCTGCGTTGCGGTGCCCGACGCGCCGGCCGACGGCGACGTGCTGATCGTATCGGCCGGCGACCGCGCCGCGCAGGCGCGTGCGTCGGCCGCATCGCGGCCCGCGGCGCCGGGCGCGGTCGCGATCGAATTCGACGAGCAGGGCGCGGTGCTGCGCACGGCGGGCGCGCGCCACGCGCTCGACGCCGCGCATCCGCTCGCGGACGACTGGATTGCCGCGCTCGCCGCGTTCCTCGATTGCGGCTTTGCGCCGGTCGATGCGCTGGTGCTGGCGCTGGCCTGGCGCGACGGCGACGAAACGCGCGCCGCCGATGCGTGGCCGGTCGATGCCGCGCGGTTCCCGCGTGTCGCCGGGCTGCCGGCCGCGCCCGAACCGGCATTCGCGCCGTGCCCCGCGCAACTCGGCCTTTATCCGGTCGTGCCGGACGCCGAATGGGTCGAGCGCGTGCTCGATTGCGGCGTGCGGACCGTGCAGTTGCGTGTGAAAGGCGCAACGCCGGACGCCTTGCGGCGGGACATCGCGCGCGCGGTCGCGGCCGGGCGCCGCTATCCCGATGCGCGCGTGTTCATCAACGATCACTGGCAGATCGCTGTAGAAGAGGGGGCGTACGGCGTTCATCTGGGCCAGGAAGACCTCGAAACGGCCGATCTGGCCGCGATCGCGCGCGCGGGCCTGCGGCTCGGACTTTCGAGCCACGGTTATTACGAAATGTTGCGGGCACTGCACGAGCGCCCGAGCTACCTCGCGCTCGGCCCGGTGTACGCGACCGCGACCAAGGCCGTTGCTGCGCCGCCACAGGGCCTCGCGCGGATCGCCCGTTATGCGCGCTTCGCGGGCGCGCGGGCGCCGCTCGTCGCGATCGGCGGGGTGGGGCTCGACGCGCTGCCGGCCGTACTGGCAACGGGCGTCGGCAGTGTCGCGGTGGTCAGTGCGGTGACGGGGGCGGCCGACTATCGGGCCGCCATTGCCGCGTTGCAACAATGCTTTCCCGGACAATTTGACAATCATTGACCGGAGGGGCTGAAGCGGCGTCACGACATCATTCCAAGGCAGGCCCTATAATTCGGCGTTCTGCGTAAAAGGACTGTCAGCTCCGTGAGCCCCACTCCTACCGAGACACTGCTGGAACTTCGCGACGTCGACTTTGGCTACGGCGACCGCCTCGTCCTGTCCAACCTGAACCTGCGCTTCGGGCGCGGGCAGGTGGTCGCGGTCATGGGCGGGTCGGGTTGCGGCAAGACGACCGTGCTGCGCCTGATCGGCGGCCTCGTGCGTGCGCGCCGCGGCCAGGTGCTGTTCGACGGCGCCGATGTCGGCGCGCAAACGCGCGACGGCCTGTACGCGCTGCGCCGCAAGATGGGCATGCTGTTCCAGTTTGGCGCGCTGTTCACCGACATGTCGGTGTTCGAGAACGTCGCGTTCGCGCTGCGCGAGCATACCGACCTGCCTGAAGACCTGATCCGCGATCTCGTGCTGATGAAGCTCAACGCGGTCGGGCTGCGCGGCGCGCGCGACCTGATGCCGTCCGAGGTGTCGGGCGGGATGGCGCGCCGCATCGCGCTGGCACGCGCGATCGCGCTCGACCCGCAGCTCATCATGTACGACGAGCCGTTCGCGGGTCTCGATCCGATCTCGCTCGGCATCACCGCGAACCTGATCCGCACGCTGAACCAGGCGCTGGGCGCCACGTCGATCCTCGTGACGCACGACGTGCCCGAATCGTTCGCGATCGCCGACTACGTGTATTTCCTGGCCAACGGCGGCGTGCTCGCGCAGGGCACGCCCGACGAGCTGCGCGCATCGACCGATCCGAGCGTGCGGCAGTTCATCGACGGCGCGCCGGACGGCCCGTTCAAATTTCATTACACGAGCCCGCCGCTCGCAGCGGATTTCGGGCTCGGCGGAGGGCGCGCATGATCAGCGCGATCGGACGTTACGTCATCGGCGGCCTCGAGCGCGCGGGCTACGGCACGCGGCTGTTCGTGCGCCTCGTGCTGGAATTCTTCCCGCTGCTGCGCCGGCCGCGGCTGGTCACGAAGCAGATCCATTTCCTCGGCAACTATTCGTTCGTGATCATTGCCGTGTCGGGGCTGTTCGTCGGCTTCGTGCTCGGCCTGCAGGGGTATTACACGCTGAACCGCTACGGTTCCGAGCAGGCGCTCGGCCTGCTGGTTGCACTGTCGCTCGTGCGTGAACTCGGGCCGGTCGTCACCGCGCTGCTGTTCGCGGGCCGCGCGGGCACGTCGCTCACGGCCGAGATCGGTCTGATGAAAGCCGGCGAGCAGCTCACCGCGCTCGAAATGATGGCGGTGGATCCGATCAAGAACGTGATCGCGCCGCGCATGTGGGCGGGCATCATCGCGATGCCGCTCCTGGCGGCGATTTTCAATGCGGTCGGCGTGCTCGGCGGCTACTTCGTCGGCGTCGTGCTGATCGGCGTCGACCCGGGTGCGTTCTGGTCGCAGATGCAGGGCGGCGTGCAGGTCTGGGCCGACGTCGGCAACGGCGTGCTGAAGAGCATCGTGTTCGGGTTCGCCGTGACCTTCATTGCGCTGTATCAGGGGTATGAAGCGAAGCCCACGCCCGAAGGCGTGTCGCGCGCGACCACCAAGACGGTCGTGTTCGCATCGCTCGCCGTACTCGGCCTCGATTTCCTGCTGACCGCGCTGATGTTCAGCTAAGCCTCAGCCAAGCCAAATTTTGGGATGACGATGAAAAAGACTGCTCTCGACTTCTGGGTCGGCCTGTTCGTGGTGGTGGGCTTCCTCGCGGTGCTGTTCCTGGCGCTGAAGGTCGGCAACATGAGCTCGCTGTCGTTTCAGCCGACCTATTCGGTGAGGATGAAATTCGACAATATCGGCGGGCTGAAGCCGCGTGCGGCCGTGAAGAGCGCCGGCGTCGTGGTCGGCCGCGTGAAGTCGATCGGCTTCGACACGAATACGTACCAGGCGCTTGTCACGATCGATGTCGACGGCCAGTATCAGTTCCCGAAGGATTCGTCGGCGAAGATCCTGACGTCGGGCCTGCTCGGCGAGCAATATATCGGCCTCGATCCGGGCGGCGACACCGAAATGCTGAAGTCGGGCGATACGATCACGATGACGCAATCGGCGATCGTGCTCGAGAACCTGATCGGCCAGTTCCTGTACAGCAAGGCCGCCGACGCGGGCGGTGCGAAGCCGGCAGCCGGTGCGCCGGCCGCGCCTGCACCGGTGGCGGCGTCGGCGGTGTCCGCCGCGTCCGGTTCGGCGGCCCAATAACCACACGAGAGAATACAGAGGGTAATGACCATGCAGACGATCCGCATCAGGCACGCCGCACTGGCGGTAGCGGCAGTCGCCGCGTTGAGCGGCTGCGCGACCGTGCAGACGCCGACCAAGGGCGATCCGCTCGAAGGCTTCAACCGGTCGATGTACAAGTTCAACGACACGGTCGATACGTATGCGCTGAAGCCGGTCGCGAAGGGCTACCAGTACGTGGTGCCGCAGCCGGTGCGCGACAGCGTGACGAACTTCTTCTCGAACATCGGCGACGTCTACATCGCGGCGAACAACATCGTGCAGCTGCGGATCGCGGACGGTGTCGGCGACATCATGCGCGTCGTGATCAACACGGTGTTCGGCGTCGGCGGCTTGTTCGACGTCGCGACGATCGCGAAGCTGCCGAAGCACACGGCCGACTTCGGGATCACGATGGGCCGCTACGGCATGCCGTCGGGCCCGTATCTCGTGCTGCCGCTGCTCGGCCCGAGCACGCTGCGCGACACGGCCGGCCTGGGCGTCGACTACGTCGGCAACCCGCTGACCTACGTGAAGCCGGACGGCCTGAGCTGGGGCCTGTTCGGTGTCAACCTCGTCAACACGCGTTCGAACCTGCTCGGCGCGGGCGACGTGCTGGATGCCGCGGCGCTCGACAAGTATTCGTTCGTACGTAACGCGTACCTGCAACGCCGCCAGATGCTGATCAGCAACGCGCGCGGTGAAGCCGCCGCGACGTCGAGCAACGATGCGCTGCCGAAGTACGACCTGCCGGAAGACGGTGCGGCACCGGCGGCAGGCGCGGCAGCAGCGGGCGGAGCGACGGCACCGGCAGGCGCGTCGGGCGCGGCGGTGGCCGCCCCGGCGTCGGGCACGGCCGAATCGCCGAACCCGGCCAGCGCAACGACCGTGCCGCCGATGCAGGTGGCGCCGCCGTCACCGGGTGGGTTCCGCTTCCCGAGCATCCGGCTGCACTGACGGATTTACATTCGTTACAGCCGGAAACGATTCAGTCGGTAGCGTGCGCGAACTTGCGCGTAAGCTACCTGCTCCAACCTACGCATCGACTCATATGCAGGTCACCATGATGAAAAAACTGTTCCTGATCCCCGTTTTCGCGGCGCTGTTCTCGTTCGGCAGCGCGGCCCAAGCGCAAGTCGACCAGTCGAACCCGCAGGTGCTGATCAAGACGGCGACGCAGCAGGTGCTCGACGAAGTCAAGCAGCAGACGATCAAGCAGGGCGACACCAACCGCATCATTACGATCGTCAACAAGGACATCCTGCCGTACACCGATTTCCGCCGTACCACGCAGCTCGCGATGGGCCGCAACTGGCGCACGGCGACGGCCGAGCAGCAGCAGCAGGTTCAGGAGCAGTTCAAGCTGCTGCTGATCCGCACGTATTCGGGCGCGCTGGCGCAACTGAAGCCGGACCAGCAGATCCAGTACCCGCCGTTCCGCGCCGATCCGGCCGATACCGATGTCGTGGTCAAGACGGTGGCGATGAACAACGGTCAGCCGGTCCAGATCGATTACCGCCTGTACAAGTCGGCGAGCGGCTGGAAGGTGTATGACCTGAACGTGCTCGGCGCGTGGCTGATCCAGACGTACCAGCAGCAGTTCAACGAGAAGATCCAGCAAAGCGGCGTGGACGGCCTGATCCAGTTCCTCACGCAGCGCAACCAGCAACTTGCCGCTGGCAAGCAAGCGTCGTGAGCGGCTTCGAAGCCGGCTCCTCGCTGACCGTCGCGAGCGCGAAGTCCGCGCTCGCGGACGGTCTTGTGCGCATCGGCGCGGGCGCAACCGCCGTCGATTGCGCGGCGCTGACGCAGTTCGACTCGTCCGCGCTCGCCGTGCTGCTCGCATGGCAACGTGCCGCCAAAGCGCGCGGTGCGACCCTCGACATCCTCAATCTCCCCCCGAAGCTCGCCAGCCTCGCGCGCGCCTACGGCGTCGACGCGCTCATCGAAGGCACCGGGCGACATTGACCCTGTCCGACCGGAGCCTGCCGCGCCGCCCGGCGCGCGCAAGCTTCAGGCCGCGTGCCTCCCGCACCGGCTCCACCAGCCGGTTTGCCCTATAATCAAGCGTTTTGCGGGGCAGCCAATCGGCGTCCGGCCCCCATTTTCTTTCGCAGCAAGCACAGAATAGGCGTCGCGGCCCTGGCGTCGCGCACAGTCATGTCAGCCATAGAAATCCGTCACGTCAAGAAGCGCTACAAATCGCTTCAGGCGCTCAAAGGCGTCAGCCTGTCGGTCGAGGAAGGCGAGTTTTTCGGTCTGCTCGGCCCCAACGGCGCAGGCAAGACCACGCTCATCAGTATCCTCGCCGGGCTCGCCCGGGCCGACGAAGGCAGTATCTCGGTGCGCGGTCACGACGTCGTCAAGGACTTCCGTGGCGCGCGCCGCGCACTCGGCGTCGTGCCGCAGGAACTCGTGTTCGATCCGTTCTTCACCGTCCGCGAGACGCTGCGGATCCAGTCCGGCTATTTCGGGCTGCGCCGCAACGACGACTGGATCGACGAAGTAATGGCCAATCTCGACCTCACCGAGAAGGCCGATGCGAACATGCGCGCGCTGTCGGGCGGGATGAAGCGCCGCGTGCTGGTCGCGCAGGCGCTCGTGCACCGGCCGCCGGTGATCGTGCTCGACGAACCGACCGCCGGCGTCGACGTCGAATTGCGCCAGACGTTGTGGAAATTCATCTCGCGGCTGAATCGCGAGGGCCACACGATCGTGCTGACCACCCATTACCTCGAGGAAGCCGAGTCGCTGTGCGACCGCATAGCGATGCTGCGCCGTGGCGAAGTGGTCGCGCTCGATCGCACCGACGCGCTGCTGCGCCGTTTCGCAGGGCTGCAGCTGTACCTGCGCCTCGCGACTGGCGCGCTGCCGTCCGAGCTGCGCGGGCTGGAGTCCGACCCGGCCGCACGCGCGCCGGGCGAGCACCTGCTGCGCCTCACGAGCTACGACGATGTCGAACGCATCCTCGCGCAATGCCGCGCGGCGGGCTGCACGTTCGACGAGATCGAGGTCCGCAAGGCCGACCTCGAAGATGTGTTCGTCCAGGTGATGAACGGGGCAGACGTCATCGAGGGATTGGCATGAGTGGGTTTCAAACGCTGTTCTACAAGGAACTGCTGCGTTTCTGGAAGGTGTCGTTCCAGACGGTGTGCGCACCGATCGTCACGGCGTTGCTGTACTTGACGATCTTCGGCCACGCGCTGTCGGGCCGCGTCGAGGTCTATCCGGGCGTCGAGTACGTGAGCTTTCTCGTGCCGGGCCTGGTGATGATGAGCGTGCTGCAGAACGCGTTCGCGAACAGCTCGTCGTCGCTGATCCAGTCGAAGATCACCGGCAACCTCGTGTTCATGCTGCTGCCGCCGCTGTCGTACCGCGACATCTTCGGCGCGTACGTGCTCGCGTCCGTGGTGCGCGGCCTCGCGGTCGGCGCCGGCGTGTTCGTCGTGACGATCTGGTTTATCCCGATGCATTTCGCGGCGCCGCTGTTCATCATTGCGTTCGCGCTGCTCGGCTCGGCGATCCTCGGCACGCTCGGCCTGATCGCCGGGATCTGGGCCGAGAAGTTCGACCAGCTCGCCGCGTTCCAGAACTTCCTGATCATGCCGCTGACGTTCCTGTCCGGCGTGTTCTATTCGACGCACTCGCTGCCGCCCGTGTGGCGCGAGATCTCGCGTCTCAATCCGTTTTTCTACATGATCGACGGCTTCCGTTTCGGGTTCTTCGGCGCGTCCGACATCAACCCGTTCGCGAGCCTCGCGATTGTCACCGGTTTCTTCGTGCTGCTCGCGCTGATCGCGATGCGGCTGCTCGCGACCGGCTACAAACTGCGTCATTGATATCGACAGGCAGCGGCCGCCATCGGGGCGGCGCGCGCCGACAGGAGCCTTACACCATGTTGCCGACTCCCGAACAGGTCAAGCAATACATCGCCGGCGGTCTCGCCTGCACGCATCTGGAAGTCGAAGGCGACGGCCAGCATTTCTTCGCGACGATCGTGTCGGCGGCCTTCGAAGGCAAGCGGCCGATCCAGCGGCACCAGCTGGTCTATGCGGCGCTCGGCGATCGCATGAAACAGGAAATTCACGCGCTCAGCATGAAGACGCTGACGCCCGCCGAATGGCAGAACGCATAACCGGAAATCACTGAGTGCAAGTCACCGTCAACGAGCGCGACGCCGTCCAGAGCGTCGCCACGGCACACCCGGCCGCCAACGGGGAATCGCATGGCCAGGGGATGGACAAGCTCGTGATCGAAGGCGGCCACCGCCTGTCGGGCGAGATCGTCGTGTCGGGCGCGAAGAACGCCGCGCTGCCGATCCTGTGCGCGGGGCTGCTCACTGCCGATCCGGTCGATCTCGACAACGTGCCGAACCTGAAGGACGTGCGTACCACGCTGAAGGTGCTGAACCAGATGGGCGTGAAGAGCGAGACGGACGGCTGCCGCGTGCAGCTCGACGCGTCGCGCGTCGACAACCTCGTCGCGCCGTACGAGCTCGTGAAGACGATGCGCGCGTCGATCCTCGTGCTCGGGCCGCTGCTCGCGCGCTTCGGTGAGGCGAAGGTGTCGCTGCCGGGCGGCTGCGCGATCGGCGCGCGTCCGGTCGACCAGCACATCAAGGGTCTGCAGGCGATGGGCGCCGAGATCAGCATCGAGCACGGCTTCATCGAAGCCCGCGCGAAGCGCCTGAAGGGCGCGCGCATCGTGACCGACATGATCACGGTGACGGGCACCGAGAACCTGCTGATGGCCGCGACGCTGGCTGACGGCGAGACGGTGATCGAAAACGCCGCGCGCGAGCCGGAAGTGAGCGATCTCGCACACTTGCTGGTCGCGATGGGCGCGAAAATCGACGGCATCGGCACCGATCGCCTCGTGATCCAGGGCGTCGAGCGGCTGCACGGCGCGCGCCATTCGGTGATCCCCGACCGCATCGAGGCCGGCACGTTCCTGTGCGCGGTCGCGGCGGCCGGCGGCGACGTGATGCTGACGGGCGTGCGCCCGCACATCCTCGACGCGGTGATCGACAAGCTGCGCGAAGCCGGCGTGTCGATCGAGGAAGGCGACAGCTGGCTGCGCGTGAAGATGGATCGCCGCCCGTCGGCGGTCACGATCCGCACGTCGGAATACCCGGCGTTCCCGACCGACATGCAGGCGCAGTTCATGGCCCTCAATACGGTCGCGACGGGCACCGCGCAGGTCGTCGAAACCATTTTCGAGAACCGTTTCATGCACGTGCAGGAGCTGAACCGGCTTGGCGCGAACATCACGATCGACGGCAACACCGCGCTCGTGACGGGCGTCGAGAAGCTGTCGGGCGCGAACGTGATGGCGACCGACTTGCGTGCGTCGGCGAGCCTCGTGATCGCCGGGCTGCGTGCCGACGGCGAGACGCTCGTCGACCGCATCTATCACCTGGACCGCGGCTACGACCGCATGGAAGCCAAACTGACCGCCGTCGGCGCGAACGTGCGCCGCCTTTCCGGGAGCCAAGCATGACCGCGCCGCTGACCCTCGCCCTGTCGAAGGGCCGGATTTTCGAGGAAACCCTGCCGCTGCTGGCCGCGGCCGGCGTGCAGGTGACCGAGGATCCGGAAACGTCGCGCAAGCTGATCCTGCCGACGACGAACCCCGACCTGCGCGTGATCATCGTGCGCGCGAGCGACGTGCCGACCTATGTCGAATACGGCGCGGCCGATTTCGGCGTGGCCGGCAAGGACGTGCTGGTCGAACACGGCGGCTCGGGCCTGTACCAGCCGATCGATCTGAACATCGCGCGCTGCCGGATGTCGGTGGCCGTGCCGGCCGGTTTCGACTACGCGAGCGCCGTGCGCCAGGGCGCGCGCCTGCGCGTCGCGACGAAGTACGTCGAAACGGCACGTGAACACTTCGCCGCGAAGGGCGTGCACGTCGACCTGATCAAGCTGTACGGCTCGATGGAGCTTGCGCCGCTGGTCGGGCTGGCCGACGCGATCGTCGACCTCGTCAGCTCGGGCGGCACGCTGAAGGCGAACAATCTGGTCGAGGTCGAGGAGATCATGGCGATCTCGTCGCGCCTCGTCGTGAACCAGGCTGCGCTGAAGTTGAAGCGCACGGCGCTCAAGCCGATCCTCGACGCGTTCGAACGCGCGTCGCAGAATGGCGGTTGAGCGCATCACCGTAACGGAACTCCCATGTCCATCACCATCCGCAAGCTCGATTCGACGAGCGAAGGCTTCGGCGCCGAGCTGCGCGCGCTGCTCGCATTCGAGGCGAGCGAAGACGCGGCGATCGAGCAATCGGTCGCGCAGATCCTCGCCGACGTGAAGTCGCGCGGCGACGCCGCGGTGCTCGAGTACACGAACCGCTTCGACCGGCTGAGCGCGAACAGCGTCGCCGCGCTGGAGCTGCCGCAGGACGCGCTGCAGACGGCGCTCGACGGCCTCGCGCCGAAGGCGCGCGCGGCGCTGGAAGCCGCTGCGGCGCGAGTGCGCGCGTACCACGAGAAGCAGAAGATCGAGTGCGGCACGCATAGCTGGCAATACACGGAAGCGGACGGCACGGTGCTCGGCCAGAAGATCACGCCGCTCGACCGCGTCGGCCTGTACGTGCCGGGCGGCAAGGCCGCGTATCCGTCGTCGGTGCTGATGAACGCGATTCCCGCGCGCGTCGCGGGCGTCGGCGAGATCGTGATGGTCGTGCCGACGCCGGACGGCGTGAAGAACGACCTCGTGCTCGCCGCGGCGCTGCTCGGCGGCGTCGATCGCGTGTTCACGATCGGCGGCGCGCAGGCGGTCGGCGCGCTCGCGTACGGCACGGCGACGGTGCCGGCCGTCGACAAGATCTGCGGCCCCGGCAATGCGTACGTCGCGTCGGCGAAGCGCCGCGTGTTCGGTACGGTCGGCATCGACATGATCGCCGGGCCGTCGGAAATCCTCGTGCTGTGCGACGGCACGACCGATCCGAACTGGGTCGCGATGGACCTGTTCTCGCAGGCCGAGCACGACGAACTCGCGCAGTCGATCCTGCTGTGCCCGGACGGTGCGTTCCTCGAGCGCGTCGAAAAGGCGATCGACGAGCTGCTGCCGTCGATGCCGCGCCGGGACGTGATCCGCGCGTCGCTCGAAGGCCGCGGCGCGCTGATCAAGGTGCGCGACATGGCCGAAGCCTGTCGGATCGCGAACGACATCGCGCCCGAGCACCTGGAAATTTCCGCGCTGGAGCCGCAGCAATGGGGCCAGCAGATCCGCCATGCGGGCGCGATCTTCCTCGGCCGCTACACGAGCGAGAGCCTCGGCGACTACTGCGCAGGCCCGAACCACGTGCTGCCGACGTCGCGTACCGCGCGCTTCTCGTCGCCGCTCGGCGTGTACGACTTCATCAAGCGCTCGAGCGTGATCGAGGTCAGCGCCGAAGGCGCGCAGACGCTCGGCGAGATCGCATCCGAGCTCGCGTACGGCGAGGGGCTGCAGGCGCACGCGAAGAGCGCCGAGTTCCGGATGAAGAACTGACCGTACGCTGCTTGGGGCCGCGGCTGGCGCCGATGCGCCGCCCGGCCTGCCCCCGAAGGCCGGGGCTGGAGACACCTGCGCAGGGCGGCAGCCGCCGCTCTGCCGATCATTTGACGCCGGCGCGACGCACGCCGGCTTGAGACCATGACGACGCCACAAGACATCATCCGCCGCGACGTGCTCGCGATGACGAGCTACCCGGTGCCGGACGCGAGCGGGTTCGTGAAGCTCGACGCGATGGAGAACCCGTACCCGCTGCCCGAACCGCTCGCCGCGGCACTCGGCGAGCGTCTCGCGCAGGTCGCGCTGAACCGCTACCCGGCGCCGCGCCCGGCCGCGCTGCTCGAGAAGCTGCGCCACGCGATGGGCGTGCCGGCCGCCTGCGACGTGCTGCTCGGCAACGGCTCGGACGAAATCATCAGCATGATGTCGGTGGCCTGCGCGAAGCCGGGCGCGAAGGTGCTCGCGCCGGTGCCGGGCTTCGTGATGTACGAACTGTCCGCGAAGCTCGCGCAGCTCGAATTCGTCGGCGTGCCGCTGAAGGCCGACCTGACGCTCGACGTCGACGCGATGCTTGCGGCGATCGCCGAGCATCGTCCGGCGCTCGTCTATCTCGCGTACCCGAACAACCCGACCGGCACGCTGTACGACGATGCCGACATCGAACGGATCATCGCGGCCGCGCGGCACAGCCTGATCGTGATCGACGAGGCGTACCAGCCGTTCGCCGTTCGCTCGTGGCTGCCGCGCGCCGCCGAGTTCGACAACGTCGTCGTGATGCGCACGGTGTCGAAGCTCGGTCTCGCGGGCATCCGCCTCGGCTATCTGGTCGGTTCGCCCGCGTGGCTGACCGAATTCGACAAGGTGCGCCCGCCGTACAACATCAACGTGCTGACCCAGGCGACCGCCGATTTCCTGCTCGACCACCTCGACGTGCTTGACGCGCAGGCGGCCGATCTGCGTACGGAACGCACGCGTCTCGCACAGGAAGTGGCCGCGCTGCCGGGCGCGACGGTGTTCCCGAGTGCCGGCAATTTCCTGCTGGTGCGCGTGCCGGACGCGGCTGCCGTGTTCGACGCGCTGCTCACCGAGCGGGTTTTGGTCAAAAACGTGAGTAAAATGCATCCGTTGCTGGCTGAATGCGTGCGGCTGACCGTCGGTTCTCCCGACGAAAACGCGCGCCTGCTGGCCGCTTTGAAACTCGCGCTGCCCGGTTGAGCCTCTGGGCGCCGCAGCGCGAAACGATCAATCCCCATTTACATCGACTCAGTCAAGGAATTGCCATGCGTGTGGCGGAAGTCGTTCGCAATACCAGCGAAACGCAGATCCGTGTGAAGCTCAATCTCGACGGCACGGGCCAGCAGAAGCTGGCCACCGGCGTGCCGTTCCTCGACCATATGCTCGACCAGATCGCTCGACACGGTCTGGTCGATCTCGAGGTTGAAGCGCATGGCGATACGCATATCGACGACCACCACACGGTCGAGGATGTCGGCATCACGCTCGGGCAGGCCGTCGCGAAGGCGATCGGCGACCGCAAGGGCATCCGCCGCTACGGCCATTCGTACGTGCCGCTCGACGAAGCGCTGTCGCGCGTCGTGATCGACTTCTCGGGCCGGCCGGGCCTCGAATTCCACGTGCCGTTCACGCGGGCGCGGATCGGCACGTTCGACGTCGACCTGTCGATCGAGTTCTTCCGCGGGTTCGTGAACCACGCGGGCGTCACGCTGCACATCGACAACCTGCGCGGGATCAACGCGCACCATCAGCTCGAAACCGTGTTCAAGGCATTCGGCCGCGCGCTGCGTGCGGCGGTGGAGCTGGACGAGCGTGCGGCGGGGCAGATCCCGTCGACGAAGGGCAGCCTCTGAACCTGAACTGACCGGAGCGTCAAGGACAACCTCACGGCTTCGGCGCGCGGCGCCGGCTTGCGATGGATCTGCTCAAATCGTTCATTTCGCTGCTTGCGCTGATCAACCCGGTCGGTGCGGTACCGTTCTTCCTGAGCCTGACGGCGCAGCAGACGGATGCCGAGCGGCGGCGCACGATCCGGATCGCGTCGGTATCGGTGTTCTGCGTGATCACGGTGACGACGCTGCTCGGGCAGCAGATCATCAACTTCTTCGGCATTTCGGTCGGGTCGCTCGAAGTGGGCGGCGGGATCATCATGCTGCTGATGGCGATCAACATGCTGAACGCGCAGATCGGCAACACGCGATCGACGCCGGAGGAGCGCCACGAGGCCGAGCTGAAGGACAACATCGCGGTCGTGCCGTTGGCGATTCCGCTGCTCACGGGCCCCGGCTCGATCAGCACGGTGATCATCTATGCGGCGAACTCGCATCACTGGTATGAGCGGGCCGGGCTGGTCGCGATCGGCGCGGTCCTGGCTTTTCTGTGTTTCGTCGCGATGCGGCTCGCCGAGCCGATCGCGAACTGGATCGGCCGCACGGGCATCAACATCGCCACGCGGCTGATGGGTCTGATGCTGTCGGCGCTGGCGGTGGAATTCATCGTCAATGGACTGAGGGCGCTACTGCCTGCACTGAGATGAAAACTTCGATTGCGATTGTGGATTATGGGATGGGTAACCTGCGCTCGGTCGCGCAGGCGCTCAAGAAGGCTGAACCGGCCGCCGACGTGGCGATCGTCGACACGCCGGCCGCGATCCGCGCGGCCGACCGTGTCGTGCTGCCAGGCCAGGGCGCGATGCCCGACTGCATGCGCTCCCTCGGCGAATCGGGCTTGCAGGAGGCCGTGATCGAGGCCTCGCGCACGAAGCCGCTGCTCGGCGTGTGCGTCGGCGAGCAGATGCTGTTCGACTGGAGCGCGGAGGGCGACACGAAGGGCCTCGGCCTGCTGCCCGGCAAGGTCGTGCGTTTCGAGCTCGACGGTCGCCTGCAGGACGACGGCTCGCGCTTCAAAGTGCCGCAGATGGGCTGGAACCGCGTGCGTCAGTCGCAGCCGCACCCGCTGTGGGACGGCGTGCCCGACGACGCGTATTTCTACTTCGTGCACAGCTATTACGTGACGCCGGACAACCCGGCACATACGGTTGGCGAAACGGCCTACGGTGCGCCGTTTACGTCCGCGGTCGCGCGGGACAATCTCTTCGCGACCCAATTCCACCCCGAGAAAAGCGCGGAGGTCGGGTTGCGTCTGTATCGCAACTTCGTACACTGGAAGCCGTGAACGTCGCGTGCGTGCCACAGTCGGCGGGCCGGAGAGGCCCGTCTTACGGGGCTCGCCCGCCTAAGCACCGAAAGAGTTGTACTAAACTAGCGAGACGGCGCGGTACCGGATTGGCCGGTACGCGCCGGATTCTTTTCTTTTTCCACGACGACACCCGATTGCTATGTTGCTGATTCCGGCCATCGATCTCAAAGACGGTCAGTGTGTGCGCCTCAAACAAGGCGATATGGACCAGGCCACGATTTTCTCCGAGGACCCGGCGGCGATGGCCCGCAAGTGGGTCGATCTCGGCGCCCGGCGGCTCCATCTCGTCGACCTGAACGGCGCGTTCGCCGGCAAGCCGAAGAATCTCGAGGCGATCGAAGCGATCCTCGACGAAGTCGGCGATGAAATCCCCGTACAGCTCGGCGGCGGCATCCGCAGCCTCGAGACGATCGAGAAGTATCTCGATGCGGGCCTGTCCTACGTGATCATCGGCACCGCGGCCGTGAAGGATCCGGGCTTCCTGCAGGATGCGTGCACCGCGTTCGCCGGCAGCATCATCGTCGGGCTGGACGCGAAGGACGGTAAGGTCGCGACCGACGGCTGGAGCAAGCTGACGGGCCACGAAGTGATCGATCTCGCGCAGAAGTTCGAGGACTACGGCGTCGAATCGATCGTCTACACGGACATCGGCCGCGACGGGATGCTGCAGGGCATCAACATCGAGGCGACCGTGAAGCTCGCGCAGGCGGTCGGCATCCCGGTGATCGCCAGCGGCGGCCTGTCGAACCTCACGGACATCGAGAATCTGTGCGAAGTGGAAGAGCACGGCGTCGAAGGCGTGATCTGCGGCCGTGCGATCTACTCCGGCGATCTCGATTTCGCGGCCGCGCAAAAGCGCGCGGACGAACTGAACGGCGAACTCGACAACGCGTAACCGCGGTTGTCCCGCTCGCCGGGGCTGCCAGCAGGCGGCCCCGACCGGAAGCCTCGCGCGAGGCTTTCCGTAACCGGCCGTCCCATCGCGGCATTTGGCGCAACATCATGGCTCTAGCTAAACGCATCATCCCCTGCCTGGACGTGACTGCCGGGCGTGTCGTCAAGGGCGTCAACTTCGTCGAGCTGCGCGACGCCGGCGACCCCGTCGAGATCGCCCGCCGCTACGACGACCAGGGCGCCGACGAACTGACGTTCCTCGACATTACCGCGACGTCCGACCAGCGCGACCTGATCCTGCCGATCATCGAAGCCGTTGCGTCGCAGGTCTTCATTCCGCTGACCGTCGGCGGTGGCGTGCGCGCCGTCGAGGACGTGCGACGCCTGCTGAACGCGGGCGCGGACAAGGTCAGCATGAATTCGTCGGCGGTCGCGAACCCGCAGCTCGTGCGCGATGCGGCCGACAAGTACGGCTCGCAGTGCATCGTCGTCGCGATCGATGCGAAGCGCGTGTCGGCCGACGGCGAGACGCCGCGCTGGGAAGTCTTCACGCACGGCGGCCGCAAGAACACGGGCCTCGACGCGATCGAATGGGCGCGCAAGATGGCCGAGCTCGGCGCGGGCGAGATCCTGCTCACGAGCATGGACCGCGACGGCACCAAGTCGGGCTTCGACCTCGCGCTCACGCGCGGCGTGTCGGACGCGGTGCCGGTGCCGGTGATCGCGTCGGGCGGTGTCGGCTCGCTGCAGCACCTGGCCGACGGCATCAAGGACGGCCGCGCCGATGCGGTGCTGGCCGCGAGCATCTTCCACTACGGCGAGCACACGGTTGGCGAGGCGAAGCGCTTCATGGCCAATCAGGGCATCCCGGTGAGGCTGTGATGAATACGGAAACGAATGCATTGCCCGCGTGGCTGGATAAAGTCCGCTGGGACGACAACGGCCTCGTGCCGGTGATCGCGCAGGAAGCGTCGACGAACGACGTGCTGATGTTCGCGTGGATGAACCGCGAGGCACTGGCGAAGACGATCGAGACGCAGCGCGCGGTCTATTATTCGCGTTCGCGCAAGCGCCTGTGGTTCAAGGGCGAGGAGTCGGGCCACGTGCAGCACGTGCACGAGGTGCGGCTCGACTGCGACGAGGACGTCGTGCTGCTGAAGGTCGAGCAGGTGTCGGGCATCGCGTGCCACACCGGCCGGCATTCGTGCTTCTTCCAGAAATTCGAAGGCACCGTCGACAGCGGCGACTGGGTCGCGGTCGAACCGGTGCTGAAAGATCCCGAACACATCTACAAATGACGCAATCGACCGAAGACACGCTGCTGCGCCTCGCGGCCGTGATCGATAGCCGCAAGGGCGGCGATCCCGATCAATCGTACGTATCGCGCCTGTTCCACAAGGGCGACGACGCGGTGCTCAAGAAGATCGGCGAAGAGGCGACGGAAGTCGTGCTGGCCGCGAAGGACGTGCGCCAGGGCGGCGCGCCGACCGCGCTCGTCGGCGAGGTGGCCGACCTGTGGTTCCACTGCCTCGTGATGCTGTCGCATTTCGACCTGAGCCCGGCCGATGTGATCGGCGAGCTCGAGCGCCGTGAAGGGCTGTCGGGTATCGAAGAGAAGGCCCTGCGCAAGCGTCGCGAGCGCGAGGAAAACGGCGGCTGACATGTAGCGTCCCGCCGCGGTGGCAACAGTGCGGTAAGCTGTAAGAATTGTCATCTAACGGGGGTAGCATCATGAACGATACGTCGAACCAGTTTCCGACGCCTGCGGTGCCGGGGGCTGCGGACGCCGAACGCCTGAACGGGCTGCGCACGCTGACTCACGTGCTCTACGGCCTCTATGCGTTTCATTGGCTGACGGGCGGCGTCACGGGCATCATCGCGATCATCATCAACTACGTGAAGCGCGACGACGTGGCCGGCACGCCGTATGCGGCCCACTTCGAGTGGCAGATCCGCACGTTCTGGCGCGCGCTGATCGCGTACGTGATCGGGTTCGCGCTGATGTTCGTGGTGGTCGGATTCGCAGTGATGTTTGTCACATGGATCTGGACGCTGTACCGTATCATCAAGGGTTGGCTGTACCTGAACGACAACAAGCCGCTCGATCCGCAGGCCTGGTTCTGACCGGCTGCGCGCGGGCGTCTGCAGGAGCAACATGAGTCACGATCCGAATTGCCTGTTCTGCAAGATCGCAGCAGGCGAGATCCCGAGCACGAAGGTGCACGAGGACGACGAATTCGTCGCGTTCCGCGACATCCGCCCGGCGGCCGAGACGCACGTGCTGGTGATTCCGCGCCAGCATCTGCCGACGCTGTCGGCGGCGAGCGAGACCGATGCGCCGATGCTCGGCCGGCTGATGCTGCTCGTCTCGCGTCTGGCCGACCAGCTCGGCGTCGCTTATACGGGTGGCGAAACCGGTTTCCGTACGGTGATCAACACGGGCCCGGGCGGCGGGCAGGAGGTCTACCACCTGCACGCGCATATCCTGGCGGGTCCGCGCCCCTGGCAGCGGATGGGTTGACGGCGCGGGGCGTATCCCCGCATCGATGGTCGAAGCCGGCGCGTTGCCGGCGATTTACGCTGCATCGCGGCGTGGTTGAGGAGAGGTTTCATCATGGGTGGATTGAGCATTTGGCACTGGCTGATCGTGCTGCTGATCGTCGCGCTGGTTTTCGGTACCAAGAAGCTGCGCAACATCGGTAACGATCTCGGCAGCGCCGTGAAGGGTTTCAAGGACGGCATGAAGGACGGCGAAGCACCGGCGGACGCGCAGCAACTGCCGCGCTCGGGCCCGGTCGACGTCAACGCGAAGGAAACGACGCGTTCCGACTCGAACAAGGCGTAACGCCGGCACGCTGACAGGCATTCGCGATGCTGGATCTCGGTCTTTCGAAGATGGCGCTGATCGGCGTCGTCGCGCTCGTGGTGCTCGGCCCCGAGCGCCTGCCGCGCGTTGCGCGTACGGCAGGCGCGCTGTTCGGCCGCGCGCAGCGGTATATCAATGACGTGAAGGCCGAGGTCTCGCGCGAAATCGAACTCGACGCGCTGCGGACGATGAAGACCGATTTCGAAGCGGCCGCGCGCAATGTCGAGACGACGATTCACGACAACCTGCGCGAGCACGAGAAGGAACTGAACGACACGTGGCATTCCGCGGTCGGCGGTCTCAATGAAGCGGCGGGCGACGCCGGTTCGACCGGTTCCGACACGCCCGCGGCGCCGTCCTGGCGCGGTAGTTCGGCCGCGCTCGCGCCGAAGCGCCGCAACTGGCGCGTCAAGCAGGCGGCTGCGCCTGTCTGGTACAAGCGCGCGACCACGCGCCGCACGCACGTGCAGTCGGGCGCCGCGCGCGTTGCGCGCCACCAGCCGGCCAGCCTGCGCCGGCCGACGCGCTTCTTCTGAGCCGAGCGCATGCTCGCTCGTCAATCCTACCGAGGGCCGGCGTGAGCGACCCCCAGCAGAACCCGGGCGACGCCCCGGAAGAAACCTTCATTTCCCATCTCGTCGAGCTTCGCGATCGCATCATTCGCGCGGGCGCGGCCGTGATCGTCGTGTTCCTCGGGCTCGTCTACTGGGCGCCCGACATCTTCCGGCTGCTCGCGCGGCCGCTGATGCAGAACCTGCCGAAAGACGGCAAGATGATCGTCACCGATGTCACCGGCTCGTTCTTCGTGCCGATGAAGGTCACGATGCTCGTCGCGCTCGTGATCGCGCTGCCGATCGTGCTGTACCAGATCTGGGCGTTCGTCGCGCCGGGGCTGTACCAGCACGAGAAGAAGCTCGTCGCGCCGCTCGTCGGCAGCAGCTACGTGCTGTTCCTGTGCGGGATGGCGTTCGCGTACTTCCTCGTGTTCCCGACGATCTTCCGCGTGATGGCGCACTACAACGCGCCGCTCGGGGCGGAAATGACCACCGACATCGACAACTACCTGAGCTTCGTGCTCGGGATGTTCATCGCGTTCGGGGTCACGTTCGAGGTGCCGATCGTCGTCGTGCTGCTCGTCCGGATGGGCGTGCTGTCGCTGAAGAAGCTGAAGGAGATGCGGCCGTACGTGATCGTCGGCGCATTCATCGTCGCGGCGGTCGTCACGCCGCCGGACGTGTTCTCGCAACTGATGCTCGCGTTGCCGCTGGTCGTGCTGTTCGAGATCGGGCTGCTGGCTGCGCGGTTCTTCGTGCCGAAGAAGCCGGCCGAAGAGGGCGACGCGGAGAACGGCGAAGCCGCGAGTTGACGGCAGCGCGCCGGGGCGGTGCGCGGCGGGGTCGGTCTTCCGGCCGCACCTGAACGGGCCCGGTGGTGCTGGGTTAGCTGGAAAGCACGTGGCGAGGCCACCTTCCCGGCAACGAAGGTCTTTCGATACAAAACAAAAGGGCAGCCAAGCGGCTGCCCTTTTTCATTTTCGACGGTGCTCGGCATGCGGCAGTGCGCCGCTCGCCCGACGTCATTCGGTATCGCTGTCCTGCTCGTCGAGCGTCTGCTTCGGCGGCGGCGGACGCTTGCCGATCACGACGTTCACGTCGAACTCCTTGCCCTTGCGTACGACGTGCACCTTGGTCGGCGTGCCCGGCTTGATCTGCGCGACGGTGTTCAACAGCTTCGTCGTGTCGGTGATCTCGTCGCCGTTGACCGAGACCAGGATGTCGCCCGGCTTGATGCCGGCCTTGTCGGCCGGGCCGCCCTGCAGCACGCCGGCGACGATCGCGCCCGATTTCTGCGACAGCCCGAACGACTCGGCGATCTCCGGTGTGACGTCCTGTGGCTCGACGCCGATCCAGCCGCGCGTGACCGAGCCCGTCGTGATGATGCTTTCGAGCACCGTGCGAGCGGTCGACACGGGGATGGCGAAGCCGATCCCGAGCGAGCCGCCCGAGCGCGAGTAGATCGCCGTGTTGATGCCGAGCAGGTTGCCGTTCACGTCGACCAGCGCGCCGCCCGAGTTGCCCGGGTTGATTGGCGCGTCGGTCTGGATGAAGTTCTCGAACGTGTTGATGCCGAGGTGGTTGCGGCCCAGCGCGCTGATGATCCCCATCGTGACCGTCTGGCCGACGCCGAACGGGTTGCCGATCGCGAGTACGACGTCGCCGACGCGCGACTGGTCGGAGCGGCCGAGCGTGATCGTCGGCAGGTTCGTCATGTTGATCTTCAGCACCGCGAGATCGGTCTCGGGATCGCTGCCGATCACCTTCGCGGTGGCTGTGCGGCCGTCCGCGAGCGCGACTTCGATCTGGTCGGCGCCGTCCACGACGTGCTGGTTCGTTAGAATGTAACCTTCAGGGCTCACGATAACGCCCGAGCCAAGGTTGGCGGCCGGTTCGTCCTGCTGCTTGCGGGCGTTGCGGTCGCCGAAGAAGTAGCGGAACAGCGGATCTTTCGCGCGCGGGTCGGGCGGCAGTGAGCCGTCCTTGCTGGAGAAGACGTTGACGACGGCCGGCATCGCCTTTTGCGCGGCCTCGGCGTACGACGTGGTCGCCGGCGCGCCGCCGATGCCCGGCGCGACTTCCCGCAGCGCAACGATCGGCGTGGCGAGCTGCTTGCCGAGCTGTCCTTGCCGTTGCAGCCATTGCGGCTTGAGCGTCACGACGATGAACATCAGCGCGAGCAGTACGGTAACCGCCTGCGCGAAGAACAGCCAGAAGCGTCTAAGCATCTGAATGGATTAGAGGTTTATATGGATCGGATCGAACTTGAATTGTACTTGAACAATACCCTTGAAACCGCGCGCTTCAAGGACTATTGCCCGAATGGCCTCCAGGTCGAGGGGCGCCGCAAGATCGAGAAGATCGCCACCGGCGTGACGGCGTCGGTCGCGTTTCTCGAAGCCGCGCTCGAATGGGGGGCGGATGCCGTGCTCGTCCATCACGGCTATTTCTGGCGCAACGAGCCGCCACAGATCACGGGCCGCAAGTACCAGCGGCTGAAGCTGCTGCTCGCGAACGACCTGAATCTGTTCGCATTCCACCTGCCGCTCGACGCGCATCCCGAATTCGGCAACAACGCGCAGCTCGGCGAGCGGCTCGGGCTGATCGGCGAGCAGCGTTTCGGCGAAGGCGACCTCGGCTGGATGGCGACGCTGCCGATGCCCGTCACGCTCGAGCACTTCGTCGCGAAGGTCGAGCGCACGCTCGGCCGCACGCCGCTCGTGCTCGGTGATTTGGACACGCAGCTGCGTCGCATTGCGTGGTGCACGGGCGCCGCGCAAAGCTATTTCGATGCGGCGATCGATGCCGGCGCCGACGTGTTCCTGACCGGCGAGGTGTCCGAATACGTGACGCATACGGCCGCCGAGAGCGGCGTCGCGTTCGTTGCGGCAGGGCACCATGCGACCGAACGCTACGGAATCCAGGCGCTGGGCGCCCACTTGTCCGAAGAATTCGATATCGAACACCTTTTTATCGATATCCATAACCCGGTCTGAATGCCGGATTTGCGGCAGCGCATCGAAATTTTGCAATGTAGCGGATGCTTAAAAGTGAAATGATTTAATCGCTCCGATAGTGGGGGAAAACCCTTAACTATCAATCACTTCGAAGGGATTTTCATCTCCGGGCCTTGTAAATGGCGACTCCATTCGAGCAAACTAGCGGCGGAATGGAAAGTCGTGACGGAAAATCCAACTCAGAAGTGGGGCGTGTGATGCGAGACAAGGAAGAGAAACGCGTCGACAGCGGCCGCCGTACCTGGCTGATTGCGACATCCGTAGCAGGTGGCGTAGGAGGCGTAGCCACCGTCATACCTTTCGCGGCGTCGCTTGCGCCGTCCGCGAAAGCGAAAGCGGCCGGTGCACCGGTCGAAGTCGACATCAGCGGGCTGAAGCCCGGTGAAATGGTCACCGTGCCGTGGCGCGGCAAGCCGGTGTGGATCCTGAACCGCACCGACGCGATGCTGGCCGACGTGGTCAAGGCCGACAAGGAAGTGGCCGATCCGACCACCGAAAAGCCCTATACGATGCCGTTGCCCGCGTATTGCGCGAACGAATATCGCTCGCGGGCCGATCGCAAGAACATTCTCGTCGTGATGGCCGTGTGTACGCACCTCGGCTGCACGCCAAGCCAACGCTTCACGCCGGGTCCGCAGCCGAACCTGCCGGACGACTGGCCGGGCGGCTTCCTGTGCCCGTGCCATGGTTCGACCTACGACCTCGCCGGCCGTGTGTTCAAGAACAAGCCGGCGCCTCAGAATCTCGACATCCCGCCCTACATGTTCACGTCGGCGACGACCCTCGTGATCGGCAAGGACGAGAAAGGAGAAGCGTGATGGCCGACAACAAGGAAGTCTCCACGACAGGTCTCACCGGCTGGATCGATCAGCGCTTCCCGCTCACGTCCACCTGGAAGAAGCACGTTTCCGAGTACTACGCGCCGAAGAACTTCAACTTCTGGTACTTCTTCGGCTCCCTCGCGCTGCTGGTGCTCGTCAACCAGATCGTCACGGGCATCTTCCTGACGATGAACTACAAGCCCGACTCGACGCTCGCGTTTGCGTCGGTCGAGTACATCATGCGCGAGGTGCCGTGGGGCTGGCTGATCCGCTACATGCACTCCACGGGCGCGTCGATGTTCTTCGTGGTCGTCTATCTGCACATGTTCCGCGGGCTGCTTTACGGGTCGTACCGCAAGCCGCGCGAACTCGTGTGGATCTTCGGCTGCGCGATCTTCCTGTGCCTGATGGCCGAGGCGTTCTTCGGCTACTTGCTGCCGTGGGGCCAGATGTCGTTCTGGGGCGCGCAGGTGATCGTGAACCTGTTCTCGGCGATCCCGTTCGTCGGCCCCGACCTGTCGCTGTGGATTCGCGGCGACTACGTGGTGTCGGACGTCACGCTGAACCGCTTCTTCGCGTTCCACGTGATCGCGATTCCGCTCGTGCTGGTCGGCCTTGTGATCGCGCACCTGGTCGCGCTGCATGAAGTGGGCTCGAACAACCCGGACGGCATCGAGATCAAGGCGAAGAAGGACGCGAACGGCGTGCCGCTCGACGGCATTCCGTTCCATCCGTACTACTCGGTGCACGATTTCCTCGGCGTGTGCGTGTTCCTGATGGTGTTCGCGCTGATCGTGTTCTTCTCGCCGGAGATGGGCGGCTACTTCCTCGAGGCGAACAACTTCGTCCCGGCGAACCCGCTGCAGACGCCGCCCGAGATCGCGCCGGTCTGGTACTTCACCGCGTTCTACGCGATGCTGCGCGCAACCACCGACCCGTTCAAGATCGTGCTGATGATCGTGATCGCGCTGCTCGGCGTGCTCGCGCTGATCCGCGCGCGCGGCAAGTGGAAGGCCGGGCTGCCGGTGCTGGCCGCGGCGATCGTCGTATTCATGTACCTGACGGAGTCGAAGTTCTGGGGTGTCGTCGTGATGGGTTCGGCGGTGATCACGCTGTTCTTCCTGCCGTGGCTCGACCGCAGCCCGGTGAAGTCGATCCGCTACCGGCCGCTGTTCCACAAGGTGTTCCTCGGGATCTTCGTCGCCGCGTTCCTGACCCTCGCGTTCCTCGGCACACGGCCGCCATCGCCGGTCGCGACGCTGATCGCGCAGGGCTGCGCGCTGATCTACTTCGCGTTCTTCCTCGGCATGCCCGTCTGGACGCCGCTTGGCACGTTCAAGCAGCCGCCGGAGCGGGTGCGCTTCAAGCCCCATTAACGTGAGCGAGGAGAGAACGACATGAAGAAACTGCTTTCGACACTCGCGCTGATCGGGGCGACCGCGTGTGCGCTGCTGGTGGCGCCGGCGGTTCGGGCGGAAGGTAATTTTCCGCTCGACCGGGCGCCAGATAACACGGAAAATCTCGTTTCGCTTCAGCACGGCGCGCAATTGTTTGTAAACTATTGCCTGAACTGCCACAGCGCGAACCTGATGCGCTACAACCGTCTGACGGATCTGGGCATATCCCAGAAGGAGATCGAAACGAATCTCCTGTTCACGACCGACAAGGTCGGGAGCACGATGTCCGTCGCGATGCGCCCTGAAGACGCGAAGAACTGGCTCGGCACCTCGCCGCCCGACCTGTCGGTCGAGGAGCGGGCGCGCGGCCGCGACTGGCTGTATACGTATCTGCGCAGCTTCTATCGCGACGATACACGGCCGACCGGCTGGAACAACGCGGTGTTCGAGAACGTCGGCATGCCCCATGTCCTGTGGCAGATGCAGGGGCAGCGCACCGCCAAATTCGAAGACAAGACGGACGAGGAGACGGGCGAGAAGGTCCATACGCTCGTCGGCTTCCAGCAGGTCACGCCGGGGACACTGTCCGCGGTGGATTATGATGCTGCGGTTGCCGACTTGGTGGCGTACATGACCTGGATGTCCGAGCCGGCTCAGCAGACCCGCAAACGCCTCGGCGTATGGGTGCTGATCTTTCTCGGTGTCCTGACTTTCCTGGCCTGGCGGCTCAATGCCGCATACTGGAAAGATATCAAGTAATCACGCCTGACCGGCGTGGGGCCGGCGCAAGGTGGAACCCCGGAAGGGGTTCGCCGCGTGCCGGCCCTCGGCTTTTTTGAGGAAACGCAAACATGATGGTTCTGTATTCCGGCACAACTTGCCCGTTCTCCCAGCGTTGCCGGCTGGTGCTGTTCGAGAAGGGCATGGACTTCGAAATCCGTGACGTCGACCTGTTCAACAAGCCGGAAGACATTTCGGTGATGAACCCGTACGGTCAGGTGCCGATTCTGGTCGAGCGCGATCTGATCCTGTACGAATCGAACATCATCAACGAGTACATCGACGAGCGCTTCCCGCATCCGCAACTGATGCCGGCCGACCCCGTGCAGCGCGCACGTGCACGCCTGTTCCTGCTCAACTTCGAGAAGGAACTGTTCGTCCACGTCAGCACGCTCGAGAACGAGAAGGGCAAGGCAGCGGAGAAGAACCACGAGAAGGCACGCCTCGCGATCCGCGATCGCCTGACGCAACTCGCGCCGATCTTTGTGAAGAACAAGTACATGCTCGGCGAAGAGTTCTCGATGCTCGACGTCGCGATCGCACCGCTGCTGTGGCGTCTGGATCACTACGGCATCGAGCTGTCGAAGAACGCCGCGCCGCTGATGAAGTACGCGGAACGGATCTTCAGCCGTCCGGCGTATATCGAAGCACTGACGCCGTCCGAAAAGGTCATGCGTCGTTAATGTTGCAGGCATGACGGAGAGGGCGGCGCGGCGTGCCGCGCCCCCGCTCCGGGTTCGAGGATTGTGATGCAAGAGATTTCAACGAAGCCTTATCTGCTGCGCGCACTGTACGAGTGGTGCACCGATAACGGTTACACGCCGCATATCGCGGTGAGGGTCGACAACTCGACGCGCGTGCCGCGTCAGTTCGTGCGTGACGGCGAGATCGTGCTCAACATCAGCTTCGAGGCGACGAGCCAGTTGCAGATGGGCAACGAGTGGATCGAATTCACGGCCCGGTTCTCCGGGAAAGCGCACAAGATCGAGATTCCGGTTGCCAACGTGCTCGCGATCTATGCGCGCGAGAACGGGCAGGGCATGGCGTTCCAGGTCGATGCGGTCGCGGGCGAAGGCGAGGATTCTGGCGCGTTCGACGACGAAGCTGCGCAGGCCGACGACGTGCAGCGTGATGAGTCTTCGTCGACGCTGACACCGGTTGCCGAGCGCGGCGCGAACGAGGAGCCGTCCGAAGGTGCCGACGAACCGCCGAAAACTGACGGCGACGGCTCGAAAGGTGGCAACAGACCTCGCCTCAAGATTGTGAAATGAGGTAGAATCTCGCGCTACGCCGGCTTAGCTCATCTGGTAGAGCAGTTGATTTGTAATCATCAGGTGGCGGGTTCGAGTCCTGCAGCCGGCACCATATCTGACAAGGGGTTACGCGATGTTTGCGTAGCCCCTTCGCGTTTCCGGAACATCGCTCGCCTGTCCAGCACGGCGTGGCGGTGCTCGCAGGCCAGCTCGTTCGCGATTACGAACGGGCACGAATGGGTCGCGGTGCGAAGACCAGCCGTCGCCGGGCCGGCGCACTCCGCAACGACAATTCCGACAGGAATCGACCGTGAAGTCCTCTCGAATTCCCGAGCTTGACCTGTTTCGCTTCGTTGCCGCAGTGGCCGTCGTGTTCTTTCACTACGCGTTCCGGGGATACGCGGCCGACGACATGACCACCATGCACTATCCGGCACTCGAGCCGGTCGCGAAGTACGGCTACCTCGGTGTGCACCTGTTTTTCATGATCAGCGGTTTCGTGATCCTGATGACGGCGGGTGACGGAAGCATCAAGCGGTTCATCGCGTCGCGCGCCTCCCGCCTGCTGCCGGCCTTCTGGGCCTGCTGCACGATCACCTTTCTCGTGACGCTCGCGATCGGCGGCGATCGTTTCGTTGCGACGTGGCTGCAATACCTCGTGAACATGGTGATGCTCGGCGGCGGATTCGGCACCGACTCGATCGACGGCGCGTATTGGTCCCTGGGGGCGGAGCTGCGGTTCTACCGGCTGGTCGGGATCCTGCTCCTCATTGGCCAGATCCGTCGCGCCGAGCGCTGGCTGTTCGCGTGGCTGATTGCGACGGTGTGGGTCGAGTGGCACCAGATCGTCAAGCTCCAGGCGTTCCTGGTCACGGATTATGCGGGCTTCTTCATCGCGGGTGCCGCCATCTTCCTGATCCGCGAGCGTGGCCTGTCGCCGTCGCGCATCCTGCTCGTCGGTGCGGCCTGGGTGCTGTCGCTTTACCACGAATCCCGACTCCTGCCGTATTTCAGCGAGCACCTCAAGCATCCGCTGAATCCGGCAATCGTGGCGATCGTGATGACCGCGTTCTTCGTCGTGATGCTCGTGCTCGCGTTGCGTCGCACGCCGATGCTCGCCAGCCCGCGGTGGGTCTGGTTCGGCGCGGTCAGCTATCCGCTGTACCTGATTCATCAGCACGTCGGCTACATGCTGTTCAATCGAGTGGGCACGGCTGTCGATCCGGTCGCGATGTTTTGGGCCGTGGTCGTAGCGGCGATCGTGGCCGCGCTGTTGGTGCACGTGGTCGTCGAGAAGCCCATTGCGGGCCCGCTCAAACGTGGGCTGCTGCACGTGTTCGACGCGTTGCAACGTTGCTTGCCGGTGCTGCCAGGACGTCGGCCGCGGAGCAACGACGATCGGCGCGACGATCTTCCGGGGCAAGCGCCTCGCACTTAGCGCGCCGCCTTGCCCGGCCGTCGATGGCTTGACGGGTGTCGTCAGGCGCTTCCGACGGCTGATCTGCGGGGCGGTGGATACAGCGTGTTCGTGCGAACGTGCTGGGTGTGGCGCGGCTTTGCAAATGCGCCGTCCATGTTCTGTCGGAACGTGATCCTGTTGCCCCGGTCGCAAGCCAACACCGGTTGGCCGACGAGGTGCGTGGCAAGACGATTGCCGCGGTGATCTGCAATTCAGGGTTGAAGGACCTGTCGACGGATCTTGGGGCGGCTGATTGCGTACGGGGGCGCGGCGCGGCGCGCTCGTGCTCGAATCTTGCCGGCTCCGCGAGGTTCGACTGTATTCACGCGCAATATTCCGAAACATAGGGCGACGCAATGTATGCATGGCCCTTTGTCGTATTCAAGTTTCCTTTGCTAGGGACGCGTCCGGTAGCGCGCGTGAATATTCGTGTCGATGTTTTTTCGGGCGCTCATTTCTTTAAAATAATTGCTTGGTTCTACTGAGATATTCATAAAAATCGGGTGGATGAATCAAGATCGATATTTGTCTTGTCCTGCAGGTGGATTGTCACGATGGGTATCATGTGCGGCTGGAGTGTTTTCGCAGCACATATGCCTCGTGGCGAATTGAGCGCGGGAGAATGGATGAAGCGACTGTTGATAGTGCCAACCCTGGAAGCCGTTCTGGCGTTTGTTGTGTCGATCATCGTGACGGTGACGCCTGCGCGCGCGGATACCGTAACGCAGAAAGATGCCGCGGTGTCGAATACGAACGAAGGTGTTGCGCCGTTTGTAGCGCAAGTTGTCGGACTCGAGTGGCTGAATCCATTGCAGCGGCGCGACTATCCAACTGAATGGCAGGTTTTGTGGACCATGGGGCTCGCTAAACCCAATAAAAACGACGACATGGTTCGGACGGATCCGAAGTCGTTTACGACGCTACAGTCGGTCGCAGGTGTGGCGTATGGCAATCAAGGCGCTGAAACGTTCCAAGGTTTCTACCACAAATACGTCAGTAAGCTGCTTGGGTTGTTCGGTGATCGCTATGTGATGAACGCCAAGTATTTCTACACGGTCAAGTCCAGGAATAAGGATGACTGGCGCGAGTTGGCAGGTATCCGCGTGGAGTTTGCCGTGCCGGATAGATTGGATGCTGGCGAGGCTCAGGCTTATCTGCAACAGAGCATCGTCAGTGAATTCAACATCGGGAATAAATATTTCCTGGATCTCTGGAGCAAGAACACGCCCCCCGACGTCCACGTTAACAAGGGCGGTGCAAACGCCGGCTTTACGTCGCTGAACCGCGCACTGGATTACCTGCAGGCGAACCCGGACAAGAGCGCGTGGGTGATGAACTGGGACGCGCCGAGCTTCCCGCCGAAAGACGCGCAGATCAACGAGAACATGGTGGTGCTGTTTCTCGTCGGGCCGAACTTCAAGACGGAGCGTGAACCGCTGGCGTGGATCGGCCGAGCGGCGACGGGCAACGTCAAGGACTACGAGGCGAAGGCCGGCACCACGCGTACGGTACAGGCGTGGAAGGCCACGATCGACAGTGCGGCGCGCAACGCGGGCGTGACGGTGCCGTCGCTGAACTTCGTGGTGCACGATGCAGGTCGCGGAGGCGAGGCGGCGTCGGAGCGGATCGGCGCGTTGTCGCAGACGTTGACGGAAGTGCTGCCGGACTACAACTTCAGCAAGCAGACGTTCAATACGCCGGCACTGCTGGGTCCGATGGGAGCCGGTACGGCATTGACGGACGTGGTGCTGGCGATCGGGCGAGCGAATCACTTCGGTGAGAAGGTGCTGGTGGCGGGGACGACGGATGCGCAGCATCCGACGGCGGTGGTGGTGGTGCCGCCGTCGAAAGTCACGGCGATCGATCCGGACAAGGACTGGTTCCGCGCGCGGGGCGAGAACAATGCGTATCTGCCGTGGTGGGGGCGTCGCCACGACACGGATTACGGCATGCAGGGCTATTCCTACTGACCGGACAACCGACCATGCGAGGAATCATTCGAGTGGGCGACGTCCACAGTCACGGTGGCTATGTCGAGACGGGGGCGTCAAACAGCGATGTCATGGGCCGTGCACCTGCACGCGTCGGTGACCGCTGTACGTGCCCGTTACATGGACCGTGTGTTGTCGTCGAGGGCGATGGGCAGTTCGACATCGAGGGGGCGCATGCGGCGTTCGAAGGTCACAAGACTTCATGCGGCGCCGCGCTGATTTCATCGTTGCCGACGTCGGGACGCTCGTGATTCGGACGGAGCCCGGTCTTCCGGGTTGACAAGGTGATCGTCAGCGGCGAAAGCCATGTCGCCTATGTCCCTGCGCCGATCTGCATCACATGCGCGGCGCGCAGTGCATCGCCGAGTATCTTTCCCATCGCCGCCCCGCATTGCTTCGCGAGACTGTCGGAATCGACGCACGTGTCGCCATCGGCGCGCGCCTTGTAGATCGGCTTGAACGTGTAGCGCGTCCCTGCCGGCTTTTCGTCGGTCGGCGCGACTGGCGTCATTTTGACGTCGGATACGGTCATCTGCCACGTCGCACTCACGGGCGTGTCGTTGCGGCGCAAGTCGGACGCCGTGTACAGGCGAACCAGGTGACTCGGATGCATCGCGTCCAGCGCATGCGGTATCGGATCGACGAACTTCATCACGTCGAGCTCGACGAGCTGCGTCGGGATGTCAGTCAGCGTGCCCTGGATGCCTTCGCCGAGTCCTGCCAGATAGGCGCGGCCCTCGCTGCCGAATGACGGCGAATCGAAGATCTTGCCGTCCACGACGATCAGGATCCCGCTCGCGTGCGTCGGCGTGATGCCGGCCACGCTCTCGTCGACGAGATTCGGCGTGGTCACGCAGCCGCTCGCGAGCGCGGCGACTACGCACGTTGTCATTCCACGTAGTGTTTTCATGACGGGTCTGCCGGATGGGGCGCCGTGTTTGTGCGATGCCACGCCGCCGAATGCGGGATGTTCGCGTGATTGTGTTGGATGCGGCGCGGTTTGCCAACGCGTCGTCCAAGATCTGTCAGAACGTAATCCTGTCGCGCCGGCCGCCAGCCGCCCCGCATCACATCTGCCTGAACAACCCCGCATACGCCCGACTGACCGGCAGCATCTCGCGCTGTCCGTGCACGCGAATCCGCAACCTTCCCAGCAGATCGCGCTCGACACGATCGATCGCTGCATACGCAACGATCACGCCGCGATGCACCTGCGCGAACCGCTCTGGATCGAGCCGCTGCATCAGTTCCTTCAACGGCGTGCGAATCACGAGTCGTTCGCCAGCCGTGACGACTTCGGTGTATTTCTCCGATGCCTGGAAATACAACACGTCATCGACCGATACGAGCCGCGTCGCATCCTTCACGCCCACGGTCAGCCAGCGGATCGGCGCCGCTTCTCTCGCTTGCGCCGCCTGCGTGAGCGCATCGGTTTGCGCGAGCGCCGGCCCGCCGCGCTGCAGTTTCGCGATACAGCGCAGCAGCCGCTCGTCCGTCACCGGCTTCAGCAGGTAGTCGACCGCGGCACGATCGAACGCATCGACCGCATATTCGTCGTAGGCCGTGACGAACACGACATGCACGTCGGGTACGAGCGCAGCGAGCTTCAGCCCGTCGATGCCGGGCATGCGGATGTCGAGAAACGCGATGTCCGGGCGCGGCGACGCGTTCAGCGCGGCCAGCGTTTCGATGCCGTTGCGCGGCATCGCGACGATGTCCAGTTCGGGCCAGAGCGTGCCCAGCCGCTGCGCGAGCGACGCGGACAGGTTCGGTTCGTCATCGGCGATGAGGGCGGTCGGCATGTCAGTCGATCGGAATCAGCAAGGTCGCGGTGACGCCATGCGCGGCGGCGGTGTTCGTCTCGACGGAGACGCGGCCGCGCTCGCCGTGCAGCGTCCGGATGCGCGCCATCACGTTGGCCAGACCGACGCCGCCATGCAGGCGCGTGTCGCCGTTGCCGAGGCCGACACCCGTATCGATCACGTTCAGTTCGAGCCGGTCGCCGCGCATCCGGCCGCGAATCACGATCACGCCGCCGTCGATCGACGGCTCGATTCCGTGCAGCAGCGCATTTTCGACGAGCGGTTGCAGCAGCAGCGGCGAGAACGGCCGCGCGTGCAGATCCGCCGGCACGTCGATCGCATACGAAAGCCGCTCGCCGAGGCGGATCGACGCGATCTTCAGCAACGCCTCGACGAGTTCGAGCTCCTCGCCGAGTGTCGACGTCGCATCGCGCGTGCGTCGCAGGCTCGCACGGAGGTAGCGGTTCAGGCTGTCGAGCATCGTCGATGCGCGAGCCGGATCGCGCTCGATCAGGCTCTGCACGTTCGCGAGCGTATTGAACAGAAAGTGCGGCTCGATCTGCGCCTGCAACAGCGCCAGGCGCGCGGCCGTCTCGGCCTGGCGCGCTTCGGCGGCTTCGCGGCGCTCGGTCTCGAGCGTCGCACGCATGCGCATGGACTGCAGGAACAGCGACACGCACACGAACAGGATCGCCGAGATGAGCAACGACGGCCCGTAGTTGTCCCACGTTCCGATGCGGGCGCGCCCGAACACGTGCGGCACGTTCCCGCCGACGATCGTTGCCGAGATCTCGAAACCGATAAGCACGCTGGCCGGCGCGATCACGAGGGTCTTCAATGCGAGCCCGGGCTTGCGCGGCAGCAGCCGGTCGGCGGCATAGCTGAACAGCAGCGCGCAGAAACCGATCGCGTTGGCGACGACGAGGTAGGGCAGCAGCGGTTCGTTGAAATGGATGGCCCAGAACCCCAGCCCGACGACCGAGTTGAAACACGCAAACGCGAGCAGCGCGGCCGGGTCGCGCAGCAGCCGCGGCGGGGCGCCGGCGGGTGGCTGCGGAATCGGCGATGGGTCGGATGTGGCTCGCATGGTGTCGGGTGAGGGAAGGCGCGCGATGCGCCGATGGCCTGACCTTACTGCCGGTCGGGCCGACCGCGTGCGGATTGCGACGAACGGCGCGCGGCTTCGACGAAGTGCTTCGGCCGCCGACGGTTGGCCCGTTTCCGTCACGAGTGTAGTGGAAGGGGCCGCGGAAGGACACGGGGTGTTGCCGGTTTCGCGTCGGGCACGACGCGCCGACTGTCCCGGCGAAGGCGGACCTTCGGTCCGGACGACGCCGGTTGCCGGATGCTGCGCGCATCGGTCGTCCCGATTCGCTGAACGATCGTCGCCGCGACGCGCAACTCGTCTGCGAATTCCTGCCTCCCGTCGCAAGCCGTACCGCCTGTCGGGGCCGGGCAGTACGGTGTCGCCGTGTCCACTTCGATCAGGCGACTCCGACCATGTCCACGCTCCTTCACCTGAAGCCTTACGTGTACGTCATGTTTTGCGTGCTGCTCTATATCGGCATCAAGCGCTGTTTCCCGCGCGAGGTGCCGGCTGCACGACCGCTGATCTCGCCGGTCGCTTTCGGCATGCTCGGCATCGTCAGCCTGAACGGACTCTTCCCGCATGCCGGCATCGACGCGAACGCGATCGCACTGGCAGCCGTCCTGGGGGGCGCGGCGCTGGGCTGGCTGCACGCGGGCCGGTGGCGGCTCGAGTACCGTCCGGCGTCGTCGGGCCTGCGCGTGCGCCTGCCCGGCGACGCGAGCCTGCTCGTCACGCTGATGCTGACGTTCGTCGCCGAAACGGGCATCCATTACGCGGTCGCCGTGCATGCACCGTGGGCGGCGACGAGCGGCTTCGTGATGCTGTCGTTCGCGGTATGGGGCGTGCTCATCGGGATGACACTTGGGCGCGCGGTGAACGTGGTTGTGCGCTGCATGCGCCATGCGAACGGATCGGGGCGTGGGGGTTTCCCGTATTCGGTCGATCCGCGATGAAGGGCGCGAAACGGCGCGCGAGCGGGCAACTGACGGCCTGACAAGCGATGCGGCTCGTCTTCGTCAATCGTAGGGGCATCGAACCGAAACGGCATATGACGCGCATCGATTTGCGCCCCGTTTTCCTGTCACGGTCACGTCATGGTGCGCCCATAACGTTGCACGTTCCCGTCGCGGCGGCACCGCCGGACCGGGAACGTGCGCAACCTGCTCGCGACGACGTGCCCGCGTCGCAGTCGGGGGCCGATCGGGATCTCGCTCCCGACGGCGCAGTGGTCATGCATCGCGCGATTTCATTCGAAAATACGATCGACGCCGGCTCGAACCGGACCGCGGACGATCAGGAGACAGAGACCATGCTGAGTCCGCATGAATTCTCGATGCTGTTGCGCGTCGCGCGTGCGCCGGACAGCGTCGATCCGTCGAATCCGGCCTTCGCCGTGCTGGTCGAGAAGCGGCTGGTTGACGATACGCAGGTGCGCATGAATGCCGTGGCGGCGCGCCCGGCGCTGACGCCGATCGGCCAGATGCTGCTGGCGCGCTTCGACGAAGCGGCCTGAGGGGACGCGTCACGCCTTCATCGAGACGAAGGGCGTGACGCGTTGCAGTGCCGGGCCGCTTACTGCGCGACCGGCACGGTCACGTCGCTGCCGAACCAGTGCATCGAGATCTTCTTCAGCGTGCCGTCCTTGCGCAGCGAGTCGAGCGCGTCGTTGATCGCCTTCTCGAACTTCGGGTTGCCCTTGCGGAACGGGATCGCCATTTCCTGCTTGCCGCCGTTCAGCACCGCGCCCGCGCGCAGCGGCAGGTTGGACGTCTTGATCATGTACGGCAGCATCAGGCGATCGTCGAGCGTCGCCTCGATCCGGCCCGCGGCGAGGTCGCGCAGCTTCTCCGGCGCGCCCGGATACGTCTGCACCTCGATGCCCGGCACGGTGCGTGCCATCTGGTCATAGTTGGTACCGAGCGTCACACCGAGCTTCTTGCCCTTGAAGTCGTCGAGCGACTTGAAGTTGCGCGTGTCGTCCTTGCGCTGGATCAGCTGCGCGGCCGAGTACGTGTACGGCTGGCTGAAATCGAGCGCTTCCTTGCGCTGCGGCGTGATCGTGACCTGGTTGACGATCACGTCGAACTTGCCGGCCTGCAGGCCGGCGATGATGCCGCTCCATTCGGTCGGGACGAACTGCGTCTTCACGCCGAGCTTGCCGGCGACAGCGTTCGCGACGTCGACGTCGAAGCCCTCGAGCTGGCCCGACGTGCCGCGCGAGTTGAACGGCGGATAGGTGCCTTCGAGGCCGACCCGGAGCACGCCGGCTTTCTTGACCGAGTCGAGCAGGTCGTCCGCGTGCGCGGCGACGGCCGTGAATCCGAGGGCCGACGCGAGCAGCAGGCCCGATAGCAGGAACTTCGAACGTTTCATCGCAGATCTCCAGTGGTCAGCGGGGTGTGGGGTAAGCGCCGGGCGCCGGTCGGGCGCGGCGGGCAGCAATACGGGCACGTAGACACTACTCGCAACCGCGCCGCGCTGGAAGTCGAATTGGCCCTGATTGAGATCGATTTCATGGATGCGGCGGACGGCTGGCGTGGCGGCTGCCCACCCCACGTTCCCTATTTCGAAAACATCGGGTTCAATGGAAAGACGCCAATGCGAACCGAAAAGAATCGGAGATAGGAGGGAGCGTGGAACGTAAATTGGTGGACTATCCGATGCATGCCCCGTTAGTGAGGCATATCTACGACGCATTGATCCATGATCACTTTGAGGAACTGGTGCGCCAGGGACTCGCCGCACCAGGCACGGCATCGGAGTACCGAGCTGCGCTGAGATCCTGCTTGTGTGGGGAGGCGGTTCGTCCGATCCCGGATGAGGCGCTGATGAATGGTTACGTATTCGAAATTGGCGGACACCAATCGGACGGGCTATCGATCGAGGTACCCATCTTCTCGGAAGGGGGGCGTTCGGACGCGTTCATGATCTTTCGAGTAAAGAAGGACAACGCGGCACAGCCGACGCTGTATCTGTACGACATACTGGTGCCGTGAAGCGGGCTCCGGAGAGCGAAATAGACAGGGCGGCGCGATAACTGACACCGGTACGATGATCCGGTGTCGTGGCGCTGCGTGTCGAAGGATCCGATCGGACTCGCGAAGGGGCAACGTCTTCCAGTACGCACCCAATCCTGTGCAGTGGATCGATCCGCTTGGGCTGAATGGTCAGCCTCTTCCCCGGGGCCGCTGGAGGTAACTCGATCGATAACCACCGTTTGAAAGAGCCGGAAATAAGCTCAATCCCCAGGGATTTCCGTCCTGCCTGGTTGTTGTTCCTGCTGCAGTTCAACAGATGAGGGATGCCTTTCCGAAGACTGCGAGCTTGCTGAAGACAGCAGAAACTGTTGCATCAGGTACGGCATCTCTATGGGTGCACGCGATGGCCGCCGTGTAGCTGGATGGGGTGACGTTGAACGTGTAGACGGTGGCCAAGGCTGCACTGGCCGGTGCGGATGCATATCCAAATGCAAATCGGGTATCAGAACTCAAAAAGGTTGCAGAGATTCTCGGCAATAGTGGGGAATCTGGTGCGACTCATATTTCTAAGTAAACAGCGATGGTGATCCAGTTTCCTGAAATTATTGATGCGCTGCTGCAGTTTAATGGTGGTGATCCAGGTAGGTTGATTCGCGGTGAAGATGAAAGCAAGCGGCTGCTCGAGGATGGGGATTTCGATGTTGTGGGGGAAGGTTCTGATTTTCATGCGTGTGAAAAAAATATACATGTTAATCATGGGAATAGGGAGATTGCTTCGCTGTATAAGTTATATTACCTTGGGGCGGACTGTGTTGGAAGTTCGGTCGATTTTGGCCCGGGTGTAGGGTTGATGGCTTTGCTCAAGAAAATTTTGGGTGGTCGTAAATTCAATTCGCTGAGGGATGATACCCATCTCTATTTCTCTGATGACAGAAAAGATGGCGCCATTTTGATGGGTAAGTGTTCTGTTATCCGGTTCGGCCGAAGAAGTGTAAGGTCGGGGTATGCGGTCCTGGGGGTGGATTATGCATCCGTTGGAAATGAAAAATTGATAACGTGGAATATAGAGGCCACAATGGATCGGCTCGATGAGAAGCCGTTGGGTAGTTTCAGGAAATATTCTCCCGAGTACGGGAAATTGGTTCATCTCTACTTCAGCTGATTGCGCTGATGTGAAGTATGGAGACTCGTTTCACCAGCGTTATGCGAACCGTTCTCGTGCCCGTCCGTCTTTTCTCGCTCGCAGCAACCTCATATGCCGATGATTTCCGACTGAGAGCCGGAGCCGCCCCCGACTTGGCTCATCTGAAGCGCTTCCAATCCAACGGCCTGAGCTTCCCGTGGCGGATCACGGCGGACGATCCGCTCAAGGACACCGATGGTCGAGGCGTCAGTATCCAGGCTGACAAATCCGCGTTCGAAGGACTGAACCCGGACGTCGTTGTTCAGATGCTGCGCAGTATCTTTGCAAGAGCATGCAATGAAAGAGGCTGAATTTTCAACGGGAAAGGTGTTCGGGCAAGCGGCTGTGGCTGCCGGATTTCAGGGGGCTGGGGTGACTCGTTTTATCGAGTTGACGGATCTCTGGCTCGTGATCAATCACCAAAAGTCATCCTACAGTAAATTATTTTATGTGAATGTTGGGATATTTTATAAGGAGCTGTTGGCGGGTGATTTTCGCGAGCCTGAAATGAAAATGGTATTCAAAAAGGGGGCCTCGGTTTGGCCGCACGTTGATTTTAGAATGGGGGGTTGTCCAGGCGTTCGAGGGGATTTCCAGGCTGAGGTGGACAAGTGCGTTGCAGAGCGTGATGCACCAAGGTTGGAGGGGATTTTGTTCGACGCTTTTTCAGGTATCACGGAGTTTGTTGAGAAGAGTGGTGATCGAAAATCGATAAGACGGCTCGTGAGCGAGAAGAAACTCGCGGCGATGGTGCTGAAGGAGGTGTAGTTGCGAGGTGGCACCGGAGTTCTCGCGAAGTAATTTCGATTTCTCTGCAATTTCTTGTCGCCATCACGTCAGCTGCAACTGGATTCGTTGTGTCGGCTGCAGGCCAGTTCGTTGATGTCGAGGTGGAGATTTGTGGCGGCACGCGATATCGAGTTTGGTAAGTCCGGTGGCCATCAATGAAAACGCAGCGACGCAGTCCGTGGGGCAAGGAGGGATGCCAGGATCTACGAAACGATCCGCTACGAGCCCTGATTTCGACATTGGTGACGATCCACTTTTCCTCGCTCGACGCCGCGTTTCAGGCACTCCCGGACAGGATCGCGGATTGGGGGTACATCCGCTGTCGGGAAGCGGATCTGACCCGATCCGGCGTTGTGTTTTTCGACGACGTCGAGGATCCAGGAGCCTGTCGACGTGCGGCCTTTGCGGCGGAAGGAGGCGGTCTGATCGTGTTGACGATTCACGCTGCCTCAAAGGGAGACGCAGTCTTGTTTGCGTCCGACAAGCGCATCGATTCCGCACGGCATTGGCGTGACGCGGTGCCGGCCGAGTTCGCGCACTGGATTGAGGTCTTTGACTTCGTGTATTTCGGGGAGCCGATATAAGCCTCCTTTGGTCGAGGCATGCGGTCCGTCGCATGACCATCGCCGCAGGCGTCGTCAAGCGCGGCATTCGACCGCGAGCACTCGACCGCGAGCACTCGACCGGCAACAGCGGCCGGCATGATCTCGCGGGTATGAAATTGGCATAATTACGGCTCGCAGCACGAGCGCGGCAGACAGTAACCACGCGCGTTCGGCCGTTACGTAACAGGTGGCGGAGAAGGAGGCGATTCGCCACCTCGATCCAGCCCCCGACGCATTTGCCCCAGCTACAACCGCACTACCCATGTTGACCACTTCCGTGACTGAAGCATCGCTGAAACAGATCCTCGAGCGCCCGGGCGACTTCGCAGGATGGCTCTACTTGCCGCCCATGCCATGGACGCTCGATACCGAAGGCGTGTTCTTTGAAGACACCCGGGATGTGGAGGACGACGCTGTCCCTGCTGCCGCGAATCAACCCGGCTGGCGGATCACGTTGGACAGCGCGACGATCGAGGACATCGTGATCAACGCCCACGATCAGGTCGACGAACCGAGCGTGCTTCAGTTGCTCGATGCGTTCGTTTTTTACGTCGAGAACGACGCGTTCATCCTGTTCTGACCTGACGCCGTGATCCGCCGCGAGTCGCCATGAAATCCTGGCATGACGTGTTGATTGCAGCCGATCCGCTCGTACGATTTCTCGAGCAGGACGCATTTTTTGGTGCCGCCTATCGCGGCGATCCAGTGGCACATCACGTTGTCCGGGACGCGGCGATCGCACGTCACTTCGCGACCGATGATTCGTTCGACGATTTCGACGAATGGGAGTCGGTCAGTGACGCGGAGGAGGTGTTTCCCGCCGGCTTCGAATGGAGCCGCCAGGTTGCATCCCGGTTGATGAAGAATCAGCACTGGGGCATCGAAGGCAAGCACTTCAACGGCGCGGATCTCAAGTGGACGAATGCGGTGTCGTGTCCGCTGATCGAGCTGATGATCCGGGATATCGGCATTCTGTTTCAGTGCTACGCCAACGATTGCTTCCCGCCGATTTGGGACAGTATTCTGCATGCCTATCTCGACGGTGGTTTCCCGTGTGGCTGGGATGGCCGGCATCCCGCGGGCAGGTTGGTCGTCTTTTCGAATGCCTAGCCGGTGCGGAAGGCGCCAGCGACCGGATGCAGCCATGCGGTGCAGTACGCGTGAGATCCCGCCGCCCCCCGCCATCGATTGGAGCACGACGCGACGTGGGTCGAGAACCAGAGGGTGACCGAGTATGAATGCAGAATTCCTTGTTGATATTTTCGAGGCGGCCGGTGCGTTCTCGGAGGGTGACCTGGCTCCGATTCAGCGGCTGCTGCCCAACATTGCAAGACAGGATGTGCTTGAGGGAATGCCCATTCTGTTCCATGTCGCAAGAAGTCGAGCGATCTTCGATTTTCTGGACGGCAGTCACGTGAATTTCCTGCAGAGGAACGAGCGTACCGGCGATACGTTTCTGCATTGCGCGACGCTGGATCGCGATGCGGCGCTCTTCGAGAAAACGGTGGCGTGGTATGCGACACGGAGCCTGCTTGACGAGCCGAACCGCAGCGGTATCACGGCGCTATCGGCGGCATTGAAATTCGGATTGATCGCGCGAGCGGAGAAACTGATCGATGCCGGTGCCAACATGTCGACGGTGGCGGCAAACGGTCTCACACCGATCCGGCAGGCGCTCTATTGCCTTGACGGGGAAGACGCCGCGATAGCGGGGCTGAATGTGTTGTTGCGCAGAGGGGTTGAGGTGAGCCGCGACGAGGCGCTTCGTTTGAAGCAATTCGCGTCCGATCTCGGCAGGAACGCGGTCGGGAAGTGGCTCGATGGACACCTGAAATTCGACTGATGGCGTCGTCGATCTCCGGGATCGAGGATTGACTCAGGTGTTGGCAGGCGGCACACAGAAAGACGCACCGCCGGCATCGTTCACAAGCGATTTGGCAACGCGCAATGTCGACGGGAGGCACGATATGTCCAATCGGGATCTGAATCGGTTCATCGTCCGGATTCGCGGCACGGTGGGCACACGCGCAAGCATCGGTGCACGTGCTCCCGATCATCCAGCACACGCGAGATCCGTCTCGGTCAGCGCGGAAATTGCCGCATGGTTCAACGCGCTCGACAACGTCGATCTGTCGATCCCCTGGACCGCTGACAACCTCCTGTTATACGGCAACCCGGCGAGCCTCGCGATCGGCCAGACCGGCTATCGCGTCGACGCATCGGGCCGGCGGCTGTCCGGATGGCACGACGACTGGATCGTGTTGGGTCAGATGGGCGGCGATCCTGTTATCGTCGTGCCGGAAGGAGACGTGCTGTTCGACCGCCACGGCGCGGGCGCCTGGACACCATTGCGCGTCGCGCCATCCCTCACGCATTTCGCGCACGCGTTGTGGATATGGTGCGATCTGTACGTCGGAAAGCATGCGCGCGATATCTTCGACGACACGGATGAAATCCGGCCGGCATTCGTTGCGGAGGTCCGGTCGCGGATAAGCGACGCGCTGCCGGATGCGGAAGCGGCGGTGTTCATGGAGAGGGTCGATGGGTGAGTGCGGGCGAGTCGTGTCATGTCATGAGATTGGACGGTCACGACACGGATGGCCTGGCAGACACCCGCTGTTGACCGGAACCCGGTCCCACGCGCGGCGAACATGACCTGCACGACTACGACCTGCTCGACGGGTGGCTCGACCGGTCGTGAAGCCATACCGACGCGTACTGCTCGCCGAAGGTGACCGCAAACCATCGATGCCAGGCAGGCGCTTGTGCGGGATTCGAGAGCCGGGGTGTAACGAACCACAGTAATGAAGGTCCGCCGACAATGAACAAGCCCCGTGTTTGGCCCAGTGGAAATGGCAAGCCTGTCTGCATGCTCGGATTCGACCATTCTGAATGCTCGGCGCGGACCGGGATTCCATTCGAGAAGGGTGTCGACGATCTGGACGAATACTTTGCGGGCATTCTGCTCGACGATATGGTCGGGCCGATGCAGTTCATGTATTACCTCAACGCACCGATAAAGGGCGTGGTCATCAGCGTCGATTCGAAGGTGAAAACAGCGCAGGCGGTAGAGGTCGTGAAGACGCGGCTCGGTTTGGCCGCTTCCGATTTCTATTGGGTGACGAGTATCGAGTAACGGATCCGGTCGAGCGTGAAGCGCCGAACTTCGCTCGGACAACGTAACCCGTCTGTTTGATTCAGCGTCGAAGGACATCGAATGCGAACCACGAAGGTGATCGAAGAAACGTATACCGGCAACCGCTCGCACGTGACGGAAGCGCAATGCGACAGCGTTGCGCAAGCCATCGCGGCAGTCGAACGGCTGAACGGGCGCGATCGCTCGACTGTCGCATTCGAGACGAGCGATGGGATGCTGATGACGATAGGCGGCGGTAGTGACGATCGGTATGTCGTGTTCATTGCCTCGCACGTCGACGCCGCGTTGCTGAATCTGACGGCACCCACTGCGCCGGCTGGCGAAACGATCGAACTGGTCGCGGGTGGCCAGCGCGGCAGCTATCGGGCGCGAGACTGCGTGGATCGCGCGACGGCCGTGCAAGCAGCGATTTATTTCGTCTCGCGCGGCGGCGCCGATCCCGCGCTATGTTGGCAACCCGGCTGATACGCCGATACAAACGCGGCGAGTATTGACGGAGACCGATCGATGATCCGAACAGCAACCATCGGTACGACCACGGTGGAAATCGAAGCGGCCGAAGCAGCGCTCGGCCGCGCGTTGCCGCACGCGTTCGCGGCATGGCTGCTGCTCAACAATGGCCGGTCGCTCGGCGGAATGCCGGTGTTCCCCGTCTTCGATGCGCGCAATCCGCGCAAGACGTGGAATTCGATCGTTCGGCACTACAACGAGGGTTGGCGCGAGTGGCGAGACAACTTCGACCACACGGATGCCGATTTCTCGAACCTGTTGCCGTTTGCCGAGTTCGGGACGGGTGACTACTATTGCTTCGATTACGACCGGATCGATGCGTCGTGGGAGCCGGCCATCGTCCTCTGGTCGCACGAGACGGGCGAGACGGCACACGTGGCCGACGATTTCGCCACCTTTCTGTCGATGCGGGGCCATGCGGGAGAAGGAGCGAATTGAACGTGACCGATGATCCCGTTGCGATGCGTGAACGCCAGGAGGCGGTGTGTGCGCGATACGGTCTGCGAGCAGCCGAACCCGAGGACATGGTTGCCGTCGCGATGTCGACGCTCGGAAAAGCGCCTGTCTACGGCACGCGCGTGATGCTGTCCGAAGGTCGCAACGTAAGCTGGTTTTTTCATTGCGGCGAATACTCGGATGCGGACGATTTTTATCAACCGCTGCATGTCACGCATCTGTCTACGTTCCTGCCGCTGGTTCTGCCTTATCTGATGCTGCCGGCCGGCGCGCGTTTCATCATCGACGACACCGGTTACGAGGACATCTGGATGGATCTGCCTGACAACGAGGCATCGGCGTGAGTGCGCGGCAAACCTTCCGCAAGGCATTGATGCTGCTCGATCGAGGCATGACGGATCGTGGCGAAGCCGCGCTGTGTCTGGCGCAGACAGAGGCCGAGCAGGAGGGCGATCGCGTGGCGCTCGTGCAGTCGCTCGTTGCGCTCGGGGAACTGTTGTGTGAAACCTCACGTGGCGTATCGGCACGGCCGTTCCTGGAGCGGGCGCTTGCGGCGGCAAGCGACCCGGATGCCGACCTGCTGGCGGTCGAGCGTGACAAGGCCGAACAATGGCTGGCGCGTATCGAATGCGAGCGCATCGGATTGCAGATTCGCGGCCCGGAAGATTTCAAGCACAGAACCTTCACGCTTGCCGAGTTCATCGCCGTCGTCCGCGCGAAGGCCGAACGGCAGGAGCACTACGATCCCGCTTGGCTATACGATGTTTACGGAAAGGACGGCGACGCAGCGCTGCATCCGCAACAGACGATTTACATCGGCGATACGGTCCAGGTCGACGACGAGGATCGCGAGATCTACCCTGAAAGGGTCGCCGAGCTGGGTTACGTATTCCAGTACTCGTGCGAGCACTTTCAGGACGTCGTCGATCTCGCCTATCGCCAGAAACCGGACGCATCGATCGAGGACGTCGTCCGCTGCCTCAACCATTTCGATCGCCACGACGACTTTCTCGATCTGGGCCCGAACGGCATGCAGTCGCGAGCATGACTGAACGGAGCGCCGCAATGAAAAAGGACCGCTCGGCGGTCCTTTTTTATCGTGAAGCGACGCGCAGAAAACGCGTCCTCAAGGCAACGAAATCGTCAGATTCGCCGATTCCGGCCCGACCTTGATCACTTGCGAATAAGGCGCCAGCGCCTGCAGCGTCTTGTCCTTCAGATACGTGTTGAGCCCGAGATAGCCGAGCAGCGCAACCAGCGCGAACACCGCCCCGATCGCCCAAACCGGCACCTCGCGCTTCAACCGGTGTGCGATCTGGTCCGGCAGCGGCCAATGCGGTGCGAACGGCGCCCGCTTGCCCTTCATATGCGCGATCTCGTCCCCCAGCCGCGCCGTGAGGTAGGCCAGCTTCTCCGGCCCTTCGAGCAGATACTTGCCCTGGAACCCGAGCAGCAGGCACATGTGAAACACCTCGAGCGACTGCAGCCGCGCCGCGCCCTGCGCGCGGCATTCCTCGAGATACTGGAAGAACTTCTCGCCCGCGAGCTGCTCGCCGAACAGCACGAGCTGCAGCGGCCGGCGTTCCCAGTCCGTGCGGATCTTGAACTGCGACGACAGCACCATCTCGTCGATGGCCGCGCAGAACGCGAACTTCGAGCTGTACACATCTTCAGCCGCGATATTCAGCTTCTTCGCCCCGCGCTCGAAGTCCGACAGGAATTCCTGGATCCGCGTGCTGAACTCGCCCGCGCTCTCCGGCTCCCGCCCGTTCTTGAGCAGGAACAGCATGAAGAAGCCGTCGTACAGCAGGTCGAGCAGCGAACGGGCCTGGAACGACGCGTCCGTCGACGCCGGGCTATGCAGGGGGGCCGGCGCGTTGTCGCCGAACAGGGAAGGCGCGTAGCTCATGATGTGACCGCGATCAGTTCGAATTTCAGGTCATTGATGCCAGTCGGCGCGTAGATCATCGCGGACTGGGCCTGCAACATCCGCTCGTACAGCGCGCCGCGCGAATCGAGCGCGAAGTAGCAGGCGCCGGGGCGCACCGGAATCGCGGGCGGCACCTGCGGCGTGTACGAGAGCCGCACGCCGGGCATGGCCGACAGCACGAGCTTGTCGACGTCGTCGGGTGCGCCGACCTTGAAGCGGGCCGGCACCGCATCGACGAGCTCGACGCTCGGCATGTCCGCGGACACTGCGAGGTAGAACTCGGTCTTGTCGTCGATCTTGCCCGAATCGAGGCGGCCGAGGTGGAACGACGGGCGCACTTCGTCGAGCGTGATCGCGAAGTAGCGCGTCGAGATCACGGTGTCGAGCAGTTCGCGCAGCATCAGGTCGAGACGCGCAAAGCTCGGGCCCGGATCGTCGTGGCGGTACACCGGCAGGTCGGCGAGCGTATAGCCCTTCGAGAACGTCATCAGTTGGCCCGCGAGGCGCAGCAGCTCCTGGAACAGCCGCTCCGGATGCAGCGCCGCATGCTGGTGCAGGTGCGCGAGCGTCGCGAACGCGGCGTTGGCGGTGTGCAGCAGCCAGAACGATGCGATGTCGCCCGAGCGGAACTCGATGATGTTCTTCGACGGCTCGCGGTGGAAGCCATACAGCGCGTTCACCTTCGCCTGCAGCGCGTCGACGAGCTGGCGCAGCCGCTGGTGCAGGATCGGCGATGCGTCGATCGCGAGGCACGGCGGCACGAAGCTGTCGTCGATCTCGAAACCGGACGTCGCGGTGCGGCGCACGCGCACGAGCGGCACCGACAGCAGCTGGTCACGCGGTTCGCTGTGCGCGATCAGCTTGACCTGCGTCTTCAGGAACGTGATGTCGGCTTCGGCCGCGTCGGTGAAGTTGTCGGCGACGCTCGTCTGCTCGCTGACGAAACGCGTCATGAAGCCGGCGGCCGGATCGTCGCTGTAGTTGGTGGCGTTCTCGCGCAGCGGGTGCAGCGCGAGATAGAACACGAATTCGTTGATGCCGTCAGGCAGCGTGTCCAGCGCGATCGGCGGCGGCAGGTCGTCGGCCTGCGGCGCGGCATACAGTGCGCCGTCCTGGAACACGAGCGCGAGCTCGGCCACTCGCAGCACGTTGCTGCCGAGCGCATCGCGGTCGATGCGCACCGAGCGCACGCCCCAGTTGTACGGCTGGATCGCCTGGATCGATTCGAACAGGCGCGCTTCGTGGTACGCGTCCTGTCGCTGAAAGTGTTGAGGCCGGAGGAACAGCCCTTCCCCCCACAGCACCTTGGCCGAATAACTCATGTCAAATCCGGTTAATGTCGCGTTGCGATGTAATCGATTTGTTCGTGCCCGAATTAAATCGCCAATTGTTAACTCTTGTTAATTGACATTCGTGCGTCATTGTTTAACCGCAGGAGACCGAAGAAAGCAAATTCAGCGGTTGCGAAGGCGCACCCTGTTGCGGTGCGATGACAGTGCCGTCGGTGACCGTCATCGCGCAATTATGCAGGCCGATGATTATGCCGGATTTCTCCGACTTCACCGGATCGAACGTCAGTTTCCATCGTTGTAGTGCGGGATCGCGGAACAGCGCGACGATGCCGAATGCCTGCGCTTCGCGCGAAACCTTCTCGGTCGCCGTGTAGCGCTGGCCCGGAATCAGCGTGATTTCACGCACGTTCAGCAGGTCGGCGCCCAGCGCGGCCTTTTCCTTGGTCGGGTCGGTAAACGCGTCGAACGGCGCCTGCTGGAACGAGGTCGGATCCTTCAGCGTATAGAGCCGCACGACGAGTGCGAGCGGCTTGTTGTCGGTCGCGGCATTCAGGTTCGGCGCTGCGGCGAGCGTGATGCCGAGGTTGCGCGGCGGCTTCTGCGCGTCGGGTACCTCGGGCTTGCCGATGCCGGCCGCGGACATCACGGCGCTCGCGGCCGAGCCGAGCAGCGGGGCGGCCGCGCATCCGGCCAGAAGCGCGCAGGCAAGCAGTGGCAGCGCATAGCGAATCATCAGCGATCTCATCGTATTTCCGGCGTGCCGCCTTTTATCCCTGTCAAATCTGCCGGGTATTGCCGCGTTCGCTGCGTATCCCCGACATTGCACCATTCAACTATTAAGCACGCCCGCGTCGTGGCAAGCGTCCGGAAAATTTTTCCGCCATTCGGGCGGTGCGTCGCGCAATCAGTAAAACTTGCCCATTCCGACCGATAGCAAAATCGCTGCGAGCCCGCAGCGGGAGGCCATTGGAGGGGGTAGCGCCCGGTTTTAAAAGGAATTACTCTTCACACGACGATTGAATTATGAAAAATTGATCGGTACTATACCCGCGCGCTTCTTGCAAAGCAAAAGAACCAGATTCTCAACGATTTAAAACTCACGCGCCGGTGGATATAACGATGAAAGACCGTCTCTTCGCAAAACTGTCTGGGGTAGTAGTGGCTTGCGGCGTGATCGCCGGTTGTGCGAGCCAGCCTCCCGCGCCGCCGACTGCCGAGGTGTTCAACAAGTCGCTGGCCGATGCGGACGCAGTTGCGAAGGCGGGTGACCAGGACAAGGCACTCGGCCTGTACCAGCAGCTCGCCAAGTCGGATCCGACGCGCGAGGAGCCGTGGTCGCGCATCGCGCAAATCCAGTTCGCCCAGAACCACTACGGTCAGGCAATCGTTGCCGCGCAGGAAGCCCTGCAGCGCGACGCGACCGATCGTCAGGCAAAGAGCGTGCTGGCCGTGGCCGGCCTGCGAATCGCGACGCAGTCGCTCGGCGAGCTGCGCCAGGATTCGTCGCTCGCGGGCGATGCGAAGTCCGACGCGCAGGCGCTCGCGAAGCAGCTGCGCGATACGCTGGGCGAATCGGCGCTGTTCCCGCCGGAGACGAATGCCCGCGCCACTGTCCGGACCAAGCGGGTCCGCACGGTCGTGCACAAGAAGCCCAGCCAGACGCAGACCTCTGAAGCCACTGCTACGGTGGCGCCGACGAACACGTCGTCGGGCGGCGGGGCGAAGGGCGGTGACCCGTTCGGCGCACTGCGCAACTGACCGCAAACTGACGCGATAACCACAACTAACCTGGGAGCCGTCGAGATGGCCAAGAAAGAAAGCATTCAGAAAAGCTTGCAGAAAATACGGCCGCCGCGCGTCCAACTGACCTACGAGGTCGAGAAGGGCGATGCGATCGAGGTGAAGGAACTGCCGTTCGTCGTCGGGGTCGTCGGCGATCTGGCGGGCCAGTCCGAAATCGAGCAGCCGAAGCTGCGCGACCGTAAATTCGTCAACATCGATCGCGATAATTTCGACGACGTGATGAAGGCGATCGAGCCGCGTGCCGCGTTCCAGGTGGAAAACCGCCTGAGCCCGGAAGGCGGCAAGTTCGCGGTCGACCTGAAATTCCGTTCGCTGTCGGATTTCAGCCCGGACGAAGTCGTCGAACAGGTCGAGCCGCTGCGCCGCCTGCTCGAGGCGCGCTCGAAGCTCGCCGACCTGCGCAACAAGCTCGCCGGCAACGACAAGCTCGAGGATCTGCTGTCCGATGTGCTGAAGAACACGCAGCAGCTGCAGGAGCTCGCGAAGGGCACGGGCGGCGACAAAGACGGCGAATGACGACGGAGTGTTGAGATGAACCAGCAAACGGCTGCGGCCCAAGCGAGCGGCGCGGACTACGCCGCCGGGACCTCGCTGCTCGACGACATCGTCGAGAAGAGCAAGGTCGCGAAATCCGATTCCGAGCATGCGCGTGCGAAGGACCTGATCGGCGAACTCGTGCACCAGGTGCTCGACGGCACGGTGATCGTGTCGGACAACCTGTCGGCCACGATCGACGCGCGCGTCGCGGAACTCGACCGCCTGATTTCCACGCAGCTTTCCGCCGTGATGCACGCGCCGGAATTCCAGCGCCTCGAAAGCACGTGGCGCGGGATGGACTATCTGGTCAAGGAAAGCAACACCGGCCAGACGATCAAGATCAAGGCGCTGCACGCACCGAAGCGCGACCTCGTGCGCGATTTCAAGGGCGCGAGCGAGTTCGACCAGAGCGCGCTGTTCAAGAAGGTCTACGAAGAAGAGTTCGGCACGTTCGGCGGCTCGCCGTTCGGTGCGCTGATCGGCGATTACGAGATCTCGCGCCAGCCGGAAGACATGTACTTCATCGAGCAGATGTCGCACGTCGCGGCGGCTGCGCATGCGCCGTTCATCGCGTCGGCATCGCCCGAGCTGCTCGGCCTCGAGTCGTTCTCCGACCTCGGCAAGCCGCGCGACCTCGGCAAGGTGTTCGATACGGTCGAATATGCGAAGTGGAAGTCGTTCCGCGACGCCGAAGATTCGCGCTACGTCGGCCTGACGCTGCCGCGCTTCCTCGGCCGCCTGCCGTTCAATCCGAAGGACGGCCAGACCGCGGAGAACTTCAACTTCGTCGAGGACGTCGACGGCACCGACCACGACAAGTACCTGTGGTGCAACGCCGCGTGGGCGTTCGCTGCGCGCCTGACGGCCGCATTCGACGACTTCGGCTGGTGCGCGGCGATCCGCGGCGTCGAAGGCGGCGGCCTCGTCGAGGACCTGCCGACCCACACGTTCAAGACCGACGACGGTGAGGTCGCGCTGAAGTGCCCGACCGAAATCGCGATCACCGATCGCCGCGAGAAGGAGCTGAGCGACCTCGGCTTCATCCCGCTCGTCCATTGCAAGAACTCAGATTACGCCGCGTTCTTCGCTGCGCAGTCGGTGCAGAAGCCCAAGAAATACAGCACCGACAGCGCGAATGCGAACGCCGTCCTGTCCGCCCAGCTTCAGTACATCTTCTCGGTATCGCGCGTCGCGCACTACCTGAAGGCGATGATGCGGGACAAGATCGGCAGCTTCGCATCGGCGCAGAACGTGGAGACTTTCCTCAACCGGTGGATTTCGCAGTACGTCCTGCTCGACGATAACGCCTCGCAGGAACAGAAAGCGCAATTTCCGCTGCGTGAGGCATCCATACAAGTGTCGGAGATTCCGGGCAAGCCGGGCTCGTATCGTTCGGTCGCGTTCCTGCGCCCGCACTTTCAGCTCGACGAACTCTCGATTTCTCTGCGACTTGTCGCTGATCTGCCCAAACCGGCAAATTCATAAGCGAGTAAATCGCCCGGGCGGGCCGCCTGGGTAGGACGTTAAAACCACCTCTTTGGGGAGTCGAAGGGCCATGTTACATATGCACTTGCAGTTTGGTAGTCCCGCGGTGAAGGGCGAATCCGCGGACAAGGACCACCAGGGCTGGATCGAACTGAAATCGTGGGATCACTCGATCGTTCAGCCGCGTTCGGCAACCGCATCGACCGCTGGCGGTCACACGATGACGCGTTGCGAACACGGCGACATGATTTTCACGAAGGAAATCGATTCGTCGAGCCCGCTGCTGTACCAACACGCTTCGGGCGGCACCACGTTCGACGAGGTGACGGTCCATTTCTCGCGCGCTGACGGTGAAGGCAAGCGCGTGCAGTATCTGGAAGTCAAGCTCAAGTACGTGATCATCTCGAGCATCGCTCCGAGCGTTCGCGAAGAAGGTCTGCCGCTCGAGACGTTCTCGCTGAAGTACGCAGCTGTGCAGTGGAAGCAAACCCAGCAGAAGATCGGCGGCAACCAGGGCGGCAACACGCAAGGCGCCTGGAGTCTGACGAAGAACGACAAGACCTACGCGGTCTAAGGTCGGTTGCGGCAACGGGGCGCGCGGCGTCCCGTTGCCGTTTTCGCTGTGCGCACCGACCCGATGAAACGATTCGAACCCAGTTTTCTCGACAAGCTGTTCGACGACGAACCGCACCTGCCGGCCTCGGCAGCGATGCGGCAATTGTCGCTGGACGAGCTCAAGAACACGGTCGCCCGCGACGTCGAGGCGATTCTCAACACGCGTATCGCCCACACCGAAATCGAGCTGGCCGCGCTGCCGGAATGCCAGAAGTCGGTGCTGACCTACGGGCTGAACGATTTCGCGGGATTGAGCCTCGCGAGTCACTACGATCGCGCGTTCATCTGCAAGTCGATCCAGCAGGCCATCGCGCGTCACGAGCCGCGGCTGCAGCAGGTGCAGGTGACGTTCGAGCTGAACGAGCAGGCCACCAACGCGCTCTACTTCGCGATTCAGGCGCTGCTCGTCGTGCACCCGGCCGAGGAGCCGGTGAGTTTCGACGCGATGCTGCAGCCGTCGACGCTGCAGTATTCGGTCACGCGCGCACGCGCCGCAAGAATGCAGTAAATCATGCCGCCGAGCGGGCCGGACCGCCCGGTGGTGGATCAGGGTCCGGCAGGAAATATTGAGGTTCGGGGTCGTCGATGGAAGAATTGCTGCCGTATTACGAGCGCGAATTATCGTTTTTGCGGCGCTATTCGCGAGATTTCGCGGAACGCTATCCGAAGATCGCGGCGCGGCTCGCGCTGTCGGGCGAGCATTGCGAGGATCCGCACGTCGAGCGGATGATCGAGTCGTTCGCGCTGCTCGGCGCGCGGATCAACAAAAAGCTCGACGACGATTACCCCGAATTCACCGAAGCGCTGCTGGAAGTGCTGTATCCGCACTACCTGCGGCCGTTCCCGTCGTGCTCGATCGCGCAGTTCACGCCGGCGTCGCCCGGCCAGCAGACCGAACCGGTCGTGATCGATCGCGGCACCGAGCTGAAGAGCCGCCCGATCCGCGGCGTGCAGTGCCGATTCCGCACGGCCTACGACGTGACGCTCGCGCCGATCCGCATCTCGGAAGCCCGCTTCACGCCGGTCGCACTCGCGCCGAGCGCGACAGTGCTGCCGTCGAACGCGACGGGCGTGATCTCGATCACGTTCGAATCGCTCGCCGCGCAGCTCGATCTCGGCGCGCTGAAGCTGCCGACGCTGCGCGCGCACCTGCACGGCGAACAGTCGTTCGTCGCCGCGCTGACCGACTGCCTGTTCGTCAACGTGCTCGGCGCGTATGTCGAGCCCGAACGCAACGGCCGCTGGACCGCGCTGCGCAAGCTGCCGATCGCGCACGCCGGCTTCGACGAAGAAGACGCGCTGATCGACTACCCGGCGAAATCGCATCCCGCGTATCGCCTGCTTACCGAATACTTCGCGTTCCCCGACAAGTTCGATTTCGTCGACTTCGACCTTGCGGCGATCGCGCGCGCGACCGGCCGCTGCCAGCGCGCGACGCTGCATCTCGTGCTGCAGGACGTGCGCAGCGATTCGCATGTCGCGCGGCTGCTCGAACTGCTGACGGCGAGCCACTTCCGGCTGTTCTGCACGCCGATCGTCAACCTGTTCCGCCAGCACGGCGAGCCGATCCGCATCACGCACCGCGCGGTGTCCTACCCGGTGATCGCCGAGGCACGGCGCGCGTTCGCGTACGAGGTGTATTCGATCGATTCGGTGAAGCTCGTCCGGCAGCAGGCGCACGAGGAATCGGTGATCGAGTTCCGGCCGTTCTATTCGCTGCATCACGGCGAATCGGCGCGGATCGGCCACTACTGGTTCGCGCGCCGCAACGACTGGGTCGCGCTGAAGAGCCCCGGCTATGAAACCGAGATCTCGATCGTCGACATCGATTTCGAGCCGACGTCGCCGCAGACCGACACGCTGAGCCTCGACCTCACCTGTACGAACCGGGACCTGCCGGCGATGCTCGCGTTCGGGCTCGAAGGCGGCGACCTGTTTCAGGAAGGCGGCGCGCAGACGAGCGGCATCGCGCTGCTGCGCCGCCCGACCCAGAGCGTGCGCTTCGAGCGCGGCCGCGCCGCGCACTGGCGGCTCGTGTCGCACCTCGCGCTCAATCACGTGTCGCTGGTCGCGCACGGCCTCGCGCCGCTGAAGGAAATGCTGACGCTGTACGACCTGCGGCGCACCGCCGTGTCGATGCGCCAGATCGATGGCCTCGCCGGCGTCGAGCAGCGCGGCGCGGTGCAGTGGCTGCCCGGCAAGCCGTTCGCGACCTTCGTGCGCGGCATCGAGATCCGCCTGACGATCGACGAGGAGCACTTCGTCGGCGCGAGCCTGGCCTCGTTCGTGCGCGTACTCGACAGCTTCTTCGGGCTGTACGTCCACCTCAACAGTTTCGTTCAACTAGTCGTCGTGTCGAAGCGCACCGGCGAGGAGATCATCCGATGCAAGCCCCGGACCGGCGAATCGATCCTGGCGTAGTCGACGCGCTGCTCGACGAACCGCACCGCTTCGAGTTCTTCCAGGCGGTGCGCGTGCTCGAAGGGCTGTTCGCGCGGCAGGCGTCGGATGCGCCCGGCGCGTGGCGGCAGGGCGACGTGGTCGCGCAGCGCATCGAATTCCGCAACACGCTGTCGCTCGGCTTTCCGCCGAGCGAAATCGAAGGCGCGCGCTCGTTCGACGACGACGGCACCCAGCTCAAGACGGGCGAGCAGCGCGGCGCCGCGCTCGCGGCCGGCGAGCTCGGCCACGTCGAGCTGACGCCCGCGTTCTTCGGGTTGCTGGGCGGGCAGGGCGCGCTGCCGCTGCATTACACCGAGCAGATCGTCGCGCGCGAGCACCTGAAGCGCGACCATGCGGCGCGCGCATTCTTCGACGTGTTCTCGAACCGCGCGACCGCGCTGTTCTATGCCGCGTGGAAGAAATACCGGCTGCCGTTCCATTACGAGCTCGACCGCGACGAGCGCTACCTGCCGCTGCTGCTCGCGATCGCGGGCGTGCCGAGCGACGAGGTGCGCGACAGCCTCGCGGCCGGCGCGGGCGGCGTGCTCGACGAGGCGGTCGCCGGCTATGCGCTGGCCGCGCGGCACCGGCCGATGTCGGCCGCGTACCTGCAGCGCACGCTGTCCGACTATTTCCGCGTGCCGGTGAAGATCGACCAGTTCGTCGGCAAGTGGTACGACGTGCCGCCCGACCAGCTGAGCGTGCTCGGCGAGGTCAATGCGGTGCTCGGTGCGACGGCGCTCGTCGGTGAGCGGGTGTGGCAGCGCGACATGCGCGCGCGGATCGTCATCGGTCCGCTGTCCAAGCGCGACTACGAGGCGTTCCTGCCCGGCGGCGCGCAGGCGGTCGCACTGGAGCGGATGCTGACGCTGCTCGCCGGCGTCACGCTCGAGTACGAGGTGAAGCTCGTGCTCAAGCGCACCGAGGTGGGTGCGAGCGTGCTCGGCGCGGGCTCGCGGCTCGGCTGGGACGCGTTCCTGTGCACGCGCGACGCGATCGAGGACCGCTCCGACGCGCGTTACGAACTGCACGTGATTCACTGATTCCGAACGACAACAAACACGCATTCGAACCTGAGATCGACGCCATGAGCACGCCTCTGAAGACCCTGATCACGAAACTGAACCCGCTGTGCCGCCACGCGACCGAGCGTGCGGCAAGCGCGTGCCTGGCGCGCGGCCACTACGAGGTCGATCTGGAGCACCTGTTCCTCGCGTTGCTCGACGAAGCGACGGGCGACCTGCCGCTCGCACTGCGCGCGAGCCGCGTCGATCCGCACGCGCTGCATGCCGATCTCGAGCGCGAACTGACGCGCCTGAAGACGGGCAACACGCGCACGCCGGTGTTTTCCGTGCACCTGATCGCGCTGTTCGAACAGGCATGGCTGATCGCGTCGCTCGACTCGCAGCTTGGCCGTATCCGTTCGGGGCACCTGCTGCTCGCGCTGCTGACTGCGCCCGATCTCGCGCAGTTCGCGCAACGGATGTCGTCGCAGTTTGCGGAAATGAACGTGACCGACCTGAAGCACAAGTTCGACGAGATCATGGCCGGCTCGAGCGAAGCCGAGCCGCGTCAGGCGGACGACGAGGGTAGCGACGTCGCGCCGGCCGTCGACGGCATGGCACCTGCGGCGGGCCCGTCGAAGACGCCCGCGCTCGACACGTACACGACCAACCTCACGCAGCGCGCACGCGACGGCAAGATCGACCCGGTGATCGGCCGCGAAGCCGAGATCCGCCAGGCGATCGACATCCTGATGCGCCGCCGCCAGAACAACCCGATCATGACCGGCGAGGCCGGCGTCGGCAAAACGGCGGTCGTCGAGGGCCTCGCGCTGCGCATCGCCGCCGACGACGTGCCGCCGCCGTTGCGCGGCGTCGCGCTGCACGTGCTCGACATGGGGCTGCTGCAGGCCGGCGCGAGCGTGAAGGGCGAATTCGAGAACCGCCTGAAGAGCGTGATCGACGAGGTGAAGAAGAGCGCGTATCCGATCATCCTGTTCATCGACGAGGCGCACACGATCATCGGCGCGGGCGGCCAGGCCGGCCAGAACGACGCGGCGAACCTGCTGAAGCCGGCGCTCGCGCGCGGCGAGCTGCGCACGATCGCCGCGACGACGTGGAGCGAATACAAGAAGTACTTCGAGAAGGATGCGGCGCTGGCGCGGCGCTTCCAGGTCGTGAAGGTCGAGGAGCCGAGCGAGCCGCTCGCGGCCGCGATGCTGCGCGGGATGTCCGGCCTGATGGAGAAGCACTTCAACGTGCGGATCCTCGACGACGCGATCACCGAGGCCGTGCGCCTGTCGCACCGCTACATCAGCGGCCGCCAGCTGCCGGACAAGGCGATCAGCGTGCTCGACACCGCGTGCGCGAAGGTCGCGCTCGCGCACAGCGCGACGCCGGCGGCGATCGACGACACGAAGAAGCGCATCGAGCGGATCGACGCGGAAATCGCGTCGCTGGAGCGTGAGGCAGCCGGCGGCGCGCCGCACGACGAGCGGCTCGGCGAGTTGCGCGGCACGCGCGACACGGCGCTCGAACAGCTTGCGAAGGACGAAGCGCGCTATGAAGCCGAGCGCGCGATCGTCGCCGAGATCACCGAACTGCGCGAAGCGCTCGACAAGGCACGCGGCCCGTCGGAAGACGGCCAGCCGGTCGACGTGCAGGCGACCCGCGACAAGCTCGCCGAACGCGTCGCGGCGCTGCATGCGTTGCAGGGCGGCGAGCCGATGGTGCCGCTGCAGGTTGACGGCCATGTCGTCGCCGAGATCGTCGCCGCGTGGACGGGCATTCCGCTCGGCCGGATGGTGAAGGACGAGATCGACACCGTGCTGAACCTGCAGCCGCTGCTCACCGCGCGCGTGATCGGCCAGGACCATGCGCTCGACGCGATCGCGCAGCGCGTGCGCACCGCGACCGCGAACCTCGAGGATCCGAACAAGCCGCGCGGCGTGTTCATGTTCGTCGGGCCGTCGGGCGTCGGCAAGACCGAGACGGCGCTTGCGCTGGCCGACATCCTGTACGGCGGCGAGCGCAAGATGGTCACGATCAACATGAGCGAGTACCAGGAAGCGCACAGCGTGTCGGGCCTGAAGGGCTCGCCGCCGGGCTACGTGGGCTACGGCGAAGGCGGCGTGCTGACCGAGGCCGTGCGCCGCAACCCGTATTCCGTCGTGCTGCTCGACGAGGTCGAGAAGGCGCACCCGGACGTGCTCGAGATGTTCTTCCAGGTGTTCGACAAGGGCGCGATGGACGATGCGGAAGGGCGCGAGATCGACTTCCGCAACACGCTGATCATCCTGACGTCGAACGTCGGTTCCGCCGCGGTGATGCAGGCGTGCCTGAACAAGCCGGCCGAGGAGCTGCCCGATCCGGACGCGCTCGCGGAGACGCTGCGCCCGCAGCTGTACAAGACCTTCAAGCCCGCGTTCCTCGGGCGGATGAAGGTCGTGCCGTACTACCCGATTTCCGACGACGTGCTGGCCGAGATCATCGAGCTGAAGCTCGAGCGGATCCGCCGCCGGATCGAGGCGAACCACAAGGCCGCGTTCGAATGGGACGAATCGCTCGTCGATGCGGTGCTCGCGCGCTGCACCGAGGTCGATTCGGGCGCCCGCAACGTCGACCATATCCTGAACGGCACGCTGCTGCCGGAGATCGCGGGCCACGTGCTCGGCCGGATCGCCGACGGCGAGGCCATCGCGCGCATCGCGGTGCGCGCGGACGAGGCCGGCGAATTCACGTACACCGTCGAATGAGCGCGGCCGCGCAACACAAGCATTGATGAACTGACCGAACCATGCCGATCAATCTCCCCGAGCTGCTGACGCCGATCAGCGATGCGTCGCCCAGCGGCGACGACCTGCTGTTTTCGAACGAATTCGACGCGATCCAGGACGCGCGGCGCTACGACGATCCGACGCTCGACCAGGGCGAGTGGGTGACCGAGATCAAGGAGGCCGACTGGGGCTTCGTGGTCGACCATGCGGGCGAACTGCTGCGCACACGCACGAAGGACCTGCGGCTCGCCGTGTGGCTGACCGAGGCGCTCGCGCTCGAGGACGGCATCACCGGCCTCAACGAAGGCTATGCGCTGCTAGAGGGCCTGTGCCGCGAATTTTGGGACACCGTGCACCCGTTGCCCGAAGACGACGACATCGAGCACCGGCTCGGCAACGTCGCGTGGCTGTCCGGCCGCACGGCCGAGCTGCTGCGCGCGGTGCCGATGACCGACGGCGCGTCGAACGCGTTCAGCACGCTTGACTGGGAAGTGGCGCAGCACGTCGCGCAGGCGATCAAGCGCGACCCGGAACACGCGGACGACATCGCACGCGGCAAGCCGTCGATCGAGCAGATCGATTCGTCGCGGCGCGTGACGTCGATCGCGTTCTACACGGCGTTGCTCGCGAACCTGAAGGCGTTCGAATTCGCGCTCGATGCGTTCGAGGAGCGGCTCGTCGAGCGCGCGGGCGATTCGGCGCCGAGCTTCCGGCAGGCGCGCGACGCGTTCGAGACCGTGTACCGGCTCGCCGAGCGCTTTGCGCGCGAGCAGGGCTATACGGGCAGCGCACCGCACTCGCAGTCGGCATCGCAGGCGCAGCCCGAACGCATCGAGCCGGTGTTCGGCAATCCGATCCAGACCGAGGAGACTCACGTGCAGCCGCAGCCCGTTCCGCGCGCCCCGGTGCCGCAGATGATCGCCGGCATCCAGAACCGTGCGCAGGCCGTCGACCAGTTGCGCGCGGTCGCCCGCTATTTCCGCCAGACCGAGCCGCACAGCCCGGTCGCGTATCTCGCCGACAAGGCGGCCGAATGGGCCGACATGCCGCTGCACAAGTGGCTCGAGAGCGTCGTCAAGGACGACGGTTCGCTGTCGCATATTCGCGAGCTGCTGGGCGTGCGGCCCGACGAGCAGTCGTAAACGCAAAACGGGCGGTGCATCGCTGCTGCCGCCCGTTGTTGCCTGCCGCGCCGCTCCGGGAGGAGCGGCAGCGGAGGTCCGTTACTGTCCCACCCGGAACTCGATGCGCCGGTTCCGTGCCCGTCCATCCGCCGTATCGTTCGGCGCGATCGGCTGATCCGGCCCGACGCCCGTCGTGGTCATCTGCTGCGGCTGAATGCTCTTCGTGATCAAGTAGCCCTTCACCGCATCCGCGCGCGCCTGGCTCAGCGCGATGTTCGACGTACGGTTCCCCGAGTTGTCGGTGTGGCCGATGATGTCGACCGTGCGGTTCTGCATCTTCGCGAGCGCGGCCGCCATCTGGTCGAGGATCTGCTTGCCCTGCGGCGTGAGCGTCGCGCTGCCGGTCTCGAATTCGATCGTCCGGTTGGCGAGCGTCTGGTCGAGCACGCCCTGTTCGGACGCCGACACGCGCAGCCCGTTCTTGATCGTGTACGTCGGGTTCAGCGTGTTCGCCATGTCGCTCGCGAGCTGCTGGCGTTGCGCCTCGTTGTGCACTTCGCCCTTCATCTCGATCTGCGTGCCGTTGATCTTCAACTGCCCCTTGCTGATCTGCTTGAGCTGCGCGCCGAGCAGCTTCTGCACGTTCGCGCTCCAGTTCGGCGGCGTTGCAACGTCGCCGACCTCGATCTGGTCGACGACGTTCGTCGCACCGTAGGTATCGCGCAGCTTCTGCAGCACGGCGGCCTTGGTCGCCTCGTCGGGCACCTTGCCGCCGACGACCACCTGGCCGGGCGTCGCGGTCGCGGGCGGCGGCGTGAGGGTGCTCGCGGTGCCGGCCGTGCCGTGCACGATGGCACCGGAGGCCGTCCCCGGTGCGGCGCCGGTGTTCGCGGACAGCGCGGTCGTCGCGACCGTGCCGTTGCCGACCGGCGTGACGGTCGCGCCGGTGTTCTGCGCGAACGCCGCGCCACTGGCGAAGAGCCCGACAGCGAGGAGGGCGGCGACGGCGGGCGAGAGCGCGGCCGAAAAGCGTGTGCGCCGGACGTGAATCGTGCGATGCATCCCGTCAGCCTCCGATGAACGCTTCGCGGAACGCGTCGATGGCGACGCGCAGCGAGAGTTGCGGTTGGTCGAGGTAGCTGACGAGCTTGCTGATCTGGTGATCGTTTTGCGCATGGGCGTCGATCCATTCGGGATCGTCGATGTCGATGTTGTGGGCGGCGTAGGTCTGCGGGTCGACGACGCTCAGCAGCGTCTTCGCCGACGCGCCGTTGAAGCCGATGATGAGCCGTTCGCGCTCGGCGATCGTGCCGATGAAGATCGCGAGCTCGAAGTCGGCTTGCGCGACGAACGGCGCGATCAGTTCGAGCCAGAACGCGGCGACGAGGCTGCGGTAGAACGGATCGACCGGCAGCGGCAGCGTGAGGCCGCGCTCGATGTGCGACGAGCCGCTCTGCATCACCGGCCGCAGCAGCGAGCCGAGCGCGAGCATCGCGCCGCGCAGCCGCACGGGATGACCGCTTTCGAGCAGCATCTCCTGGAGGCCATACAGCGACTGGTGTTCGACGAAATCGTTGAAGGTGCCGTCATGCGACGTGCCGGGGCCGCCGACGTCGATCGGCACCTGCGTGTCGCCGAGCGCCTGCAGCGCGCCGGGCGGCTCGTCCTTGCCGAGCAGCGGCGGGATCTGCGTGGCGACGCGCGACCACAGCCGCGCGAACGCGAGCGGGCTGCGCGCGAGGAACGCGAGCGGCCGGTCGACCTCGAGCGCGGTTGCGCCGAGGAACGGGAAGCGGCGCATCGACACGTCGTGGCTCGCGACCATGTGGCCCGCGATCGCGAGCTTGCTGCGCGAGCCGAGGAACGCGAAATGCATCGGCTTCGCCTCCTCGTAGACGAGCTTCCAGCGCGGATCTTCCGCGAGCAGTTCGAGCGCCTGCGCGATCCAGCGGTCGAGCGTCTGCAGCAACTGCGGGTTGTGCGGGCTCTTCACGAAGTCGCCACGCGACGGAATCTTGCCGAAGTAGGCGACTTGCGCCTGGACGGTTTGCGTCATTGCGCCCCCTGGGCATTCGTTGCGTTGGCGGCCGCGACGGCCGGCGCTGCGGCCGGCGTGCCCGTGCCGGCGGACTGGGTCGCGTTCTGCGCGGCACCCGCGCTCGCGTCGGCGACCGACGACGGCAACTGCAGGCCGCGCAGGCTCTGCTGCTGCGGCTGGTCGCCGCCACCGGCGGACGGTTGCGACGTGCTGATGATGCGCATCGTCACCGACACGTTCACGCTGCCCTGCGCCCACGTCAGGTCGAAGGTGCCGTCCGGTCGACGCTTGCGTTGCGCCGAGTTGATCAGCTTCTCGAGACCGTAGCGGCCCGGCTCGTTGACGAGCTGCACCGTGCGGCCGTCGAAGGTCGTCGCGGACAGCGTCGCGCCCGGCGAGCCCTGCGGGTTCGGCCACACGAAGTTGGTCCACTGCGGCGGCGTGTTGCGGTAGCGCAGTTGCTGGCCGTCGATCGCGATCGTGTATTCCGTCGTACCCGTGCTCGGTTGCGGCAGGATCTGGAACACGGTCTGCGGCTCGGACGACGCGGCGGCGCTGCCTGCCGCCCCGCCGGCGAGCGGTGCGACCCAGCGTGCGAAGCCGTTCGTGAAGTCCGGCGTGAGGCCGATGCCCATGTCGCCCCACGTGCGGGCGGCGAGGGTGTCGCCGCGGCGCACCGCGAGCGGCCCGAGCGTCGTGCCGACGAACTTCGCGATCGAACCGTCCGGGCCGAACACCTGCGCGATTTCACCGGCGCCGGCTTCGACCTTCGCGCTCGCCGCGAACGGGTACTTCGTCGCGAGCGAGTTCTGGAACGGCTGGTAGACCTGCGCGTTCCACACCTTGTTGACTTCGGCGCTGGCCGGCTGGATCACGACCGCGAACGCCTGCATCAGCGGCCGCACGAGCAGCGGACGCAGCGACTTGCGTTGCGAATCGGTGAGGCCCGTCAGCATCTGCTCGTCGACGAGCTTCAGCGAATCGGCGAGTTCCGAACCGTTGCCGTCGAGCGTCTGCTGCATCAGCTGGCGCGCGCCCGGGCCCGGATCGCCCTGGTTCTTGATCACGTTGAAGCGCGTGCGGACCTTCGACAGCGAATCCATGTAGCCCTTGAGCATCGACGTGCCGTCATGCACCGCGACGATCCGCGCGAGCCCGATGAACTCCTGGCCGATCGGACCCATCGGCACCTCGGCCGGATTGCCGTTGATGTCGATGTTGGCCGCCGCCACCTGGCCGGCCTGCGAGCGCGAGAACAGTTGCTTGACCCAGTTCACGACGCCCGTCTGCGCCTTCTTGATCGCCACGTTCGCGAGCGACGGGTTGTCCCACGAGGTCTGGTCGTACGCGGTCTCGAGGATCTTGCGGATCGGCGAATCCTGCGGGTCGCCGAGGCGGTTCATCCCGTCGACGGCCTGACCGAAGCTGCTGAAGCCCTGCACCGCGATGCCCTGCATGAACTTCTGCCAGTGCTGCGCATACTCGGTCTTGTACATGCCGACGAGCGTCTTCTGGATCTGCTCGGGGCTGCCCTCGAGCGTCAGGTCATCCTGCGTCGACGTGTTCAGCACCCAGTCCTTCGCCTGCAGTTCCTTGGTCGCCGCGTCGCGGATCGCCGGCTGCACGTAGTCGAACCACGCTTCGCGCGTGAACGTGCCCGGAATCGCGTAGCTGCCTGCCACGAGGCCCTGGTTGCCGTCGCCGACGATGCGCGCGATGGTCATCGGCGCGAAGCGGGTCGACGCGCGCGCCTTGATTTCCTCGTACACGCGCTGGCGAGCCGGCATCCCGCGCACGACGTGGCGCAGGTTTTCGCGGGTCTGGTCGACGAGCGCGAGGTTCGCGTCGATCATCGGCCAGTCGTCGTCGTTCACGCGGGACAGGTAGAACGAGATCATGCGCTCCGCGCTCTTGATCATCTCGTCACGCGGCATGTTGCCGCGATTCGTCTCGAGCCAGCCGCGCCAGAAGCGGGCGAGCTGGTCGGTCAGGTGCGCCTGCTCGACGTGGCGCTTGTCGGACAGCATCAGGTACGTCTTGAGCGCGTTGTACGCGTCCTGCACGTTGGTCGGCGACGCATCGCTGTAGAGGCCGCCCTGCGGTGCGGCCGGCTGCTGCGCGGCTGCGACGGGTGCGGTGCCGGACGCGGCCAGTGCGGCCCCGGCCAGCGGCGCGGCGCCTGCCGCGTTCGTCGAGACCGGCATCGCGCCACCCTGCACGGCCCCCGATTCGGGCGGGCGCGTCATCGGGACGAGCTGTTCGGGGTGCGCGTTCACGTCCTTCATGAACGATGCGAGGTTCTGCGACACCGGGGCCAGCAGGATCTGGCGCACGCCGTTGTAATACTCGGTCAGCAGGTGCTGCTCGAGACGGTCACCCTGGTACAGGCCGAGCGACACCGACAGCGGCTTGTCGCGGCGGAACTGCTCGAGCTGCTCGATCCGGTCTTCGAGGATGTCCATCGCCTGCAGGCGCGACTGCAGGTCGTTGCGGCCCTGCTGCAGGCGCGTGACGTTGTCGAGGTCGGCCTGCACGTTCGTGACGAGTTGCTGGTTGCCGATCGTCGACCACGTCCAGCCGCCGAGCGCGAGCGCGAGCGCCGCGACGAAGCCGAAGAAGGTTGCGTAGCGCAGCCGCGTCTTGGTCGGGCTCGCGAACTGGCGCACCGTCTGGCGATCCGCGAAGATCACCTTCGAGAACAGGTCGCGCAGGAAGAAGCCGTTCTTCGAGAAGGCACTGTGCGGCTTCGGCAGCGCAGCGCCGTCGAGGCCGAAGCGATGCGCGATGCGCTGCGCGGCCGCGCTGTTGGTTTCGCCTTCCTGCAGCGCGCTGGTGAAGTAGAAGCCGCGGAAGATCGGCTTGTACTGGAACGGGTTGTTCTCGAACAGTGTCGCGAGGAACGCGCGCAGCGACGGCTTGATCGTCGAGAATTCGAGCGGGAAGCTCAACTGGCCCGGCGACAGCTGGTTGCCGCGCGACAGCGACAATTGCGCGACGCTGATCTCCTTCAGCCCTTCGTAGAGTTCCTCGAAGTGCGTGTCGAACTGCGCGACGACGTCGCGCTTGTCGTCGGGCTCGTAGGGCAGGGTGGCGCCCCACACGCGGTCGTACTCGTGCTTGTCGCTGCTGCTGAAGAATTCGGTGAAGCCGGTGATCAGGTCGGCCTTCGTGAACATCACGTAGACCGGCGCGAACACTTCGAGCTTCTCCGTCAGCTCCTGAACGCGCTGGCGGAGGTTTTTCGCGAGGTTGATCGCAAATTCGGGGCGGTTGCCGGTGAGTTCGGCGATGCTCGCGGTGACGATGATGCCGTTGATCGGCGCCTTCGGGCGATAGCGCTTGAGCAGGCCGAGGAAGCCGAGCCACTCGCTGCGGTCTTCCTCGTGCACCGAATAGCGGCCGGCCGTGTCGAGCAGGATCCCCTCGGTCGTGAAGAACCAGTCGCAGTTACGCGTACCGCCGATGCCGTGGATCACCGCGCTGTTCTTGTCCGCGAACGGGAACTGCAGGCCGGAATTAAGCACGGCGCTGCTTTTGCCCGCGGCCGGGTTGCCGATCACGATGTACCACGGCAGTTCGTACAGCGCGGAGCCGCCCGACACCTGGCCGATCTTCGACGTCTTGATCGTCTTCACCGCGTCCGACAGGCGCGTGCGCAGCACGTCGAGGTCGGCCGTCTTCGCGTCGGGGGCGAGTGCGGCGGCGGCGGGCGCGGCGATCTTGCCGGTTTCCGCCTGCTCTTCCAGCACCTGGCCGAGCTGCTGGTTCGCGCGCTTCACGCGCCAGCGGCGCCACAGCGCGACGACGAGCCACAGCGCGAGGATCGTCGCGAATGCGGTTGCCGCCCACAGGAGCGGCAACTGCAGCATGTCCGCGACGATGAAGAGGATGGCCGCTAGCGCGACGATCCCGACGATCGAGAGCGTACGCGGATGAGTCAGCACGTTGAGGATGCGTTGCATAGGACGTTCAGGTTCCGGTGCGATTCGGTGAGGCGACGCAGGCGCGCCGAGCGGCAAGGGTGGCGCCGCGATGTGTCGCCATGCTGTCAAACGGGATGAAGGGGGCTGGCATCAATGCGCCCGCGGCATCGGAGAAGGCGCGCGCATTAATGAAAGGACGCTGTGAGATTTAAAACGGAAGCGGCGGCCGGAAAAAATCGCGCACCGGAATGCATGATTTTTTGCGCCGCCCATATCGTTTCCTGCCGGGATATTAAAAAGCCCCATGCCGCCCTCATTATTTCCTGTCCGGCAGCCTTGGCTAGCTGCCGCGTCCCAGTTTAAAACCGGGTTTATGGTATTCCACGTGCCCGAGATCCATCATTTTCCAGCGGCCGCCCCAGGTCAGGCCGACCTGTTCGGCGACCTGGCCGTACAACTGATAGCCGCGCATCGCCCACGGATCTTTCTCGGAAATGACCAGCTTGCCGTCGCGCAGGAATGCGTTGTCGGCCGCCAGCCCGAATTGGTGATAACTCTGGAAGGCCGCCGCGTTGGTCACGCTACCGCCCATCTGCGCGAGCCGGTTCTGCCGTTCCGGGCTCCGATAACCTTCCAGCAACGCCATTTCATAGCCATATTGTTCGTGCATGATCTTGTAGACCAGCAGCAAACGCGTACGGAAATCCGGATCCAGCAGGTTCCAGTCGCGGCTCGCATCCTTCAGCGCCGGGCGTACCTGTTCGACTTCCTTGGTGGCGAAGACTTCCGGCGGCAGCGGCGGGGGCGGCACGAGTTGTTCGCCCTGCAGCAGCGCGGCGATCTTCTCGTCGGGCACGCGCGCCGTGTCGTCGTACTGGAACAATTGCCGGCCGCGTAACGCAATGGCGACCAATGGCGGCGTCGCAAGAATACCTGCCGATACCATAATCATCAAGCGCCGCCGAATCAGTAAATTTTGCACGTCGTTTAAAGCGCCGCGCGTAATGCTTGCCGATTTAACAATCTGACTTCGCGTACGCGTGGCGCGATCGTTCGCACGGCGCGTGAGACGGCCGTGAAACTGGGCGACGGATTCGAAAACGGTCGCGCGGATACCCGGTAAAAGCAACAGTGCCGCAACCGCTACGGCAAGGGCGAAATAGGCGACGAGTGCGACGGCAATCAACGAAATCCCCGGAAATTGGAATTGATTGTGTTTTGCAATGCTTGCTCTTAGAATCAGGCTGCTTCGAGAGGCCGGGCTATATTATCGCGGTGAATTAAACCAGGATTCAATGAGACGCTGAATGAGTGCGCCGGAAAATTCAAATTCGAAATCTCCGCCCAGCCTGCTGTCCGATACCAAACCGGCAGGCGACGGAGCTCAGCAGTCGCGCATTCTCGCGAATCTGGAAGGACGTGTCACGCCGCCGGCCGAACCGCCGCGCCGTTCGCTGAAGGCGCCGATCGCCGCCGTCGTGGCCCTGGTGGTCGCCGTTGGCGGCTGGGGCGCTTGGCGCATGCAGCATGCGAGCGAGCAGGCCCCCGTCGTGGCGGCCGAGGCCGCACCTGCAGCGGCTGCACCGGCGAAGGTCGCAGCGGCCAGCGACACCGCCGTGCAGGTCGCGCAGAATGCCGCGTCCGCTGCATCCGCCGTGCAACCGGCCACGATCGTCAACGACGACGCGGCGTCCCGAACCGTTGCGTCCGCATCGTCCGCGTCTGCCGCGGACAACAGCCGCCTGTCGCGCGCGCTCGCCAATGGCGCCGATGACGCATCGGGCGCGGCCACAGCCGGTGCGGCCGCTGCTGCTGCCGCTGCGACGACCAAGACCGCGAAGGCCGACGCCGCGAAGGGCGCGAAGGTCGCGGCGCGTGGCAAGGCCGATGCGAAGACCGACACGAAGGCCGATGCGAAGGCTGACGCCCGCAAGCATCACAAGGAACAGCAGGCCGAGCTCGCTCAGGCGAAGAAGCATCGCGACGCCACGCCGACCCGTACCGGGAAGGCTGGCGGGAAGGACGATCCGGATGCGGATCTGCTCGCGGCGCTCGTCGCGCGCACGAAGCCGGCCGACAAGAAACTCGCCGCGCAGAAGGTGCAGGCCGTGCCGACCAAGACGGCCGCGACGACCGGCTCGCTGGCGTCGCGCGTGAAGGAGTGTTCGGAGCGCGGTTTCTTCGAGGATCAACTGTGCCGTTGGCGCGTCTGTGAAGGCCACTGGGGCAAGGATCCTGCGTGCCCGAGCGCCGCGCAGTCGGAGACGCGGCAGTAACGTCTCGTGCACGCCGTCCGCCGCACCTGCGCCGCCCGTTGGGCGGCGCGTTGCTTTGAGGGCACGGAATCGTGCCGGTATGATGCGGCGTGACGTTGTCACCGGCGCGTCATGCCCGTCGGGCATACGTCTCTTTTCCTTTTCCGGCGCGGGCGCGCGACCCGCGATGCGCGGCGCGCCGCGCGCCGCACGACCTTCTACACGATGGACCTGATCGTACAGACTTACGGCGCCGATACGTCCGGCATGGTGTGCGGATTCCGCTTCGTTCCCGGCGGATCCGGCGCGATGCTCGATGCGGACGCGGCCGCTACGTGGCTGCGCACGTGCCGCGAGCACGATGCCGGATCGGGCGATTTCGTCTGGCTGCACTTCAATCTCGCGCACGGCGCGAGCGAGCGCTGGATGCGCACCCATCTCGGGCTGCCCGACAGCTTCTTCGCATTCCTCCACGAAGGGTCGCGCTCGACGCGCATCGAGCAGGAAGACGGCGCATTGCGCGCGATCGTCAACGACGTGATGTTCAACCTCGAACTGACGCCGTCGGAGATCGCGACGCTGTTCGTCCACGTCGAGCGGCGCATCATGGTCACCGCGCGGCTCAAGCCGCTGCGCTCGGTCGACACGCTGCGCGCATGTGTGCGCGACGGCGAGGAATTCAGGTCGCCCGCGGAACTGCTCGTGCACCTGCTGCGCGACCAGGCCGACCTGCTGATCCAGATCATGCGGCGCACGAGCGTCGACGTCGACCGCATCGAGGATCGCTTCCTGTCGCAGCGGCTCACGTCGAGCCGCATCGAGCTCGGCACGATGCGCCGCACGCTGACGCGCCTGCAGCGCATGCTCGCGCCCGAGCCCGGGTCGATCTTCCGGCTGCTCGCGAAGCCGCCGGCCTGGCTGCACGTGGAAGACGTGCAGGAGCTGCGGGAGTCGACCGAAGAGTTCTCGCTGGTACTCGCCGATCTTGCCGGACTCAACGAGCGGATCAAGCTGTTGCAGGAAGAGATCGGTTCGCGTCTCGAGGAGCAGAACAACCGGACGCTGTTCACGCTGACGCTCGTGACCGTGATTGCGCTGCCGATCAACATCGTCGCCGGGTTCTTCGGGATGAACGTCGGCGGTGTGCCGTTCTCGGAGAACAAGCACGGCTTCTGGCTGATGGTGCTGCTCGTCGCGGGCTTCACGGGGCTCGCCGCGTGGTGGGCGTTCCGTCGGCGCAACGACCGCTAGCGCCGGCGCCGCGTCGATCCGTCAGTGCAGCAGCGCGATCGCGCGTTCGCCGATCACCATCCCGAGCAGGCCCACCAGCGCGACGAGCGGCGGGGCCGGCGAGCGCACGTGCAGCAGCGCGTACAGCACACCGACGCCGAGGCCCACCGCGAGCGAAATCACATAATCCGTCATGGCAGTCTCCCGTGCGGTCCGGCGTCAGGGTTTGACGATGACGCGCTCGCGCGCACCGGCCAGCACCGCGCGATACGCGTCGTGGGCGCGCTCGAGCGGGTACACGTAGTCGTCGCCGATCGGGAACGGGCGCAGCGTGCCGTTGCCGAAGCCGGGCGCGAGCGTGTCGAGGATCTGCGCGACCGCGGCGCCGCCAAGCTGCAGCGAATCGACGCCCACGAACGTGTGCTGGCCGCGATAGAACGCGAAGATGTCGAACGGCACGCTGCGGTCGATCGTCGAGATGAAGATCTGCCGCGCACCGATCGCCATCGACGCGTTCGCGGCTTCGAAATACGGGCTGCCGACCGTGTTGTAGATGATGTCCGCACCGTGGCCGCCGGTCGCCGCGCGCACCGCGTCGGCCACTGACTGGCTCGACGCGTCGATCATGTGTACGTCGCCCGATGCATGGCCGCGATAACCGCCGGGGCTGCGCTCGACGCCGATCACGGTCGCGCCGTGCGCGGTCGCGAGTTGGATCGCGGCCTGGCCGACCTTGCCGTTCGCGCCGAACACGAGCACGACGTCGCCGGCCGTCGGCATGCCGGCGCGGCGCAGGCCTTCGTACGCGGTGACGAACGGCACGCCGACGCCGGCCGCTTCGTCGAGCGTCAGCACGGCAGGCTTGCGGCGCACCCATGACGCGTCGAGTACGAGCCACTCCGCATGCGAGCCGTCGCGATGCACGCCAAGATCGCCACCCGAGCCCCACACCGGCGCGCCGATCCAGTCGTCCGGGCCGCTGCGCACGATGCCGGCCCAGTCGCGCCCGGGCGTGCGCGGCCACACCGCGTGCGGCATGCGCCCGAGCGCAGCCTTCACGTCGCTCGGGTTCACGCCGGCCGCGCGTACCTCGATCAGCATCTGGCCGTCGGCCGGGACGGGCGTGTCGATTTCCCTCACACGCGCGTCGAGCGAGTCGATGTCGGCGGCGGGGGCGTCGAAGCGGATGCTGCGCATGATGATCTCCGTGGCGGTTGGCTGCCGCGCGGCCGGTCGGGCCGGTGCGTGCAGCGGGTGAAAAGGATGAATGCAGTCTAGTCGGCCCGGTTTGACGCGGAAACCCGCAAAGGCGGATGATTGTTTTGCGATAGACGCATAGCCAACTCCGAGGGCCCTGAATGGACGATTTCCTTTCCCCGCATCTGGCGCTGTTCGTCGACGTGGTCGACCAGCAGAGCTTCTCGGCGGCCGCACGCCGGCTGGGCGTCGCCGCGTCGTCGGTCACGCGGCGCATCGACCGGCTCGAGACGCAGCTCGGCATCCGTCTGCTGCATCGCACCACGCACGCGCTGCGGCCGACCGAGGCCGGGCAGTTGCTGTACGGGCGCGCGATGCGGATGCTGGCCGAGCTGCGCGGCCTGCAGGAAGACCTGCACAGCCAGCACGACGAGCCGAGCGGGCTGTTGCGCGTCGACTGTCCGGCGCCGTTCGGCCGGCGGCACCTGATGGCCGCGCTGGCCGCGTTCATGCAGCGTCATCCGGCGCTGCAGGTCGACCTGGTGCTGACCGACAGCATGGTCGATCTGCAGGGCGCGCGGCTCGGCTCCGACGTCGATCTCGCGGTGCGCATCGGCCCGATCGAGGACACGCGCTTCGTTGCGACCGTGCTGGCACCGCAGCGGCGCGTGCTGTGCGCGAGCGCGGCGTATCTGGCGCGGCGCGGCGAGCCCGAGTCGCCCGACGCGCTCGCCGGGCACGACTGCCTCGCCTGGCACGGTGCGCCGCCACCGGGCGCGTGGCGCTTCGGCGAGCGCCGCCACGCGCCGGCGCAGCCGCGGTTTCGCAGCAATCATTCGGAAGCGTTGCTCGAAGCCGCAATCGACGGGCTCGGCCTCGCGCACCTGCCGACCTGGCTCGCGGGCGACGCGCTGCGCGACGGGCGCTTGCGCGCGGTGCTGCCGCAGTTCGCGGCGGCGCCCGAGCAGGCGACGATCCACGTGTTGCGCCAGCAGGCGCGCGGCACCGCACGCGCGGCGCGGCTCGTCGCGTTCCTCGCGACCTGGTTCGCGCAGCCGGCGTGGGATGCCGCGTGGGCATGACGGCGGGTGCGGGTGTCGCGTTGCGGGGCCGGATAAGCGCCGGGCATAAAAACGCCGGGCATAAAAAAGGGCCCCGCATGCGAGGCCCGTCAAAGGTCGGAGAAGCCGGTACGCCGGCCGGCAGCTGCAGACTGCGCGGCGCCGGCCGGATGCGCACCGTTACTGCGTCACTACCTTGCGCGGCTTGAAGATGCCCTGGTAGTGCAGTGCCGGGCGTTCCTTCGTCACCGGCTCGATGCCGTCGAAGGTCGGCGTCTGGCGCAGCTTCATCGCGGCCGGCGAAGCGACCGAGCCGATCGACGTCGAGCGCGAAGCCGGCGCGAGGTTGTTCGAGACGAGCAGCGCGGCCTCGCTCTGCAGGTTCGACAGCAGCACCGGATCGGTCGAGCGGTTGATCTGCGTGAGCAGCCCGCTCCAGGCCGCGTCGCTGTAGTTCACGACGTAGTAGTCGAGCCCGCTCGGGTCGGCCACCACGCCCGTGCAACCGTCGATGCGCGTTTGCGTCTGCGTATCCTTCAGCGCGAGCGTCGTGCGTTTGGCGAGACCCTGGCCGTACGCGAGCGTGATCGGCACCGTCCACTGCAGGCCCGGATACGCGTTCTTGTTCGGGAACGGCTGCTGTTTCAGCGTGACGATCGTCTGGTTCTTCGTCAGGTCGCACTGCGTGTCGAGCGAGATCAGCGGCACGCCGGTCTGGCGGACGTAGCTGTCGCCGATCGGGCCGATTGCCTGGCCGCTTTCCTTCGACAGCGCATCCCACAAGCGCTTCGGCGTACCGTTGCCGAACGAGTAGTCGACCAGGTATTGCTGCAGACCCTTGCGCAGCGTCTGTTCGCCGAGATAGTTCTCGAGCGTCTTCAGCACGTGGCCGCCCTTGTCGTACGTGAACGCGCTGGCGCTCAGCACGAAGTCGTTCGACGCCCAGCCGTTGAAGTTCGGTGCGACCGGGAACGCGTTCGGGCCGATATCACGATTGATCACGCGGTACTTGTTCTTCACCTGGTCGAGCCAGCTGAACTCGTTGGGGAAGAACTGGATCGTCGTCTTCGTCTCGAAGAACGTCGCGAACGACTCGTTGAGCCACACGTTGTCCCACCAGTCGGCCGTGACGAGATCGCCGAACCACTGGTGCGCGACTTCGTGCGTCAGCACCTCGTTGCCGTAGTGCGACATCGGCTGGCCCGGCTGCGGCAGGATGTCGTCGGCGAACTCGAGGATCGACCCCCAGTTCTCCATCCCGCCGAAGTTCAGGTCCTTCTGCGCCTTGAACGCGTCGTTCGCGGCCACCGTGTCGAATTTCGTGAGCGGCAGGGCAATGCCCGTGTAGCGGTAGTAGAAGTCGAGCGCCTGCTTGGTGCGGTCCATTGCCGGCTTCGCCCAGTCGCTCATGCCCGGCGGCGTGAACACGCGCAGGTGCAGGCCGCCCTTGCCGCCCGGCAGCGGGCTCGTGAAGTCGTCCTCGTAGGTGTCGAACAGGCCGCCGCCGAAGAACAGCAGGTACGACGGCATCGGCGGGGTCTTGTCGAATTGCACGAGCTTGTAGCCGCCGCCGACGTTGGTCGACGGCTTCTCGGCAGCGTTCGACACGACACGCCAGCTCTGCGGCACTTCGGCCGTCACTTCATAGGTCGGGCGGAACGCCGGCTCGTCCCAGCCCGGGAACCACTGGCGCGACAGGTTGGTTTCGCCTTGCGTCAGGATCGCGCCGCTCGTCTTGCCGTCGGTGCCCTTCAGGTCGACGCGGAAGATGCCTTCCGCGGCCGAGCAGCCCGGATACGGATCGTCGCCGCAGCTGCCGCCCGTCTTCGCGACCGGATCGTCATACGACTTGAAGTTGATGATGCCCGACCACTCCATGTGCAGCGAATAGTTGCCCGGCGCGATCGAGCCGCTCACGGGGCGCAGCTGATAGTAGTCGCCCTTGTCCTGCGGCGTCGCGATCAGCTGGATGTTGCCCGGCTGCAGCGTGAGGCGGCCGTTCGTGAACTTGATCCGGTGGCCGGCGATCACGATGTTGTTGACCGGCTTCAGCACCTTGATCTCGACGTCGGCGCGGCCGTCGAACGCGTTCAGCGCTTCGTTCGGGCGGAACCACAGCCGGTAGTTCACGGGCACCACGGTGTCCGGCAACTCGACAGGCGATACGCTCTTGTCGACGTTGGATGCGCTCGGCGGCGCGGTGACGGTGGGCGACGAGCCCGATTGCGGCGCGCCGGCGGAGCTGAGCGCGGAAGCCGAGCCCGGGCCGCCGTCGTCACCGCCGCACCCGGCGAGCGCGAGTGCGGCGACGAGCGGCAGATAACGCATCTTGCGAATGTCGATCGACATGACTGAAACCTCGATTGTTGAAAGAATCGTTCAGTGCTGCGAAAACGCCGGCAAAAGCAATCCCCTCGCCGTTAATCAACAGCGATAAAAATGCCAATGACGGATTATTCGAAAAGACGGCGGCCGACTACGTGAAGGTAATCATGGTTTACTGCCCCCTCTGGATTTCCGGATGTCGGTTAACTTGCCGGTTCAAAATGGCCGGGCGCGTGTTGTACTGAATTGATTTCGCGTGCACGACACGGAGCCGCACGCCTGGTGCGGGCGCGCAATCTCCTTGAACAGACGACCTACGGGGCTGGCCGGGCCTGGCCGCAGGATGGCAGGAAGGCGTGTCGCCATTCCGTAAAATCACCGTCATGCGGCTTCAAGGTTTGTCGGCTTGCTCGAAGGATGCGTAAATATACTTGATGGTTTTAGGTAAAGGAAACGAAAAATTTAGAAATTGCATCTATTGAATTCGGCGCGCTTCATTGAATGCTGGAAAGCATTAATGCGCTTTCCGTTTGACTGGTATTTTCGTAGTTTTAATCTATTAACGATCTCGCGTGGCTGCGAAAACTACGAAACCCGGCGTATGGGGTGCTCGGTACAATGCAGTGACGATCCGCTTACTGATTGCCGCGAGGAGGCCCTCCCATGTCACCAGCCCTGTTCCGTATCGCGCCGCTGCGCGCCGCGCTGATGCTGTTCGCCGCCGTGCTCCTGCTCGGCGGTTGCGCGGGGCTGACGCGCGATTCCGTGCGCGTGTCGGTCGCCGGGCTCGACCCGCTCGTCGGGCAGGGCCTCGAGATGCGTTTCAGCCTGAAGCTGCGCGTGCAGAACCCGAACGACGCGCCGATCGAATACGACGGCATCTCGGTCGCGCTCGACCTGAACGGCACGCCGTTCGCGAGCGGCGTCAGCGATCGCTCGGGTACCGTGCCGCGTTTCGGCGAGGCCGTGCTCGACGTGCCGGTTTCCGTGTCGGCCTTTGCCGCCGCGCGACAGGCGTGGAACCTGCCCGGCGCGGCCGCGAACGGCGAGCTGCCGTATGCGCTGCGCGGCCGGCTCGCGGGCGGCGTGCTCGGCACCGTGCACTTCAACGATGCCGGTACGCTGCGCCTGCCCGCGATGCCGGGGTGGGGCGGCTGAGCCGGGCGAGCGCGGCGGCGGGCGGCGCGGGCCGGCCCCCGCGCTTTGCCGCGCGGGCAAAGCGCGGTATGGTGTGAGCCGCGCGGCGCCCGAAATACGGTCGCGCCGCCCGTTGAAGCCAACCGTAACCGAGTTCGCGTGACCGATTTCCCTGTTTTCCACTGGACCGACGCCGACGGCGCCGATCATGCCGTGCGCTGGCGCTCCGAAGCCGGCGTGCAACCGCCGAAGCGCGCGGTGCCCGCCGACGACCGCCTCACGGCCGACGCGGCCTACCGCCTTGCCTGCGAGGGCACCGCACTCGTCTGGCAGGGCGACTTCCAGAATGCGCGCCAGCTCGTGCAGGCGATGGCGCGCCGTGTCGAGCGCAAGCCGAAGAAGGCGAAAGCCGCGGCCGGCGTCGACGCATTCAACCTGCATCGTCTCGCGCAGTCGCAGCGCGCCCGCACGCTCGGGATGCTGCTGATTCCGCTCGATGCCGACTACACGATCCCGCTGCGCCGTGCGCCCGACGTGCGTGCCGCGTGCGAAGAGGCGTACGGGCCTGGCGGCGCGCCGTCGGTCGTGTCGCTGCGCGAACTGCTCGGCCTCGTCGGCGCGCATGAATGGCGCAAGAAAGGCGTGGCGATCCCGGCGCTCGGCGGCGCGGCGATCCACCCGCACTACGGCGTGTTCTCGCCGGTGCGTGGCGAATACGTCGATCTCGTCGCGCGCGCGCCGCTGCCGGCGACGTCGCTCGCGTTCGACATCGGTACGGGCACCGGCGTGCTGGCGGCCGTGCTGGCGTCGCGAGGCGTCGCGCGCGTCGTCGCGACCGACCAGGATCCGCGGGCGCTCGCCTGTGCGCGCGAGAACGTCGACCGGCTCGGTCACGCGGATCGCGTCGAGATCGTCGAAGCCGACCTGTTTCCGGCCGGCCGAGCACCGCTCGTGGTCTGCAACCCGCCGTGGGTGCCGGCCCGGCCGAGCGCACCGATCGAATACGCGGTCTACGATCCGGACAGCCGCATGTTGCGTGGCTTCCTCGCGGGGCTCGCCGCGCACCTCGAGCCTGGCGGCGAAGGCTGGCTGATCCTGTCCGATTTCGCCGAGCATCTCGGCCTGCGGCCGCGCGACACGCTGCTGCAATGGATCGACGAAGCGGGCCTCGTCGTGCTCGGCCGCGACGACATCCGCCCCGCGCACCCGAAGGCGATGGACGCCGACGATCCGCTGCACGCGGCACGCCAGGCCGAGGTCACGTCGCTCTGGCGGCTCGGCGCACGAGCCTGATCGCGCATTTTCGGTAAACTATCGCCATTCCTCACGAATTCCCGCCGCCGGGCCGTGGTCAGCCGACCGTGGCCCGGCGCCGCATCACGATGTCGAACAAGACCCACGAAATCCGCCCGGAGCAGTCCGTCGAGCTGCTGAAGGAACTGCACATCCTCACCCGCGACGGCAAGCTGAACCAGGACAGCCGCCGCAAGCTGAAACAGGTCTATCACCTGTTCCAGTTCATCGAGCCGCTGCTCGCCGGCGTGCAGGCCGACCATGGCAGCGTGACGCTCGTCGATCACGGCGCCGGCAAGTCGTATCTCGGCTTCATCCTGTACGACCTGTTCTTCAAGCAGCAGCCGGGGCACGGCACGCCGGCGTTCGCGTCGCACGTGTACGGGATCGAGACCCGCGAGGAGCTGGTCACGCGCTCGGCCGAGCTGGCCGCCCGGCTCGGGTTCGGCGGCATGTCGTTCCTGAACCTGTCGGTGGCCGATTCGATCACGTCGCCGGCATTGCCTGAAACGGTCGACGTCGTCACCGCGCTGCACGCGTGCGACACGGCGACCGACGACGCGATCCGCTTCGCGCTCGCGAAGCGCGCGCAGCACATCGTGCTGGTGCCGTGCTGCCAGGCGGAGGTCGCGGGTGTACTGCGCAAGAACAAGGGCAAGTCGCTCGCGAACGCGCTGACGGAAGTGTGGCGGCATCCGCTCCATACGCGCGAATTCGGCAGCCAGATCACCAACGTGCTGCGCTGCCTGCAGCTCGAAGCGCACGGTTACCAGGTCAGCGTGACCGAGCTGGTCGGCTGGGAGCACTCGATGAAGAACGAGCTGATCATCGCGCAGTACAAGAACCTGCCGCGCCGGCGGCCCAGCGAGCGGTTGAACGAGATTCTCGGGATGTTCGGGCTCGCCGAGCTGAACGAGCGCTTCTTCGTGCCGGAAGCGGCGGCGGGCGGCGAGGCCGTCGAACCGGCCGCAGGCTGACACGCGGGGGCGGGCACGCCGCGCCGCGTCGCTGTCAATGCGTCGCGCGGTGCACGTTGCCCGCCGCGTCAGACGTCGTCGCCCGGCCGGTCCATCCATTCGCGCCAGCCATCGTGGCCGAGGCGGCGCAGCGTTTCCTGATTCTTTTCGTAGATCGCGGACGCGTCCGGGAACGCGTCGACCGCGCGCGCAATGCTGTCCTCGCGCAGCAGGTGCAGGATCGGATACGGCGCGCGGTTCGTGTAGTTCTCGATGTCGTCGGGCTCGCTGCCTTCGAACCGGTAGTCCGGATGGAAGCTCGCGATCTGCAGCACGCCGTCGAGCCGCAGCTGCCGCACCAGCCGGTCGGCAAAGAACAGCGCATCGTTGTAGTCGATGAAATCGGCGAACGCATGCGGGAAGATCACGAGCGTCGTGTCGACCTGCTGCGGGTCGGCCGCGTCGAGCGCGCGCAGCTCCGTTTCGAGTTCGGCGAGCGCGTCTTCCAGCGTCGTCGCTTCGCTGATCGCGTAGCGCACCTGTTCCTTCACATAGACGCTTTTCGCGAACGGGCACAGATTGAGCCCGATCACCGCGCGCGCGAGCCAGTGCCGTGTGGCGGCGAGGATGTCGTCGTGCGATTCGGGGCGGGTGTCGGTCATCGTGAAACCAGTCGGGCGGAAGGGCGGCGAGGGCCGCATTGTAGCGGGCGCGCCGTCACGCGCAGGCGGCTTCGATCAACTGCGTGACGAGTGCGGGGGCGACGCCGATCGGCGTTTCGCCGTGCCGATAGGTCTGGCTTGCCGCGTAGATGCCTTCGATCACCAGCGCGAGCGAGTCGGCGAGCGCCTGCGGCTGCCGCGCGCCGGCGCTTTCGCACAATGCGACGAGCCGCTTCATCAGCTGTTCCTTGTTCTGCGCGACGCGTTCGCGCGCCGGGTGCGACGCATCCGGGAATTCGGCGGCGACGTTGACGAACGGGCAGCCGCGGTAATCCTTCTGCGTTGCGCGCTCGGCGAGATCGACGAAATACTGGATCAGCTGCGCTTTCGGCTGGCCCGGGTGTTTCGCGACGCTCGTATTGAAGCGGTCGAAGAAGCACGCATCCATCCGCTCCAGATACGCGAGGATCAGCTCGTCCTTCGACGAGAACTGGCGATACAGGCTCATCTTGTTGACGCCCGCGCGCTCCACGACCGCCTCGACGCCCACCGTCCGAACGCCTTCCTTGTAAAACAGCTCCTCGGCGGCGCGCAGCAGGTGCTCTTGCGCGGTAGCGCCGTCGATCGGCCGGCGCGTGCGGCGCGCCAGCGGTTTGGCGATCTCGATGCTCGACATGATGACCCTCGACTGCATAGTGAATTGCTTGACATGTTACCGATTGGTCACTACGATCGCAACACACTTGTGACCGGTCGGTAACAATGCCGATCGGATCGACAGACAAATGCCAAGCGTCGGCCCGGGTCAGCCGATGCAGCGTGCGGCGGAGGTGGCCTGGCTGGGCGGGGCGGAACGGGTGCGGATGCGCCGGAGCCGCCAACAGGAGAACGCGAAGATGAACTGGGCGGTGACACGAATCGGCGGGCGCTTCCACTATGGATGGCTCGCGGCGGCGGTGGTATTCCTGATCCTGCTGGCGGCGGCCGGCACGCGCGCGACGCCGAGCGTGCTGATGGTGCCGCTCGAGCGCGAACTCGGCTGGAGCCGCGCGGCGATCTCGCTGGCAATCTCGGTGAACATCGCGCTGTACGGACTGACGGGCCCGTTCGCGGCCGCCGCGATGCAGCGCTTCGGGCTGCGCCCGACGATTCTCGTCGCGCTCGTGACGATGAGCGCGGGCGTCGCGCTGTCGTCGATGATGACGCAGAGCTGGCAGATGGTGGTGATCTGGGGCCTGATGGTCGGCTGCTCGACGGGCGTCGTCGCGCTGACGCTGTCCGCAACCTTCGTCACGCGCTGGTTCCATGCGCGGCGCGGCCTCGTGATGGGGATCCTGACCGCGAGCACGGCCACCGGCCAGCTCGTGTTCCTGCCGATGCTCGCGGCGATCGCGCAGCGCCATGGCTGGCGGCCGGTCGTGCTGGTCGTCGCGGTCGCGGCCGCGATCGTGATTCCGCTCGTGGCGTTCCTGTTGCCCGAACGGCCGGCCGACTTGCAACTGCGCCCGTACGGCGAGCCGGCCGATGCGCCGCCCGCGCCCGAGGCGGCGAAGGAGAACCCGCTCACGGTCGCGTTCCGTACGCTGCTGACGGCGAGCCGTTCGCGCGATTTCTGGCTGCTGTTCTTCAGCTTCTTCATCTGCGGTGCGAGCACCAACGGTTACGTCGGCACGCACCTGATCGCGATGTGCAGCGATTACGGGATGACGGAAGTGCAGGGCGCATCGCTGCTCGCCGCGATGGGCGTATTCGACCTGTTCGGCACGACGCTGTCGGGCTGGCTGTCCGACCGTTACGACAATCGCGTGCTGTTGTTCTGGTACTACGGGCTGCGCGGGTTGTCGCTGATCTACCTGCCGCACGCGTTCGGGATCGATTTCTTCGGGCTGCCGCTGTTCGCGATGTTCTACGGCCTCGACTGGATCGCGACCGTACCGCCGACCGTGCGGCTTGCGACCGACGTGTTCGGCAAGGCCGCGGCGCCGGTCGTGTTCGGCTGGATCGTCGCCGGCCACCAGCTCGGCGCGGCGTTCGCGGCGCTCGGCGCCGGGCTGCTACGCGCGAGCCTCGGTACCTACACGATCGCGTCGATGATCTCGGGCGGGCTGTGCATCGTCGGCGCGCTGATCGTGCTGCGGATCAACCGCGGCCCGTCGCGCGCAGCCGCGCAGGCGGCCTGAGCGCGGCAATCCGGTGGCCCGGCTGGCCGCGCCGCGGGCCGCCGGCCAATGCACGCACGCAGATTTGCATAGCGCGGGAGGATCGGGCGCGCATCGGCTCAAGCGGGTATGCTTGCGGTTCGCCAGGCGTTCGCGCCCCTTCATCGATGTCAGCGAGGATCCGCATGTCCGTCAAACCTGCTCCTACCACTGTTTCGATTCACGATCTGATCGCGGGCCGCTGGAGCCCGCGCGCGTATTCGGATGAACCCGTCAGCGCCGGCGATCTGCACGCGGTATTCGAAGCCGCCCGCTGGGCGCCGTCCGCGTACAACTCGCAGCCGTGGCGTTTCATCGTATTCGACCGCACGCAGGACGAAGACGCGTTCAAGCGCGCGTTCGCGACGCTGGTACCGTTCAACCAGGGCTGGAATGCGCCGGCGCCCGTGCTGATCGCGGTGACCGCGCATACGCTCACGTCGAAGGGCGAACCGGCGCCGACCGCGCTGTACGACGCGGGCGCCGCCGCGATGTCGCTGGTGCTGCAGGCGCACGCGCTGGGCCTGGCCGCCCACCAGATGAGCGGCTTCGACGCGAAGGCGTTCCGCGACGCGTTCGCGATTCCGGCCGACGTCGCGATTCCGGCGATCATCGCGCTCGGCCACTACGGCAACGTCGACAAGCTCGATCCCGTGCTGCGCGATCGCGAGAAGGCGCCGCGCACGCGTCATGCGCTCGGCGAGGTCGTCTATGCGAGCGCGTGGAAGAAGGGCTTCGACGCGGCAGCCTGACCGCCAGGCGGGCGGGCTGCGTCGCGCGTCCCGCCCCGCGTGTCTCCCGGCGCGCCAGGCTGCGTGCCGTCGCGATCGGGGCTCGTTGCGCGGCACCGATGGCCAGCCCCGGTTGTGATCCCGCGGGCTTCATGTTAAAAAGCCCGTCCTTTCCGTTTTCGCGCCGGCCCTGCTGCGGCAACTTCCCATGACTTACTGCGCGATCGATTTCGGCACGTCCAATTCCGCCGTGGCGCTGCCCGACGGCGACGGCATGCGCCTCGCGCCCGTCGAGGGCGACCACCTGACGCTGCCCACCGCGATCTTCTTCAACAATGACGAAGAGACGGTCGAATACGGCCGTGCGGCGCTGGCTTCCTACATCGACGGTTTCGACGGCCGGCTGATGCGCTCGATGAAGAGCATCCTCGGCTCGCCGCTCGCGGAAACGACGACCGATCTCGGCGACGGCAGCGCGATCGCGTACACCGAAATCATCGCGCGCTTCCTGACGCACCTGAAGCGCAAGGCCGAAACCCGCGCGGGGGCGCCGATCGGCCGTGCGGTGCTCGGCCGGCCCGTGTTCTTCGTCGACGACGATCCGCGCGCCGACCGCCTCGCACAGGATCAACTCGAAGCCGCCGCGCGGTCGGTCGGCTTCGCGGACGTGCAATTCCAGTACGAACCGATCGCGGCCGCGTTCGACTACGAATCGCGCCAGCAGGCGGAGCGGCTCGTGCTCGTCGCCGACATCGGCGGCGGCACGTCCGACTTCTCGCTGGTACGCGTCGGGCCCGAGCGGATGGCGCGGCTCGAGCGCAAGGACGACGTGCTGGCCCACCACGGCGTGCACGTCGCGGGCACCGACTACGACCGGCGTGTCGAGCTGGCGGCGATCCTGCCCGCATTCGGCTACCGTTCGCTCGACCCCGAAGGGCGCGAGCTGCCGAACAAGATCTACTTCGATCTCGCCACCTGGCACCTGATCAACACGGTCTACACGCCGAAGCGGCTCGGCGAGCTGAAGCTGATGAAGCACCTGTATCGCGAGGTGCGGCAATACGACCGGCTCACGAGCGTGGTCGAACAGCGGCTCGGACATGCGCTGATGGCGCGTGCGGAAGAAGCGAAGATCGGCGTCGCGGCGGGCGGGGAGACGATGATCGACCTGAACGACGTGGAAGAAGATCTGCAGATCGCGTTCGATGCCGGCCGCCTCGTCGACGCGAGCCACGACGACACCGCGCGCATCGTCGACGCCGCGCGCGAGACGGTGCGGCTCGCGGGCGTTGCGCCGCGCGACGTCGGCGCGCTGTATTTCACCGGCGGTTCGACGGGGCTCGCGTTCCTGTCGGGCGCGCTCGCGGGTGCGTTCCCGGATGCGCAACCGGTGTTCGGCGACCGCCTCGCGAGTGTCGCGACGGGCCTCGGCATTCACGCGCAGCGACTATTCGGTTGAATGCGAGCGGCTAAAAGGCCGCCATGCCGGGCGACCGGCGCCGAAAAACAAAAAGCCCCGCCGAAGCGGGGCTTTTTACACGAATAATCGCGCCAAGCTTAGACCGGACGGATGTTCGCAGCTTGCAGACCCTTCGGGCCCGTCTTCACTTCGAATTCAACCTTCTGGTTTTCTTGCAGCGTCTTGAAGCCTTCGACGCGGATTTCCGAGAAGTGCGCGAACAGATCGTCGCCGCCGCCTTCCGGGGTGATGAAGCCGAAGCCCTTTGCGTCATTGAACCACTTGACGGTACCGGTTGCCATGTTACTTGTTCCTAAAAAGATAAAACGGGGCCGAAGCCCATGGGGTGCGGAAAATCAAGGAAGGGGTAATAGGACCAACCGGAGTACCGTTGATGGGCGAACTACGAAAGAACCAATTCACTCGCCACTTGAAATCCTGCGAAGTCCTTTATACGGCTTATCAACCGCGTGGTCAACCGTATTTCCATTGACTCAGGGTTATTGCGTAGATCAGGTTTACAAAGCTTGCAAACGACGCGAATTTTTTGTAGGGGCCGATCGATTTTGGCGCCACGTTTCAGGTGCAACCGTTAAACTACGCGCCGCGTGGACGGGTTGCCCTGATCGGGTGACTTGCCCCCCCAAAATTGCGTGCGCGGTGCTGTCCGAGCCGATCCCGGACCGCGGGCCGACCATGCTTTTTGAGACACAGGAGAGGATGTGAAGAGTTCTATTCAACGGAACATCGGCCCGTTTGCATTGATGCTGACGGGGCTGGGTTCGATTATCGGCTCGGGCTGGCTGTTCGGCGCCTGGAAGGCCGCGAAGATTGCCGGTCCGGCGGCGATCTGCGCATGGATCATCGGCGCTGTCGTGATTCTTGCTATTGCACTGACGTACGCGGAATTGGGCGCGATGTTCCCCGAGTCGGGCGGGATGGTGCGCTACGCGCGCTACTCGCATGGTTCGCTGGTCGGCTTCATCAGCGCGTGGGCGAACTGGATTGCGATCGTATCCGTGATCCCGATCGAGGCTGAAGCGTCGATCCAGTACATGAGTACGTGGCCGTATCCCTGGGCGCACGCGCTGTTCGTGAACGGTGAGTTGACGGTACCCGGCCTGCTGCTGTCCGCGGTGCTGGTCGTCATCTACTTCCTGTTGAACTACTGGGGCGTGAAGGCGTTTGCCCGTGCGAACACCACGATCACGATCTTCAAGTTCCTGATCCCCGGCCTCACGATCCTCGGCCTGATGCTGACGAGCTACCATCCGGAGAACCTCGGCACGGCGTCGAACGCGACTTTCGCGCCGTACGGCTGGTCGGCGGTGCTGACCGCGGTCGCGACGAGCGGCATCGTGTTCGCGTTCAACGGCTTCCAGAGCCCGGTGAACCTCGCGGGCGAAGCGCGCAATCCGTCGCGCAGCGTGCCGTTCGCGGTGATCACGTCGATCCTGATCGCGCTCGTGATCTACGTGCTGCTGCAGATGGCGTATATCGGCTCGGTGAATCCGGCCGACGTCGCACAGGGCTGGTCGCACTTCAACTTCAAGTCGCCGTTCGCCGAACTGGCGATCGCGCTGAACCTGAACTGGCTTGCGATCCTGCTGTACGTCGACGCATTCGTCAGCCCGAGCGGCACCGGTACGACGTACATGGCGACGACCACCCGCATGATCTACGCGATGGAGCGCAACAACACGATGCCGAAGATGTTCGGCAACGTGCACCCGCTCTACGGCGTGCCGCGTCAGGCGATGTGGTTCAACCTGCTGGTCTCGTTCATCTTCCTGTTCTTCTTCCGCGGCTGGAGCTCGCTCGCGGCAGTGATCTCGGTTGCGACGGTGATCTCGTACCTGACCGGCCCGATCAGCCTGATGGCGCTGCGCCGTGCGGCGACCGACATCGAGCGTCCGCTGTCGATTCCGCTGATGAAGCTGATCGCGCCGTTCGCATTCGTCTGCGCATCGCTGATCCTGTACTGGGCGAAGTGGCCGCTGACGGGCGAGATCATCCTGCTGATGATCGTCGCGCTGCCGGTGTACTTCTACTTCCAGGCGAAGTCGGGCTGGACCGGCTGGGGTGACGACCTGAAGGCCGCCTGGTGGCTGGTCGCGTACCTGCCGACGATGGCCGTGCTGTCGCTGATCGGCAGCAAGGAGTTCGGCGGTCACGGCGTGCTGCCGTACGGCTGGGACATGCTGGTCGTCGCGGCAATCGCGCTGGTGTTCTACTTCTGGGGCGTGAGCACCGGCTACCGCACCAAGTATCTCGACGAGCGCGAGTCGCACGACGAGATCCTCGAAGGGGTCGGTGCCTGACGACGCCCGACCTGCCGCCGGAATCGGCGGCGGCAGCCAAGGCAAGAAAAAGCCCGCCCGAGCATCGCTCGGGCGGGCTTTTTCGTTGATGCGGGTGCCGCGCGCCGGTTGGCGCCGTGCCGCTCAGGCGGCCGTGCTCGCGAACACGTAGTTCGTCATCGCGAGCACGCGCTGGTACGTGCCGAGCGACTGGATGCCGAGCTGGTAGTCGTCGTCCGCCGCGCCGAGCGCCGTGAACACCGGCAGCAGATGCTCGTCGGTCGGATGCATCAGCGCCGCGTGCGGCGCCTGCCGGCGGTAGTCGAGCAGGGCGTCGATGTCGCGCGCGGCCAGCTTTGCCTCGAACCAGTCGGTGAATTCAGCGACGCGCGGATCCGCATCCTCCGGTGCCGCACCGAAATCGGCGGCGCGCAGGTTGTGCGTGATCTGGCCCGAGCCGATCACCATCACGCCTTCGTCGCGCAGCGGTCGCAGCGCGCGGCCGAGCGCGAAGTGGTGGGCGGCATCCGCGCGAGGCTGGATCGACAACTGCGCCACCGGCACGTCGGCTTCCGGGAACATCAGCAGCATCGGTACCCACGCGCCGTGGTCGAGGCCGTGCTCGGTCGTCGTGGTCTCGATGCCGGCCGCGTTCAGCAGCCCGGCCGCGCGCTCGGCGACGTCAGGCGCGCCGGGCGCCGGGTAGCGGATGTCGTACAGCGCCTGCGGAAAGCCGTAGAAGTCGTGGATCGTGTCCGGATGCGCGGCGATGCTGGCGACGGGCCGCTGCGTGCCCCAGTGCGCGGACAGCATCAGCACCGCGCGCGGGCGCGGCAATTCGGCAGCGAGGTACGTGAATGCACCGGACGGCAGCGTCGGGTCGATCGGCAGCGTCGGGGCGCCGTGGGACAGGTAGAGCGAAGGCAAGCGGTTCATGGCGGTGGCCTGCAAAGGGATTTGCCAGTGACTATAGGCGCGTACTGCGCATTGATAAATCCACGCCATGGAATTTGATTGGCGCTTGTTTGTTGATAATCGGGGTGATGTGGCGCACACCGCGGCTGATGGCCGTTGTATTTGTGAAATCGAATGTATTTCGCCGAAAATTCGCGAAGATGCGCGCAGATCGAATCTGCGGGAGTGCGCTTACTGCGCGTGCCGGATGCCGGCCCACGGCGTCGTCAGCGGGGCGTTGAGCGCGAACAGGTCGAGGACGCGCGTGACGGTCTGGTCGACGAGTTCCTCGATCGTCTTCGGCATCGCGTAGAACGCGGGCAGCGGCGGGAAGACGATGCCGCCCATTTCGGTAACGGCCGTCATGTTGCGCAGATGCGCGAGGTTGAACGGCGTTTCACGCACCATCAGCACGAGGCGGCGGCGCTCCTTCAACGTGACGTCGGCGGCGCGCGTGATCAGGTTGTCGGACAGCCCGTGCGCGACGCTGGCGAGCGTCTTCATCGAGCAGGGTGCGATCACCATCCCGTCGGTCGCGAACGATCCCGATGCGATCGTCGCGCCGACGTCGCGCACCGAGTGCACGACGTCCGCACGGCTTTCGACATCGGTCTTCGACAGCTTCAGTTCGTGCTGGATGTTGAGCCAGCCGGCGTTCGAAATCAGCAGGTGCGTTTCGACGCCGCCGGCGGCGCGCAGCAGGTCGAGCAGCCGTACGCCGTAGATCGCGCCGGTGGCGCCGGTGATCGCGACGATCAGCCGGCGTGGCGGCGCGCTGGGAGATGCCATCGAAAGGGGAGGCTTACGCGGCGGCGAACAGTTGCTGCAGTTCGCCCGACTGGTACATCTCCATCATGATGTCCGAGCCGCCGACGAATTCGCCCTTCACGTAGAGCTGCGGGATGGTCGGCCAGTTCGAGAACTCCTTGATGCCCTGGCGGATCTCGTCGTCTTCGAGCACGTTGACCGTCTTGAACTGGTCGACGCCGCAGGCTTTCAGCACCTGGATGGCGCGGCCCGAGAAGCCGCACATCGGGAATTGTGCGTTGCCCTTCATGAAGAGCACGACCTGGTTTTCGTCGACGATTTGCTTGATACGTTGTTGGGTGTCCATGACTGACCTTGCGTGTTTGCGGGGCGTTAGATCGAAATGATAGCGGATTTCAACCGGGCGGGCCGGGCATCAGCCCGGCAGGCGGCCGCCTGTCGTGCGTTCGATCGCAGCCAGATCGGCGAGCGATTCGACTGCGACGAAGCCGTGCGATGCGAGCAGCGCGCGCACGGCTTCGGCCTGGTCGTAGCCGTGCTCGATCCAGAGCGTGCCGCCCGGTTTCAGATAGGTGCCGGCGCCCGCGACGATCGTGCGGATCGCGCTGAGGCCGTCGGCATCGTCGGTGAGTGCGCCGCGCGGCTCGAAACGCAGGTCGCCTCGCGCGAGGTGCGGATCGTGCTGCGCGATGTACGGCGGGTTGCTGACGATCGTGTCGAATGCGAGTGACGGCTCGAGCGCCGCGTACCAGTCGCTTTGCAGCCAGTGCAGCGGGCCGCCGGGGCGGTGCGCGTCGAGCAGCTTGCCGGCGTTGCGTTGCGCGACTGCGAGTGCGGCCGGCGAACGATCGAGCGCCCACACGCGCGCATCGGGCCGCTCGGCAGCGATGGAGACGGCAATCGCGCCGCTGCCCGTGCCGAGATCGAGCACGGCCGGATGCGGCAGTCCGTCGATCGCATCGAGTGCGGCTTCGACGAGCAATTCGGTTTCGGGGCGCGGGATCAGCACGTCGGGCGTTACGTCGAACGGCCGGCCGAAGAATTCGCGCATCCCGACGAGCTGCGCGACGGGCTCGCCGGCCAGGCGGCGCGCCTCGAGCGCACGGTAGCGTTCGACCGCGGCCGCGTCGAGCGGCGCGTCGCCGCGCGTGATCAGTTGCGTGCGGGTCCAGCCGAGCGCATGCGCGAGCAGCACGCGCGCATCAACCGGATCGAGTGGTGACGCGCGCAGCAGTTCGTCGGCGGTGGTGTCGGGCATCACGGCCTCAGTCGGCGTCGCCGAGCGACGCGAGCAGCTCGGCCTGATGCTCGCTGACCAGCGCGCTGATCAGTTCGTCGAGATCGCCGTCCATCAGCGCTTCGAGCCGGTACAGCGTCAGGTTGATCCGGTGGTCGGTCATCCGGCCTTGCGGGAAGTTGTACGTGCGGATCCGTTCCGAGCGGTCGCCCGAGCCGATCAGGCTCTTGCGGGTCGCGGCTTCCTTCGCGTGCTGCTCGTGATACTGCTTGTCCTTGATGCGCGCGGCGAGCACCTTCAGTGCGCGATCCTTGTTCTTGTGCTGCGAACGGTCGTCCTGGCACTCGACGACGATCCCGGTCGGGATGTGTGTGACGCGCACCGCCGAATCGGTCTTGTTGATGTGCTGGCCGCCTGCGCCGGACGCGCGGAACGTGTCGATCCGCAGGTCGGCCGGATTGATCTCGACCTCGCCGATTTCGTCGGCTTCCGGCATCACCGCGACCGTGCACGCGGACGTATGGATGCGCCCCTGCGTTTCGGTCGCGGGCACACGCTGCACGCGATGGCCGCCCGATTCGAACTTCAGGCGCGAAAACGCGCCCTGACCCGCGATCCGCACGATCACTTCCTTGTAGCCGCCGAGATCCGACGCGCTTTCCGACATCATTTCGATCTGCCAGCGCTGGCGTTCCGCGAAGCGCAGGTACATGCGCAGCAGGTCGCCCGCGAACAGCGCCGATTCGTCGCCGCCCGTGCCCGCACGGATTTCGAGGAAGATGTTGCGATCGTCGTTCGGATCCTTCGGCAGCAGCATCTTCTGCAGCTCGGTTTCGAGGCGGGTCATGCTCTCGCGCGCGCTGCGGATCTCGTCTTCCGCGAAGTCGCGCATCGACAGATCGCCGAGCAGCTCCTGCGCGGCCGTCTCGTCGCTGCGCGACTGGCGCCACAGCGCGTACTGTTCGACCACGGGGCCGAGTTCCGCATGTTCACGCGTCAGCTTGCGGTACTGGTCGAGGTCGGCCGTGACGTTTTCGCGGCTCAGCAGGTCGTTCAGTTCGGCCAGCCGTGTGGACAGCTGGTCGAGCTTGCGTTGCATGCTCGTCTTCATGGTGTGGAGCGGCGCTCCCGGGCAAGGGGTATTCGGAAAGGATAGGCCGGCGCGCGGCCGGCGGCAGGGCGATCGGCCGGCGCTAGTGGCCGGACTGGTCGTTCGAGCGCGGTGCGTGCTGGTAGAAGCCGCGCATCAGGTCGATCAGCGAATCGCGATCGGCCCCGTTCACGCGGTTGAGCGCGCTCGTCGGGCCGTGGATCAGCTTGTTGGTCAGCGCCTGCGACAGCGCTTCGAGCACGGCGGCCGGATCGTCGCCGCGCGCGAGCAGCTTCTGCGCCTTGTCGACTTCGGCCCGGCGCAGCGCGTCGGCCTGCGTATGCATGTGACGGATCACCGGCACGACGCTGCGCGTGTCGAGCCATTGCATGAAATTCTGCACGCGCGTCTCGATGATCGTTTCGGCCTGTGCGACCGCGGCTTGCCGCGATGCGTTGCCTTCGCGCACGATCGCGCCGAGATCGTCGACGGTGTAGAGGAACACGTCCTTCAGCTTGCCGACTTCGGGCTCGATGTCGCGCGGTACCGCGAGGTCGACCATGAAGATCGGCCGGTGGCGGCGTGCCTTTACCGCGCGCTCGACGGCACCGAGGCCGATGATCGGCAGCGTCGACGCCGTACACGACACGATGATGTCGAATTCGTGCATGCGAGTCGGCAGGTCCGCGAGCGGCATCGCACGGCCGTTGAAGCGTTCAGCGAGCCGCTGGCCGCGTTCGGCCGTACGGTTCGCGACGACGAGTTCGCGCGGGCCTTGCGCGGCGAAGTGCGTCGCGCACAATTCGATCATCTCGCCGGCGCCGATGAACAGCACGCGCTGATCGGACACTTTTTCGAAGATGCGCTGCGCGAGGCGCACCGCGGCGGCGGCCATCGATACCGACTGCGTGCCGATTTCGGTCGTGCCGCGCACTTCCTTCGCCACCGCGAACGTGCGCTGGAACAGCTGGTTCAGATAGGTGCCGAGCGCGCCGGCTTCCGTCGCGGTGCGGACGGCGTCCTTCATCTGGCCCAGAATCTGCGTTTCGCCGAGCACCATCGAATCGAGGCCGGATGCGACGCGAAATGCGTGCCGGACCGCTTCCGACTGCGGCAGCGCATAGACGTGCGGCGCGAGTTCGTCGACCGGAATCCGGTGATACTCAGACAGCCAGCGGACCGCACCTTCGCGTGCCGCGCGATCGTCGGTCGCGCAATACAGTTCGGTGCGGTTGCAGGTGGAGAGGATCGCCGCTTCGGGCGTATTGGGCGCCTGGGGGCCGAGAAACACGTTCTTGAACGTGACGAGAGCCGGCTTGATCTGCTCGAGCGGAAACGCCACGCGTTCGCGCAAGGCGACAGGCGCAGTGTGGTGATTGATTCCGATCGTGAGGAGTTGCATATCGAGGGCTATCGTTTAGCCCCATATTATAGCGTTTCAGCGATTTCCTCACTCGCCGCATACCGGGCATCAGCGTGCCGGGGCCGGGAATTTGGGGGCTCGATCGGTACGCGGTCGAGCTGATAGCCGTAGCCGTAGAGCGGCAGCAGCCGGTAGCCGCGCTCCGGAAGCAGCTGCAGTTTGCTGCGCAGCCGGGACGCATGGGTATCGAGCGTGCGCGACTTCATGTCGCGGCGGCGCGCCCACACCGTTTCGAGGATATGGGCACGCGACACCGGCCGCGACAGGTTCGTGAACAGCAACTGCGCGAACCGGAACTCCTTCGGCGTGAGTGAAACGATTGCGTCGCCGAAGCGAACGAGGCAGTGCGTCGCGTCGAACGCGTATTCGCCATACATTTCGCGCGAGCGGGTCGGCGGCCGGCGCACGCCGGCGCGCCGGCTCAGCGCGTTGACGCGCGCAAGCAGCTCGGGCCCGCTCACGGGGCGCACGAGGCAATCGTCGGCGCCCGCGTGCAGGCACGATACGATTTCGCTTTCGCGCGGCAACTGCATCACGGCGATGGCCGGCAGCCCGGGCAGGATCGTCTGCGCGCGCGGGATGACTTCCTCGGCAGGCTGGTCGCCGGCCCAGTGGCCGGTGATCAGCATGTCGCAGGTGTTGTCGGCGGCGAGCCACTCGAAGAATGCCGTGCTGGACGGAAACGCGTGGCACACATGACCGCCCGCAAAGAGCAGACGGTTCAGGAGCGCGGCATGACGCGCGTCCGGATCGATCAGCGTGATTCGCATGAGAATTTCTTCAATACGGTAGCCGGTGCGCGCTTGCCATAACGTCGAGTCGGCCCCTACACTCGAATGTTCGCGGTACCCGGCTGGTCTCGGGTTCGATGGATAAATCGATGCTAGCCGCTGGCAACGTTCACGCCTATGGGACGAATCTGAATTTATAGAAGGCGTCGAATGAACTGGTTTGGAATCCTTGTCCTGGGAGCGGCCGTCGGGCTGTTCGGCCGATGGCTGCATCCGATGCGGCGCACGGGCCGGCCGGCGTGGTGGATCGCGGTGCTCGCCGGCATCGTCGGCGCGGCCGCGGCCCGCATGGCCGGCAATCTCTCGGGACTGTTTTACGATGGCGAGACGCTCGAATGGCCGGTCTGCACCGGCGTCGCGCTCCTCGCCGTAGCCGTGACGGTCGCGCTGTCGGCCCGTCGCTGAATGCTCTCAGGTGAAATCATGAATGCCCGTCTTCCCGAAGTCTCGCCAGTGCCGGCCCGCCTCGCGCTGCTGCGTGGCGCCATGGCCCGCGAGAACCTGGCCGCCTATCTCGTGCCGTCCGCCGATCCCCATCTGTCCGAGTATCTGCCGGAGCGCTGGCAGGCCCGCCGCTGGCTGTCCGGCTTCACGGGCTCGGTCGGCACGCTGGTCGTGACCGCGGATTTCGCGGGGCTGTGGGTCGACAGCCGCTACTGGGTGCAGGCCGACGCCGAACTGGCCGGCACGGGCGTGCAACTGATGAAGATGACGGGCGGGCAGCAGAGCGCGCCGCACGTCGACTGGCTCGCGCAGAACGTGGCGGCGGGTGCGACGGTCGGCGTCGACGGCGCGGTGCTCGGCGTCGCGGCCGCACGCGGGCTGACGGGCGCGCTGAATGCACGCGGCATCGCGCTGCGCACCGACCTCGACCTGCTCGACGCGATCTGGCCCGAGCGGCCGGGGCTGCCCGGCGACGCGGTGTTCGAGCACGCGGCGCCGCAGGCCGACACGACGCGCGCGAGCAAGCTGGCCGAAGTGCGCCGCGCGATGCGTGCGCAGGGCGCACAGTGGCATTTCGTGTCGACGCTCGACGACCTCGCATGGCTGTTCAACCTGCGCGGCGCCGACGTCAACTTCAATCCCGTATTCGTTGCGCACGCAATGATCGGCGCCGATCGCGCGACGCTGTTCGTCGCCGACGGCAAGGTGTCGCCGGCATTGGCTGCGTCGCTTGCACAGGACGGCGTCGACGTTCGTGCCTACGACGCCGCGCGCGCCGCGCTTGCGGCGCTGCCCGACGGCGCGACGCTGCTGATCGACCCGCGCCGCGTGACGTTCGGCACGCTCGAGGCCGTGCCGGCCGGCGTGAAGCTGGTCGAGGCCGTGAATCCGTCGACGTTCGCGAAGTCGCGCAAGACGTCCGCCGAGATCGAGCACGTGCGCGTGACGATGGAACACGACGGCGCCGCGCTCGCGGAATTCTTCACCTGGTTCGAGCAGGCCGTGAACCGCGAGACGATCACCGAGCTGACGATCGAGGAAAAACTCACGGCCGCGCGCGCGCGGCGCCCCGGTTACGTGTCGGCGAGTTTCGCGACGATCGCGGGCTTCAATGCGAACGGTGCGATGCCGCACTACCACGCAACGCGCGAGTCGCATGCGACGATCGCCGGCGACGGTCTGCTGCTGATCGATTCGGGCGGCCAGTACGTGACGGGCACGACCGACATCACGCGCGTCGTGCCGGTCGGCACGGTCAGCGACCTGCAGCGGCGCGATTTCACGATCGTGCTGAAATCGATGATGGCGCTGTCGCGCGCCCGTTTCCCGCGCGGCATCCGTTCGCCGATGCTCGACGCGATCGCGCGTGCGCCGATGTGGTCGGCCGGGCTCGACTACGGCCACGGCACGGGGCATGGCGTCGGCTACTTCCTGAACGTGCACGAAGGCCCGCAGGTCATCTCGCACTACGCGCCGGCCGAGCCGTACACGGCGATGGAAGAGGGCATGATCACGTCGATCGAGCCGGGCGTGTACCGTCCCGGCCAGTGGGGCATCCGGATCGAGAACCTGGTCGTGAACCGCGCGGCCGGGCAGACCGAGTTCGGCGACTTCCTCGCGTTCGAGACGCTCACGCTGTGCCCGATCGACACGCGCTGCGTGCTGATCGAGATGCTGCACGAAGAAGAACGCGCGTGGCTGAACGCGTATCACGCAACGGTGCGCGAGCGCGTCGGCCGGCACTTGAGCGGCGATGCGAAGGCGTGGCTCGACACGCGCACGCAGCCGATCTGAAACAACACGTGATAACGGCCGGACAACGGCCGAACGACAAAACCGAGGGCAAGCAATGGCGGACACCGCAGTGATCGTGGTCGACATGCAGCGCGGGCTGGTGGAGCGGGCGCAGCCCGCTTACCGGCTCGATGACGTGGTGTCGGGCATCAACCGGTTGACGGCGGCGGCGCGCGCGGCGAACGCGCCCGTGTGCTTCGTGCAGCACGACGGCGATGCGGACGACGACATCGTGCCCGGCACGCCGGGCTGGGAACTGCATGCGGGGCTGGTCGTCGGGAACGACGACTGGCGCGTGCGCAAGCAGGTGAGCGATTCGTTTCACGACACGCCGCTCGCGGCGCAGCTCGACCGCCACGGCATCCGTTCGGTGCTGATCTGCGGCTATGCGACCGAGTTTTGCGTCGATTCGGCCGCACGCCGCGCGGCGCTGCTCGGCTACCGGACGACCGTCGTGTCCGACCTGCACACGACGAACGAGCGCACGCACCTGTCGGCCGCGCAGATCGTCGCGCACCATCACTTCGTATGGCAAAACAATACGCTGTCGGGCAATCCGGTGACGCCGCGCCCGCTCGTGGACGTCCTGGCAACGGAGTTCGCATGACGATCAAGGCCGTGGTGTTCGATTTCGGCGGCGTGCTGATCGACTGGAGCCCCGAGTACCTTTACCGGGAGCTGATTCCCGACGACACGGAGCGTCGCTGGTTCCTCACGCACGTGTGTGCGATGGACTGGGTGATCCGCCAGGACGGCGGGCAGACGATCGAAGAGGGGACGGCCGAGCTCGTCGCGAAGTTTCCGGAGCATGAGGCGCTGATCCGTGCGTTCTATGCGCGTTGGCACGAGATGATCGGCGGCGTGCTCGAAGAGGGGGCCGCACTCGTCGACCGGCTGGAGGCACAGGGGATGCCGCTGTTCGGGCTGACGAACTGGTCCGCGCAGACGTTTCCGTATGCGTGGGACAACTTCCCGGTGCTGCGGCGTTTCAAGGAGATCGTCGTGTCGGGCCGCGTGAAGCTCGTGAAGCCCGATCCGGCGATCTATCGCGAGATGCATGCGCGAATCGAGCCGCACCTGCCGGGCATCGCGCCGCACGAACTCGTGTTCATCGACGACAACGCGAAGAACGCCGCGGCCGCGACGGCGCTCGGCTGGCACGGCGTTCATCACACGAGTGCGGCAGCGACCGAGGCACGGCTGCGCGAACTGGGCGCGCTCGCGTAAGCGGCGAGCGAGCAGCAGCCGTCAGATAAAAAAAGCGGGCCAGCGGCCCGCTTTTTTGTTGTGCCGCTCCTGAAGCGGCCACCCTTGGTGCCTGGCCCTGCGTTGCCGCAGCGCCGGGCACCCGGGCCGTACCGGTCAGCGGCTGATCGGCTTGTAGCGCAGACGCTTCGGCTTCGCGGCTTCCTCGCCGAGGCGCGCACGCTTGTCGGCTTCGTATTCCTGGTAGTTGCCGTCGAAGAACGTGACCTGCGAATCGCCTTCGAACGCGAGGATGTGCGTCGCGATCCGGTCGAGGAACCAGCGATCGTGCGAGATCACCATCACCGAGCCCGCGAATTCGAGCAGCGCGTCTTCCAGCGCGCGCAGCGTTTCGACGTCGAGGTCGTTCGACGGTTCGTCGAGCAGCAGCACGTTGCCGCCCGAGATCAGCGTCTTCGCGAGGTGCAGGCGGCCGCGTTCACCGCCGGACAGGTTGCCGACGATCTTCTGCTGGTCGCCGCCCTTGAAGTTGAAGCGGCCGATGTACGCGCGCGACGGCGTTTCGTACTTGCCCACCGTCAGCACGTCGGCGCCGCCCGAGATTTCCTCGAACACCGTCTTCGAGCCGTCGAGCGCGTCGCGGCTCTGGTCGACGTACGCGAGCTTCACGGTCGGCCCCATCACGACTTCGCCCGAATCCGGCTGTTCCTTGCCCGTCAGCATCCGGAACAGCGTCGACTTGCCGGCGCCGTTCGGGCCGATGATGCCGACGATCGCGCCAGCCGGGATCTTCAGGTTCAGGTTGTCGATCAGCAGGCGGTCGCCGAACGCCTTGCTGACGTTCTTGAACTCGATCACTTCATTGCCGAGGCGGTCGCCGACCGGAATGAAGATTTCCTGCGTTTCGTTGCGCTTCTGGTATTCCTGGCTGTTCAGTTCCTCGAAGCGCGCGATACGGGCCTTCGACTTCGCCTGACGGCCCTTCGGGTTCTGGCGCACCCACTCCAGTTCCTTCTTGATCGCCTTCTGGCGTGCCGATTCCGATGCTTCTTCCTGCTTCAGGCGCTCTTCCTTCTGGTCGAGCCAGCTGCTGTAGTTGCCCTTCCACGGAATGCCGTGGCCGCGGTCGAGTTCGAGAATCCACTCGGCTGCGTTGTCGAGGAAGTAGCGATCGTGGGTGACGGCGACCACGGTGCCCGGGAAGCGCACCAGGAACTGCTCGAGCCAGTCGACCGATTCGGCGTCGAGGTGGTTGGTCGGTTCGTCGAGCAGCAGCATGTCCGGCTTTTCGAGCAGCAGCTTGCACAGCGCGACGCGGCGCTTTTCACCGCCCGACAGGTGCTCGATCTTTGCGTCCCACGACGGCAGGCGCAGTGCGTCGGCGGCCACTTCGAGCTGCTGCTCGGGGCTGCCGCCGTCGCTCGACGCGAGGATCGCTTCGTACTTCGCCTGCTCGGCTGCGAGCGCGTCGAAGTCGGCGTCCGGCTCCGCGTATGCCGCGTAGATTTCTTCCAGCTTCTTGTTGGCCTGGAACAGGTCGCCGAGGCCGTCCTCGACGGCTTCGCGCACCGTCTTCGTCGGGTCGAGCTGCGGCTCCTGCGGCAGGTAGCCGATGTTCAGGTTCGGCATCGGCGTCGCTTCGCCTTCGATGTCCTTGTCGACGCCCGCCATGATGCGGATCAGCGTCGACTTGCCCGAGCCGTTCAGGCCGAGCACGCCGATCTTCGCGCCGGGAAAGAACGACAGCGAGATGTCCTTCAGGATCTGGCGCTTGGGCGGCACGATCTTGCCGACCCGGTTCATCGTGAAAACGTATTGGGCCATTTGGGTGTGAAAGTCAGAAGTGGTTGAGACGGCCGCGCAGCGCGCGGGCGGGGCGGCGTCGGGGGATTCGGTACGGAGCGTGCCGCGCATGGCGCGGCGGCGTCGCCGCGTGTCGGCGGCGAGAGCGGCTATTGTACTTCGCCGCCGCCTGCCGCTGGCGCGATGCCGGCCTTTTGGCCAGGGCCATGCTCACAGCCACGCGGCGACGCCGCCGTGCCCCGAGCACGTGCCGCGCCGGTGACGGCTGAAGCTGTACGTGCCGTCGCGGCAGCGCGCGCTCGCACTGTCGGGCACGCGGCCCGATTTCGAATGTGCGGGCGCGTGCACGGTTTCGCCGTCGCGGTTGCGGTACGTGTCGTGACGGTCGAGATCGGCTTCGTTGCCGTAGCCGGGCGGGGCGCGATACGCGTGCGCCGGATGGGGCAGCGCGGCGCACGCGACGAAGAACGCGGCGGACAGGGTCGCGATGCGCGTCGCGCGGCGGAGCAGGGCAGGCATGGTCTCTCTCGGTCTGTTGTTATCGGTGCCGGGCCGCATGTTAGCCGACCGGCCGCGGATCGGCGCCGCGCGGGGGCGTGGCGCTACGCCGCGCCGGACATCGACGCCGCGCCGTCGGCCTGCGCGGCGTCGAGGATCCACCGGCGAAAAGCGGCGACCTTCGGCCGTTCCGCATGATGCGGTGGATAGACGAGGTAGTACGCGAAATCGTCGAGCCACGCGACGTCGGCGAGCTGCACGAGCCGGCCGCTTGCCAGCTCGCCGCGCACCATCGCGGCCGGCAGCAGCCCGGCGCCCTGGCCGGCGACGATCGCCTGCAGCAGCAGGCCCGAGTCGTCGAACGCGGGGCCGCGCGGCGGACCGAAGTCGTCGATCCGCTGCGCGCCGAACCAGATGTGCCAGCCCTTGCGCTCGGCATCGTGCAACTGCGGCCAACCGACGAGATCGGCGGGCGTTGCCGGCATGCCGAGTCGCGTGACGAGTTCGGGCGACGCGAGCGCGACGATCTCCACCGTCAGCAGGCGTTCGCTGCACAGGCCGATGTAGCGCCCGAGGCCGTGACGGATCGCGACATCGACACCGTCACGTGAAAAATCCGCGAGTGCATGGCTCGTGCTGACCTGCAGGTCGACGTCCGGGCAAGCCTCCCGGAACCGGGCGAGGCGCGGGACGAGCCATGCGGATGCGAAGAACGGCGTGACGCTTACCGTCAGCACGCCGCTGTCGGCGGCGCCGGACACGCGCTGCGACGCGTCGGCGATCTGCCTGAACGCGTTGCGCACCGGCGGCAGGTAGTCGCGGCCGGCGGCCGTGAGCAGGATGCCGCGGTTGACGCGCTCGAACAGCTGCACGCCGAGATGTGCCTCCAGCGTGCGAATCATCTGGCTTACCGCACCGGGCGTGACCGACAGCTCCTCGGCCGCCGCCTTCACCGACAGGTGGCGGGCGGCCGCTTCGAATGCGCGCAGCGCATTGAGGGGCGGCAAGCGGGAACGATTCATTGAGTTTTTCTAAATCGAAAGTCCGATGAAATATCGTTTGAGACGATGCGTACGCGCGAGTACCGTTGACGCATCGGATCGCGTGCTTCGCGACTGCCTGTCGGCGGCCGATGCGATCAACATAGTTCAACTATATCCATGAGGCAATCCGGTTGCTGCCGGCGGCCGGTGGAACCTGAGAGGAGCATCGTCATGAACCGCCCGGGCGCATCGCGCCTTTTTTACGGCTGGTACGTGGTTGCAGCCGCGTTCGCCGTCACGTTCGTCGGTTTCGGCAGCGCGTATACGTTCAGCGCGTTCGTCGAATCGCTGCAGCGGGATTTCGCCGCGTCGCGCGGGCAGATCTCACTCGTGTTCTCGCTCGCCGGTTTCCTGTATTTCGGTTTCGGCATCATCAGCGGGCCGCTCGCCGACCGCTTCGGCTCGCGGCGGCTCGCCATCGCCGGGATGCTGCTGACGGGCGCCGGGCTCGCGGCTGCCGGCGCCGCGCATACGCTGGTGCAGGTTTATGTCGCGTACGGGTTCGGTGTCGGTTTCGGCATCGGCTGCGCGTACGTGCCGGCCGTCGGCGCGGTGCAGCGCTGGTTCGTGCGCCGGCGCGGTTTTGCGTCGGGGCTCGCGGTCGCGGGGATCGGTGTCGGCACGCTGGTGATGCCGCCGCTCGCGTCCGCGTTGATTGCGCATGTCGGCTGGCGCGGTGCGTATTTCACGCTGGCCGTGATCGCGGTCGTGATCGGCGCGGGGATGTCGCTGCTGATCGAGAACGACCCGCGCGGGCGTGGGCTGCTGCCGGACGGGGACGCGGCGCATGAGCCCGTCGAAGGCGGCGGCGCGAAAGCCGCCGGGCGCGATGCGGGGCATCCGGTGTCCGGGGCAGCCGCCGGCCGCAAGCCGGGCGCCGCTTCGGCGTCTGCCGGCGCGACGGTGCGCGAAGCCGTCACGTCGCGGCCGTTCGCGAGCCTCTACGCGGCATGCCTCATCTGCTCGTTCGGCGTGTTCGTCCCGTTCGTTCACCTCGTGCCGTACGCGCTCGATCATGGCGTCGCGTCGTCGACGGCCGTGCTGCTGCTCGGCGCGATCGGCGTCGGCAGCACGGCCGGCCGCTTCTTCCTCGGCGGCCTCGCCGACCGCTTCGGCCGCCGCACATCGCTGCTCGCGATGTTCGCCGGCATGGCCGTCGCCCTCGTCGCGTGGGCCGGTGCCGGCACCGTCGCGACGCTCGCCGCGTTCGCGCTCGTGTTCGGTGTGTTCTACGGCGGCTGGGTCGCCGTGCTGCCGGCGGTCGTGATGGACTCCTTCGGCGGCCGCAACGTGAGCGGAATCATCGGCGTGCTCTATACAAGCATCGCATTCGGCACGCTGATCGGGCCGACCGCGGCCGGCTTCATCTACGACGCGGGCGGCGGCTATCTCGTGCCGATCCTGGCCAGCGCCGCCGCGAATGCGATCGCCTTCGCGATCGTCGCGACGACAGGGCGTGCAGCGACGGCCACCCGTGCGGCGCGCGGATAGGCGTGCTTCGCCCGGCGCGTCGTCGCGAATTCCGGTAGGGTGGCCGGATCGTCAAACGAAGGCGTGCAGCAGGGAGGCCCGATGACATTCGACGAAGTCCGGCAGATCGCACTGGCGTGGCGGGGCGTGGAGGAAGGTACGTCGTACGGCACGCCCGCACTCAAGGTGAGGGGCAAGATGCTCGCGCGGCTGCGCGAGGACGGCGACACGCTCGTCGTGAAGGGCGTCGGCCCCGACGAGCGCGCGTGGCTGATCGAATCGGAACCTGACGTGTATTACGTGACGGATCACTATGTCGGCTGGCCGATCGTGCTGGTGCGGCTGTCGGCGGCCCGTCCGGACGCCGTGAAAAACCTGCTTCTGCGAGAATGGCAGGCTGTCGTTCCCGCGAAATGGCGCGACGAGATGGCGCGCGGCGCGAGCTGACGCACGGGTTGCCGCAGCTTGCTGCCCGGCTCGACGGGCGCTGCAGGCGCGCTCGCGAGACGCCGCGAATGGTACAAGCGTTGCATCGATCGACGTCGATACAACAAGTGGTTCCATCGAAGTTCTTCAATTGGTTCTTAGTGAAGAACCGTTTGATGCTTACACTCCTTCGCTCGAAGGCAGCTGACGAAAGCCGACGGAAAGGGCGCACGCGATGCGTCGGCGCGCTGCGCGCCGCATCGCACCCGCAGCTTCGCAGACTGCATGGCGCACCGTTCCGGAACGGCCCCCGATCCGGTCCCGTGTCTGCATCCCGTGCAGGCGCCGCATCCGGCCCGGCTCAAGAACCACAATCCCCCGTGCTGCCTTCACGCGATACCCGGCCATACCGGAACCGTTTTTTGGAGAGAGACAGATGAGTGGAAGCAACACAGGCCTCGGTACGGGCCTGAAGCAGCGGCACGTGACGATGATGTCGATTGCCGGCGTCATCGGCGCGGGCTTGTTCGTCGGTTCAGGCCACGCGATCGCGGAGGCAGGCCCGGCATCGATCCTCGCGTATGCGATCGCGGGCGTGCTGGTCGTGCTGGTGATGCGCATGCTCGGCGAGATGGCCGTCGCGCATCCGGACAGCGGTTCGTTCTCCACTTATGCCGATCGCGCGATCGGCCACTGGGCCGGTTTCTCGATCGGCTGGCTGTACTGGTGGTTCTGGGTGCTCGTGATCCCGATCGAGGCGACGGCCGCCGCGACCATCCTGAATGCGTGGTTCCCCTCCGTCGCGACCTGGATCTTCGCGCTCGGCATCACGCTGGTGCTGACGGTCACCAACCTCTTCTCGGTCAAGAACTACGGCGAATTCGAATTCTGGTTCGCGCTGATCAAGGTCGTCGCGATCGTCGTGTTCCTGTGCATCGGCGGGGCGGCGATCGTCGGCATCATCCCTGCGCCGGCCGTGTCGGGTGTATCGAACCTGTTCGCGCATGGCGGCTTCATGCCGCACGGCGCGAGCGCGGTGCTCGCGGCGATGCTGACCACGATGTTTTCGTTCCTCGGCACCGAGATCGTGACGATCGCGGCCGCCGAATCGGACAACCCGCAACGCCAGATCGTGCGTGCGACCAACTCGGTGATCTGGCGCATCACGCTGTTCTATCTCGGCTCGATTCTCGTCGTCGCGGCCATCGTGCCGTGGAACGATCCGCTGCTGCCGACGCACGGCTCGTATCAGCGCGCGATGGAGCTGATCGGCATTCCGAATGCGAAGGCGATCATCGACGTGATCGTGCTCGTGTCGGTCGCGAGTTGCCTGAATTCGGCGCTGTACACCGCGTCGCGGATGCTGTTCTCGCTGTCGAAGCGCAAGGATGCGCCGGCGTTCCTGCACCGCACCGATTCGACCGGCACGCCGCGCGCGGCCGTGCTCGCGTCGACCGCATTCGGCTTCCTGACCGTGATCGCGAACTACCTGATGCCGGAGCAGGTGTTCGGCTTCCTGCTCGCGACGTCGGGCGCGATTGCGCTGCTCGTGTATCTCGTGATCGCGATCTCGCAGCTGCGGATGCGCAAGACGCTCGAGTCGACCGGCGCGGACCTGACTTTGCGGATGTGGCTGTTCCCGTGGCTCACGTGGTTGGTGATCCTGTTCATCTGCGGCACGCTGACCGTGATGCTCGTGAGCGAGGATCACCGGATGGAAGTGGGCGCGACGGCCGTGCTGGCGTTGATCGTGCTGCTCGCGTCGTGGCTGAACAAGCGTGGTCGCGATGCGCAGGCGAGCGAAGGGCGGCGTGTGTCGGCGACGTGATGAAGGTGAAACGAGGCGGCGGGCAAGCGCTCGCTGCCGGATGACGGGAAAACCCCGCACGAAAAATGGCCTGACCGGCGTTTGCCGGTCAGGCCATTTGTTTTTTGTGGCGGACGCGGCTGCTGGGAGGGGCGCGGAGGTTATCGCGAGAGACAAGGAACAGCGCGCAATTAGCGCGGAATATTCGAACTTGTCTGATTTCATCGACAAAGATTTGCTCTTACATTGATCGCTCTGACTATCGGGGTGAATCGATGAATAAATCGATTTGGATTCCTTTGTTGTTGCTTCACATTAACAGGCAGCACTCTCTGTCCAATCGGTCGATCGATACACCTGCTCGTTCATCGACGGTCTTGAGGTCGATGCGATGAGTGAGCGTTCAACAACTCGCGTCTGCATCGATTTCGTCGCCCGCGACGGATTCCAGTTGAGCGGAACCTATTTCCCGGCAGTCAACGACGATCGTTCCCCCGTACTCATCTGTCCCGCAACAGGGATTCGCCAATCCTTTTATTTCCCGTTTGCGGATTGGTTGCGTCGCGACGGCTATTCGACGTTCGTATTCGACTATCGGGGAATCGGCGCGTCGCTCGATACGCGTCATGTTCGTCAGTCACGCGTGCGGAAACAGGACTGGGGGGAACTCGATATGCCCGCAGCGCTTGATTGGCTCCTCGGCAAGACCGGCGCGGGCCACGCACATTTGATCGGGCATAGCGCAGGTGCGCAACTCATTGGCCTAATGCCGAATCACGCATCGGTTCGCTCTTTGTGCGCTGTCTCCGCGTCGTCCGGATATATCGGCAACATCCGCTGGCCACAGCGTTTCGCGGCATTGCTGCTTGCGAATGCGTACGTGCCGATTGCCGCGCGGTTGCTCGGCTACGTTCCAGCCCGGGTGCTGGGCTGGGGCGATGATTTGCCGCCGCGCGTTGGGCTTCAATGGGCTCGGTGGTGTCGTCGACCCGGATATGTGGCAAACGAATTCGGAGCAGGGGTGACGCATCACTACTACGACAAGTTTACAGCGCCCGTCACCGTCGTGGCCGCAACCGACGATCCGCTCGCCACGCCGGCCAATGTCGAAGACTGGCTGCGCCTGCTGCCGAGAGCAGAGCACGGCGTCCATTTCATCCATCGAGAAAACCCCGACGGCCGAGCAATCGGACACGTCGGCATGTTCCGCCGCGAGCATTCGTCGCTGTGGCCTGAACTCATCAGAGGATTGCCGCGCTGACAGTACGTGTCGCTGGCGCCCTCGTATCAGGAGACCACGATGGATGATTCAATCGACATGAAAGCGCGCTTCAAGGCGGTTAGAAACGAGGCGAAGGAGACGCGTGCTTCGCTTTACCACCTCACGAATCAATGCAATCTGCGCTGCAAGGGCTGCTGGTTCTTCGAGAACGAGTTCGATACGGCGTCGCGCGAACTGAACGATACGCTTCGTCTCGAGCAACGCGTGAAGGAGGAGGCGGCGCGCGGGATCAACGCGCCGCTCTTGATTGGTGGCGAACCCGCGTTGTATCTCGATCGGATACGGATGTTTCGGAAATACATGCCGAAAGTATCCGTGTCGACGAATGGTCTTCGAAAAATTCCGTATGAAGGCTTCGAAGACATCACCATCGCTATTTCTGTATTTGGTGGTGGGCCACTCGACGACGAGTTGCGTGCGATCGGTCCGAACGGCAAGCGGTTTACGGGCTTGTTTGACAAGGCACTGGCGAACTACCGGGACGACGAGCGGGCGGGTTTCGTCTACGCAGTGACGATGGATGGCCTCGCGTATATCGAGGAAACAGTACGCAAGATTCGGGACAACGGAAACCGGCTGCTGTTCAATTACTACAGCCCATACGACGTCGACGGCCCGCTTCGCCGACGTGGAGAGGAGCGGCTGTTGAATGAGTTGCTCGATTTGAAGGCGAGATACCCTGAAACCATTGCAAGCCATCCCTATTATCTAGCCGCTCTGATGCGCGGGGCGACCTCTTGGGGAGTATTCGATGGCGCAAGCTGCCCGAGCGTTAGTGAAGATCATCCGCAGAACGCGGATCGGCTCGCTTCGGGTTGGCCCGCATTGCCCAAGTTCAATGCGTATCGTGCCGACTTCGTTTCGCTGGCGCGTTGTTATACGTCAGGGGAGTGTGCGAAGTGCCGTGACAGCCAGGCGGTGATGTCGTGGTTGCTGGTCAACGCCAGGCATGTGCTGCAGGAGGACGACGGGCTCCGGACGTGGACGGAGGTTGCTGAGACTTATTTCAGTCAGTTTGTCTGGTCGGGATATCATCCGCGCAACCGTACCGAGGGTGTATAGATTTGCGCCATGCAATGAGTTTGGCGTCGAACGGGCGGAAGGCCACAAGCGCTACTGGATTGAATTCGAGCTTGCGGAACCGGCTGTAACGAGACAAACGCACCAAAAAAAGCCCGCGAAAGCGGGCTTTTTTCATCAAAGTGCCGAAGCAACGCTCAGACGTTGAACAGGAAGTTCATCACGTCGCCGTCGTGCACGACATATTCCTTCCCTTCCGCGCGCATCTTGCCGGCTTCCTTCGCGCCTTGCTCGCCCTTGTACGTGACGAAGTCGTTGAACGCGATCGTCTGCGCGCGGATGAAGCCGCGCTCGAAGTCGGTGTGAATCACGCCGGCGGCTTGCGGGGCCGTGTCGCCGATATGGATCGTCCACGCGCGCACTTCCTTCACGCCCGCGGTGAAGTAGGTCTGCAGGCCGAGCAGCTTGAAGCCCGCGCGGATCACGCGGTCGAGGCCCGGCTCTTCCATGCCCATGTCGGCGAGGAACGCTTCCTTGTCCGCGTCGTCGAGATCGGCGATTTCCGCCTCGATCGCCGCACACACGGCGACCACCGGCGCATTCTCGCTTTCCGCGTACTTGCGTACCGCGTCGAGGTGCGGGTTGTTCTCGAAACCGTCGTCCTTCACGTTGGCCACGTACATGGTCGGCTTCGCGGTGATCAGGCAGAACGGCTTGAGCACCGCCTGTTCGTCGTCCGACAGCGCGAGGCCGCGAATGGCCTTGCCTTGGTCGAGCTGCGCGCGCACCTTCTCGAGCACCGCGACGAGCTTCGCCGCTTCCTTGTCGTTACCCGACTTCGCGGCCTTCGAATAGCGCGTGAGCGCCTTCTCGACGGTGCCGAGGTCGGCGAGCGCGAGTTCGGTGTTGATCACTTCGATGTCGTCGATCGGGCTGACCTTGCCGGCGACGTGAATGACGTTCTCGTCCTCGAAGCAGCGCACGACGTGCGTGATCGCGTCGGTTTCGCGAATGTTCGCGAGGAACTGGTTGCCGAGGCCTTCACCCTTGCTCGCGCCCGCGACGAGGCCCGCGATGTCGACGAATTCGACGACGGCCGGCACGATGCGCTCGGGGCTGATGATTTCAGCGAGCGCCTTCAGGCGCGTATCGGGCACTTCGACGATGCCAACGTTCGGCTCGATCGTGCAGAACGGGTAGTTCTCGGCGGCGATGCCGGCCTTGGTCAGCGCATTGAACAGGGTGGACTTGCCGACGTTGGGCAAGCCGACGATGCCGCATTTGAGACTCATGGAATCCTTCGAACGGGTAAGGCGGCGCGGCCGGACAGGGCACGGCGGCGCGGGAAAAAAGGGCGGCCGGCGCTTGGGGCGCGGCGGGCCGACGGTCAAAGACGCTATTGTACCGTGCCGACGCCCCGGATTCCGGGCTGGCGCCGAACGGCCGATGCGGCGGGCCGCCGCGCCGCCGCATCGGCCTGCGATTCTGCTGATTTCCCGCAAAGTCCGGCCGCGTAAGGGTTTGGCCCCGCGGCTATAATGCCCGCCATGACTGCCCACCACACCTTCGACGTCGCCGTGGTCGGCGGCGGGCTCGTCGGCAAGACGGCCGCGCTCGCGCTGACCCAGTCCGGCTACAAGACAGCCTTGCTTGCCCAGCCGGCCACGCCGCGCCCCGCCGATCTCGCGTTCGACACGCGCGTCTACGCACTGTCCTCCAGTTCGCAGGCCCTGCTCGAGCGGCTGCGGGTCTGGCAGGCGCTCGACCACGACCGGCTCGCACCGGTCTACGACATGCGCGTGTACGGCGATGCGCACGCGGAACTGCATTTCTCCGCGTACCAGGCTTCCGTGCCGCAACTCGCGTGGATCGCCGAATCGTCGCTGGTCGAGGCGTCGCTCGACGCCGCGCTGCGGTTCCAGCCGAACCTCACGTGGTTCGATGCGCGCGCGCAGGGCTTCGACGTGCGCGACGACGCGGCCGTGCTCACGCTGTCGTCGGGGCAGGTGCTGGAAGCCGATCTCGTCGTCGGCGCGGACGGCGCGCATTCATGGGTGCGCTCGCAAATGGGGGCCAAGGTCGAACGGCGCGACTACCGGCAGACGGGCGTCGTCGCGAACTTCAAGGCGTCGCTGCCGCATCGCGAGACGGCCTACCAGTGGTTCCACGAAGGCGAGATCGTCGCGCTGCTGCCGCTGCCGGACGGTCATGTGTCGCTCGTCTGGTCCGCGCACACCGCGCATGCGGACGAATTGCTCACCCTCGATCCGTCGCAGCTCGCGGCCGAAGTCGAGCGCGTGTCGCATGGCCAGGTCGGCACGCTCGACTGCGTGACGCCGGCCGCCGGCTTCCCGCTGGCGCTGCAGACGGTCGACAAGCTGATCGCGCCGCGCGTCGCGCTGGTCGGCGATGCCGCGCACCTGATCCACCCGCTCGCGGGGCAGGGGATGAACCTCGGGCTGCGCGACGTCGCGGCGCTTGCCGACGCGATTGCAGGCAAGGAAAGCTTCCGCAACCTCGGCGATACGGTGCTGCTGCGCCGCTACGAGCGTTCGCGGCGCGAGGACATCCGCGCGTTGATGGTCGCAACCGACGGGCTGCAGCGGCTGTTCGCGGTGCCGGGCTCGCTCGCGAAGGCCGTGCGCAATGCGGGCATGGCCTTCGTCGGCGCGCAGCCGCTCGTGAAGCGCTGGCTCGTGTCGGCCGCGCTTGGCTGATCGAACCTTCGGCCGTTTCGCCGGTCGGACACGGTTCCGTTACGGCGTACACTGTGCCGTGCACACCGATTGAGCTGAAGGAAGATTTCGATGAAAAAACCGATCCGCATCGCGTCGCTGGCGCTGGCCGTCACGATGGCGACGCTTGGCTGCACCGCGCAGGCCGACCAGACCACCGACAAGCTGAAAGCCACGCTGCAGGCCCGTCTCGGCAACGACGCGCCGATCAAGAGCGTGTCGAAATCGCCGGTCGCGGGCCTTTATGAAGTCAACCTCGGCTCGCAGATCATCTATAGCGATGCGGCGGGCGACTACGTGCTGCTCGGCGATCTCGTCGACGCCAAGACACACAAGAACCTGACCGACGCACGCCTGTCCGAAATCAACAAGATCGACTTCGCGAGCCTGCCGTTCGCGAATGCGATCAAGGTCGTCAAGGGCAACGGCGCCCGCAAGATCGCGGTGTTCTCCGATCCGAACTGCCCGTACTGCAAGAAACTCGAGACGACGCTGCAGTCGGTCGACAACGTGACCGTCTACACGTTCCTGTACCCGGTTCTGTCGCCGGATTCGACCGCGAAGTCGAAGGCGATCTGGTGTGCGACCGACCGCGCGAAAACGTGGCAGGGCTGGATGCTCGACCATCGTGCCCCGTCCGGCGCCGGTACCTGCGATACCACTGCGCTCGACAAGAACCTCGCGCTCGGCCGCGGGATGAACGTCACGGGCACGCCGACGATCTTCCTGCCGGACGGTCGCCGCCTGCCGGGCGCGGTGTCGGCCGACCAGCTCAACCAGGCGCTCGCTTCGAGCAAGTAACCGACCACACGCCGGGCCGCATGGCCCGGCCAGCGAGGGGCGCCCGCGTGATCTGCCGGCGCCTCTCTTCGTTTCCGCCGCCGTATTCGACCGACCGATTGCCACGATGACCCAGCCGATCCGCTATTCGATTGCCCCGAAAGATCTTGCCGCGCACCTGTTCGAAGTAACGGTGACGGTCGCCGATCCCGATCCCGAAGGCCAGCGCTTTTCGTTGCCGGTGTGGATTCCGGGCAGCTACCTGGTGCGCGAGTTCGCGCGCAACATCGTGACGCTCGGCGCATACAACGACGCGGGCCGCAAGGTGCGGATCGCGAAGACCGACAAGCACACGTGGCAGGCCGCGCCCGTGAACGGCGCGCTGACGCTGCGCTACGACGTGTATGCATGGGATCTGTCGGTGCGCTCTGCGTATCTCGACGAATCGGGCGGCTTCTTCAACGCGACGGCCGTGTTCCTGAGCGTCGCCGGCCGCGAAAGCGCGCCGTGTGAAGTCGACATCGCGAAGCCGGCCGGCGCGGCGTTCCGCGCGTGGCGCGTCGGTACCGCGTTGCCCGAGGCGCGCGGCACGAAGCGCTACGGGTTCGGTGCGTACCGCGCGTCGAACTACGACGAGCTCTCCGACCATCCGGTGACGATCGGCGAATTCACGCTCGCGACTTTCGATGCTCACGGCGTGCCGCACGACATCGTGATCGCGGGGCGTGTGACACAGCTCGACATGGAGCGCCTGCGTACCGACCTGAAGCGCGTGTGCGAAGCGCAGATCGCGCTGTTCGAGCCGAAATCGAAGAAGGCGCCGATGGACCGCTACGTGTTCATGACGCTGGCGGTCAGCGACGGCTACGGCGGCCTCGAGCATCGCGCGTCGACCGCGCTGATCTGCAACCGCACCGACCTGCCGGTGAAGGGGCGGCCCGAAACGACGGAGGGCTATCGCACGTATCTCGGCCTCTGCAGCCACGAATACTTCCACACGTGGAACGTGAAGCGGATCAAGCCGGCCGCGTTCGTGCCGTACGACCTGTCGAAGGAAAACTACACGTCGCTGCTGTGGCTGTTCGAAGGCTTCACGTCGTATTACGACGACCTGATGCTGGTGCGCAGCGGGCTGATGTCGCAGGACGAATATTTCGCGGCGCTCGGCCGTACCGTCGCCGGCGTGCTGCGCGGCACGGGCCGGCTCAAGCAAAGTGTCGCGGAGAGCTCGTTCGACGCGTGGATCAAGTACTACCGCCAGGACGAGAACGCGACCAACGCGATCGTCAGCTACTACACGAAGGGTTCGCTCGTTGCACTCGCCTTCGATCTCGCGATCCGTGCGCAGACGCGCAACAAGAAGTCGCTCGACGACGTGATGCGCCTGCTGTGGCAACGCTATGGCCGTGACTTCTACCGCGGCAAGCAGGCGGGCGTCGAGGAAAACGAAGTCGAGGCACTGATCGAAGAGGCGACCGGCGTCGCGCTCGGCCGCCTGTTCGCCGATGCCGTGCACGGCACGCGCGACCTGCCGCTCGCCGAGCTGCTCGCACCGTTCGGCGTGACGCTCACGCCTGATGTCGCGAACGGCGCGGCCGCGAAGCCGACGATCGGCGCGCGCCTGCGCGGCGGCGCGGACTGCACGTTCGCGGCCGTCTACGAAGGCGGTGCCGCACATCGCGCGGGGCTGTCGGCCGGCGACACGCTGATCGCGATCGACGGGCTGCGCGTCACGGGCTCCAACCTCGACGCACTGCTCGCGCGCTACCGGCCGGGTGACAAGGTCGAGGTGCACGCGTTCCGCCGCGACGAGCTGCGCACCGCGAAACTGAAGCTCGACGGCCCGGAAGTCACGCGCTACCGGCTGACGGCGGCCGCGAAGCCGGTTGCGGTATCGAAGGCCCGGGAGGCCTGGCTGAAGGGTTGAACCGTCTGAAGCGGGTATCGGGGCGCGATCGAGGATCGTTCTGCTGCTGCAACAATCCGTCGCCCTGAACCCGCTTTTTCGCGGTCATGCGGCCGCGCACAATGGCGTCACTCGCGCTACCGAAGCGCAACCCTACTGGAGCCTGACATGACGACCATTCTGCAAATCAATTCCGCGGCGCGTTCGCAAGGTGCGCAATCCACGCTGCTGTCCAATGAACTGACGGCAAAGCTGCAACAATCGAACCCCGGCGCGAAGGTCGTGGTTCGCGATCTGCTGGCCGATGCACTGCCGCACCTCGACGAATCGGTGCTCGGCGCGTTCTTCACGCCGGCCGACCAGCGCACCGCGGAACAGAATGCGATCGTCGCGAAGAGCGATGCACTGATCGCCGAACTGCAAGCCGCCGACATCATCGTGATCGGCGCACCGATGTACAACTTCGGCATCTCGTCGCAACTGAAGACGTACTTCGACTGGATCGCACGTGCAGGCGTCACGTTCCGCTACACCGAGAATGGTCCGGAAGGCCTGATCAAGGGCAAGAAGGTTCACGTGGTGGCGGCCCGTGGCGGCAAGTACGCCGGTACGCCGAACGACAGCCAGACCCCGTACCTGCGCACGTTCCTCGGCTTCGTCGGCATGACCGACGTGAGCTTCATCTTCGCGGAAGGCCTGAACCTCGGGCCGGATGCGCAGAGCGCCTCGCTCGCAAGCGCACGCGAAGCGATCGCCGCCGCGTAAGGTCGATGCGGGTGCGTCGCACCCGCTGCATCGTCCGATAAAAAAACGCCGCGTCCCGAAAGGGGCGTGGCGTTTTTGCATGCCTGGCGGCGTGGCGAAATAAGCGGCGGCGCAGCCGTCAGGCGAGCGTTTCGGCCACTTCCGGCAGGCGCCAGTCGATCGGTTCGCGGCCTGCATCGACCAGATAGTCGTTCGCCAGCGCGAAATGGCGGCAACCGAGGAAGCCGCGGTGCGCGGACAGCGGCGACGGATGCGGCGCCTCGAGCACGCAATGCGCGCTTGCGTCGAACAGTGCGCGCTTCGCCTGCGCGTGTGCGCCCCACAGCATGAAGACGAGCCCGCGATGGCGGCCGGCGAGTTCGCGGATCAGCGTGTCCGTGCACTGCTCCCAGCCGCGCTTCGCATGGCTTGCAGCGGCGCCGCGCTCGACCGTCAGCACCGTGTTGAGCAGCAGCACGCCCTGGCGTGCCCAGGTGTCGAGGCAGCCGTGGCGCGGCGTGTCATGACCGAAGTTCGCGGCGATTTCCTTGAAGATGTTGCGCAGCGACGGCGGCGTGCGTACGGCCGGCGGCACCGAGAATGCGAGCCCGTGCGCCTGCGGCGTGCCGCGATCGTCGCCGTGATACGGATCCTGGCCGAGGATCACGACCTTCACGTCGTCCGGGCTCGTCAGGCGCAGTGCACGGAACACGTCGGTCGGATAGACCATCTTGCCGGCCGCGCGCTCGTCGTCGACGAAGCGGCACAGCGGCGCGTATGCGTCGCTGTCGGTAAAGGGTTTCAGCACGTCGCGCCAGACGGCCGGCAGCGCGTCGAATTGCGCGGCGAGGTGCGGAACGTTGGCGGCAACAGGCTGCGGTGCCGTCGGGGCCGCAGCCGGTGCGGCGGTTTTCTTTGCGGGCTTGCGCCCAGCCGCGGGCGGCTCGGAAGGCGGGGATGGATTGTCGGCCGGTGCCGTTTCCGGCACGAGATCGTCGAACAGCGACGCCTGTTGCGGCGCGCGGGAAGTCTTGCGGGTTGCCATGCGTGATGCGTGATTATTGCGCGCGCAGCCGGTAGCCGCGCTGCGCCTTGCTGATGTTGTCGGGAGCGAGGCCCGGCAGCGCCTGCTGCAGTTCGGCGGCGAGCGTTGCGAGCGCCGCTTCCGGGCCGTCGATCAGTTCGAGTTCGATTTCGCTGATCGGTTCGCGGCGCGTTTCGTGTTCCGCCTGGACGACGATCTCGCCGAGGTCCACCGCGGCTTCGACGGTTGCGCCGCCGATTGCGATGCGCCACAGCGTACGCGAAAAATCCGTGCGGAACAGTGCGGACAGCGTGCCGGCCGCGTCATTCAGCGCGGCGGCGGCTTCCGGCACGTCGCAGGCCGCGACGAGCGCATCGATCTCGAGCGCGTCGCCGGCGACCGGAAGTTCCCATTCGTGGCGGCGATGCAGGCCGCCTTCGGCGCTGCCGACCGTCTTGAACGTCTGCAGCCAGCCGTGCGGCGCCCGACGCACGCGCACCGCGCTTTTCGAGCGGGCCAGCGCGAGATCGGGCGTGTCGTAGTAGACGTTCGCGAGCGTAATGTCGTGCCCGGGTTCGCCGGTCAGCGTCTCGAAGAAGCGTCGCGCGGCGTCGGCCTGGCCGGCCGGCAGCGCGAGCTTGATTTCCTTTTCGATCGCCATCAGAAGAACATCCGTGCGAGCTCTTCGCCCGGCTGGTCGGCGCGCATGAACGCTTCGCCGACGAGGAACGTGTTCACGTTCGCCGCGCGCATCGTGTCGACGTCGGTACGCGACAGGATGCCCGATTCGGTCACGACGATCCGGTCGGCCGGAATCATGTCGAGCATGTCGAGCGTTGTCTGGATCGACGTCTCGAACGTGCGCAGGTTGCGGTTGTTGATGCCGAGCAGCGGCGTCTTGAGCGTCAGCGCCTGTTCCATTTCGTTGCGGTCGTGTACTTCGACCAGCACCGCGAGGCCGAGCGAGTGTGCGTACGCTTCGAGATCCTGCATCAGCGGCGTGTCGAGCGCGGCCGCGATCAGCAGGATCGCGTCGGCGCCCATCGCGCGCGCTTCCACGATCTGGTACGCGTCGACGATGAAGTCCTTGCGCAGCACCGGCAGCGTGCAGGCTGCGCGCGCTTCCTCGAGGTAGCGGACGCTGCCCTGGAAGAACTGCTCGTCGGTCAGCACCGACAGGCACGCGGCGCCGTGCGCCGCATACGAACGTGCGATGTCGGCCGGCACGAAATGCTCGCGCAGCACGCCCTTCGACGGGCTCGCCTTCTTGATTTCGGAAATCACGGCCGCGTGGCCGGCCGCGTGCTTCGCACGCAGTGCGCCGACGAAGTCGCGCAGGTCGCGCGCGGATGCGTCCAGCTTCAGTGCCTCGAGCGGCGCGCTGCGCATGGCCGCCGCGACTTCTTCGCGCTTGACGGCGATGATTCGGTCGAGAATGTCGCTCATGTGGATTCCTGCTTGATTCGTAAGGGGAGTCAGCGCTTGAACTGCTGCGTGAAGCGCACGAGTTCGTCGACCTTCGCGCGGGCCTTGCCGCTTGCGATCGCTTCGCGGGCGAGCTGGATGCCGTCCGCGATCGATTCGGCGACGTTCGCCGCATAGAGCGCGGTGCCCGCGTTCAGCGTGACGATCTCGCGCGCGACGCCCGGCTGGTTGTCGAGCGCGCCGAGCAGCATCGTGCGCGATTCGTCGGCATTTTCCACCTTCAGCGTGCGGTTCGACACCATCTGCAGGCCGAAGTCTTCCGGATGGATCTCGTATTCATGCACCTTGCCGTCGCGCAGTTCGCCGACGAGCGTCGCCGCACCGAGTGATACCTCGTCCATCCCGTCCTTGCCGTACACGACCAGCACGTGCTGCGCGCCCAGACGCTGCATCACGCGCACCTGGATGCCGACGAGGTCGGCGTGGAACACGCCCATCAGCTGGTTCGGCGCGCCGGCCGGATTGGTCAGCGGGCCGAGGATGTTGAAGATCGTGCGCACGCCGAGCTCGCGGCGCACGGCCGCGATGTTCTTCATCGCCGGGTGATGATTCGGCGCGAACATGAAGCCCATGCCCGTTTCGGCGATCGACGCGGCAACCTGGTCGGACTGCAGGTCGATGTTCACGCCGAGCGCCTCGAGCACGTCGGCGCTGCCGGACTTGCTCGACACGCCGCGGTTGCCGTGCTTCGCGACCTTCGCGCCGGCCGCCGCCGTGACGAACATCGACGCGGTGGAGATGTTGAATGTGTGCGAGCCGTCGCCGCCGGTGCCGACGATGTCGACGAAGTTCGAGTTGTCCTGCACCTCGACGTGGTTCGCGAATTCGCGCATCACGGTCGCGGCGGCGGCGATCTCGCCGATCGTCTCCTTCTTCACACGCAGCCCGGTGATGATCGCGGCCGCCATCACGGGCGACATGTCGCCGCGCATGATGAGCCGCATCAGGTGCAGCATCTCGTCGTGGAAGATCTCGCGGTGTTCGATCGTGCGCTGCAGCGCTTCCTGCGGGGTAATCGTCATCGTGAGGCTCCCGTCAGGCTGCGTGCGCGGCCGCGCGGGCCTGCTTCAGGAAGTTTTCGAGCAGCGCATGGCCGTGCTCGGACAGGATCGATTCCGGATGGAACTGTACGCCTTCGATCGGCAGCGTCTTGTGACGCAGGCCCATGATTTCGCCGTCGTCGGTCCACGCGGAAACCTCGAGGCAGTCGGGCAGCGATTCGCGCTCGACCGCGAGCGAGTGATAGCGCGTGACGTCGAAGTGCTTCGGCAGGTCGGCGAACACGCCGCGGCAGTCGGTTTCGATCTTGCTCACCTTGCCGTGCATGATGGTCTTCGCACGCACGACGCGGCCGCCGAACGCCTCGCCGATCGCCTGATGGCCGAGGCAGACGCCGAGGATCGGCTTCTTGCCCGCGAATTCTTTCAGCACGTCGAGCGTGATGCCTGCGTGCTGTGGGTTGCTCGGGCCGGGTGACAGGCAGATCGCGTCGGGATTCAGGCGCGCGATCTCGTCGAGCGTGATTTCGTCGTTGCGGTAGGTGCGCACGTCCTCGCCGAGTTCGCCGAAGTACTGGACCAGGTTGTAGGTAAACGAATCGTAGTTGTCGATCATGAGCAGCATGGTCAGTCTCCGGTCAGAAGTCGCTATCGAGGCCGTCCTGGACCTGTTCGGCCGCACGCAGCACCGCGCGCGCCTTGTTCTCGGTCTCTTGCCATTCGGATTCGGGCACCGAATCCGCGACGACGCCGGCCGCCGCTTGCACATACAGGTTGCCGTTGTGGATCAGGCCCGTGCGGATCGCGATCGCGAGATCCATCTCGCCCGAGAACGACAGGTAGCCGACGGCACCGCCGTACAACCCGCGCTTGACCGGCTCGAGTTCGTCGATCAGTTCCATCGCACGGACCTTCGGCGCGCCGGACAGCGTGCCGGCCGGGAACGTCGCGCGCAGCACGTCGTAGTTCGTCATGCCGGGCTTCAGCTTGCCTTCGACCGAGCTGACGATGTGCTGCACGTGCGAGTATTTCTCGATGACCATCTGGTCGGTCACGTGCACCGAGCCGATTTCCGCGATGCGGCCGACGTCGTTGCGCGCGAGGTCGATCAGCATCACGTGCTCGGCGATCTCCTTCGGATCGTTGAGCAGTTCGGTCGCGAGTTCCGCGTCGCGCTCGGGCGTGTTGCCGCGCGGACGCGTGCCGGCGAGCGGGCGGATCGTGACGATCTGGTCTTCGCCGCGCTTTTCCTGGCGCACGAGGATTTCCGGCGACGCACCGACCACGTGGAAATCGCCGAAGTTGTAGTAATACATGTACGGCGACGGGTTCAGCGAACGCAGCGCGCGATACAGCGACAGCGGATTGTCGCGATACGGCTTCGTCAGGCGCTGGCCGACCTGGATCTGCATCAGCTCGCCGGCCGCGATGTATTCCTTCGCCTGGCGCACGGCGGCCAGATAGTCGTCCTTCTTGAACTCGCGGAACGTCTCGGTGCGCACGCTCGCCGACGTGACGGGCGGCTGCACGGTCGTGCGCAGGCGTTGCTTCAGTTCGCGCAGGCGCTGTTTCGCCTTCGTATAGGCTTCGGCCTGGCTCGGGTCCGCGTAGATGATCAGGTACAGCTTGCCGGCGAGGTTGTCGATGACCGCGACTTCCTCGGTCAGCAGCAACTGGATGTCGGGCAGGCCGAGATCGTCGCGCGGCGCGGTGTTCGCGAGCTTCTTCTCGATGTAGCGCACCGCGTCGTAGCCGAAATAGCCGGCGAGACCGCCACAGAAGCGCGGCAGGCCCGGACGCTGCGCCACCTTGAAGCGCGCCTGGAACGATTCGATGAACTGGAACGGGTCGCCGTCATGCGTCTCGACGACCTGGCCGTCGCGCACGACTTCCGACACGCCGTTGCGGGTACGCACGAGCGTACGGGCGGGCAGGCCGATGAACGAATAGCGGCCGAAGCGTTCGCCGCCGACCACCGATTCGAGCAGGAACGAGTTGGCGCCCGAGCGTTCGGGCTGGGCCAGCTTCAGGTAGAGGGACAGCGGCGTTTCGAGATCGGCGAGGGCTTCCGCGATCAGCGGGATGCGGTTGTAGCCTTCGTTCGCGAGCGATTGAAATTCGAGTTCGGTCATGTTCCGGTCCTGTTCGGGACGAGCGGCGCGTGCGCCAGGGATCACTTGACGCTGCGCGGGTTGCCGTCGGCGAAAGGGCGGTCGATCGAGAAGTGCCTGTTGCCGGCCGGCACTCCGGGCGTGAACGTCGCGAGCCTGCGGCCGAGCCTGAACGCAAGCGTTCGGACGCGGTAGAACTCGAGGTGGTGCGACGGTCGACGCGCGGATGCGCAGCGAGATAAAAAACGGCGCTGAAGACGTGCTTCAGCGTACCTCATCGAAGAGGTTAGCGCGACCAGCGACGCCAGGGCCAGGCTCCCCGGTCGATGCTGCTCAGACTCCGTTTTTTATTCAGAAACATGCGGATGGAAGAAATAATCAGATGGTTGGCCGGCCGGCGTTGTGCGCAGAAATTGCGCGAGCTGCGACCAGCAACGAATCGACTATACCATCCGAATTTATCGTTTGTATAGCTTTGCCGTGGTTGTAGCCATAGGGCACCGTCAGCGTTGCCATCCCGGCCGCACGGCCTGCCAGCGCATCGTTTTCCGAGTCGCCGATTGCGACCGCCGTATCGGGTGCGACGCCGAGCGCGTTGCAGGCCGTCAGCATCGGCAGCGGATCGGGCTTCTTGCGCGCGACGCTGTCGCCGCCGAGCACGATGCCGAAGCAATCGGCCAGTCCGTATTGCTCGAGCAGCTCGACCGCGAAGCGGTGCGGCTTGTTCGTCACGCACGCGAGCCGGATGCCGGCCGCGCGCAGCGCGTCGAGTCCGGCCGCCACGTCTGGATAGAGGCGCGTGTGGCGGCCGTTGATCTTCGCGTATTCGGTCTGGTAGATCGCCAGCGCGTCGTCGAAGCGCGCGTGCGCTTCGTCGGCCGCGAAGCGCGGCTTCAGCACGCTCTGGATCAGGTGTTCGGAGCCCTTGCCGACGTAGCCGATCACCTCGTCGCGCGACGTGGCCGGCGCGCCGAGCTGCGCAAGCATCCCGTTCAGGCCGGCCGTGAAGTCGTCGGCCGTATCGACCATCGTGCCGTCGAGATCGATCAGCGCCGCGTCGATGCGCGGCGCGGCGAAGCGGATTGGGGCGGCGTGCGTTGCGGCCCCGGCCGGCGCATGGCCGGCGAGCGACGAATCGGCCACGGCGTCAGCTCCGCTCGACGGTAGCGAGCGCAGCGCGCATCTCGTCGATCACCTTGCGGTAGTCGGGCTTGCCGAAGATCGCCGAACCCGCGACGAAGGTGTCGGCACCGGCCGCCGCGATTTCCGCGATGTTGTCGGTCTTCACGCCGCCGTCGACTTCGAGCAGGATCTCGCGGCCGGTGCGCTCGGTGTACGCGTCGATGCGTGCGCGTGCTTCGCGCAGCTTGTTCAGCGTTTCCGGAATGAACGACTGGCCGCCGAAGCCCGGGTTGACCGACATCAGCAGGACGAAGTCGAGGCGATCCATCACGTGGTCGAGGTAGTTCAGCGGCGTGGCCGGGTTGAACACGAGGCCGGCCTTGCAGCCGTGGTCGCGGATCAGCGACAGCGTGCGGTCGATGTGATCGGAGCCTTCCGGGTGGAAGTTGATCAGGTTTGCACCAGCCTTCGCAAAATCGGGCACGATCCGGTCGACCGGGCGCACCATCAGGTGCACGTCGATCGGCACCTGGACGTGCGGGCGGATCGCTTCGCACACGAGCGGGCCGATCGTCAGGTTCGGCACATAATGGTTGTCCATCACGTCGAAGTGGATCCAGTCGGCGCCGGCGGCGACGACGTTGCGGACTTCTTCGCCGAGCCGTGCGAAATCGGCCGACAGGATGCTGGGAGCGATACGGAATTGGGTCATGGCAGGGGAGCGGGGACGTTGCGGCGCAAAACCGTCATTCTACCGTCCGGCGACCCGGTGCGCGGCGGCGGGCCGTGCGGCCGAGGCCCGATTGCGCATAGAATGCCGAACCAATGCGGCGCGCCCGCGGCCCCGTTGCCCCTGCCGGCACGGGCAGTCACCTTCCACCGGAAACATCATGAGTCAGTATCAGTTCACCGTTTCGGTGAAAACCAGCTACTTGCCGGAACAATCCGACCCCGATCGCCGTCAATACGCATTCGCGTACACGCTGACGATCCGCAACACGGGACAGGTCGCGGCGCAGCTGATCGCGCGTCACTGGATCATCACGGACAGCGAGAACCACGTGCAGGAAGTGAAGGGGCTCGGCGTCGTCGGGCACCAGCCGCTGCTGCAGCCGGGCGAGCACTTCGAGTACACGAGCTGGGCCGTGATCGCGACGCCGGTCGGCACGATGCGTGGCGCGTACTTCTGCGTGGCGGAGGACGGCGAGCGCTTCGAGGCGCCGGTCGACGAGTTCGCACTGCACATGCCGCGCACGCTGCATTGAGCGTGCGGAGCGCGTCAGTGCGTTAGCGCGGCTGGCGGTCGTTGTTGCTGCGGGCGTGCTTCTTTCTGCCCGACGACGTCCACACGACGATGAAGATCAGCAGGGCAAGCGCTACGAAGGCTTCGAGCGCGAAGATGAGCATCGGATATTGGTCGAGAAAATCTGACATGGCGGTTTCCATCAAGAACGGACATTGTATGTGGTTTGGGCCCCGGTTGGCCGGGTGGGTGGCGGCGGCCGCAGCGGCGGCGCTGCTTGCCGCGTGCGGCGGTGCGCCGACGCGGACGTCGTCGCTGAAGCCGCCGACCGGCGCGGCGATCGTGCCGGGGCAGGTCGCCGCGAAGCGGCTCACGCCGGTCGCGTGGCAACAGGTACCGGGCTGGCAGGACGATTCGCTGATCGGCGCGGCGGCCGCGCTGCGGCAGAACTGCGTGCGGCTCGCGCGCCAGCCGGCCTGGCAGCGCGCTTGCGCGGCTGCCGACCGGCTCGACGAGCTCGACGTCAGCAGTGCCCGTACGTTCTTCGAAACGTATTTCACGCCGTTCCAGCTCGCGAACACCGACGGTACGCTCGACGGGCTCGTGACCGGCTATTACGAGCCGCTGCTGCATGGTTCGCGCGTGCGTCGCGGTCCGTATCAGTACGCGCTCTACCGCTGGCCGGCCGGTTATCGCGCGGGCGCCGCGCTGCCGGCACGCTCGCAGCTCGAACGCGCCGGCATCCTGAACGGCAACGAACTCGTGTGGGTCGACGATCCGATCGAAGCCTTTTTCCTGCAGGTGCAGGGTTCGGGGCGCGTGCTGCTCGACGACGGTTCGGTGATGCGGGTCGGCTTCGGCGGTACCAACAACCAGCCGTATCGCTCGATCGGCAAGTGGCTGCTCGATCGCGGCGAGCTGACGCCGGCTCAGGCGACGATGCAGGGCATCAAGGCGTGGGCGAAGGCGAACCCGAACCGCGTCGACGCGTTGCTCGACACGAACCCGCGGTTCGTGTTCTTCCGCGACATGCCCACCAAGGAAGATGCACCGCATGGCGGCTCGGACGGCCCGATCGGCGCGCTCGGCGTACCGCTGACGCCGGAGCGTTCGATCGCCGTCGATCCGTCGTCGATCCCGCTCGGCACGCCGGTGTTCCTGCAGACCACGCGCCCGCTGACGAATACGCCGATGAACCGGCTCGTGTTTGCGCAGGATACGGGCTCCGCGATCAAGGGCGGCGTGCGGGCCGACTATTTCTGGGGGCTCGGCGACGACGCAGGCGATCAGGCCGGGCGGATGAAGCAGGTCGGCCGGATGTGGCTGCTGTTCCCGAATTCGTGACATGAGGCGGCCCGGGTTGCCCGGGTCGCCGCCGATGCATCAGATGCGGTATTCGTGGGTGCGACGGTGTGCTTGCGGGACGTCGCGCTGATCGCGAGGGCTCCAGTGCGGTGTCAGTCTTCGTGATGCGCGTGTCGCGTCGACGGGGGCCCCAACGGTGTCCCGGAATGAAACAGCCCGATCGGCATTGGCCGATCGGGCTGTTTCATTTGCAGCCACGGATTGACCGCGCGTCATGCACGCGCAGCGATTGTCGTCAGCCCTTGCGCTTGTCGACGACGCGCCGCGCCTTGCCGACCGAGCGCTCGATCCCGTTCACGGGCAGCACGATGATCACGGCCGTCACGCCGATCAGCGACTTGATGTCGTAGGCGAGCGCCTGTTTTGCCGCATGGATCGCCGCCGTATCGGGTGCGGTCTCGGGGCAAGGCTCGACGTTGAGCGTCAGCACGTCGAGCGGGCCTTCCTTCGTCAGCACGATCTGATAGTGCGGTGCGAGCGCGCGCTGCTTGAGCAACTGTTCCTCGATTTGCGTCGGGAACACGTTGACGCCGCGCACGATCATCATGTCGTCCGAACGCCCCGTGATCTTCTCCATCCGACGCATCGTGCGGGCCGTGCCGGGCAACAGCCGCGTGAGGTCACGGGTCCGGTAACGGACGATCGGCAGCGCCTCCTTCGTCAGCGACGTGAATACAAGCTCGCCGAGTTCGCCGTCCGGAAGCACTTCACCGGTTTCAGGATCGATGATTTCCGGATAGAAGTGGTCTTCCCAGATGGTCGGGCCGTCCTTGGTCTCGACGCATTCGGACGCGACGCCGGGGCCCATCACTTCCGACAACCCGTAAATGTCGACCGCGTCGATGCCCATCCGCTTTTCGATCGCGACGCGCATGTCGTTGGTCCAGGGTTCCGCACCGAAGATGCCGATGCGCAGCGAACTCTGCACGGGATCGAGACCCTGGCGCTCGATTTCGTCGGCGATCGACAGCATGTAGCTCGGCGTCACCATGATGATGTCGGGCCGGAAATCCTGAATCAGCTGTACCTGCTTCTCGGTCTGGCCGCCGCCGAACGGGATCACGGTCAACCCTGCGCGTTCGGCGCCGTAGTGCGCGCCAAGCCCGCCCGTGAACAAGCCGTAGCCGTAGCTGACGTGCACCTTGTCGCCACGGCGCGCCCCGGCGGCGCGGATCGAACGAGCGACGAGATTCGCCCATGTGTCGATGTCGCCGGCCGTATAGCCGACGACCGTCGGCTTGCCGGTCGTGCCTGACGACGCATGAATGCGCGAGATCTGGTCCTGCGGCACCGCGAACATCCCGAACGGGTAACTGTCGCGCAAGTCGCTCTTCGTCGTGAACGGGAAGCGCGACAGGTCGGCGAGCGTCTTCAGGTCGTCCGGGTGGACACCCGCGTCGTCGAACTTGCGACGATAGACGGGGGAGTGGTCATACGCATGCCGGAGCGACCACTTGAGGCGCTCGAGCTGCAGCGCGGTCAGCTCGTCGCGTGAGGCGGTCTCGATCGGCTCGAGCGGTAGCGGGGTAGTCATGCCTGTCTCCAGTGTTTGTTATGTGCGAGCCGTCGACGTCAGCGGTCTTCCGGGATGACCGTGCCCTTGATCTGGGCGGATTTGCCGCGAAACATCGCGACCGTTTCGCCGGTCTGGTTCGTGACGCGGATGTCGTAGATGCCTTGGCGGCCGGCGCGTGCCTGCTCGATCGCCTCGGCCGTCAGCACGTCATCGCCGTGCACGGGGCGCAGGAATTCGATCGAGCAACCGGCCGCGACGGTATTCACGTTGTACGAGTTGCACGCGAACGCGAACGTCGAATCGGCCAGCGTGAAGATGATCCCGCCATGGCAGGTCTGGTGCCCGTTCAGGAATTCGGGCCGCACGCGCATCTGCAGGCGCGCGTAGCCGGCGCGTACTTCGGCGATTTCCATGCCGAACGCGCGGCTGCATGCGTCGGCGTCGTACATCGCCCGTGCGGTGGCGCGGGCCAGCGAATCGGGGTCGAGCGTGGCAGTGGCGTTCGTCATGTCAACGCCCCTCGAAGCGCGGCGCACGCTTCTCGATGAATGCCGTCACGCCTTCCGCATAGTCGTGCGACTGGCCGAGCTTGCGCTGCAGGTCGCGTTCCAGGTCGAGCTGCTGGTCGAGCGTGTTCGTGACACCGTCGCGCATCGATTGCTTGATCGATGCGATCGCGAGCGTCGGCTGCTGCGCGAGCTGGGTGGCGAGCTGGCGGGCTGACGCGACGAGTGCGTCGTCGTCGACCGCGCGCCAGATCAAGCCCCATTGCTCGGCCTGTTCGGCGCCGAGCTTGTCGCCGGTCAGCGCGAGCCCGAGCGCGCGTGCCATCCCGACGCGTTGCGGCAGGAACCAGGTACCGCCCGAATCGGGTACGAGCCCGATCTTGACGAAGGCCTGGATGAAACTGCTCGAGCGGGCGGCGAACACGAGATCGCAAGCGAGCGCGAGATTCGCGCCGGCGCCGGCCGCCGTGCCGTTGACGGCGGCGATTACCGGAATCGGCAGACGCTGCAGGCGGCGGATCAGCGGATTGAAGTGCTCGTCGATCAGCGTGCCGAGGTCGGTGGACGCGCCCGGCGTGAAGTCGAGATCGGCCAGGTCCTGGCCTGCGCAGAAGCCGCGCCCCGCACCTGTCAGGATCAGCGCGCGTGCGCCGGCCGCCTCGACATCATCGAGTGCCGATTGCAGCTCGCGATGCATCGCCCGCGTAAAGCTGTTCAGCTTGTCGGGGCGGTTGAGGGTAATCGTGGCCACGTTCGAGGCCTGATCGATATCCAACTGAATCGCCTGATAGGACATGCAGTGTCTCCTTCATGACTTCGTTATAGGCGCGCGGTGCGTGGGTTACACGCGTTCGATCGCGAGCGCGATACCCTGGCCGACGCCGATGCACATCGTACAGAGCGCGAAGCGACCGCCCGTACGCTCGAGTTGGTGGAGTGCCGTGGTCACGAGCCGGGCGCCCGATGCACCGAGCGGATGGCCCAGTGCGATCGCACCGCCGTTCGGGTTCACGCGCGGATCGTCGTCGGCGACGCCGAGCATGCGCAGTACCGCGAGGCCTTGCGAGGCGAACGCCTCGTTCAGTTCGATCACGTCGAACTGGTCGATGGTCATGCCGAGCTGGCGCAGCAGTTTCTGCGTGGCCGGCGCGGGGCCGATGCCCATCACGCGCGGTGCGACGCCGGCCGTCGCCATGCCGATGACGCGTGCGCGGCGGCGCAAGCCGTACTGGTCGACTGCCTGCGCATTGGCGAGCAGTAGCGCGCACGCACCGTCGTTGACGCCGGATGCGTTGCCGGCCGTCACCGAACCGTCCTGACGCACGACACCCTTGAGCTTCGCAAGCGCTTCGAGCGACGTCTCGCGCGGATGCTCGTCGCGCGAGACGACCACCGGATCGCCTTTCTTCTGCGGAATCGTGACCGCGACGATTTCGTCGGCGAGCGTGCCGTCCTGCTGCGCACGCGCGGCCTTCTGCTGGCTGCGCAGCGCGAACAGATCCTGGTCGGCGCGGCTGATGTTGTAGTCGACCGCGACGTTCTCGGCCGTCTCGGGCATCGAATCGACGCCGTGCAGCTGTTTCATCAGCGGATTGATGAAGCGCCAGCCGATCGTCGTGTCGAAAATGTCTGCCTGGCGCGCGAACGCGCTCGTGGCCTTGCCCATCACGAACGGCGCACGCGTCATGCTCTCGACGCCGCCGGCGATCATCAGGCGCGCCTCGCCCGCCTTGATCGCGCGCGCGGCCGTGCCGATCGCGTCCATCCCGGAGCCGCACAGCCGGTTCAGTGTCGTGCCGGGCACGTCGGTCGGCAGGCCTGCGAGCAGCGCTGACATGCGCGCGACGTTGCGGTTGTCCTCGCCGGCCTGGTTCGCGCAGCCGTAGATCACGTCGTCGATCGCCGTCCAGTCGACGTTGCGGTTGCGCTCGACGAGCGCCTTGAGCGGTACCGCACCGAGGTCGTCGGCGCGGACATCTTTCAGGGCGCCGCCGTAGCGGCCGATGGGGGTGCGAATCGCGTCGCAGATATAGGCGTCTGTCATGAGCGTATCGATGAGCAACGGACCCGCCGGGTGGCGGATTCGTTCATGGTAGAGAACGTGGCGGCGTTTGCACGTCGACCAATCGGGTTATGCCGGTTGGCCGGCTTCCGCAGGTGCCGCTTTCGGCGCAACATGGACGCGGCTTTGCACCACGCGGAACCGGTTGGCGACGAACGCCGGGTCGGCCAGCGCTGCGTTGGCTGCCGGGTTCGCGCCCGTGCCGTGGAAATCCGAGAATGCGGCCGACTGGTTCACGAACACACCGCCCGTCAGGTTGATCGACAGTGCGACTCCGCCGCGCACCGCCGCATCGTGGGCGGCGTCGACCATCGCATCGTCAGTGCTGTAAACGGAGAGCGTCAGCGCACCATGTTCCGCCGCGATTTCGCCGGCGAGATCGAGCGACTGCGCGGTCGAGTCGGTCGCGATCACGAACGAGATCGGGCCGAACCACTCCTGCGTGAATTTCTCGCGATCGGCCACGTCGAGTTGCAGCACGAGCGGCGTGCGCACGCGGGCATCGGGGAACGCAGGGTGCTGGAGGGTAAGGCTGTCGGCGAGCACGCGGCCGAGCTGGCGGGCGTCGTCGATGCGTGCGGTCACGCCTTCGTTCTGGATTGCGCCGATCAGTTCGACCGAGCGTGCCGGGTCGCCGGTGAGCTTTTGCACGGCAACGGTGATTGCCTGTGCGACTTCGTCGAAGCTCGCATGGCCGTCCGCCGTCCGGATGCCGTCGCGCGGCACATAGATGTTCTGCGGCGCCGTGCACATCTGGCCGGAGTACAGCGCCAGCGAGAATGCAATGTTCTTGGCGGCGGCCTTCAAATCGTCGGTCGAGTCGATCACGATCTGATTGACGCCGGCCTTCTCGGTATAGACCTGTGCCTGATGGGCATGGCGTTCGAGCCACGTGCCGTTTTGCGTGCTGCCGGTGAAGTCGATCAGCTTGACCTCGGGGCGCAGCGCGAGATCCTGAACGAGTGCGCCGTCGTTGGGTTCGGTCGCGAGGAGCGTGACGACGTTCGGATCGAAACCGGCTTCGCGCAGTACGTCGCGAGCGATCCGGACGGTGATGGCGAGCGGCAGGATCGCGCCCGGATGCGGTTTGACGATCACGGTATTGCCGGTTGCCAGATCGGCGAACAGGCCCGGGTAGCCGTTCCAGGTCGGGAACGTGCAGCAGCCGAGCACGAGCCCGGTGCCGCGCGGGACGATCGTGTAGCGCTTGTGCATCGCGAGCGGCGGGTTCTTGCCTTGCGGCTTTTCCCAGTGCGCGTCGGCCGGGATGCGGCGCAGTTCGTCCCAGGCATAGGCGACTGCCTCGAGCGCACGATCTTGTGCGTGCGGGCCGCCGGCCTGGAACGCCATCATGAATGCCTGCCCCGTGGTGTGCATCACGCTGTAGGCGATCTCGAAGCTTGCGCGATTCAGGCGCGCGAGGATTTCGAGGCTGACGCCGATCCAGGCGCTCGGGCCGGCTTCGCGCCACGCGCGTTGCGCGGCGGCAGCGGCGGCGATCAGTTCGTCAGGTGTCGACTTCGGATACCGGATGCCCAGTGCAATGCCGTACGGCGACCGCTCTGCGCCGACCGTTTCCCCGGACGCCGGCTGATCGAGCGCGAACGTCTGGTCGAGGTGCGACTTGAACGCGGCCTCGCCATCTGCGTTCGCGCTTTCCCCGTACACTTTGGGGCTCGGCATTTCGGCGAACGGGCTCCAGTACCCGCGGCTCTCGATGGCGGCGAGTGCGTGCTTCAGCGTGTCTTCGTGCTTCGTGAACAGTGCATGGGTCATGGCGGCAGCCTGATGGACGTTGAGAGGGGTTGGATCGATTAATTAACCGACCGGTTGGTCGGAGAATGGTAGCATCAAACTATTCGCATGTGCGAGGCGTTTCTCATTTCATTGATCGAGGAGAAATAGATGGCTTACGAGAACATCCTGGTGGAGACCCGGGGGCGTGTCGGGCTGGTTACGCTGAATCGCCCGAAAGCGCTGAATGCGCTGAACGATGCGCTGATGGATGAACTGGGTGACGCGCTGAAGGCGTTCGATGCGGACGATGGCATCGGCGCGATCGTCGTGACCGGCAGCGAGAAGGCGTTCGCGGCCGGCGCTGACATCGGCATGATGGCGACCTACTCCTATATGGATGCCTACCGGGGCGACTACATCACGCGCAACTGGGAGACGGTTCGCGAGATCCGCAAGCCGATCATTGCCGCGGTTTCGGGCTTTGCGCTGGGTGGTGGCTGTGAACTGGCCATGATGTGCGACATCATCTTCGCGGCGGACACGGCCAAGTTCGGCCAGCCGGAAATCAAGTTGGGTGTCATGCCGGGTGCGGGCGGCACGCAGCGTCTGCCGCGCGCGGTGTCGAAGGCGAAGGCGATGGACATGTGCCTGACGGCCCGCTTCATGGATGCCGCCGAAGCGGAGCGCGCGGGGCTCGTGTCGCGCGTGCTGCCGGCCGACACGCTGCTCGACGAGGCGATTGCCGCTGCGGCGACGATCGCCGAGTTTTCGCTGCCGGCGGTCATGATGGTCAAGGAGTCGGTGAATCGTGCGTACGAGACGACGCTTGCCGAAGGTGTCCACTTCGAGCGTCGGCTGTTCCATTCGCTGTTCGCGACCGAAGACCAGAAGGAGGGGATGGCGGCATTCGTCGAAAAACGGAAGCCGGTATTCAAGCACCGCTGATCGGGCTGCCTGGGTGGCGGTCGGCGACTGAACGGTATCGGTTGTCGGCGTGATTGCCCGGCCTGTCGAGCCCCAAGCCCCCGTGCGCGGTAGCGCACGGGGGCTTTTTCAAAATATTTTCACAAAGGGGCTTGCGTAGTTGGGGGCGGGTGCTTAGAATCACGCCTCTTTCGCGCTAACGGAAACACGGCGCGGAAGAGGGAAGCAAGGTTGGCGGTGTGCTGAAGTCTGAAGCGCGCCACTGGCCTGGAAGTTGAGCCCCGCAGTCGCAACGATGTAGTGAAAAAAGTTGTTGACGAAATGCGAAACACGGTTCATAATTTCGCTTCTCTGCTGCTGAAAACGCAGCGCTGCTGAGAAACACGAAGTTCCTCGCAGAAACGCTCTTTAAAAATTAACAGCCGATAAGTGTGGGCGCTTGATGGAAGCGAGCTGATCCTCGGATCAGA
>NZ_JAUJQH010000011.1:0-227488 GCF_030482905.1 Burkholderia sp. AU45251 | reverse complement strand
CCAACGTCCCGGAGCCCAAACTCGACCAGAACTAACAAGAAAATCTACAATCAACACCGCGCAACGCCCAACCCCGCCGAATCGGTCACGTTCCCGAAATCGGCGGTCACGTTCGCCGAAATACGCACCAACGATAGAACGTCTGTTCCGAAATGTTGTGGCGCTTGCATAGATCCTTCACCGGCTCATCCCGGCTCTCGGCCTCGCGCAAGATGCGGATGATCTGCTCGTCGGTAAATCGCTTCTTCATCGAGTCCTCCTTGTCCCTGGGATAAAAGAGAACTCACTTGCCGGATGGCTAGAAGGAACGTCTCAGGTCAATGCTGTCGACGAAGACGCGAGCCGGCATGGCCCAGCCGAAATGATGGACGACCTCATTCAACACGTGTTGTTGCTGTTGGTCGGTGAACGCCGCGGTGGCATCACTCAGCACGATCGGTTCATAGCCGAGATCGTGCGCGGCGCGCAGTGTCGACTCAATGCATACATGGGTGGCGTAGCCGGCAAGGTACAGCCGTGTGATGCCTTGGCCACGCAGATAGTTGTCCAGGTCGGAAGCGGAAAAAGCGCTGGCGCCCGCCCGTCCGCTGACAACGAATTCATTTTCGAGCGGGGCATACGGCCCATGGAACTGCCAACCGCTATCTTGCTTCTGCCAGGTGCCGGCCTTTTGAATTGCGCCACGCAGACCGAATCGAGCACGCCCCAACTCTCGGTAGTCCGATGACATCTGCAGCGTCGCGTGAATCACGGGCATGCCGGCTTGACGTGCTGCCGCCAGCGCAAGCTTGGCGGCTTCCTGCGACTGGGAGAACTGATGCTCATCCTCGATCAGCCGCCTCAACTTGCCTTCCGGAGCAAGCCATTCATTGACAAATTCGATCATGAGCAGCGCGGATCGACCGTCGTTCGGCAAGTTTGGTATCGGTTGGCGTGCAGCTGCGTCAACGCTGACTTCAGGCTGCGACGAGGGAGGGGCTGCCTCACTGGCGTCGGTTGCCATGGCGGACAACAAGAACAGTCGCGAGAACCAGCTTTGCGTGAATTTCGACATCTCAACCCCCTCTTCAATCAGTGAGGGTTCGACTATAGGGATGAATCCCTATCACGATAAGGCTGTAAAATTCAGACTTATTGTGAATTGAAGGAATGGTGGGTGGATCCATTTACCGATATCAACACCTTTGTCCGCGCTGCCGAGGCCGGCAATTTCACGCGTGCGGCACGGTTGCTTCAGCTCAGCCCCTCAGCCGTGAGCAAGGCGGTCGCACGCCTGGAAGCTGAACTGGGGGTTCGGCTGTTTCACCGTTCGCCGCGGCAGATCACCTTGACCGGGGATGGCGAGTTGTTCTTTGCAGTCTGCCGCCATGGAATGACGGACATCGAGGACGCTCGCAGCAGGCTTGCGGGTGCGTCGCAACCATGGCGGGGCAAGTTGAGGCTTTGCGTCCCCGTGAGTTTCGGCCAGTATGTGCTGGCGCCTGCGCTCGGTGAATGGCTGAGCGCACATCCCGGACTGGATATCGAACTGGCCCTGACGGATCGTCACGTCGACATGACGGCCGAGCGTTTCGACCTGGCCGTCATGTTGGGAGAAGTGCCTGACTCCCGACTGGTGGCGCGCCCGTTGCCCGCTCATCGCTTCGTGACGGTCGCTTCGCCGGCATACCTGCAGTCGCGGGGTGTGCCCGATACGCCAGACGACCTGGTCGACCATACCTGTCTGCGTTATGTGATGGTCAACAGCGGACAATTCCGAGACTGGACGTTTGTCCGTGGCGGGGATCAGTACCGCCATTTCCCCGTGGGGCCGTTGGCCAGCGACCATGCGTCAGCGCTCCTGGCGTTGTCAGAAGCCGGGGGCGGTATCTTGCAAGCTCCGTATTATGTCGTCGCGTCGTCGTTGGCCGCGGGGCGACTTGTTCCTGTCCTCGGCGACTTCAAGAGTGTCGGCGCCCCTTTGTCGGTGGTCTACGAGAAAGCTCGCCAAGCCTCTGCGCGCACCAGGCTTGCGGCCGACTTCTTGTTGGCGCTTGGCGAGCGGCTGTCAGGTTGATGCGGGATTCAAAGTCGTCGCGTCGCTTGTCGCGATGGCGCAGGGCGCATTGCTGCTCGCGCTCGAACCGTTCTCCGTCGTACTCCACCCGCATGCACTGCAGGATGTCGCGCATGGCGACGCAAGGCGATCGTCACGACGCCGGCGTCCAAATCGGCTCCGCCCGCCGCAAATTACATGCTCGACGAGTGCAATATCGTCGATGCGATGACGCTCGCGTCGTCCATTTTCCCGCGCTACACGATCGCCATCGCATGGTGACGACGCACATATGGGGCCGCTCGAGTCATCCATGATTGCGGTTGGAAAGTGAAGGATGCAGGCGTAGCGACCATTCGCTCGACCTGCATCGCGTAAGGCTAAATGAAATAAAAATGAAAGTATTGATGTAAGGATTCGGCGCCATATGCTCGCCGTCCTGCCGGGCATCAACAAGCGCATTCCGACCCTCCGAAATGGCTCGCCGACGTCAAAAATGCGGCGCTGCGTCGTTTTTTGCGATCGTCCTCGTCGGACAATACAAAAAATTACTCATAAAAATCAGTGGTATAGGCTGATGCCGAAAATCTGCGCATTGCTGCGATGCAGAAAATAATCAATCGCCTTATGCTGGTTAACCCGATCGCATTTGAGCGGCGTCAAGTTTTCCGATGATGTCGCTTTACATTTTGCCAACACTGGCGATTCACGAAATCTATCTGTCGATTTGATTTCGTTCCTTTCGTCTCGCCTGTCCCCGATGCAGTGCGCGACTTCATCAAGGCCTAGTTGACATGCATGATTTCCCCTTTCTGAGCCTGGCCATCTGGGCTCCGATCCTGTTCGGCGCGTGCCTGCTGCGCGCCGGTTCCGATCAACATCCGCGTCGAACGCGGCTGATCGCGCTCGTCGGCGCGCTGGTGGGGCTGGCGGCGGTCGTTCCGCTGGTCGCCGGTTTCGATGCACACTCGGCTGCGATGCAATTCGTCGAAAGCCGCAACTGGCTGGCGGCGTTCAATTCCGGATGGCGGGTCGGCATTGACGGCGCGTCGCTGTGGCTCGTCGTGCTGACTGCGTTCACGACGCTCGTGGTGGTGGTGGCGTCGTGGGAGTCGGTCACGGTGCGTGTCGCGCAGTACTACGCGTCGTTCCTGATCCTGTCGGGGCTGATGGTCGGTGTGTTCGTCGCACAGGACGGGCTGCTGTTCTTCATCTTCTTCGAGGCGACGCTGATCCCGCTTTACCTGCTGATCGGTACGTGGGGGCGGGAGCGTCGCGTGTACGCGGCCGTGAAGTTCTTCTTCATCTCGTTCGCCGGCTCGCTGATGCTGCTGATGGCGATGCTGTACCTGTACGCGCAGTCGCATACGTTCGACATGGCCGTGTGGCGCACGCTGCAGCTCGGCTTCGCACCGCAGTTGCTGGTGTTCCTCGGCTTCTTCGCCGCATTCGCGGTCAAGGTGCCGATGTGGCCGGTCCACACGTGGCTGAGCGACGTCTACACCGACGGCCCGACCGGCGCCGCGCTGATGCTCGCGATGCTCAAGCTCGGCGGCTACGGGTTCCTGCGCTTCGCGTTGCCGGTCACGCCCGATGCGAGCCACTTCTTCGCACCGGCCGTGATCGCGCTGTCGCTGTTCGCGATCGTCTATGCCAGCCTGATCGCGCTCGCGCAGACCGATCTCGGCAAGCTGCTCGCGTATTCGACGGTCGCGCACATGGGGATCGTGACGCTCGGGCTGTTCCTGTTCAACCGGATCGGTGTCGAAGGCGCGATCGTGCAGCTCGTGTCGTACGGCTTCGTCGCGGGCGCGATGCTGTTGTGCGTGAACGTGCTCGTCGATCGCACGAAGCAGCGCGAGATCGCCGCGTACGGCGGTGTGGCGGGCGTGATGCCGCGCTTCGCGACCTTCACGGTGCTGTTCGCGATGGCCAACGTCGGCCTGCCGGGTACGTCGGGGTTCGTCGGCGAATTCATGGTCATCATGGGCGCGATCCGCTTCAATTTCTGGATCGGCGCCATCGCGGCGCTGACGCTGATCCTCAGCGCGTCGTACACGCTGTGGATGCTCAAGCGCGTCGTGTTCGGCAAGGTCGCAAGCCAGCGGATCGCGAAGCTCGCCGACCTGAACCGGCGCGAGATCGTGATGTTCGCGTCGCTCGCACTGGTCGTGCTGGCGGTCGGCATCGATCCGAAGCCGTTCACCGATGCGATCGATCCTACCGTCGGCAGGCTGATCGAAGACGCGAGCCACTCGAAGCTGCCGACCGGGGATGGCCCTGCGCAGCCGCAGCCGTCGTACATGGCATCGACGCGCAGCTGAGCGCGGCACGTCGCGCGAGCGGGGCGCATCGCACGGCGATGCGGTCGTTGCTCGCACATCGATCGCGGTCCGGCGCAGGCGGCGCCGGGCCCGCTTTCGGCTGCGTGAAATTGCCCCGCGACAATCTGTCTCACGGCAGATTCTGCAATGATGATTTTCCGCATTAGCTGGTTTTTCATCGCACTCGCGCGACGTATGATTCGGCCACTTTCGTGGATCGAATGCGCATCGGGCATACGCAAACGGATTCAATGACCCTCGGGCTGTGTGATGAAAAGAAAAGCTTCAAAAGGCGGAGTGGCGCTGATGTCGATCGGCGCGGCTTTGAGCCTGTCAGGCTGTAATTTAGATGTACTAAATCCGAAAGGAAGCGTGGGCGCTGCCGAAAAGGCGCTGATCGCAACGTCCACCTGGGCGATGCTGATCGTCGTCATTCCGGTGATCCTGCTCACGCTGTGGTTCGCGTGGCGTTACCGCGCGTCGAACCGCAGCGCCACCTACGCGCCGAACTGGTCGCACTCGACCGCGATCGAGGTCGTGATCTGGACGGTGCCGACGCTGATCATCGTGTTCCTCGCCGTGCTCACGTGGAAGACCACGCACGAGCTCGACCCGTACAAGCCGCTCGAGTCGTCGGTGAAGCCGATCGACGTCGAGGTCGTCGCGCTCGACTGGAAGTGGCTGTTCATCTATCCGGAACTCGGCATCGCGTCGGTGAACCAGCTCGCGATTCCGGTCGGCACGCCGGTGAACTTCCGCATCACGTCGGATTCGGTGATGAACTCGTTCTTCATTCCGCAGCTCGGCGGTCAGGTCTACGCGATGGCCGGCATGCAGACGCGCCTGCACCTGATCGCCGACGAAGCCGGCGACTACGCGGGCACGTCCGCCAACTTCAGCGGCCGCGGCTTCTCCGACATGAAGTTCCGCACGCTCGCCGAGCCGCGCGAACAGTTCGACGCATGGGTGCAGAAGGTGAAGGCGTCGCCGGACCGGCTCGACGCGACCGTGTACGGCACCGTCGCGCAGCCGAGCGAGAAGGCGCCCGTGCGCTACTTCTCGTCGGTCGATCCGCGGCTCTTCCACAACATCATCGCGAAATACAACGATGGCCACGTCCTCGACCTGAAGGACGCCGCCTGCGGCACGAAGGGGTAACGCATGTTCGGCAAACTCACACTCTCGGCGATCCCGTTCGATCAGCCCATCATCATGGGGGCCGGTGCCTTCATGGGGCTGGCCGTGCTGGGCATTCTCGCCGCGCTGACGATCACCGGCCGGTGGAAATGGCTGTGGACGGAATGGCTGACCACGGTCGACCACAAGAGACTCGGCGTGATGTACATCATCGTCGCGCTGATCATGCTGCTGCGCGGCTTCGCCGACGCGATCATGATGCGCATGCAGCTCGCGCTCGCGTACAACGGGCCCGGCTACCTGCCGCCGCACCACTATGACCAGGTCTTCACGGCTCACGGCGTGATCATGATCTTCTTCATGGCGATGGTGTTCATGGTCGGCCTGATGAACCTGATCGTGCCGCTGCAGATCGGCGCGCGCGACGTCGCATTCCCGTTCATCAACTCGCTCTCGTTCTGGATGACGGCCGTCAGCGCGATCCTGATCAACGTTTCGCTCGTGATCGGTGAATTCGCGCAGACCGGCTGGCTCGCCTATCCGCCGCTGTCGGAGCTGCAGTTCAGTCCGGGGGTAGGGGTCGACTACTACCTGTGGGCGCTGCAGATCTCGGGCGTCGGCACGCTGCTGACCGGCGTGAACTTCTTCGTGACGATCATCAAGATGCGCGCGCCGGGCATGACGCTGATGAAGATGCCGGTGTTCACGTGGACCGCGCTCTGCACGAACGTGCTGATCATGGCGTCGTTCCCGATCCTGACCGCGACGCTCGCGTTGCTCGGCCTCGACCGTTACCTCGGCATGCACTTCTTCACGAACGAAGCCGGCGGCAACGCGATGCTGTACCTGAACCTGATCTGGGCATGGGGTCACCCTGAGGTGTACATCCTGATCCTGCCGGCGTTCGGGATCTTCTCGGAAGTCATCGCGACGTTCGCGAAGAAGCCGCTGTTCGGCTACAAGACGATGGTGTATGCGACCTGCGCGATCATGGTGCTGTCGTTCCTCGTGTGGCTGCACCACTTCTTCACGATGGGCTCGGGTGCGAACGTGAACGCGTTCTTCGGCATCATGACGATGATCATCGCGATCCCGACCGGCGTGAAGGTGTTCAACTGGCTGTTCACGATGTACCGCGGCCGGATCGAATTCACGACGCCCGTGCTGTGGACGATCGGCTTCATGGTCACGTTCACGCTCGGCGGCATGACCGGCGTGATGATGGCGATTCCCGGCGCGGACTTCGTGCTGCACAACAGCCTGTTCCTGATCGCGCACTTCCACAACGTGATCATCGGCGGCGTGCTGTTCGGCTATCTCGCGGGCTTCAACTACTGGTTCCCGAAGGCGTTCGGCTTCAAGCTGAACGAGAAGCTCGGCAAGGCCGCGTTCTGGTTCTGGCAGATCGGTTTCTACGTTGCATTCGTGCCGCTCTACGTGCTCGGCTTCATGGGCATGACGCGCCGGATCAACCACTACGACAACCCGGCCTGGCATCCGTGGCTGCTGGTCGCCGCATTCGGCGCCGTGCTGATCGCGATCGGCATCGCGTGCCAGCTGCTGCAACTGGTGGTCAGCATCCGCAACCGCAACCTGCCCGAGTACCGCGACACGACGGGCGATCCGTGGGGCGGCCGCACGCTGGAGTGGGCGACCTCGTCGCCGCCGGCCGACTACAACTTCGCGGTGATCCCGCAGGTGCGCACGCTCGACGCGTATGCAGACATGAAGGCACGCGGCGAAGGCCGGCCGAACCCGGCGTCGATCCGCGACATCCACATGCCGTCGAATACCTGCGCGGGCCTCGTGATCGCGATCTTCAGCCTGGTGCTCGGCTTCGCGCTGGTGTGGCACATCTGGTGGATGGCGATCGGCGGGCTCGTCGGGATCATCGCGACGCTCGTGATCTACAGCTCGCGCGATAACGACGGCTATTACATCCCCGCGTCGACGGTGCGGAAGATCGAAGACAAGCAGCCGACGAAGCGCGTGGCTGCGCGCGTCGACGACGTGGAACTGGAGGCCAACTGATGTTGCAGAAAACCTTGAGCGCAACCCTGCTCGAGCACGACGACCATCCGCCGTCGCACTCGGTGTTCGGGTTCTGGCTGTACCTGATGACCGACTGCGTGATCTTCGCGGCGCTGTTCGCGACGTTCGCGGTGCTCGGCCACCAGTATGCGGGCGGCCAGACCGCGAAAGACCTGTTCGACATTCCGGGCGTCGCGGTGGAAACCGCCGCGCTGCTGCTGTCGAGCATCACGTACGGTTTCGCGATGCTCGCGGCGTACAAGCAGCGGCGCGGCGCGCTGCTCGCGTGGCTCGCGGTGACGTTCGTGCTCGGCGCGGCGTTTCTCGCGATGGAACTGCGCGAGTTCTCGCACCTGATCGCGGAAGGCGCAGGCCCGCAGCGCAGCGCGTTCCTGTCGGCGTTCTTCACGCTGGTGGGCACGCACGGGCTGCACGTGACGGCCGGCCTGCTGTGGATGATCGTGCTCGCCGGGCAGATCGTGTTCCGCGGCGGCGACCTGACCGATCGCGACCTGCGACGCCTGACGTGCCTGAGCCTCTTCTGGCACTTCCTCGACATCGTGTGGATCTGCGTGTTTTCCTTTGTCTATCTCGCGAGCGTGATCTAAATGGCCCATTCGCATTCGTCTCAACTCGAAGAAGGGCACGGCAGCGTCGGCGGCTACTTCGCCGGTTTCATCCTGTCGGTGCTGCTCACGGCCGCGTCGTTCGGCCTCGTGATGGGCGGCGTGCTGTCGCCGCACGCGTCGCTGATCGCGCTTGCCGTGCTCGCGTTCGTGCAGATCGTCGTGCACCTCGTGTACTTCCTGCACATGAACGGCTCGTCGGGCCAGCGCTGGAACGTGATGGCGTTCAGCTACACGGTGCTGACCGCGGCGATCCTGATCATCGGCACGCTGTGGGTGATGCACAACGTCAGCATGAACATGATGTCGCGCTGAGCGGCATCGCGGCGCAGCGGTCGAACTCCATGCGCTTTCATGAACAAAAGGCGGCACGCGAGTGCCGCCTTTTTGTTTTTTTCCGGCTGGGATGCGCCGGGCGGCGGGGTCAGTGCGGGGTGCCCGCATCGGCAGTCAGCGCATGCGTGCAGTCCGCACGGTACTCGGCGGCGAGCCGATGCTTCGCACCGTCGAGATCGTCGGGGTAGTAGGGGCTCGCGTGCGCGGGATCGTAGCCGACCTGTTCGAGTTCGGTCAGTTCGCGCACGAGGTCGGTACGCGTGACGTCGTGGCCGGTGTGGACGAACGGGTAAGCGTTGCATTCCTGCGGCGTCAGGTGAGGCGCCGCGAACGTGGCGGTGCTGGCGCATGCGAGCAGCATGCAGGCGACGGTAGTCGACAGTTTCATCCGGTAGCTCCTGGTTTCGCGGCCCGATGCCGCATGACGTCAGCGTAGGCGGCACGCACGACGGGGCGGGCGACGCCCGGATGAAACATCTTTTACCCGTGCGCCGAGGGGCTGGATGAAGCAATTTTCATGTAACGCCGGACGGCGACCGGGTCGTCTACGATAGTCGCGGGCGCATGGCGTGCGCCCGTCATGACGTTCATTGCGAGGGCAACCATGCGAGTACTGACGGTCGAGGATGATGCGGTGACCGCGAACGAAATCGTCGGCGAACTGACCGCGCGCGGGTTCGAGGTCGAGTGGATCGACAACGGCCGCGAAGGCATGTTGCGCGCGATGAGCGCATCGTACGACGCGATCACGCTCGACCGGATGCTGCCGGGCGCGGACGGCCTCGCGATCCTGACCGCGATGCGCACGGTCGGCATCGATACGCCGGTGCTGATGCTGAGCGCGCTCGGCGATGTCGACGAGCGCATCCGCGGGTTGCGCGCGGGCGGCGACGATTACCTGACGAAGCCGTTCGATTCCGGCGAGCTGAGCGCCCGCATCGAGGTGCTGCTGCGTCGCCGGCAGGCGTCGGGCGTGCCGCAGCAGACGCTGTTGAAGGTCGGTGCGCTCGAGCTCGACCTCATTTCGCGCTGCGCGCGTCGCGGGGCCGACGAGATTCCGCTGTTGCCGACCGAATTCCGCGTGCTCGAATTCATGATGCGCAATGCGGGCCAGACGATCACGCGCACGATGCTGTTCGAAACCGTGTGGGGCTATCACTTCGATCCCGGCACCAACCTGATCGACGTCCACATGGGCCGGTTGCGCAAGAAGATCGATCCGCCCGGCGCGAATCCGATGATCCAGACGGTGCGCGGCTCGGGCTACATGCTCGCGTGACGGAGGCCAGGATGGATGCGGCTCGCGCGGCGAACTTCACGCGCCGCTGGCACACGACGACGTTTCGCTGGCTGTGCGCGTATGCGGCGATCTTCTCGGTTTCGCTGCTGCTGCTCGCGGGCGTGATCAGCGTGGCCGCGACGCACACGATGACGCGCGACACCGACGAAGTGCTCGCGTGGCAACTGATCTATTTCGATTCGATTCCCGATGCCGAGCTGCCGCTCGCGATCCATCGGCGGCTCGAGCACGAGCACATGCATACCAGCTTCTACGGGCTGTTCGACGCGAACGGGCGCCGCGTGGCCGGGGACATTGCAACGCTGCCGGCGCTGCGCACGGATCGCGACGGGCGTACGCTGAACCGCACGCTTGCCCCGCTCGACGGCCAGCCCGCGCCGATTACGCGCGCGATGGCCGTACGCCGCGACAACGGGATGACGCTGGTGGTCGCGCGCGACCTGTCGCATTTCATCCAGATCCGCGATGTCGCGATCCGCGGGCTCGTGATCGGCGGCGTGATGATCCTGATCGCGGGCATCGCGGGCGGCAGCATGCTCGGCATGCGGCAGATGCGCCGCGTCGCCGCGATCCGGCGCGTCACGCGGCAGATCGCCGAGGGCGATCTCGGCAAGCGGCTGCCGGTCGGACGCCATGACGAACTCGACCTGCTCGCGCATCTCGTGAACCACATGCTCGACGAAGTCGAGCGGCTGATGGGCGAGGTGCGTCATACCTGCGATGGTATCGCGCACGATCTGCGCACGCCGCTCGCCCGCGTGCACACGATGCTGGCCCGGCTCGCCGAGCAGCCGTTTTGCGCGGACGACCCTGCGTCGTCGGCACTGCTCGCGTCGGCGCGCGACGAGACCGATCGGTTGCTCGAGCGCTTTCGCGCGATGCTGCGCATCTCCGAGATCGGCACGCTGAGCCGGCGTGGCGGCTTCGCCGCGGTCGACGTCACGGTGTTGCTGCGTGACGTCTGCGAGCTCTACGAACCGCTGGCCGAAGCCGTCGACGTTTCGTTCGAACTCGACGCGACACCGGTCGACCGAATTCATGGCGATCGCGCATTGCTGTTCGAGGCGTTCAGCAATCTCGCGGACAACGCGATCAAGTTCACGCCGCCAGGCGGGCGCGTGCGCGTCGCGCTCCATGCGACACCGAGCGGGCCGCTCGTGCGATTCGAAGACACCGGGCCCGGCATCCCGCCCGCTGAACGAGACGCGGTGCTCGAGCGCTTCTATCGTGGCGAGCGCACGCGCCATGTGAGCGGCTCGGGACTGGGACTGAGCATCGTCTCGGCGGTGATGCGCGTACACGGCTTCGAGTTGCGAATCGGCGATGCGCCACTGGCTGGTGCGGCGATCACGGTCGAGTGCTGGCCGCGCTCGCTCGCATGAAGGCGTCAGGGAACCGTCGATGCGCATCCTGCTGATTTCCCCGCCGAACCCGGAAGCCACGCGGCTCGACAAGGCATTTCGCGAGAGCACGCATGGCGTCGAGCGCGTCGACGGATGGCGCGACGGCTGCTTCGTGGCGACGCAGGAGCGGTTCGATGCCATCGTGATCGTTGCGTCCGACACGGTTACCGGCCCGGCGATCCTCGATGCACTGCCGCGACTCGCCGCATCGGCCGAAGGCGCGACGATTGCGACGATCGTGGCCGGCGCGACAGCCGCGCAGCGCGCGCAGATGCTGCAGGCCGGCTGCGACGTGTGTCTTGCGCATCCGTGTTCGTTCGTGGAACTACATGAGCGGTTGCGCGCGCTGTGGCGCCGCACGGGCGTCATCGCGATGCGCGAGTCGGTCCGGCTCGACGCGGCCACGCGCGCACTCGAAGAGCATGGCCGGCGGCTGGCGCTCAGCACACGGGAATTCCGTCTCGTCGAATGCCTGCTGCGTGAAGCGGGGCGGCCGGTCGGGCGCGATGCCGTGCTGCGTTATGCGTGGGGCGATGCCGATGTCGAACCCGAGACGGTCAACGCGCTGGTCGTGCGGTTGAGGCGCAAGCTGGCCGCGCATGCCTTTTCCGCGCGTATCGAGACGGTTGCACGATTCGGGTTCAGGTTCGATGCGGGTGGATGACGACGCTGTATCACGTCGCGCTTGAGGATGGCACGCATGCCGCGCGTCGCGCGGCATGTTCGATTGCGTGCGGTCAGTGCGAATAGAGTTCGCGATTGAGCTGCGCGAGCTGGCCGTCGCGCTCGGCGCGGACGAGCTGGCGATAGACTTGCGCGCGTGTCAGCGGCGTAGCCGGCCGTGTGTTCCATGCCGGTTGTTGCGACGACAACGGTGCGGTCGCGGTCGCGGCGACCGTCTGCGGTGCAGCCGCGGTGTCGGGCTGCGTTGCGCTGGCCCGGCCGGGCAGCGCGATGCAGAGTGCGGAAAGGGCGGTGGCGAACATCAGTGTCTTCATGGCGTGATCCTTGTCGAAGGTCGAAGGTCGAAGGTCGAAGGTCGAAGGTCGAAGGCCGGTGGCGCGGATGCGGTGCCGGCCTGAAACACGTTATCGGGTGCGCCCCTGCGGGCGCCCGGCGTGCCGATGAAGAAACGTTCATGAACGCGCGTCGTGCCAGCCGCCGCCGAGCGCGCGCACGAGCCCGACGGATGCCTGCAGGCGTCGGGCGTCGACGTCGAGCGACGCGATCTGCGTATCGAGTTCGGTCGTCTGCGCGGTGACCACGTCGAGATAGCTGACTGCGCCGTCGCGATAGCGCGACATCGCCAGCGCAAGCGAATGCCGTGCCGCGACGAGCGCCGCGTCGTCCTGGTCCGATTCGTCGCCGAGGCGGTGCAACTGCGCAAGATCGTCCTCGACCTGGCGGAACGCCTGCAGCACGACGGCGCGATAGCGTGCGCCCTGTTCGTCGAACTGCGCTCGCACGTTGCGTACGCCGGCGGCACGCCGTCCGCCGTCGAACAGCGTCATGGCGAGACGCGGTCCGATCGACCAGATCTCGTTTGGCGCAGCGAGCCACGGCGAAAATGTATTGCTCTGGAAGCCGGCGTCGAGGCCGAGCGACAGGTCGGGAAAGTAGGCGGCGCGTGCGACGCCGATCCGCGCGTTCGCGGCCGCGACGCGGCGTTCGGCGGCGGCGACGTCCGGCCGGCGTTCGAGCAGCGTCGATGCGAGACCGGTCGGAATCGACGGCACGCCCGGCAGCGCCGCAGCGGGCGGCAGCGAGAACGTCGACGCGGATGCGCCGACGAGTGCCGCGATCGCATGCTCGTCGAGCGCGCGACGGGCCGCGATGTCGGACGCGCGCGCTTGCGCAAGTGCGAGTTGGGTTTGCGCACGCGACACGTCGAGCCCCGACGCGAGGCCGCCGCGATGGCGACTGACCGTCAGTTGCCATGCACGGCGGTACGTGTCGATCGTTTGCGCGAGCGTGTCCGCTTCACGGTCGAGTCCCGCGAGGTCGAAGTAGGTGCTGGCGACGCCGGCCTGCAGGCTGAGCCGGACCGACGTGAGGTCGTCGTCGGCCGCCTGCGCGTCGTCGCGGCCGGCCGCGACCGTGTTGCGGACCTTGCCCCACAGATCGACGTCGTAGCCGAATCCCGCTTCGACCGTGTTCGACTCATAAGTGTCGGGCTGGCCGCTGCCGCGCAGCGGGCGGCGCGCTGACTGACGGTCGCGGTCGGTCTCGGCATCGATACCCACGGTCGGCAGCAATGCCGCATGCGCCTCGTCGAACAGCGCGGCGGCTTCGTCGTGCCGCGCGACGGCGGCGGCCAGGTCGGGATTCGCGCGTGCCACGAGCGGTTCGAGCCGGTCGAGTGTCGCATCGCCGTACACGCGCCACCAGCCGTCACGTGGCAGGCGATCGGCCGGTGCGGCATCGACCCATGCACCCGTTTCGCGAAACGCGGTCGGCACGGGAACGGCCGGCGCGCGATAGGTCGGCGCCAGCGAGCAGCCGGCGAGCAGCGCGACACTGCCCAGGCACACAGCGAGCAGACGGTCAGCCATGCGCACGCTCCGTCGTCGCGGCGCTGGCGATACGCACGGGATCGCCGTCCGCGAGCGAATCGGGCGGATTGTCGATCACGCGGTCGCCAGCCGCGAGCCCCGACGCGATCTCGACGCGCGTGCCGAGATCGGTCGCGATCGATACGTTGCGCAGCCGCGCATGCCCGCTTGCATCGAGCACGGCAACTTGCAGCCCGTCGTGGCGGAAGATCAGCGTGCTGGCCGGAATCGTCAGCGCATGCGCGGCGCCGGGCATCGCGATCCGCACCTGCGCGTATTCGCCCGGGAACAGCGTGCCCGCCGGGTTGGCGATCGAGAATTGCGCGAGCAGCGTGCCGGAGGCCGGGTCGATCGATTGCGCGGAATCGGCGAGCGTGGCGTCGAACGTCATGCCCGGGCGCTCGGGGACCGTCAGCGCGACACGCATGCCTGCGCGGATCGCGGCCGCGTCGTCTTGCGGGACGTGGACGTACAGTCGCAGCCGCCGCGCATCCGAGACGGTGAAGAGCTCGGCGCCGTTGCCGCTGCCTGCATCGATCAGCGCGCCGACATCGGTCTTGCGGGCCGTCACGATGCCGTCGAACGGCGCGGTGAGCCGCTTGAACGACTCGAGCGCTTCGAGCCGTCGCACGTTGGCGGTGCTCGCCGCGACGGCCGCGCGTTTGGCGTCGAGGTCGCTGCGTTTCTCGTCCGCTTCCTGCTGCGAGACGGAATCCTGCGCGAGCATCTCGGCCCAGCGGGCGGCCGTGACGGCGGCAAGCCGTTCGTTCGCCGTGGCGCTTTGAAGGTCGGCGCGTGCCTGCTGCAACTGCTGGTCGAGATCGGGCGTGTCGATCGACGCAAGCAACTGGCCGGCCTTCACATGCGCGCCGATGTCGGCATACCACGCGTGCAGGTAGCCAGGCACGCGCGCGTAGATCGGTGCGTCGACGTACGCGTCGAGCCGGCCGGGCAGCACCAGCGCGTCGGCCCCGGCCGGCTGCGGTGCCACCGTCGCGACGGTCGGGATCGCCTGTTGCACGGTCCAGGCGGCCACCGCGTGCGCATCGTGCATGCGTGCGACGAGCCCGGCCGCCGCGACGGCGAGCGCGGCGACGGCGCCCGCGATCGCGAGCGGTTTCAGATAGCGCGGCGTGCGAGGGGGGCGGACGTCGAATTCAGTGGACATGCTGTTCTCCCGGAGTGAGGGGCAGGGATTCGGAACGAGGCGCGCGATCGCGCCGGTGGACGAGGCTGAACACGACGGGCACGAACACCAGCGTCGCGACGGTCGCGCACAGCAGGCCGCCGATGACCGCGCGGCCGAGCGGCGCGTTCTGCTCCCCGCCGTCGCCGAGACCGAGCGCCATCGGCGCCATGCCGATGATCATCGCGAGCGCGGTCATCATCACGGGCCGAAAGCGCGTGAAACCAGCGTCGAGCGCGGCGACGGCCGCGTCTGCGGTATGCGCGAGCCGTTCGCGCGCGAAGGTCACGACGAGGATGCTGTTCGCGGTCGCGACCCCCATGCACAGGATCGCGCCCGTCAGTGCCGGCACCGACAGCGGCGTGCGCGTGACGAACAGCATCCAGACGATGCCGGCGAGCGCGGCGGGCAGGCCGCTCACGATCACGAATGCGTCGCGCCACGAATGGAAGTTGACGACGATCAGCAGGTAGATCAGCAGGATCGCGCCGGCGAGGCCCGCGAGCAGCCCGCCGAATGCGCTGTTCATCGTCTGTACCTGGCCGCGCACGGTGACGCGCGATCCCTTGGGCAAGCCGGCCGCGTTGTCGCGCAGCACGCGTTCGATGTCGGCGCTGACCGCACCGAGATCGCGATCCTGGGTCGTCGCGAAGATGTCGTACAGCGGTGCGATGTCATAGTGCGACACGACCGCGTCGGTCTGTCCGCGTACGATCGTCGCGAGACCGCCGAGCAGTTGCGGCGCGCCCGTGCGGCCCGTGACGGGCAGCGCGCGCAGGTCCGATAGCGACGTCATCCGGTACTGAGGTGTCTGCGCGACGATCGGATACGACACGCCGTTGTGTGGGTCGAGCCAGTAGGTCGGCGACACCTGGCTCGTGCCGGACAGGCTCGCCACCACGGCATTGGTGACATCCTGCTCGGTGATGTCGAGTTGCGCTGCACGCGTGCGGTCGACCGATACCGTGAACTGCGGATAGGTCGACGCCTGCTGGACGCGCGCGTCGGCCACCCCGGGCACGCGGCGGATGCGCCGCAACAGCTCGGTGGCATAGGCGCGGTTGGCGGCACGGTCGGGGCCCGTCACCTGCACGTCGATCGGGGCGGGCGCGCCGAAGTTGAGAATCTGGCTCACGATGTCGGCGGGCAGGAACGAGAACGTCGCGCCGGGAAACGTGCGCGGCAGCACCGTACGCAACTGCTTGACGTAGTCGGCCGTCGGCGCGTGGTCGCCCGTGAGCGACACGAGGATGTCGCCGTCCTGCGGGCCGATCGTGCCGCTGTTGCTGTACGTGAGGTTGATCCCGCTGTTCGGCAGCCCCATGTTGTCGACGATGCTCGCGACCGCGCGCGGCGGCACGACGCCGCGCACCGTCTGCTCGACGTGGTCGAACAAGGCGGCCGTTTCCTCGATGCGCGTGCCGATCGGTGCGCGCACGTGGATCGCGATTTCGCCCGCGTCGACCGACGGGAAGAAATTGCGGCCGAGCCACGGCACCAGCACGAACGACACCGCGACCGCGGCCAGGAACAACGTGACGAAGCGTGCGCGATGGGCGAGTGCGAGGCCGAGCACCGTGCGGTAGCCGGCACGCAACGCGGCGAAGCGGCGTTCGAACCCCTGCTGGAACGCGACGAGCGGATTGCGCGAGTGCGGCGGCGGGAACGGCGCGCCGTGTGGCGCGAGCACGGCTTCCGGATGCGCGGCATGCGGCTTCAACAGGTAACGGGCCATCATCGGCACGAACGTGCGCGACAGCACGAACGACGCGATCATCGCGAAGATCACGGCTTCGGCCATCGGCACGAACAGGAAGCGGGCCACGCCATCGAGCAGCAGCATCGGCACGAACACGATGCAGATGCACAGCAGCGACACGAAGGCCGGCGCGACGATCTGCGACGCGCCGTCGAGGATCGCATCGCGCACGTTCTTGCCCTGTTCGAGGTGCCAGTTGACGTTCTCGATCGTGACGGTGGCATCGTCGACGAGAATGCCGACCGCGAGCGCGAGTCCGCCGAGCGTCATCACGTTGAGCGTCTCGCCCGCGGCCGCGAGCGCCGCGATCGCGGCCAGCACCGCGAGCGGAATGGAGGCGGCGATGATCAGCGTCGAGCGCCAGCTGCCGAGGAACAGCAGGATCATCGCGGACGTGAGCGCGGCGGCGATCAGGCCTTCGCGCGCCACGCCGCTCACGGCGCCCTTGACGAACACGGACTGGTCGCCCATCACGACGAGCCTGAGCGACGGCGGCAGGGTCGCCTCGATGCGCGGCAACTGCGCCTTGACGCCCGAGATGATGTCGAGCGTCGACGCCGAGCCGCTTTTCAGCACGCTCATCAGCACCGCGCGACGGCCGTCGACGCGCACGATGTTGCCCTGCGGCGGATAACCGTCGCGGACGTGTGCAACGTCGCGCATGAAGATCACCGCGCCGTTCACGGACCGGATCGGCAGCGCGTTGAGCTGGTCGATGGTCAGCGGGCTGTCGTTGAGCCGGATGTTGTATTCGAAGCCGCCGATTTTCTGCGTGCCGGCCGGGATGATCTGGTTCTGCTGCGCCAGCGCGGTCGCGACATCCTGCGCGGACAGCCCCTTGGCCTGCAGCGCCTGCGGGTCGAGATCGATCTGCACCTGGCGCACCTTGCCGCCGTACGGCGACGGAATCGCGACACCGGCGACGGACAGCAGCTGAGGCCGGATCACGTTGGTCGCGTAGTCGCCGAGCTGCTGTTCGTTCAGGGTGTCGCTCGTCAGCGCCAACTGCAGCACGGGCACGGTCGATGCGTTGTAGTTGAGGATCTGCGGTGGCGTGGTGCCCGGCGGCATCTGCTTGAGCACGGTCTGCGAGATCGACGTGACCTGCGCGGTCGCGGTGCGGATGTCGACGGTCGGCTGGAAGAAGATCTTGACGATCCCGAAGCTGCGGAACGACTGCGACTCGATGTGCGCAACGTCGTTGACCGTCGTGCCGAGCGTGCGCTCGTAGTAGGTGACGATGCGCCCGGCCATGTCGGCCGGCTGCAGGCCCGAGTAATTCCACACGACGCTGATGACCGGAATCCGGATGTCGGGGAAGATGTCCGTCGGCGTGCGCAGCGCCGCGAGCGGCCCCGCGATCAGGATCAGCAGTGCGAGGACGATGAACGTGTAGGGGCGCGCGAGCGCCAGTCGGACGAGTTTCAGCATCGGCGAGTTCTCCGCCGGCGCGGGGCGCCGGCCTGTCAGCGAATTGCCGAAGCGCGGCGGGAGCCCGATTCGGCTCGCGCAGTGTGCGTGGCGCCGCTTAACGCGGGGCGCGGGCCAGGATGAAAGATGTTTTAGGAAACGGGCGCGAGGGGCAGGACGGGCGTCGATTGTTACAAGACGTTAGCGCGGGCTTCTCGTTGCGATGCGGCGCATCAGTTCTTACAAAGTGGAAATATGCGGAGACGGCGCTTGCCGTTATAGTCGAATCACACATGAAACAACCAGAAGAGGAATCCATGAAGACTTTGCGTGTTGCCTCGCTCTTGACCGGTATGACGGCCTTGCTCGTGTCGGGCGCAGCAATGGCAGGAGTCAATGTCGGGATCAATCTCGGCGTTCCGGCGCCGGTCTACGTCGCGCCCGCACCCGTGTATGCGCCGCCGCCTCCGCCGCCGGTCGTCTATCAGCCTGCGCCGGTCTACGCGCCGGCCCCTGTCTACGCGCCGGGGCCGACCATCGTGATCGGCTGGCATGGCGACCGCTACTGGGACGGCCGTCGCTACTGGGGCCGTGACGAGTGGTACCGCCATCACGGCCGTGGCTGGGGTGGTGATCGCGGCGATCGTGGCCACTGGGATAACGGCCGCCACAACGGCTGGCACTGATCGGCAGGGCGCGCCCGCCTGATGCGCGCGCCCGCGATCCGCTCGTGAAGAAACCGCCCGCGTGGCGGTTTTCTTTTGGCTCGCCGGCTTGAATGGGTAGAATCGTCCCTCGTTACTACCCTCATTCGACCGACAGGGCCTCTATGACGAAGGGTTCGCCCCGGGCCGCCGCCGCGCGTGTCCGCTCCGGTGCGATGCGTGCCGTACGGGCTGCCGGCCGCACGGCCGCGGTGTTCGCGCTGCAAGCGGTGCTGGCCGCGACCGCTGCGCACGCGGCCTACGCCATTGCACAGTACGGCGAGCCGAAATATCCGCCGGGCTTCAAGCATTTCGACTACGTCAACCCCGATGCGCCGAAGGGCGGCACGCTCGTGCTGGCGAACCCGAACCGGCTGACGTCGTTCGACAAGTTCAACCCGTACACGATGCGCGGCAATGCCGCGCCGGGCATCGACATGCTGTTCGAGAGCCTCGTGACCGGCAGCTCGGACGAGCCGGCGTCCGCGTACGGACTGCTCGCCGACGACATCGACATCGCGCCGGACCGTCGTTCGGTCACGTTCCACCTGAATCCGCGCGCGCGCTTCTCGAACGGAGATCGTGTCACCGCCGACGACGTCAAGTTCTCGTTCGATACGCTGAAGAGCAAGCTGGCCGCGCCGCAGTTCGGCGCGTATTTCGCGGAGATCACGAAGGCCGTGGTCGTCGATCCGGCCACCGTGCGCTTCGAGTTCCGCAGCGCGAACCGCGAACTGCCGCTGATCGCCGGCGGTGTACCGGTGTTCTCGCGCAAGTGGGGATTGCGCGCGGACGGCTCGCGCATCCCGTTCGACCAGCTCGCGTTCGAGCAACCGATCGGCAGCGGCCCGTACCTGATCGAGCGTTACGACAACGGCCGGAACATCACCTATCGGCGCGACCCGGCATACTGGGGCGCCGACCTGCCGGTACGGGTGGGCACCAACAACTTCGAGCGGATCGCCTACAAGCTCTACGGCGAAGGTGTCGCGCGGCTCGAGGCGTTCAAGGCAGGTGAATACGATGTGCTTGTCGAGAACATTGCGCGCAATTGGGTGCGGCAGGATATCGGCAAGCGTTTCGACAGTGGCGAGTTGATCAAGCGCGAGTTTCGGCAGCACAACGGCGCGGGCATGCAGGGCTTCTTCATGAACCTGCGCCGGCCGCTGTTTCGCGATGTGCGTGTGCGCCAGGCGCTCGATCTCGCGCTCGACTTTGAATGGCTGAACCGTCAACTGTTCTATGGCGCTTATACGCGCCTCGACAGTTACTTTGCCGATACCGACTTGCAGGCAACCGGTCTGCCGGGGGCGGGCGAACTCAAGCTTCTTGAACCGTTGCGCGCGCAACTCGATCCGGCCGTGTTCGGTCCGATGGTCGTGCAGCCGACTACGAACCCGCCCAATTCGCTGCGCGCGAACTTGCTGAAGGCGCGTGCGTTGCTCGAGCAGGCGGGCTGGACCTATCGTGACGGCGCGTTGCGCAACGCGCAAGGAGAGCCGTTCACATTCGAGATCCTTGACGACGCGGGCTCCCCGTTCAAGGCGATCGTGGCGGCTTACCAGCGCAATCTTGCGAAGCTCGGCATCGACGTACGCTTTCGCACGGCCGATTACGCGCTGCTGCAAAAGCGCCTGGACGCGTTTGACTACGACGTGACACCGATCCGTTACGTCGGGGTGCAGGTGCCGGGTGCCGAGCAGTTTGCGCGTTATGCCAGCAAGTTCGCGGATGAGCCTGGGTCGGACAATGTCATTGGCCTGAAGTCACCGGCCGTCGACGTACTGCTGCACGCGCTCGCCGTCGCGCAGACGCGCGACGAGCTGCTCGACGCGACCCACGCGCTCGACCGCGTGCTGATGCACGGCTACTACGCGGTTCCGCAGTGGTACAGCGCGACACACCGGATCGCGTACAAGCGCACGCTCGCCTATCCGCAGACGCTGCCGCTGTACTATTCGGCCGAGGGCTGGGTCGTGTCGACCTGGTGGGCGAAGCCCGATCACTGAGCCACGCCGCCCCAACGTCCAACCCCGCCTACCGATCGCGAGTCGACGCCCTATGTGGAGCTACATCCTCAAACGCCTGCTGCTGATGATCCCGACGCTCATCGGCGTGCTGACCCTCACGTTCGCGGTGATCCAGTTCGTGCCGGGCGGCCCCGTCGAACAGGCCGTGCAGGAATTGCGCAAGGGCGCGACGGAGCAGGGTGCGGCGCCATTCGGGATGCGTGCGCATACCGGCGTCGACGCGCAGCAGCTCGCGCAGCTCAAGGCGCTGTACGGTTTCGACAAACCGCCGCTCGAACGCTACTGGCTGATGCTGAAGCGCTTCGCACGCTTCGATCTCGGCGACAGCTACTTCCGCCACCAGAGCGTGTGGTCGCTGATCGTGCAGAAGCTGCCCGTGTCGATCAGCATCGGTTTGTGGACGTTCTTCCTCACGTACCTCATATCGGTGCCGCTCGGCATCGCGAAGGCGGTGCGCAACGGTTCGCCGTTCGACGTCGCGACGAGCCTCGTCGTGCTCGTCGGCTATGCGATTCCGGGCTTCGTGCTCGGCGTGCTGCTGCTCGTGCTGTTCGGCGGCGGCTCGTTCTGGCAGCTGTTCCCGCTGCGCGGGCTCACGTCGGACAACTTCGCCCAGCTGTCGCTCGTCGGCAAGGTGCTCGATTACCTGTGGCACATCGCGCTGCCGATCACGGCCTCGGTCGTCGGCAGCTTCGCGGTCGTCACGATGCTCACGAAGAATGCGTTCCTCGACCAGATCCGCCGGCAATACGTGCTGACCGCGCGCGCGAAGGGGCTCTCCGAGCGCAGCGTGCTGTGGAAGCACGTGTTCCGCAACGCGATGCTGCCGCTGATCGTCGGCTTCCCGGCCGCGTTCATCGGCGCGTTCTTCACCGGCAGCCTGCTGATCGAGACGCTGTTCTCGCTCGATGGCCTCGGGCTGCTGTCGTACGAATCGGTCGTGCGGCGCGACTATCCGGTCGTGCTCGGCACGCTGTACCTGTTCACGCTGATCGGGCTCGCGACCAAGCTGATCTCCGATCTCTGCTATGTGTGGGTCGATCCGCGCATTCAATTCGACACCCTGGAGCGCTGACATGAAACCGTCCGTCTGCATGCCCGGCGTCACCGGGCGAGGTGCGCGATGAACCGGACCGTCGTGTCTTCCCGCATCGACGCGGCGCGCGCCCGCGTGTCGCCGTCGCCCGCGCGCCGCGTATGGCAACGCTTCCGGCAGCAGCGCCTCGGCTACTGGAGCTTCGTGATCTTTTTCGTGGCCTTCGCCGCGAGCGTGGCCGCGCCGCTGTGGTCGAACGACAAGCCGCTCGTCGTGCGTTACGACGGCCAGTACTATTTCCCGCTGTTCCATGCGTATCCGGAGACGACCTTCGGCGGCGATTTCCCGACACCGGCCGACTATCTCGATCCGTATGTGCGCAAGCGGCTCGAGGCTCCCGGCAATTTCGTCGTCTACCCGCCGAACCGTTACTACTACGACACGCTGAACTACTTCTCGAACGTGCCGAACCCTGCGCCGCCGTCGCGCGCGAACTGGCTCGGCACCGACGCGCAGGGGCGCGACCTGCTTGCGCGGCTCGTGTACGGGTTCCGCGTGTCGGTCGAGTTCGGGCTGATCCTGACCGTGATCGGCACGCTGCTCGGAATCGCCGCAGGCGCCGTGCAGGGCTTCTTCGGCGGACGCATCGACATCGTCGGGCAGCGGCTGATCGAGATCTGGAGCTCGCTGCCCGAGCTGTACCTGCTGATCATCTTCGCGTCGATCTTCGAGCCGAGCTTCCTGCTGCTGATCGTGCTGCTGTCGCTGTTCGGCTGGATCGGGCTCGCCGATTACGTGCGCGCGGAATTCCTGCGTAACCGCACGCAGGATTACGTGCGCGCGGCGCGCGCGATGGGACTCACGAACGCGCAGATCATCTGGCGCCACGTGCTGCCGAACAGTCTCACGCCGGTGATCACGTTCCTGCCGTTCCGGATGAGCGGCTCGATCCTCGCGCTCACGAGCCTCGATTTCCTCGGGCTCGGCGTGCCGCCGCCGACCCCGAGCCTCGGCGAGCTGCTCGCGCAGGGCAAGGGCAATCTCGACGCCTGGTGGATCTCGCTGTCGACCTTCGGCGTGCTGGTCGCGACGCTGCTGCTGCTGACCTTCATGGGCGACGCGCTGCGCAACGCACTCGACACGCGGATCGCCGACTCGGTGCGCGCGGCGGGAGGCCAGCGATGAGCGAGTCGACCGTACCGACGCAGCAAGCGCCGCTGCTGTCGCTCGAGCATCTGCACGTGCGCTTCGGCGACACGGTCGCGGTGGACGACGTGACGCTCGCGATCGGCCGCGGCGAGCGCGTCGCGCTGGTCGGCGAGTCGGGTTCGGGCAAGAGCGTCACCGCGCTGTCGATTCTGCGGCTGCTGCGCGACGCCGACGTGAGCGGCACGATCCGCTTCGCGGGGCAGGATCTGGTGGCGAAGAGCGAGCGCGAGATGCGCGGGCTGCGCGGCTCGGACATCGCGATGATCTTCCAGGAGCCGATGACGGCGCTCAACCCGCTGTATACGATCGGCGTGCAGATCGGCGAGACGATCGTGCTGCATGACGGCGTCTCGGCCGTCGAGGCACGCAAGCGGGCGATCGCGTTGCTCGCGCGCACGGGCATCGCGGAGCCGGAGAAGCGGGTCGACAGTTATCCGCACCAGTTGTCGGGCGGCCAGCGGCAGCGCGCGATGATCGCGATGGCGCTCGCGTGCCGGCCGCGGCTGCTGCTCGCCGACGAACCGACCACCGCGCTCGACGTGACGATCCGCGCGCAGATCGTCGATCTGCTGCTGGAACTGCAGCGCGAGGAAGCGGAAAAGCGCGGGATGGCGATCCTGCTGATCACGCACGACCTGAATCTCGTGCGGCACTTTGCGGATCGCGTCGCGGTGATGGAGCATGGCCGGCTCGTCGAGAGCGGGCCCGTCGAGCGGATCTTCGCGGACCCCGAGCATCCGTACACGCAGCGACTGCTGAACAGCCGGCCGCAACGCACGGTCGCGCCGGTGATGCCGATCGCGCCCATCGTGCTCGACGCGCACCACGTGAGCGTGCAGTTCGCGCGCAAGCGGCCGGGCATCGCGGGCTGGTTCGGCTCGGTGCCGGTGACGGCCGTCGCGGACGTGTCGGTATCGGTGCGGCAGGGCGAGACGCTCGGCATCGTCGGCGAATCGGGGTCAGGCAAGTCGACGCTCGCGATGGCGCTGCTCGGCCTGCAGAAGACGGCTGGCGGCACGATCGAATTCCAGGGGCGCGCGCTGTCGACCTATCGCGGTCGCGAGCAGACCGCGCTGCGCTCGAACATGCAGGTCGTCTTTCAGGATCCGTTCAGTTCGCTTTCGCCGCGTCATACGATCGAGCGGATCGTCGGCGAAGGGCTCGAGCTGCATCGCCCGGACATGACGCCCGATGCGCGTCGCACGAAGTCGCTCGCGGTGCTGCGCGAAGTCGGCCTCGACCGCACGGTGCTGCACCGGTATCCGCACGAATTCTCGGGCGGGCAGCGCCAGCGGATCGCGATCGCGCGCGCGCTGGTGCTGGAGCCGCGCATCCTGATCCTCGACGAGCCGACGTCCGCGCTCGACGTGTCGATCCAGCAGCAGGTGCTGAAACTGCTCGCGAATTTGCAACAGAAATACAACCTCGGCTATGTATTCATCAGCCACGATCTCGAGGTGATCGGGGCGATGGCGCACCGTGTCGCGGTGATGCAGGGCGGGGCGATCGTGGAGTCGGGCGAGGTGGCCGACATCTTCACCAAACCGACACATCCTTACACACAAAAGCTGTTGAAAGCGGTCTGGAAAGCGTGATAGGCCGCCAATGGTCTGACCATCTCGATTGTATTTATTAATTTGTTTTGACAAACGATTACGCGCTGGCTAGTATCGACCGAAATTTTCCGCCAATCAGCTGATTTTTAAGCACATTCCATCGACCAATGCAGCATCGATCCCTGACCCAGGCATGCGCGCGCACCATCGCCGGGCTGTTCATCGGCGCCCTGTTCGCAGCAGCTCCCGGCGCGTTCGCCGACGAAGTCAGCAGTTTTAACCAGAATGTCACCAATTCGACTCAGATCGGGTCGGGTTCCTCCCTCCAGCAGACCAGCGCGCAGCCGTCGAGCGGCGGTGCGAAGTCGTTCCTCGCCGGCATGGCCGGCAAGGCGGGCGACGTGGTGGTCGGCGCGCTGAACATGATCGGCGTGCGCTACCGCTGGGGCGGCAACTCGCCGGATTCGGGCCTTGACTGCAGCGGCTTCGTGCGCTACGTGTTCCAGGACACGCTCGGCATGTCGCTGCCGCGCCGCGCGGAAGAGATGAGCCGCGTCGGCGAGAAGGTGAGCATGAGCAACCTGAAGCCGGGCGACCTCGTGTTCTTCAACACGATGCGCCGTACGTTCTCGCACGTCGGCATCTACATCGGCGACAACAAGTTCGTGCACTCGCCGTCGACGGGCAGCACCGTCCGCGTCGACGATCTCGACAGCGGCTATTGGGAAAAGCGTTTCACCGGCGCGCGCCGGATCGAATCGGAATTCCCGATGAAGCCGGAAGATCTGCGTCAGCGCGTGCGCGCGACGATCGGCGACGATTCGGCGAACGGCAACAACTGACGTTCGACGGCCAGTCCGGCCGGATCGAAAAAACCCTGTCACCGAAAGGCGGCAGGGTTTTTTGTTTTGGGGCGGTGCAAACGGTGAGCCGGCAACTGCCTCGCCGCACACAGGCTGGCGGCGCGCACCGGCCAGCGCACGGTGTGCTTACGCGGCAGCCACGCCACGCGCTGCCGCGAGCTTGCGCTGCAGTTCCGGCATGATGCGCGCGACGGCTTCCTCGCCCGCGAGGATGGCGGCGTTGCGCTGGTTGAAGTCGCTGCCGCCCATCGCGTTGAGACTCGGGCGGATCACGACGTCCGCGTACTTGTCGAGCTCGTAGGTCTTGATCGTCTGACCCATGATCGTGAAGGTCTGCAGCAGCATCTCGATCGGGTTGTTGGTGGCCGCGCCGTCCGGCCGGGCCGAGATGTCGACCGCGATCACGAAGCTCGCGCCCATCTTGCGCGCGTACGAGGCGGGCACCGGGCTCACGAGGCCGCCGTCGACATACTCGCGGTTGCCGATCTTCACCGGTTCGAACACCGACGGCACGCTGCACGACGCACGCACTGCGAGCCCCGTGTTGCCCTGCTGGAACAGGATCGGCTGACCGTTCTGCAGATCGGTCGCGACGATGCCGAGCGGCTTCGCCATCTTTTCGATCGGCCGGTTGTTGAGCGTCTTGTTCAGGAAGTTTTGCAGCGCCACGCCCTGCAGCAGCCCGCGCGAGCGGAACGGCAGCGCCCAGTCGCTGATCGCCGCCTGGTCCATGTCGAGCGCGATCTTGTTGATCTGCAGCGCGCTCATGCCCGATGCATAGAGTGCGCCGACCACCGAGCCCGCGCTCGTGCCCGCGACGATTTCGACCGGGATGCCACGCGCTTCGAGCGCCTTCAGCACGCCGATGTGCGAGAAGCCGCGCGCGGCGCCGCCGCCGAGCGCGATGCCGATCTTCACGGGCTTTTCCTGCGTCTGTGCGGTGGTGGGGCGGGATTTGTCGCCGAACGACGTGCAGGCGGCGAGGCTGGCGGACGCGGCGGCGATCGTGAAATGGCGGCGCGACAGGCGAGGGGACGACATCGAATGGTTCTCCGGCGGCTTGGCGGCGGGTTACACGGCCCGCGGCGGCGATAGGTTCCGAGCGGCCGCGCAGCGGGTTCCGTGCGGCCGGTGCCGCGCCGGCTGGCGGCCGCGGCGCGCACATCATAAAGCAAGCGGCGCGCTTGGCGCGATGTCCGGCGCGAGTATAATTCCGGCTTCTTTCCCGTTCCGGGCGTCGCCGGCCCCGTTGCTGTCCGGGCTGCCGCCGTCGATCCCGCGTCGAATCATTCATGCGCCCCAGGCGTTCGAGTTACCGTTTATGACCCGTCCTGTCCGTACCCGCTTCGCGCCGAGTCCCACCGGCTTCATCCACCTCGGCAACATCCGCTCCGCGCTCTATCCGTGGGCGTTCGCCCGCAAGATGAAGGGCACGTTCGTGCTGCGCATCGAGGATACCGATGTCGAGCGCTCGTCGCAGGAAGCGGTCGACGCGATCCTCGAAGGGATGCAATGGCTCGGCCTGGATTTCGATGAAGGCCCGATCTACCAGATGCAGCGGATGGACCGCTATCGCGAGGTGCTCGCGCAGATGCTCGAGAAGGGTCTCGCATATCCGTGCTACATGTCGGCCGAGGAGCTCGACGCGCTGCGCGAACGCCAGCGCGAGGCCGGCCTGAAGCCGCGCTACGACGGCACGTGGCGTCCGGAGCCCGGCAAGGTGCTGCCGGAGCCGCCGGCTGGCGTGAAGCCGGTGCTGCGCTTCCGCAATCCGCTGACGGGCACGGTCGTGTGGGACGACGCCGTGAAGGGGCGTGTCGAGATCTCGAACGAGGAACTCGACGACCTCGTGATCGCGCGTCCGGACGGCACGCCGATCTACAACTTCTGCGTGGTGGTGGACGACATGGACATGGACATCACGCACGTGATCCGTGGCGACGACCACGTGAACAACACGCCGCGCCAGATCAACATCCTGAATGCGCTCGGCGGCGAGCCGCCCGTCTACGCGCACCTGCCGACCGTGCTGAACGAGCAGGGCGAGAAGATGAGCAAGCGGCATGGCGCGATGAGCGTGATGGCGTACCGCGACGCGGGCTTCCTGCCTGAAGCCGTCGTCAACTATCTCGCGCGCCTCGGCTGGTCGCACGGCGATGCCGAGATCTTCACGCGCGAGCAGTTCGTTGAATGGTTCGATCTCGAGCATCTCGGCAAGTCGCCCGCGCAGTACGACCACAGCAAGCTGAGCTGGCTGAACGCGCATTACATCAAGGAAGCGGACAACGCACGCTTGGCCGAACTGGCGAAGCCGTTCCTCGCCGCACTCGGCATCGACGATGCGGCGATCGCGACGGGCCCTGCGCTCGAAGCCGTGGTCGGGCTGATGAAGGATCGCGCGACGACGGTCAAGGAGATCGCGGAAGGCGCCACGATGTTCTACCGTGTGCCGGCTCCGGAAGCCGATGCGCTTGCGCAGCACGTGACGGATGTCGTGCGTCCGGCGCTGGCCGATCTCGTCGCGGCGCTGAAGGCGGCCGACTGGACGAAGGAAGCGGTGTCCGCCGCGCTGAAGGCGACGCTCGGCACGCACAAGCTGAAGATGCCGCAACTCGCGATGCCGGTGCGTCTGCTGGTGGCGGGTACGACGCACACGCCGTCGATCGATGCGGTGCTCGTGCTGTTCGGTCGCGACGTCGTGGTGTCGCGCATCGAGGCCGCGCTGGCCTGAGGTTCGGGGGCAAGCGAAGCTGCCCGTGCGTGACATCGCGGCAGCTTCGCAAAAAATTTCGCTCGAATCGCAAAAAGGGTATTTACAAGTTCAAAGTAGCTCCATATAATCTCATTTCTGTTCTGCAAGGGGGTATAGCTCAGCTGGGAGAGCGCTTGCATGGCATGCAAGAGGTCAGCGGTTCGATCCCGCTTACCTCCACCATCAGAACAAGCTGGATTGATTTGCGAAGCAGCAGTGGTAGTAATAAATGCTTCACAAAATGATTCAAAGCAGTTAGAATTTCGGCCTTCGCTGTTGATTGAAAAGTGAATAGCGAAAGTCAGACAGATCTGAAAAGATTTTGTCCCCTTCGTCTAGAGGCCTAGGACATCACCCTTTCACGGTGAGTACAGGGGTTCGAATCCCCTAGGGGACGCCAGATTCAGCGGCGTTTCATAGAAGTGTCGCAACGCTTGCAGGAACGTAACCGACGTCCTGCGGGTGAGGGTAAGAAAGCTGGAGCGGTAGTTCAGTCGGTTAGAATACCGGCCTGTCACGCCGGGGGTCGCGGGTTCGAGTCCCGTCCGCTCCGCCAGAACGAAGCCCGTTCAAGACGTTTTTGAACGGGCTTTTGTATTAAAGATGTAAGCAGTACGTTGTCCCCTTCGTCTAGAGGCCTAGGACATCACCCTTTCACGGTGAGTACAGGGGTTCGAATCCCCTAGGGGACGCCAGATTCAGCGGCGTTTCGTAGAAGTGTCGCAACACATGCAGGAACGTGACGGTGTCCTGCAGGTGGGAGTAAGAAAGCTGGAGCGGTAGTTCAGTTGGTTAGAATACCGGCCTGTCACGCCGGGGGTCGCGGGTTCGAGCCCCGTCCGCTCCGCCAGAACGAAGCCCGTTCAAAGAACGTTTTTTGAACGGGCTTTTGCATTAAAGATGTAAGCAGTACGTTGTCCCCTTCGTCTAGAGGCCTAGGACATCACCCTTTCACGGTGAGTACAGGGGTTCGAATCCCCTAGGGGACGCCAGATTTCGGCGTCGTTCGAACAAACGATGCGCCGGCAGGAAGTAACCGACGCCTGCCAGGCAAGCAGCAAGACTGGAGCGGTAGTTCAGTCGGTTAGAATACCGGCCTGTCACGCCGGGGGTCGCGGGTTCGAGTCCCGTCCGCTCCGCCAGAAAATGAAGAAGCCCGCCTTGTGCGGGCTTTTTCATTTGCGTTTCCGGTTGCGCCCGCTGGCGGGCGCGAGACTGCGGAGTGGAGGAAGCCGCCTGCGCGGCTTCCGGCGGGACTCGAAGGGCTGCGCTTGCAAGCGCAGCCGCGGCCTGCGGGATGTAGGCGAGTCCCGTCCGCTCCGCCAGAAAATGAAGAAGCCCGCCTTGTGCGGGCTTTTTCATTTGCGTTTCCGGTTGTGCCCGCTGGCTGCGCGTAACTTTCGGTCATCCGGCGTCGAGCCGCTACGAGAAATCCGCGATTGCATCCGCACGCGACTGCGCTATCGTGGCGGGATGCGTTCTTGACCCCTGCGCGATGCTCGATCCGACCGACCTGCGACTCCTGTATCAGCTCCGGCCCGCGGAGGCTGGCGATTTTCCGTTTGCCGAAGCGCTGACGCACGGCAACATGGGCGGCTATTACAAGCGCCATGGGCTCGTGTGGCGCAGCGACCTGTTCTACGCGAGCTGGCGCGAATCCGAGAACTTCATCCTCGAGGCTGACGGCGAGCGCATTGGCGTGCTGCGCGTGACCGAGGAGGGCGACTCGCTGCACATCCGCGACGTACAGATCGCGGCCGGCCATCGCGGGCAGGGCGCCGGCACCTACATGCTCGACATGTCGCATCGCTGGGCGCGTGCGCGCGGGCTGCACGAGCTGCAACTGCGCGTGTTCGTCGACAATCCTGCCGCGCGTCTCTATTTGCGCATGGGCTATCAGGTTGCCGGGTCGCGGCTCGCGCAATTGGGCTCGATCCGCCACATGGTGCGGCCGGTCTGACGGTCGGCGACCGGAGCGGGGCGTTCAGCGGGCAGCGCTGATCGCGTCGTCGTCCGGGGTTTCGTCGTCCACGAGGCGGCCTTCCGGGCCGCGGTGCTCGTAGCCGCGCAGCATGAATGCACGCGGGCTTTCGCCGAATGCACGCCGGAACATCGCCGAAAAGGCGCTCTGGCTCTGGTAGCCGAGTTCGCGCGCGATATGCGACAGCGGGCGTCCCTGGTTCAGCAGCGGAATGGCCCGCGCCAGCAGCGCCTGCTGACGCCACTGCGAAAAACTCACCCCCAGTTCCTGCTTGAACAGCCGCGAAATCGTACGCGTGCTCGCGCCGACCTCGCTGGCCCAGTGTTCGAGCGACTCCGCGTGCGCCGGGTGCGCGAGTACCGATTCGCACAGCATGCGCAGCCGTTTTTCGTCGGGCATCGGCACGGCGAGCGGCAGCGGTTCGGCGTGACTCAGCTCGTCGAGCACGAGCCCGCACAGCATGCGCTCGCGCGCGGTGCTCAGGTCGCGCGCGTCGAGCGCGACGATCAGCTCGCGCAGAAGGCCTGTCACTTCGACGACGCGGCATGCATCGAGCCCGTCGGGCACGATCGACTCGTCGATATACAGCGTGCGCAAATACGCCTCTTCGACGATCACGACCTCGTGCGTCACGTGCGGCGGTACCCAGATCGCGCGGGACGGCGGCACCATCCACGTCGTGCCGGTGGTCGCAACGCGCAGCACGCCGCGCGATGCGTACGCGAGCTGCGCCCACGCATGCGTATGCAGCGGGATGCGATACCCGGTATTGACCTGCCTTGCGCGCACGCGCATCGGATGGACGGCGGTCGGCGCGAATTCGGGCGGAATGTCGATGACGTACGGGTTCGATACGTCGGCTTGGGCGGGCGGATTCATGGACGATTCGGGCAGCGCGGCGGCGATGCCGTTATTGTAGAAGGCGCCGCGAAAGCGCACGCGGCGGTTTGTCGGGCGATCATGCCGCGTTCAAATGAACTTTGTATGGGGCCCGGCGATTTCGGGGCGGCCCGGAGCCGGGCGAGCTCGAGGGCTCGAACCATCTGGCCGGTATCGCGGTCTATCGATGCGTGGGCGATTCCGCGCGAATCGCGCCCGAACACGGCAACATACGAATCGAAGAGGAGAACCACGATGCGTTACGTATTCGTCTACGGCACCTTGAGAAACGGGGAGGCCAACGACATCGGCCACGCGGCCGCCAGGCACGGGATTGCCGCGCCGACGCTGCTCGGCGCGGCCGCGCTGCCGGGCGAACTGTACGATTTCGGTACCTATCCGGGGATGATCGCCGGGGCGGCCGGCCAGTCGCTCGTCTGGGGCGACGTCTACGAGGTCGACGACCAGCTCGTTCCCGTGCTCGACGAGATCGAGCGCGTCTATCCGGGCGTCGACTCGCTGTTCAAGCCGGAAGACGTGACCGTCGAACTCGGCGGCCGGCAGTACGCCTGCCTGTATTATCCGGTCGCCGCGCACGCGACAGCCGGGCGTCCGCGCATTGCGTCGGGCGACTGGGTTCAGCACCGGCGCGAGCGGGAAGCCGTCTGACCGGTTGTGCGGCAGCCGCAGTAGCTGATCTTGCCGCAAAAGAAAAAGCGCCCCGAGGGGCGCTTTTTTTGATGCCGTGATCGCATGCGACCGGCGCCGACGCAGGGCCGGCACCGATCGCGGCAGGCAGCTTCGTCAGATTTCCTCGTACAGCGGCAGCGTCAGGAATTCGGTGAAGCCTTCCGACGTCGACATCTGCTCGAAGATCGCCGCAGCGCGCTCGTACGGCTGCGTGTTGCCACCGACCGACCGCTTCACGTTGTCGAGTTCGGCCTTCGTATATTCGCGAACGAGTTCGGCCGTGACCTTGCGGCCGTCGTCGAGCACGCCCATCGGCGAGCGGATCCATTGCCACACCTGCGAGCGGGAGATCTCGGCCGTGGCCGCATCTTCCATCAGGTTGTGGATCGGCACGCAGCCGTTGCCGTCGAGCCATGCGCCGAGGTAGTGGATCCCGACGTTGATGTTGTTGCGCAGGCCGGCTTCGGTGATCGGCGCTTCCGGCTGGAAGTCGAGCAGGTTCTTGCCTTCGACCTGCACGTCGTCGCGCTGCTTCGCGATCTGGTTCGGCTGGTCGCCGAGCACCTTGACGAATTCTTCCATCGCGATCGGCACGAGGCCCGGGTGCGCGACCCAGCCGCCGTCGTAGCCGTCGGTCGCATCGCGCTGCTTGTCCGAGCGCACGCCGCCCATCGCCTTGTCGTTCGCTTCCGGATCGTTCTTGATCGGGATCAGCGCGCTCATCCCGCCGATCGCCGGCGCGTTGCGCTTGTGGCAGGTCTTCAGCAGCAGCAGCGCGTACGCGCGCATGAACGGCACCGTCATCGTGATCTTCGAACGCTCGGCGAGGCAGAAGTCGCGGTCGTTCTTGAATTTCTTGATCGCCGAGAAGATGTAGTCCCAGCGGCCGGCGTTCAGGCCCGAGCTGTGTTCGCGCAGTTCGTACAGGATCTCGTCCATCTCGAACGCGGCGAGGATCGTCTCGATCAGCACCGTCGCACGGATCGTGCCGCGCGGCACGCCGACGGCTTCCTGCGCGGCGACGAAGATGTCGTTCCACAGGCGCGCCTCGAGATGGCTTTCCATCTTCGGCAGGTAGAAGTACGGGCCCGAGCCGCGCGCGAGCAGTTCCTTCGCGTTATGGAACAGGAACAGCGCGAAATCGAAGATGCCGCCGGACACGCGCTGGCCATCGACCGTCACGTGCTTTTCGTCGAGGTGCCAGCCGCGCGGACGCACGATCAGCGTCGCGACCTTGTCGTTCAGCTGGTACGACTTGCCGTTCTGCTCGAGCGAGATCGTACGGCGCACCGCGTCCTTCAGGTTGATCTGGCCGTCGATCTGGTTCGTCCAGCTCGGCGCGTTCGAATCCTCGAAGTCCGTCATGTACGAATCGGCGCCCGAGTTCAGCGCGTTGATGATCATCTTGCGCTCGACGGGGCCCGTGATTTCGACGCGGCGGCATTGCAGATCGGCCGGCAGCGGCGCGACTTTCCAGTCGCCTTCGCGGATCGTCTTCGTCTCGGCCAGGAAGTCGGGGCGCTCGCCTGCGTCGAGGCGTTTCGTGCGCTCGACGCGCGCCTGCAGCAGCGCCTGGCGGCGCGGTTCGAACGTGCGGTGCAGCGCCGCGACGAGCGCGAGTGCTTCGGGCGTCAGGATTGCTTCGTAACCCGGCTGGATGTCGCCGGTGATCGTCATGCCTTGCGGCAGCGTGATCGGGGTGCTCATGAGTCTCATCTCCTTGGTCGGTCAGTTGCGGTTTCGGTGAAGGGGGAAGGCGGCAGCGCTGCGAACGTCATGCACCCGGGCCGGGGCGCGTGCGGTTTGCGGATCTGCCGGACGGAGCCGGGGTGGCGAGGAATGCGAGCAGGTCGGCCATGCCGGTGCCCGAGCCGTCGGGCGGCGCGCCGAGTTCCTCGGCGGGCGCGCCCGTGCGGTTGAGCCAGAACGTCGTGTAGCCGAACCAGACGGCGCCGGCGACGTCCCACGCGTTCGACGACACGAACACGATGCCGCGCCGGTTCGGTCCGAACGCGGCGGTGCCGAGCGCGTAGGCGGCCGGGCTCGGCTTGTACGCACGCACGGTGTCGGCCGACAGCACGCGATCGAACAGCCCGGTCATGCCGGCGCTCTTGATCGCGATGTCGAGCATCTGCGGCGTGCCGTTCGACAGGATCCCGAGCGGCGGGCGCGGGTCGAGCGCGCGCAGCTTGCGCAGCGCGGGCACCGTATCGGGATAGGTGGACAGGCATGCGTATTCGTCCATCAGCCGCTTCTCGGCCGCGCTGTTCAGCGCGAGCCCGAGCCGGCGCGCGGCGAACCGCAGCGCATCGAGCGTGATGTCCCGGAACGGGCGATAGTGCGCGCCGGCCGGATCGGCGAGCGTGCGCAATTGCGAGTATTCGATCTGCTTGCGTCGCCACAGCTGCGACAACCGTTCCCCGTGACCGGGAAACATCTGTTCCGCCGCGGCCAGGACCGCACGTACGTCGAACAACGTGCCGAATGCGTCGAAGAGGATTGCGTCGGGAGAGGAGAGTGTCGTTGTGGCCGACATAGCCTTGCGCTCCAGTTTCAGAGGTCAGGTAAATTCTATTCGTGATCGTATGCGCTAAAAAAGACGCTAAACATCACTTGATCTTTTACTTTCATATACCTAATCTAGAGCGGTTTAAGCTATTTGAAGGGCGGCAGCGCCGCCCCGCGAGTCATGGACCGGTTCAAGCAGATCGAAACGTTCGCCGCGGTCGCGGCAAAGGGCAGCCTGTCGGCGGCCGCGCACGCGGAAGGCGTCGCACCGGCCATCATCGGCCGCCGTCTCGACGCGCTCGAGGAGCGGCTCGGCGTCAAGCTGCTGGTGCGCACGACGCGTAAGCTCACGCTGACGTTCGAGGGCTCGGCGTTCCTCGAGGATTGCCAGCGCGTCATCAACGACATGCAGAACGCGGAGGCGAGCGTGTCCGCCGGCGGCGTGAAGGCGAGCGGTCACCTGCGCATTTCCGCGCCGGCTGGCTTCGGTCGGCGGCACGTCGCGCCGCTCGTGCCGGAATTCAGCGTCGGGCATCCGGATGTGTCGGTCACGCTCGACCTGTCCGACCGGATGGTCGACCTCGTCAACGAGGGGTTCGATTGCGCGGTGCGGCTCGGCGAGCTGCCCGACTCGTCGCTCGTGTCGCTGAAGCTCGGCGAGAATCGCCGCGTGTGCGTCGCTTCTCCCGCGTATCTCGCGCGGCGCGGCACGCCGGCCACGCTCGCGGAGCTGGCGCGGCACAACTGCCTCGCGCTCGCGGCAAACGCGAACCAGCAACGCGGCTGGGCGTTCCAGGAGGACGACAAGGTCGTGTCGATCCGCGTGAACGGCACGATGGAATGCTCGGACGGCGCGGTGCTGCACGAGTGGTGCCTCGCCGGTCACGGCCTGGCGTGGCGCTCGTGGTGGGAGGTCGGCGAGGACATCGCGGCCGGCCGCCTCGTCAGCGTGCTCGACGCATTCGCGGCTCCGCCGATCGGCATCCACGCGGTGTTTCCGCAACGCCGGCATCTGCCGCTGCGCGTGCGGCTGTTTCTCGATTACCTGAAGCACACCTACGAGCAGCCCGGATATTGGGGCGAGTAGGCCGCGCAGGCCCGCGCGTTTCCGATATGAGGGCGAACCCGCTGCCGGTGCCGATTGCGCGGTTTCGCGCACTACACTCGTAGCAGGCATGTCCGACGCGTCGCGGCCGGCCCGGTCGGGATCGCGGCGTGCGGCGTGCGATTGACGAAGGAGGGCGCGATGTTCCGGCACATCCTCGTTCCAACCGACGGTTCCGAACTGTCGCAGAAGGCGATCGACGGCGCGATCGACCTGGCTCGCGCGGTCGGTGCGCGCGTTACGGCGTACGCGTGCCTGCCGCAGTATCCGTACTCGCCGTTTTCCGAAGTGATCATCGAGCCGCCCGCCGATTTCCGGGCGCGCAGCGAGCGCGAGGCGCGCGCGCATCTCGACGAGGTCGAATCGGCCGCGAAGACCGCCGGCGTCGACTGCGACACCTGGACGAGTGTCCATCCGTCGCCGTATCTCGGCATCATCGAGGCGGCCGAACGCGGCGGCTGCGACGTGATCTTCATGGCGTCCCACGGACGCCGCGGGCTCGGCAGCTTGCTGATCGGCAGCGAGACGCAGCGCGTGCTGACCCATACGAAAATTCCGGTGATCGTCTATCGGTAGGGCGATGGGGCCGTGGCCGCAGGACGGCAACGCGATCCACACCGCAGAAAAAGGGCGCGCCGGACGAAGCCGGCGCGCGTCGTTGCTGGCGGCACGCAGGCCGCGCGGCCGGTCGCGCATGACATCGCGCGCCTGCCGTCTCCCCCCTGATTGTTGTCCGGTGGCCGATGCCGCGCCGTCGCGTGACGGGCCGGCATCGGCGTGACGCTTGCGCGTCGTGCGCTGCTTACGCGACCTTCTTGCCGTCGAAGAACTGCTCGTCTTCGGTCGAGCCGTGCAGCGCAGTGGTCGACGCTTCGCGTTCGACCGTCTGCGTCACCGCGTCGAAGTAGCCGGTGCCGACTTCGCGCTGGTGCTTGACGGCCGTGAAGCCCTTGTCCGCCGCCGCGAACTCGGCCTGCTGCAGCTCGACGAACGCGCTCATCTGGGTGCGCGCATAGCCGTGCGCGAGGTTGAACATCGAGTAGTTCAGCGCGTGGAAGCCGGCCAGCGTGATGAACTGGAACTTGTAGCCCATCGCGCCGAGTTCCTTCTGGAACTTCGCGATCGTCGCGTCGTCGAGGTTCTTCTTCCAGTTGAACGACGGCGAGCAGTTGTACGACAGCATCTTGCCCGGGAACTGCTTGTGGATCGCTTCCGCGAACTTCTTCGCGTACTCGAGATCCGGCTTGCCCGTTTCGCACCAGACGAGGTCGGCGTACGGCGCGTACGCGAGACCGCGCGAGATCGCCTGCTCGATGCCCGGCTTCGTGCGGAAGAAACCTTCCACCGTGCGTTCGCCCGTCAGGAACGGCTTGTCGTTGCCGTCGACGTCGGACGTGATCAGGTCGGCCGCTTCTGCGTCGGTGCGGGCAACCAGCACGGTCGGCGTGCCCATCACGTCGGCCGCGAGACGCGCTGCCGACAGCTTCGCGACGGCTTCACGCGTCGGTACCAGCACCTTGCCGCCCATGTGGCCGCACTTCTTCACCGAAGCGAGCTGGTCCTCGAAGTGGACACCCGACGCGCCGGCTTCGATCATCGCCTTCATCAGTTCGAACGCGTTCAGCACGCCGCCGAAACCGGCTTCCGCGTCAGCGACGATCGGTGCGAAGAAATCGACGTAGCCTTCGTCGCCCGGGTTCTTGCCTTCCGACCACTGGATCTGGTCGGCGCGCGTCAGCGTGTTGTTGATGCGCTTCACGACGAGCGGCACTGAGTTTGCCGGGTACAGCGACTGGTCCGGGTACATTTCGCCCGCGACGTTCGCGTCGCCGGCCACTTGCCAGCCGGACAGGTAGATGGCCTTCAGGCCGGCCTTCACCTGCTGCATCGCCTGGTTGCCGGTCAGTGCGCCGAGTGCGTTGACGAACGGCTCGTGGTTGATGAGGCTCCACAGCTTTTCCGCGCCGCGCTTGGCGAGCGTGTGCTCGATCGGGATCGAACCACGCAAGCGGACCACGTCGTCAGCCGAGTAGCTGCGCTTGATGCCCTTCCAGCGCGGATCGGTTTCCCATTGCTGTTGCAGTTCCTGTGCCTGTTGCTGACGCGACATGATGAGCTCCTTGATGCGGTGCGATGCCTGATGGGTTGAATCTGACAGTGGTGAGGCTGTTCTCGAAGCCGGGAGCGGGGTGTTCCGGTTCGCGAGGTCTTGTATAAGAGTCTAGGCAAATCGACAGGAGCGGGACAGGGGGCTTGTCGGGGAATGGGGTAAATTTTTAGTTGTTTTAAATCAGTATCTTGAAACTGAAATTTCGAGATAAGAAATGCTTTTTTCCATCCCGCAATCGCCCGGGTTGTGCCGCGCAGCATGATTTTTTACGACACAAAAAATTTTTCCGTATCGTGAAATGTGGGGCGAGACGAAAAAAAACCGGCGCAGATGCGCCGGTTGGCTGGATGGGTAGGGCGGTTATCCGCGGGTCTGCCCTCCGTGGGGCGGCCAGTGGCCGCCCGTGCGTGCTTACGACGCGTTGCCGCGACGCGGGCCGCCGCTGCGCTGACCATCGCGACGCGGGCCGCCGTCACGGCTGCCACCCGGCTTGCCGCTCCAGCCGCCGCCATTGCCGCCGCCGTAGCTGCGGCCGTTGCCGTTACCGTTGCCGCCATAACCACCGCCCGGCTTGCCGCCGAAACGGCGACCGCCGTTACCGCCGCCCGGACGGCCGCGGCCGCCGTTGCCGCCGTTACGCGGGGGCGCCTTGCGCGGCTCGAAACCTTCGATCACGTTGACCGGCAGCGGCGAGCGCACGAAGCGCTCGATGCGCTTGAGCGCGCCTTGCTCGGCGTGGTGCACGAGGCTCACTGCCGTGCCCGAACGGCCTGCACGGCCGGTACGGCCGATACGGTGCACGTAGTCTTCCGCGAACTTCGGCAGGTCGTAGTTGAACACGTGCGTGATGCCCGGGATGTCGATGCCGCGTGCCGCGACGTCGGTGGCCACCAGCACGCGCACGCGGCGCTCGCGCAGCGCACGGATCGTGCGGTTACGCGCGCCCTGCGGCAGGTCGCCGTGCAGCGCGGCCGATTCGAAGCCTGCGTCGGCGAGACGGCCGGCGAGCTGGTCGGCGTCGATCTTGGTCGCCGTGAAGATGATCGCCTGGTCGAGCGCGTCGTCGCGCAGCAGGTGATCGAGCAGGCGATCCTTGTGGTCGCGGTCGTCGACGTAGTGCACGGTCTGCGCGATGTTCGCGCGCGACTCGAGGCGCTGCTGGATCTCGATGCGTTCCGGATCCTTCAGCAGGCGGCTCGTCAGCGAACCGATCTTGCCGTCGAGCGTCGCCGAGAACAGCATCGTCTGGCGCGACTCGGGCGTCGCGTCGACGATCGTTTCGATGTCTTCGATGAAGCCCATGTCGAGCATGCGGTCGGCTTCGTCGAGCACGAGCATCTTCAGCTCGGACAGGTCGATGCGGCCACGCTCGAGGTGGTCGAGCAGACGGCCCGGCGTGGCGACCAGGATTTCGGGGTTCTTCGCGAGCAGCATCAGCTGCTGGCCGTAGGCGACGCCGCCGAGGATGCTGACCGTGCGCAGGCGCTTCAGGTGCTTGCCGTAGGTCGTTGCGGCCGTGGTGACCTGCATCGCGAGTTCGCGGGTCGGCGTCAGCACGAGCAGGCCCGGGCGCGCGACGGGTTGCGGGCGGCGCGCGCGGCGGTCGCCCTGGTTCGGTTCGCGCGGCGCGCGCGGTTGCTGCGCCTGCGCCTTCTGGAGCTGCGCGAAACGTTCGATCGCGGGCAGCATGAATGCGGCGGTCTTGCCTGAACCGGTCGGGCTCGAGACCAGCAGGTCACGGCCGGCGATGCCGGCCGGAATCGCGCGCTGCTGGACCGGCGTCGGCTTCACATAGCCGGCGGCCTGCAGCGCGGAGACGATCTCCGGCGACAACCCGAGCGACGCGAAGGTCGGCTCGTCCGACGCCGGTTCGACCGCGGCCGGTGCGGCGGCGTCGTCGAGACCGAGCGCCTGGTCGGCGATCGCGTTGAGCGGGCTGGAGTTGATGCTCGAAGTCATAACAATCCTTGAAACACAGTGGGTGAAACGTCGGCGCCAATCGCGCATACCCAAGTCGTCGGATTCAGCGAGCAAATCGGGAAACGGGTGCAATCCGCCGAACCTTCAGCGGATGAGGCATTAGAAGCTGTTTTGGGTGCGGCGCGCTTCAGGAGCGGGGCCGCCAGCCTGATAAGTGACGACCGCGAAGGTCGAAGCAGGAGGGGACAGGTTCTAAACCGGATTGGAGCTTAACGCTACGAGGCGTCAGGCCGGAACGGCTTGCGAGCCGAGCGCGGAAGATGACGCAGGCAGCATTATAAAGAGATTTGCTGCGCTGCGCCACTGATTTGATTGCCTATTGCGGCCGGGGGCGATTCGGTCAGGAAGCCGTGCCGTTCTTCAGCGATTCGACGAGTTCGATGTACTGCTGCTTCGCCGCATCCTGCGACGTGCCCTTCAGTGCATCCCAGGCGTCGTACTTGTATTTGCCGACGATGTCGGTGAAGCCCGGCTTGTCGCCATGCGCGTCGCCATCGGTCGCCTGCTTGAAGAGCGCATACAGGCGCAGCAGGGTCAGGTTGCCCGGACGTTCGGTCAGTTGCTTGACGTCGATCTGGGCCTGGTCGAATTGGGCGGTGAGTTCGCTCATCGTGTGTCTCCGTAAGGGTTTCAGGTCGGGCGATCTTAACAAGCGGACCGCCGCGCGGGGTCGAGCGATCCTTCCAAACCGCCATCGGGCACAGCGCACACGCACGGATCGGGCCCGATCGCCCGTGGGAGCGGGGCGCCGCATTACAATGTCGCCCATGACGCAAACAGTGCTCCTCGCCATCGATACGTCGACCGAATACTGCTCGGTCGCGCTGCTGCGCTCGGCCCACGCCGATGACGCCGTTTCCACCCCGCAAACCTGGGTCCGCCACGAGCTGACGGGCGCCGTGTCGAGCACGCGCGTGCTGCCGGCCATCCAGGCGCTTTTCGCCGAATCGGGGCTGACGCTCGCCGATTGCGACGCGATCGCGTTCGGCGCGGGCCCCGGCTCGTTCACGGGCCTGCGCACCGCGACGGGCATCACCCAGGGTCTCGCGTTCGGGTGCGGGCTGCCGGTCGTGCCGATCGGCACGCTGCTCGCGTGCGCCGAGCACGCGCGGCTGCGTGCGCCCGGCACGACCCGCGTGCTGGCCGCGCTGGATGCGCGGATGGATGAAGCCTACTGGGCGGACTTCGCGTGGGACGACAGCGTCGGCGACTGGCGCACGCTGCATCCGGCCTCGCTCGATGCACCGGGTGCCGTCGGCGTGCCCGATGCGCCGTTCACGCTCGCGGGTAATGCAGCCGCCGCGTTCGGCGCGCAGTTGCCGGCCGCGGCGCACGCGGCCGTGATCGACGGCGACGCGATGCCGCACGCGCTGGCGGTCGCCCATGCCGCCCTGCGCGCGTTTCGCGCCGGCCGTGCGGTGCCGGCCGATCAGGCCGCGCCGGAGTATGTGCGCGACAAGGTTGCGCAGACGACCGCCGAGCGCGTCGCGGCACGGGCCGCGCAGACGGGCGGAGCGAAGGGATGACGGGCGTACTGCTGAGCGACAGGTATCTGGCGCCGATGACGGATGCCGATCTCGACGAGGTCGTCGCGATCGAGCACGTCGCGTATGAATTCCCGTGGAGCCGCGGCAACTTCGAGGATTCGTTGCGCAACGGCTATCTGGGCGTGTGCCTGCGGCACGTGACGGGTGCGCTGATCGGCTATTGTGTGCTGATGCCCGTGATCGACGAGATGCACCTGCTGAACCTGTGCGTCGCGCCGGCTGTGCAGCGCGCGGGGGCGGGCCTTGCGCTGCTGCGCGAGGCCGTGCGCATTTCGCGCGCGGAGGGGCTCGACGGCGTGCTGCTCGAAGTGCGGCCGTCCAATCTGCGCGCGGTCCATCTGTACGAGCGTTTCGGCTTCATGACGATCGGCCGGCGCAAGAATTATTACCCGGCGAAGCATCACAGCCGGGAGGACGCGATCGTGATGCGTCTGACGCTGAACAAGGACGAAGGGGACGCGCATGGCATGGGCTGAAGCGGCGCTCGAGGAAATAGGCCTCGCGCAGATCTGGGTGCGGCGCGGGCAAAGCGCGGATGCGGGCACGGACGAGGGCGCGGCAGCCGAAGCGCCCGCCGCGGCGCAAACCGGCATGGCGGAAGCCGCACCGGCCGCCGCAATCGAGCGACCTGCACGCACCGCGCGTGCGCCGGTGCAGGACGAGGCGCCGCCGGCCGTCGCGCGTAGCCGCGATGCTGCGCCGGCTCGCGAGCCTGTCGCTCCGGCGCGGCGCGTCGATGACGGCGACCGCGCGCCGGCACCGGTCGAGCCGATTGTGCCGATCGCGTCGACCGACACGATGCCGCCGATGGACGACATACCGCCTGCCGACGCCGACGATTTTGCGTGGTTCGATGCGGCGCCGCCGGGCGACTCCGTGCCGGTGCTCGAATCGCGTCCCGTCGGTACGCCGGTTGCCGCACTCGACTGGGATGCGCTGGCCGCGCGCGTGGCCGACTGCACGCAGTGCCGGCTGTGCGAGAAGCGGACCAACACGGTGTTCGGCGTCGGCGACCGCGAAGCGGACTGGATGCTGATCGGCGAAGCGCCGGGCGAGAACGAGGACAAGCAGGGCGAGCCGTTCGTCGGCCAGGCCGGCAAGCTGCTCGACAACATGCTGCAGTCGCTGTCGCTCCAGCGTGGCGACAACGTGTACATCGCGAACGTGATCAAGTGCCGGCCGCCGGGCAACCGCAATCCGGAGCCGGACGAGGTCGCGAGCTGCGAGCCTTATCTGCAGCGTCAGGTCGCGCTCGTGAAGCCGAAGCTGATCGTCGCGCTCGGCCGCTTCGCCGCGCAGACCCTGCTGAAGACGGACGCGAGCATCGCGTCGCTGCGCGGCCGCGTGCATGCGTACGAAGGCGTCCCGGTGATCGTGACCTATCACCCGGCGTACCTGTTGCGCAGCCTGCAGGACAAGTCGAAGGCATGGGCCGACCTGTGCCTCGCGCGCGACACGTTCCGGCGCGCCGAGGGTGCCGACGCGAACGGGCCGGCCGGACAATGACGACCGGCGCGGCGGTCGCATTCGTCGATACGCTGCACGACGTCGCGGTTCGGGATCTGGGCTGGCTGCTGGCCAGCCCGAGCCTGCTCACCGCGGTACCGGACGCGCCGCTTGCGCGCCCTTGGCCGGATGCGGCCGGACAGTCGGCCGTCGAAGCATGGCTCGCCGCGCTCGATGCGCAGCCCGAGCCGCTGCATCGCGCGCTCGACGGGTTCCGGCCCACCCGGCTCGGCCGCTACGCCGAATGCCTGCTCGAATATTTCCTGACGCACGGGCCGTCGCTGCGGCTCGTCGCGGCCAATCTGCCGCTGCGCAGCAACGGCAAGACGCTCGGCGAAGTCGATTTTCTCGTCGACGCGCCGGACGGGCGGCGCCTGCACTGGGAACTCGCGGTGAAGTGCTATCTGTGCGCGCCGGTGCAAGCCGGTGCGTCGCTCGCCGATTTCGTCGGCCCCAACCTCGTCGACCGGTTCGACCGCAAACGCAGCCGGTTGCTCGATCACCAACTGCGGCTCGGCGATCGCGACGGGTTTGCGCGGCTCGGTTACGGCGCGCCGTCCGACGCGCAGATGTTCATCAAGGGCTGGTTGTTCTATCCGTACGATGCGCCGTTACCGCCGGTGTCCGCGGAAATCGCGCCGGATCACCCGCGCGGTTTCTGGCTGACGCACGCGCAGTGGCCGGCCTGGGCGGCCGCGCAGCGTGCCGGCGCCGCATGGAGCGTGTTGCCGAGGCTGGCGTGGCTGGCGCCGCGACGTGCCGCCGCCGATGCCGGATTCGACCCCGAGCCGCTGGCGGCCGCTTTGGAGCTGCCCCCTGTGTTGACGGCCCGCGAGGCCCCCGCGCTGATCGGCATTCATGAAAAGGGGAGTGACGGCACGTGGCGCGAACGGGCGCGTGGCTTCGTCGTGCCGGACGACTGGCCGGTGCGCGCACAGGCGTTCGCGGCGCAGGATCACTGACGCCGCGTCAGCCGGCGCTCACCACCAGCGATGGAAGTGATGGACAGGGCCGACGCCGTGGCCGACGTCGAGGTGGCCGCTCGCGGCGATTGCGCCGGTCAGGTAGGTCTTGGCTTCGCGCACCGCGCTTTCGAGGTCGGGCTGCTGCGGTAGCAGCGCGGCGATCGCCGACGACAACGTACAGCCCGTGCCGTGCGTGTTGCTGACCGGCACGCGCGCGCCGTCGAGCCGCACGGTGCGCGTCGCTTCAACGAGCCAGTCGGGGCTCGCGGACGCGTCGGGCAGGTGGCCGCCTTTCATCAGCACGGCGCGCGCGCCCGTCCGTAACAATGCCTGACCTTGCCGGACCATGTCGGGTTCCGTGGTTGCGGGCACATCGTTCAGCAGCGCGGCCGCTTCGGGCAGGTTCGGCGTCACGACCGTCGCGAGCGGCAGCAGCGCCTCGCGCAACGCGTCGACGGCATCGGGCGCGAGCAGCGCGTGCGCGCTCTTCGAGATCATCACCGTGTCGAGCACGACGAAGCGCGGCGCGTAGCGGCGCAGCGCGTCGGCGACCGCGTGCACGATCGCCGCATTCGCGAGCATTCCGATCTTGACCGCATCGATGCGGATATCGCCGAACACCGCGTCGAGTTGCGCGGTCACGAACGCCGCATCCGGCGCATGCACGCCTGTTACGCCGCGCGTGTTCTGGGCGGTCAGCGCGGTGATCACGGTCGCGCCGTACGCGCCGAGCGCGGAAAAGGTTTTCAGGTCGGCCTGGATGCCGGCGCCGCCGCCCGAATCGGAGCCGGCGATCGTCAGGATGTTGGGTATCGGATGCGTCATCGGGGCAGCGCGCCGGTTCGAAGACCGGCGCTGGCGGACGGAAACGGAAAGTGTAGCGTCAGTGCCGCGATTCGCCGATCAGCGCGACCGAGTCGAACTGACGCTGGTTCGCCTGGTGGCGGCGCATCACGAGCCACATCGTCAGGCAGACGAACGTGCCGAACAGCACGATCACGACGCCGACCGGCACGTCGAGCCACACGAGCACCGCATACAGGCACAGCATCACGAGCACCGACAGGTTCTCGTTGAAGTTCTGCACCGCGATCGAGTGGCCGGCCGACAGCAGCACGTGGCCGCGATGCTGCAGCAGCGCGTTCATCGGAACGACGAAGTAGCCGGACAGCGCGCCGACGCAGATTAGGAAGATGTACGCGATGATCAGGTAAACCGGCAGGCGCAGGTGGCCCAGGTGCGCGGCCCAGTGCGGCGGGAACAGGTCGCGCGAATAGAACGCCATCAGCATCACCGCGATGCCCATGATGATGCCGACCGGCAGGACGGTCAGCGACTTCTTGAGCGGCACCCGGCTGGCCGCGGCGATCGCGCCGGCCGCGACGCCGAAGGCGACGACTGCCTGCAGCAGCGCACCCTCGGACAGCGACATGCCGAGCGACACCTCGGCCCATTTCAGCACGATGAACTGCAGTGTCGCGCCCGCGCCCCAGAACAGCGTCGTGACCGCCAGCGAGATCTGGCCGAGCTTGTCGCGCCAGAGCACCATGAAACAGTCGGCGAAGTCGGCCACCAGCTTGATCGGCCCGTGTTGCTGTTTCGGGTAGCGCGCGCCGGTATCGGGAATGCGCAGATTGAACAGCGCGGCGATCACGTAGATCAACAGGATGACCGCGATCGCGGCTTCGGCTGGCGTACCGATCCACGCCGGCGTATGCGCGATGACGTGCGACGCGATATGCGGACTGATCAGCGCGCCGCCGAGCACGGTGCCGAGGATGATCGAGCTGACGGTCGTGCCTTCGATCCAGCCGTTCGCGGCAACCAGCCGGTCGGCCGGCAGCAGCTCGGTAAGAATGCCGTATTTGGCCGGCGAGTAGGCTGCCGCGCCGAAGCCGACGATCCCGTACGCGATCAGCGGGTGGGCGCCGAACAGCATGATCAGGCAGCCGATCACCTTGATCGAGTTGGTGATGAACATCACGTGGCCCTTCGGGCGCGAATCCGCGAAGGCGCCGACATACGCCGCCAGCACCACATAGGACAACACGAAGAACAGCTTCAACAGCGGTGTCATCCAGTTGGGTGCGTGAAGGTCTTTCAGCAGGGCAATGGCGGCGATGAGGAGCGCACTGTCGGCCAGCGACGAGAAAAACTGCGCGGCCATGATGGTGTAAAAACCTTTTTTCATCTGATGCGATGCTTTCGTCGCTGCGGCAGGGCCGCGTAGGCCGCCTGGTATGCGATCGGCTTATTCCGTTCGAAATGGGTTGTGCGCACGGCTTTATAACATGAAAATACGCCAATTCGGACTAGCAAGATTCCCCGATCGTTCCGCAAATTGTCGGCTTCAGTGCTCAAAAGGCGCGGTAAGCTGATGATTCGCAAGCGTCTTTACGTAAATTTCCCATGCCGCGCCCGATCTCCGCCACCATCCACACCGCCGCTCTCGCGAACAATCTCTCCGTCGTCCGCCGCTTTGCCGGCCCGTCCAAGGTCTGGGCGGTCGTCAAGGCCAACGCGTACGGCCACGGTCTCGCCCGCGTTTTTCCCGGCCTGCGCGGCACCGACGGTTTCGGCCTGCTCGACCTCGACGAGGCCGTCAAGCTGCGCGAGCTCGGCTGGGCCGGCCCGATCCTGCTGCTTGAAGGGTTCTTCCGCTCGACCGACATCGACGTGATCGACCGCTACAGCCTGACGACGACCGTCCACAGCGACGAGCAGATGCGGATGCTGGAAACGGCGCGGCTGTCGAAGCCCGTCAACGTGCAGCTCAAGATGAACAGCGGGATGAACCGGCTCGGCTATCTGCCGGAGAAATATCGCGCCGCGTGGGAGCGCGCCCGCGCGTGCCCCGGCATCGGCCAGATCACGTTGATGACCCATTTTTCGGATGCGGACAACGAGCGCGGCGTCGCCGAGCAGCTCGCGACGTTCGAGCGCGGTGCGGAAAACATTGCCGGCGCGCGCAGTCTCGCGAACTCGGCGGCCGTGCTGTGGCATCCGGATACGCACTTCGACTGGGTGCGGCCGGGGATCGTGCTGTACGGCGCGTCGCCGTCCGGGCTGTCGTCCGATATCGCCGACACGGGGCTGAAGCCTGCGATGACGCTCGCGTCCGAGCTGATCGCGGTGCAGACGATCGCGAAGGGGCAGGCCATCGGTTATGGCTCGACGTTCTCCGCGCAGGCGCCGATGCGGGTCGGCGTGGTCGCGTGCGGTTACGCGGACGGCTATCCGCGGGTCGCGCCGGAAGGCACGCCGGTGATCGTCGACGGCATCCGCACGCGGATCGTCGGCCGCGTCTCGATGGACATGATCACGGTCGACCTGACCCCGTGCCCGCAGGCTGGCGTCGGCGCGCGCGTCGAACTGTGGGGCAACGCGCTGTCGATCGACGACGTCGCCCGCCATTGCGGGACGATCGGCTACGAGCTGATGTGCGCGGTCGCGGGCCGCGTGCCCGTGCGCGCGGAATAAGGGCGTCGCGCGTGGCCAAACAGAAAACCGTATACGTCTGCAGCGAGTGCGGCGGACAGACCCCGAAATGGCAGGGCCAATGCCCGTCGTGTCAGGCTTGGAACACGCTGGTTGAATCGGTCGCCGAATCGCCGGCTGCCCATCGTTTCCAGTCGCTCGCGAAGCGGGCGCCCGTCCAGCGTCTCGTCGACATCGAAGCGGCCGATGTGCCGCGCTTCTCGACCGGCATCGGTGAATTCGACCGAGTGCTCGGCGGCGGGCTGGTTCCCGGCGGCGTCGTGCTGATCGGCGGCGATCCGGGCATCGGCAAGTCGACGCTGCTGCTGCAGTCGCTCGCGGACATCGCGAGCGAGCGGCGCGCGCTCTATATCAGCGGTGAGGAATCGGCCGCGCAGATCGCGTTGCGCGCGCAACGGCTTGCGCTGCTCGACGGCGGTGCGGTGGCGGACGAACTGAAGCTGCTCGCCGAGATCCAGCTCGAAAAGATCCAGGCCGCGATCGACGCGGAACGGCCGGACGTGGCCGTGATCGACTCGATCCAGACCGTCTATTCGGAAGCGCTCACGTCGGCGCCGGGCTCGGTCGCGCAGGTGCGCGAGTGCGCGGCGCAGCTCACGCGCATCGCGAAACAGTCGGGCACCGCGATCATCATGGTCGGGCACGTGACGAAGGAGGGCAATCTGGCCGGCCCGCGCGTGCTCGAGCACATCGTCGACACGGTGCTGTACTTCGAAGGCGACACGCATTCGTCGTTCCGGCTCGTGCGTGCGTTCAAGAACCGCTTCGGCGCGGTCAACGAACTCGGCGTGTTCGCGATGACCGAGCGCGGGCTGCGCGGTGTCGCGAATCCGTCCGCGCTGTTCCTGTCGCAGCACGAACAGGTCGTGCCTGGCTCGTGCGTGCTCGTTACGCAGGAAGGCACGCGCCCGCTGCTCGTCGAAGTCCAGGCGCTCGTCGACACGGCGCACGTGCCGAACCCGCGCCGGCTCGCGGTCGGCCTCGAGCAGAACCGGCTCGCGATGCTGCTCGCGGTGCTGCACCGGCACGCAGGCATCGCGTGCTTCGACCAGGACGTATTCCTCAATGCGGTCGGCGGCGTGAAGATCACCGAGCCGGCTGCCGACCTCGCGGTGCTGCTCGCGATCCATTCGTCGATGCGCAACAAGGCGCTGCCGAAGGGGCTGATCGTGTTCGGCGAAGTGGGGCTGGCGGGCGAGATCCGGCCGTCGCCGCGCGGGCAGGAGCGTTTGCGGGAGGCGGCGAAGCTCGGCTTCACGTCCGCGCTGATTCCGAAGGCGAATGCGCCGAAGCAGCCGATCGAAGGGCTGAACGTGATGGCCGTCGATCGGCTCGAACAGGCGATCGACCGCGTGCGCGATCTCGAGTGACCGGCCCGGCAGGCGCTCGGGCCGTGCCTGCCGGCGATCTGTCGCGTAATTCGTTGTAAAGAATATGTAGGGTTCTGTAACCCGCCGGACATCGCTTTTCCCTATCCTTTGCCGGATTGTCGAACCGCGCAATGCGAAGGGATCCTATGTTGAAATCGTATGGGGAAGCGCCGAGCGGACGCCTTTACAACCTGCGTGGCTGCCGTGTGTCGGAGCCGATTCGCCAACCCTGGGGCGGCGGATGCCGGATCGTCGAATGGATCGACGACGAAGGGCGCCTGGCGCGCAAGGTCGTGTCCGAGGACGTGACGGAAGCGGAGGTCGCCGCGGCGATCCGGCGGCCGACCGAAGGGCGCCGGCACCTGATGGGCGACGACGAGCAGATGCCGCGCGACACGTTGCCGCGCCGCTGAGCCGGCAAGCGCGGCGAGTAGCCGGCGAACGGTGCGACGACGGTAGTAAATGAACAGGCCGGGCCCGTGAGCCCGGCCTTGTCGCATCTGGACCCACAGAGGGCCAGATGGACTTTGAGGTACCGCGATACCCAGAAATCGCAGCGCAGAGGCGGCCGGCACGCCGGGCTGGCGTATCGGCATTGTGGCCGGCTGCGCCGCGACAGCGTTCAGCCGATCTGCTCGAGCTCTTCCTGCGCGGCGAGCCAGCCGGCCTCGACCGTTTCGAGACGCGTGTTGACGTCCCCGAGCTTGCGGATCGCGTCGGTCAGTTCCGTCTTGCGCTCGGCTTCGTAGCTCGCCGGATCGGCGACGAATGCGTCGAGGCGCGCCTTCTCCGCGTGCAGCGTCTCCATTTCCTTTTCGAGCTTCGTGATACGCGTCTGCAGCGGCTTTTTCAGCACCGACAGGCGCTGGCGTTCTTCGGCAGCCTGACGCTTCTGATCCTTGCGGTTGGCTGCGGCGCCGGCACCCGAAGAAGCCGCGCTGTCGGCTTTCGCGGCGGCGCGCTGCTCGGCCGCGTGCTGCAGCAGCCAGTCGCGGTAGTCGTCGAGGTCGCCGTCGAACGGCTGCAGCCGGTGCTTCGCCACCAGCATGAACTGGTCGGTCGTCGCGCGCAGCAGGTGGCGGTCGTGCGAGACGAGGATCAGCGTGCCTTCGAACTGCGCGAGCGCCATCGTCAGCGCATGACGCGTTTCGAGGTCGAGGTGGTTGGTCGGTTCGTCGAGCAGCAGCAGGTTCGGCTTCTGCCAGATGATCAGCGCGAGCGCGAGGCGTGCCTTTTCACCACCCGAAAACGGCCCGACCGGCGTGGTCGCCATGTCGCCCGAGAAGTTGAAGCCGCCGAGGAAGTCGCGCAGTTCCTGCTCGCGCGTGTCGGGCGCGAGCCGCGCCAGATGCGCGAGCGGCGAATCGTCCTCGCGCAGCGTTTCGAGCTGGTGCTGCGCGAAATAGCCGATCGTCAGCCCCTTGCCGTCGCGGACGTGCCCCGACAGCGGCGCGAGCGTGCCGGCCAGCGTCTTGATCAGCGTCGACTTGCCCTGGCCGTTCGCGCCGAGCAGGCCGATACGCTGGCCGTTCTGGATCGACAGCGCGACGCGCTCGACGATCGGGATTTCCGCTCCGCCGTCGGCGTGGTAGCCGCAGCGGACGTCTTCCATCACCATCATCGGGTTCGGCGCGGCATCGGGCGTGCGGAATTCGAACGTGAACGGCGACGCGATGTGCGCGGGCGCGATCAGCTCCATCTTCTCGAGCGCCTTCATCCGGCTCTGCGCCTGCTTGGCCTTGGTCGCCTTGGCCTTGAAGCGGTCGACGAAGCTCTGCAGGTGCTCGATCGTCTTCTGCTGCTTTTCGTAGGCGCTTTGCTGCAGCGCCAGTTGCTGCGCGCGCAGCACTTCGAACTGCGAGTAGTTGCCGCCGTAACGCTTCACCTGGCGGTTTTCCAGGTGCAGCGTGACGTTGCAGATCGAATCGAGGAATTCGCGGTCGTGCGAAATCACGACGAGCGTGCCGGGGTAGCGGTGCAGCCAATCCTCGAGCCAGACGATCGCGTCGAGGTCGAGGTGGTTCGTCGGTTCGTCGAGCAGCAGCAGGTCGGAGCGGCACATCAGCGCCTGCGCGAGATTCAGGCGCATGCGCCAGCCACCGGAGAAGCTGGCGACGGACTCGCGCGTCTGCGCGAGCGTGAAGCCGAGGCCGAGCAGCAGCGCCTCGGCGCGGGCGGGCGCGGTGTAGCCGTCGGCGTCGGCGAACGCCGCGTGCGCGTCGGCTTCGGCGGCGCCGTCATGCGCGGCGGAAGCGGCGGCGATGCGCGCCTCGATCTCGCGCAACGCGGCGTCGCCGTCGAGCGTGTAGTCGAGCGCTGAACGATCGACGGCGGGCGTTTCCTGCGACACATGGGCGATTCGCCACGACGGCGGCATCGAGAAATCGCCGCCGTCCGAGTGCAGCTCGCCGCGCAGGACCGAGAACAGGGTCGACTTGCCGGCGCCGTTCGCGCCGATCAGGCCGGCTTTCTCGCCGGGATTGAGCACGAAGGAGGTCGACTCGAACAGCGGCTTGGTGCCGCGCGCAAGGCTGAACTGATTGAAACGGATCACGGCGGAAATGACTGGCCAAAACCGCTATTCTAGACTGCGCGCCGCTCGCGCCGGGCATTGGCCGTTCGGCGGATGCCGCAATGGGGCAATTTCGCCTAGACTCCACGTCGATCCGGTTTCATAAAAGGAGTGCCCGATGTCCACCCTGTATTCGTTCAGCGCAGAGACGCTTGCCGGCGCGCCGGCCTCGCTCGATGCGTATCGCGGCAAGGTGCTGCTGATCGTCAACACCGCGAGCGAGTGTGGTTTCACGCCGCAGTACGCGGGCCTGCAGAAGCTGTACGACCAGTACGCGGCGCGCGGCTTCTATGTGCTCGGCTTCCCGTGCAACCAGTTCGGCAAGCAGGAGCCCGGCGACGCCACGCAGATCGGCGCGTTCTGCGAGCGCAATTACGGCGTCACGTTCCCGATGTTCGCGAAGATTGACGTGAAGGGCGACCATGCGCATCCGCTGTACCGCTACCTGACCGACGAGGCGCCCGGCATTCTCGGCCTCAAGGCGATCAAGTGGAATTTCACGAAATTCCTGATCGATCGCGAAGGGCGCATCGTCAAGCGCTATGCGCCGTCGACCAAGCCCGACGAAATCGCCGCGGATATCGACAAGCTGCTGTGACGGCGGCTGGCGGCGTTCGCGGCGCCGGTGCGGATCGCACGGGCGCCGTTGTCCCGGCCGTTACAGGATCGGTGCGAACAGCCGCGCGACATGCATCGCGATGCGCCGCCACGCGGGCGATTGGCGGTATTCGGTCGCATCAACCTCGTACGCCTGCGCGAAATCGGCATCGAGCATCGCCTCGACTTCGTCGGCGAACGTGCGGTCGACGGTCAGCACCATGATCTCGAAATTGAGGCGGAACGAGCGGTTGTCGAGATTCGCGCTGCCGATCGCCGCCGCGATGCGGTCGATCAGCACGACCTTCTGGTGCAGGAAGCCGGGCCGGTAGCGGAACACCTTGACGCCCGCATCGACCAGGTCGCGCGCGTACAGCTTCGACGCTTCGAATACCACATAGTGATCGCGCCGGCTCGGGATCAGGATGCGCACGTCGACGCCGCGCATCACGGCGAGCTTCAGCGCCGAGATCACGGCTTCGTCGGGGACGAGGTACGGCGTGGTGATCCAGACCCGCTCGCGCGCGGCGTTGATCGCCTCGACGAAGAACAGCGAGCCCGTCTCCTGCTTGTCGGCCGGCCCCATCGGCACCGCGAGGCAATGCATGTTGTCACCGGGCTGCGCGGGCGGCGGCAGGGCGAGCGGCGGCAGCTTCTGCGTCGCCCAGTGCCAGTCTTCGGCGAACACGTACTGGATGCTCGCGACCACCGGGCCGCGGATCTCGATGTGCGTGTCGCGCCACGGCGACAGGCGCGGCTTCGCGCCGAGATATTCGACGCCGACGTTGTGGCCGCCGACGAACGCGCGATTGCCGTCGACGACGACGATCTTGCGGTGGTTGCGGAAGTTGAGCTGGAAGCGGTTCACGAACTTCCGGTTGGTCGCGAACGGATGAACCTCGACGCCGCCCCGGCGCAACGCGTCGACGTAGCTGTGCGGCAGGTCGAAGCTGCCGATGCTGTCGTACAGCAGGCAGCAGCGCACGCCGGCTGCCGCGCGCGCGAGCAGCGAGTCGCGCAGCATCCGGCCGAGCGCATCGTCGCGCACGATGAAGAACTGCACCACCACGTAGTCGCGCGCGGCGTCGATGGCCGCCAGGATCGCCGAGAACGTCGCGTCGCCGTTTACGAGCGTGCGCACCGAATTGCCGCCGAGGAACGGCATGCCGCCGAGCCGCGTGAGCGCGAGCACCGCCGCCTGGCCGATTGCGTCGGCGGCCGGCCCATCGGTCGCGTCGCTGCTGAGCCAGGGCGAGCGCGGTGTGTGCATGCGCAACATTTCCAGCTCGTGGCGCCGCGCGTCGACGTAGCCGGAGAACTTGCTGCGGCCGAGGAACAGGTACGGAATGAGCGTCAGGTACGGCATGGCCGCGAGCGAGACGGCCCACGCGATCGCGCCTTGCGACGTGCGCGTGTTCATGATCGCGTGGCACGCCGCGACGATCCCGAGCACGTGGATGGTCAGGATCAGGGTGCCGAGATGTAGCCAGTCGAGGGTCATGGGCGCGTGACGGACTCCTGAGGTCGCGCGGCCGGGCGGCCGCCTACGCGCATCTTACCCAACCGTGCGGCGCAACGGTGCACCGCACGGTGGGCGAGCCGAAACGGCTCAGGCCTTGCGGGGCAGGTCCGACGCCTGGATCAGGAAGACGGCGTCGTCGCCCGCGCTGGTGGGCAGCCAGGTGAGCTCGAGGCCGCCGAACGCGGCTTCGACGTTTTCGCGCTCGTTGCCGATCTCGACGACGAGCACGCCGTCGTCGTGCAGCCAGCGATGGGCTTCGGCGACGATGCGTCGCACGATGTCCATCCCGTCGTCGCCGCCCGCGAGCGCCATCTCCGGCTCGTGCCGGTATTCGGGCGGCAGCGCGGCCATCGACGACGCATTCACGTACGGCGGGTTCGTCAGGATCACGTCGTAGCGCGAGCCCGGGTCGGTGCGGAACGCGGGCAGCGGCGCGTAGAGGTCGCCGTGGTGCAACCCGATGCGGTCTTCGAGGCCGTAGTCGCGCACGTTGATCTCCGCGACTTCGAGCGCCTTGTCGGACAGGTCGACTGCGTCGATCTCGGCGTTCGGGAACGCGCTCGCCGCGAGGATCGCGAGGCAACCGGAGCCCGTGCACAGCTCGAGCACCGCGCCGACCTGCTCGGGATCGGCGACGTACGGCTGCAGCCCGTCGTCGAGCAGTTCGCCGATGAACGAGCGCGGCACGATCACGCGCTCGTCGACGTAGAAGCGGTGGCCGTGCATCCACGCTTCATGCGTGAGGTACGCGGCCGGCACGCGGTCGGCCGCACGCCGTTCGATCACCGCGAGCACGGCCGCGATTTCGTCGGGCAGCAGCCGAGCATCGAGGAACGGCTCGAGCGTGTCGAGCGGCAGGTCGAGCGTGCGCAGCACGAGGTAGGCCGCTTCGTCGTACGCATTGTCGGAGCCGTGGCCGAACGCGAGCTTTGCCTTCGAGAAGCGCGTGACCGCGTAGCGCAGCAGATCGCGAACAGTTACAAAAGGTGTCGTCATGCGAGGCTCCATCAGGCGATCAGTTGTTCGAGCACGCGGCGGTACACGTTCTTCAGCGGGTCGACGAAGCGCACTTCGATGTGCTCGTCGATCTTGTGGATGCTGCCGTTCGGCGGACCGAACTCGATCACCTGCGGGCAGATGCGCGCGATGAAACGGCCGTCCGACGTGCCGCCCGTCGTCGACAGCTCGGTGGTGATGCCGGTCTCGGTGCGGATCGCGTTTTCCAGCGCGCCCGACAGCTCGCCGCGCGGCGTGAGGAACGGCAGGCCGCTCACCGACCACTTCAGCGTGTATTCGAGGCCATGCTTGTCGAGGATTGCGTGCACGCGTGCCTGCAGACCCTCGACCGTGCTGGCGGTCGAGAAACGGAAGTTGAATTGCAGGTCGGCGTGGCCGGGAATCACGTTGGTCGCGCCGGTGCCGGCATGCAGGTTCGATACCTGCCAGGTGGTCGGCGGGAAGTATTCATTGCCTTCGTCCCACTGCTCGGCGGCGAGCTCGGCGAGCGCCGGCGCGAGCAGGTGGATCGGGTTCTTCGCGAGGTGCGGATACGCGATGTGGCCCTGCACGCCCTTGATGACCAGTTCGCCCGACATCGAGCCGCGGCGGCCGTTCTTGACGACGTCGCCGAGTTCGGCGGTCGACGTCGGCTCGCCGACGATGCAGTAGTCCATGCGTTCGCCGCGCGCTTCGAGCAGCTCGACGACCTTCACGGTGCCGTCGGTGGCGGGGCCTTCCTCGTCGCTCGTGATCAGGAACGCGATTGCGCCGCGGTGGCCGGGGTGGGCCGCGACGAATTCCTCGGATGCGACGACGAACGCCGCGAGCGACGTCTTCATGTCGGCCGCGCCGCGGCCGTACAGCTTGCCGTCTCGATGGGCGGGGATGAACGGCGGCGAGCTCCACTGCTCGAGCGGGCCGGTCGGCACGACATCGGTGTGGCCCGCGAACGCGAGCAGCTTGCCGTCGCGGCCGTCGGTGCCGCGCTTGACGGCCCACAGGTTGGTTACGCCGTGCGACGCGATGGTCTCGCATTCGAAGCCGAGCGCGGCAAGGCGCTCGGTCATGATCTGCTGGCAATGCTGGTCGTCGGGCGTCACGGACGCGCGGGCGATCAGCTGTTCGGTAAGGGCTAGGGTGGCGGACATGGTTCGGACCACTTTCGATAAAAAATGCCGGCGCGGTGGCCGGCAGCGACAAGACGTCGGGCTGCGCCGACGGGCGCAGCGCGGGCAGCCCTATGCGGCAAACAGCGCCGCGTATTGATCGGCCGCGAAGCCGAGCGACTTCACGCGGCCGTTGACCACGAGCACGGGGCGCTTGATGACCGACGGCTTGTGGATCATCAGCGCGACCGCGCCGGACTTCGTATCGGCGGCCGCCTTCATCGCGTCGTCCAGGCCGCGCCACGTCGTGCCGCGCTTGTTGACGAGCGCGTCGAGCGACACGTCCTTCAGCCAGTCTTCGACGAGCGGTGCGCTGACACCGAGCTTCTTGAAGTCGTGAAACTCGAATTCGACGCCGTGGTCGTCGAGCCACACGCGGGCTTTCTTCACGGTGTCGCAGTTCGGAATGCCGTAGACGACCACAGTACGCTTCGCCATCAGTCGCCTCGCAGCAGCTCGTTCAGGCCGACCTTCGCGCGGGTCTTCGCGTCGACCTTCTTGACGATCACTGCGCAGTACAGGCTGTGCGAGCCGTCCTTCGACGGCAGGTTGCCGGCGACCACGACCGAGCCGGCCGGGATGCGGCCGTAGCTGACTTCGCCGGTTTCGCGATCGTAAATCTTGGTGCTCTGGCCGAGGTACACGCCCATCGAGATCACCGAGTTTTCCTCGACGATCACGCCTTCGACCACTTCCGAGCGCGCGCCGATGAAGCAGTTGTCTTCGATGATGACCGGGTTCGCCTGCAGCGGCTCGAGCACGCCACCGATGCCGACGCCGCCCGACAGGTGCACGTTCTTGCCGATTTGCGCGCACGAACCGACCGTCGCCCACGTGTCGACCATCGTGCCTTCGTCGACGAACGCGCCGATGTTGGTGTACGACGGCATCAGCACGACGTTCTTCGCGATGAACGAGCCGCGGCGCGCGATGGCCGGCGGGACGACGCGGAAGCCGCCCGCGGCGAAATCTTCAGCGGTGTAGTTCGCGAACTTCGACGGCACCTTGTCGTAGAACTGCGAGTAGCCGCCGGCAGGCATCGGCGCGTTGTCCTCCAGGCGGAACGACAGCAGCACGGCCTTCTTCAGCCACTGGTGCACGGTCCAGTTGCCGTCGATCTTCTCGGCAACGCGCAGCGCGCCTTTGTCGAGCTGCTCGATCGCGTGCGCGACGGCTTCGCGGACGTCGGCCGGTGCGGCCTTCGGCGACAGCTCGGCGCGGTTGTCCCAGGCGGTATCGATGATTTGCTGAAGTTGTTGCGACATGTTCGTTTTCGCAGGAGATGGATGAAATGTTCGGGATGGACGATTACCGCGCGAGAGACCGGCAGAAATCGACGATGCGTTGCGCGCCCTCGACGCATTCGGGGGTGCCCGCGACGAGCGCGATCCGGATGAAATCGCGGCCCGGATTCGTACCGTGCGCATCGCGCGCCAGGTACGAGCCGGGCAGAACCGTCACATTATAGTCGGCGTACAGACGACGGGCGAACTCGGTGTCCGACAGCCCGGTGCGCGACACGTTGGCCCACAGGTAGAACGCGGCGTCGGGCAGTTTCACGTCGATCACGTCGGCGAGCATCGGCGTGACCGTATTGAACTTCTGCAGGTACAGCGCGCGGTTCTCGCGCACGTGCGCCTCGTCGTTCCACGCGGCGATGCTCGCGTGCTGCCAGACCGGCGACAGCGCCGCGCCGTGATACGTGCGGTACAGCAGGAATTTCTTCAGCAGTGCCGCGTCGCCCGCGACGAAGCCCGAGCGCATGCCCGGCACGTTCGAGCGCTTCGACAGGCTCGACAGCATCACGAGCCGCTCGAAGCCGCGGCCCAGCCGGTGCGCGGCCTCGAGGCCGCCGAGCGGCGGCGCCGCTTCGTCGAAATAGATTTCCGAATAGCACTCGTCGGATGCGATCACGAAACCGTGGCGGTCGGACAGCGCGAACAGCTCGCGCCAGTCGTCGAGCGTCAGCACGGCGCCGGTCGGGTTGCCCGGCGAGCACACGTACAGCAGTTGCGTGCGCGCCCAGACTTCGTCGGGCACGGACGCGTAGTCGCACGCGAAGTTGCGGGCCGGGTCGCTGTTCGCGAAATAGGGTTCGGCACCGGCCAGCAGCGCCGCGCCTTCGTAAATTTGATAGAAAGGATTCGGACAGAGTACGATCGCCTTCTCGCCCTGTTCGGACGGGCGCGCGTCGATCACCGTCTGCGCGAGCGAGAACAGTGCCTCGCGCGACCCCGACACGGGCAGCACCTGCGTGGCCGGATCGATGGCCGGCAGCCCGTAACGGCGCTCGAGCCAGTGCGCGATCGACGTGCGCAGCGCGTCCGAGCCGGCGGTGGCCGGGTACGACGCGAGACCGTCGAGCGCGGCCACCACGGCGTCGCGGATCAGCGCCGGGGTCGCATGTTTGGGCTCGCCGATGCCGAAGCTGATCGGTTTGAGGGCGCCGGAGGGCGTCACGTCCTTGAACAGGGCGCGCAGCTTTTCGAAGGGATAGGGCTGGAGCGAGTCGAGTCGAGGGTTCACGGGCGAAGCGGCCATCGCGGCCGGTTGGAGCGAAAGAAGCGGCGGGCGCGCCGCGCGGCTGCGAACGGGCGCCGATGGCGCGCGGGTCGCAACGGACGATTATAGCGTGACGGAATGCAGTCACGGCCTGCCGGAACGGCGGCCGGGCCGGCTGAATAAAGGGTATTGAACCAAATGAATAACGCGGTACGCGGCAGTCTGCCGACGCTGGCCATCCTGATCGGCGCGTCGGTATGGGGCCTGATCTGGTATCCGCTGCGGATCCTGGCGTCGCTCGGCGTGACGGGCACGCTGGCGAGCGCGCTGACGAGCCTTGTTGCTTTCCTGTTCGTGATCGTCGCGCGACACCACACGATCGCGACGCTGCGCTGGCATTGGGTGCTGCCCGGCATCGCGGTCACGGCCGGCGTGACGAACCTCGGGTTCGTGTGGGGCACGATCCACGGCGAGGTGCTGCGCGTGATGCTGCTGTTCTATCTGACCCCCGCGTGGACCGCGATCTACGCGCACTTCCTGCTGCGCGAGCGGCTGACCTGGGCTGGAGCGGGGCTTGCGGCGCTTTCGATCGGCGGCGCGATGCTGATGCTGTGGTCGCCGAAGCTCGGCCTGCCGCTGCCGGCCAGCCCGGCCGAATGGGCCGGGCTCGCGGCCGGGTTGAGCTTCGCGATGAGCAACGTGCTCGTGATCAAGGCGAGCCGCGAGCTGCCGGAGATGCGTGCGGAAATGCGCACTGCGACGCTGTTCGGCGGCGCGGCCGTGTTCGGCGCGATCGCGTCGCTGTTCGAGGGGATACCGGCTGCGCCGGCGGGCGGCCACCTCGGTACGGCCGCGCTGATCATCGTCGCGATCGGCGTGACGATGGCGTCCAACAACCTGCTCGTGCAATACGGGCTGGCGCGCGTGCCGGCCAACCGTGCGTCGATCATCATGCTGTTCGAGATTGTGATCACCGCGCTGTCGGCGTGGGTGTTCGCGAACGAGCTGCCGACCGCACGGGAGTGGGCGGGCGGCGTGTGCATCGTGCTGGCGACGCTGCTGTCGAGCCGGGTCCATCGTGCCGCGCCGGCACCGGACAAACCCGGCGACGGTCGGGACGGTGCACGCGCGATGGTATGATGGAAGCCGTTTGCGGGGCCCAACGCTGTATGCGCGCGGCCCCGCTTTTGAATTCCGGGGCGCATCGCGCGCATGGGCCGTCCGGCCTCGCGCAGTGCGGCTCCGTCCGTTTCACACCTTCTTCACATCCGATACCGCCGTGCGTCTGAGCTCGATCAAACTCGCTGGCTTCAAATCCTTTGTCGATCCCACGCATTTCCAGGTTCCGGGCCAGCTTGTCGGCGTGGTGGGCCCGAACGGGTGCGGCAAGTCCAACATCATCGACGCCGTGCGCTGGGTGCTCGGCGAGTCGCGCGCGTCCGAGCTGCGCGGCGAGTCGATGCAGGACGTGATCTTCAACGGCTCGACCGCCCGCAAGCCCGGCAGCCGGGCCAGCGTCGAACTGATCTTCGACAACTCCGACGGCCGCGCGGCCGGCCAGTGGGGCCAGTACGGCGAGATCGCCGTGAAGCGCGTGCTCACGCGCGACGGCACGTCGAGTTACTACATCAACAACCTGCCGGCGCGCCGCCGCGACATCCAGGACATCTTCCTCGGCACCGGCCTCGGGCCGCGTGCGTACGCGATCATCGGGCAGGGCATGATCGCGCGGATCATCGAGGCGAAGCCGGAAGAGCTGCGCGTGTTCCTCGAGGAAGCCGCGGGCGTGTCGAAGTACAAGGAACGCCGCCGCGAGACCGAGAACCGCCTGCACGACACGCGCGAGAACCTGACGCGCGTCGAGGACATCGTCCGCGAACTCGGTGCGAACCTCGAGAAGCTCGAGGCGCAGGCCGTTGTTGCGACCAAGTACAAGGAACTCGTCGCCGACGGCGAGGAGAAGCAGCGCCTGTTGTGGCTGCTGCGCAAGAACGAGGCTGCCGGCGAGCAGCAGAAGCAGCAGCGCGCGATCGAACAGGCGCAGATCGACCTCGAGGCGCAGACCGCGAAGTTGCGCGAGGTCGAGGCGCAGCTCGAGACGCTGCGCGTGGCGCATTACTCGGCGAGCGATGCGATGCAGGGCGCGCAGGGTTCGCTCTACGAAGCGAACGCCGAGGTGAGCCGCCTCGAAGCCGAGATCAAGTTCATCGTCGAATCGCGCAACCGCGTGCAGGCGCAGATCGCCGCGCTGAATGCGCAGCGCGAGCAATGGCGCGCGCAGGCCGAAAAGGCGCAGGACGAGCTCGAGGACGCCGAAGAGGCGCGCGCGATGGCCGACGAGAAGGCCGCGCTCGCCGAAGACAACGCAGCCGCGAAGCACGACGCGCTGCCGGCGCTCGAAGCCAAATGGCGCGATGCGCAGGCGCAGCTCAACGACGAGCGCGCGCGGATCGCGCAGACCGAACAGTCGCTGAAGCTCGAAGCCGCGCACCAGCGTAACGCCGACCAGCAGCTCCAGCAGCTTCAGCAGCGCCATGAGCGCCTGAAGAGCGAAGCGGGCGGGCTCGACGCGCCGGACGAGGCCCAGCTCGAAGAGCAGCGCATGCAGCTCGCCGAGCAGGAAGAGATCCTGGCCGAAGCGCAGGCGCGCCTCGCCGACGCGCAGGAAACGGTGCCGCGCCTCGATGGCGAGCGCCGTGCCGCACAGGAGCGCGTGCAGGCCGAAGCCGCGCAGATCCACCAGCTCGAGGCGCGTCTCGCCGCGCTGAAGCAGTTGCAGGAAAACGTGCAGACCGAAGGCAAGGTGCAGCCGTGGCTCGACAAGCACGAGCTCGGCGCGCTGCCGCGTCTGTGGAAGAAGTTGCATGTCGAAGCCGGCTGGGAAGCGGCGCTCGAGGCCGTGCTGCGCGAGCGCCTTGCCGCGCTCGAAGTGTCGAACCTCGACTGGGTGAAGGCTTTTGCCACCGACGCACCGCCCGCGAAGCTCGCGTTCTACGCGCCGCCCGTGGCCGGCGAACCGCCCGCGGCCGTGGCCGGGCTGCGTCCGGTGCTGTCGCTCGTGCGCATCGACGATGCGGGCATCCGCGCGGTGCTGAACGACTGGCTCGGCAACGTGTATGTCGCCGACGACGTCGCGCAGGCGCTCGCGACGCGCACGCAGCTGCCGGCAGGCGGCGCGTTCGTCGTCAAGGCCGGTCATATCGTCACGCGTGTCGGCGTGCAGCTTTATGCGGCCGATTCGGAGCAGGCCGGGATGCTGGCCCGCCAGCAGGAAATCGAAAACCTGACGCGCCAGGTGCGTGCGCAGGCGCTGCTCGCCGACGAGGCGCGCACCGCCGCCGTGCGCGCGGAAGCCGCGCACACGCAGGCCACCCAGGCGCTCGGCGACGTGCGCGCTCAGGCCGAGCGTGCGACGCAGCGCGTGCACGCGCTGCAGATGGACGTGCTGAAGCTTGCACAGGCGCACGAACGTTACACGCAGCGCAGCACGCAGATCCGCGAGGAACTCGAGGAAATCGGCGCGCAGATCGAAGAGCAGCGCGCGATGCGCGCGGAGTCGGAGGCGAATTTCGAGCGTTTCGACGGCGAACTCGCGGAACTGCAGGCGCGCTTCGAGGACAACCAGCTCGCGTTCGAAGCGCTCGACGAGTCGCTGACGCAGGCGCGCCAGGAAGCGCGCGACCTGGAGCGCGGCGCGAACGACGCGCGCTTCGCCGCACGCAATGCAGTGACGCGGATCGACGAGCTCAAGCGCAGCATTCAGGTCGCACACGAACAGAGCGAGCGTGTTGCTGCGTCGCTGGAAGACGCGCGCGCCGAGCTTGAAACGATCAACGAGCAGACCGCGCACACGGGCCTGCAGGACGCGCTCGAGATTCGTGCGGTGAAGGAAGAGGCGCTGCAGGCCGCGCGGATCGAACTCGACGACCTGACCGCGAAGCTGCGCGCGTCGGACGAGCAGCGGCTCGTCGCCGAGCGTTCGCTGCAACCGCTGCGCGACCGCATCACCGAATTGCAGTTGAAGGAGCAGGCCGCGCGCCTGTCGGTCGAGCAGTTCGCCGAGCAGCTCGTGACGGCCGAGGTCGACGAGGTGGCGCTGTCCGCGAAGCTCACGCCGGATCTGAAGCCGTCGTACCTGCAGGGCGAGGTCACGCGCCTGAACAATGCGATCAACTCGCTCGGCCCGGTGAACATGGCCGCGCTCGACGAGCTGAAGGCCGCGAGCGAGCGCAAGGTGTTCCTCGACGCGCAGTCGGCCGACCTGATCGACGCGATCACGACGCTCGAGGACGCGATCCACAAGATCGACCAGGAAACCCGCACGCTGCTGCAGGGCACCTTCGACGAGGTCAACCGTCACTTTAGCGACCTGTTCCCGCGCCTGTTCGGCGGCGGCCAGGCGAAGCTGATCATGACGGGCGACGAAATCCTCGATGCCGGCGTGCAGGTGATGGCGCAGCCGCCGGGCAAGAAGAACGCGACGATTCACCTGCTGTCGGGCGGCGAGAAGGCGCTGACCGCGACCGCGCTGGTGTTCGCGATGTTCCAGCTGAACCCGGCGCCGTTCTGTCTGCTGGACGAGGTCGACGCACCGCTCGACGATGCGAACACCGAGCGTTTCGCGAATCTCGTGCGCGCGATGTCCGACAAGACGCAGTTCCTGTTCATCTCGCACAACAAGATCGCGATGGAAATGGCGCAGCAGCTGATCGGCGTGACGATGCAGGAGCAGGGTGTGTCGCGGATCGTCGCGGTGGACATGGAAACCGCCGCGGGTTTTGCCCAGAATTGACGTTTGACGAAACCGGACCGCGTTCGCGCGGCGCATGGGCGCCCGTTCGCGGTTCCGACGAACAAGAATTGCTGATGGAGCGTGCATGGACGAGTTGACACTCGGTTTGATCGGCGCGGGCGCCGTCGTGGTGGGCGGCGTCGTGGTCTACAACGCATGGCAGGGCGCGAAGGTGCGGCGCAAGATGCCGCGCCCGATGCCGGAGGAAGCGGCCGAGGCGATGAACCGCCCCGAACGCGAAGAAGAGCTGCCGTTCATCGAGCCGGTGCGTCAGCCAGTGCGGCGCGAACCCGCGGCGCCGGTCACGACGGCCGCCACGGCCGGCACGCCGGCCGAAGTCGCGCGCGTCGAGCCGACGTTCGGTGGCGCGGCGCCTGCCGACATGCCGGCCGATCTGCAGGCCGAGGCGACCGGCGTCGACATGCCGGCCGAGTCGGTCGAGCCGGTGGCCGGCGACGAAGCCGTGCCCGCCGCCGCGCATGAAGTGCACGCTGAACCGGCCGAGCAGGCCGAACCCGTGCTGCCGGCTGCAACGACGATCTCGTCGGCACCGCCGGCGATCGTCGACCGCCGGATCGACTGCATCGTGCCGATCCGCCTTGGCGGGCCGCTGCCGGGCGACAAGATCCTGCCGGCCGCGCAGCGGCTGCGCCGCGCGGGCAGCAAGCCCGTGCATATCGAAGGCAAGCCGGAAGGCGGCCAGTGGGAGCTGCTGCAGAACGGTGTGCGCTACGAGGAACTGCGCGCGGCCGCACAGCTCGCGAACCGCAGCGGCGCGCTGAACGAGCTCGAGTTCTCCGAATTCGTGACGGGCGTCCAGCAGTTCGCCGACGCGATCGACGGCGCGCCGGAATTCCCGGACATGATGGAAACGGTCGCGATGGCGCGCGAGCTCGACGCCTTTGCCGCGCAGTGCGACGCGCAGCTGTCGGTCAACGTGATGTCGGACGGCGCGCCGTGGTCGGCGAACTACGTGCAGGCCGTGGCGTCGCAGGACGGGCTGCTGCTGTCGCGCGACGGCACGCGTTTCGTGAAGCTCGACGCGAAGCAGAATCCCGTGTTCATGCTGCAGTTCGGCGACACGAACTTCCTGCGTGACGACCTCACGTACAAGGGCGGCAACATGATCACGCTGGTGCTCGACGTGCCGGTGGCCGAAGAGGACATCCTGCCGTTCCGGCTGATGTGCGACTACGCGAAATCGCTGTCCGAACGGATCGGTGCACGCGTGGTCGACGATTCGCGGCGGCCGCTGCCGGAGTCGACGCTGGTCGCGATCGATCAGCAACTGATGAAGCTGTACGCGAAGCTCGAGGAAGCTGGCATCCCGGCCGGTTCGCCGGTCACGCGCCGCCTCTTCAGCCAGTAACGCGCGCCCGGCGGGCGGCGGCTTTCGGCGCCGTCGCCCGTCGCTGCAATGCACCGTGCTGTGTGCACTGCAACGGGCCCGCGCGGCACGCATCGCGTGCCCCCGCTGCGGCGTCAAACTGAGATAATCGGAATTCCGATTTTTCAGAACGACTCTGCCGCCAGCATGGCCCGAACCCTAGCCGAACCGCCAGCCAGCCAGCCCGACGCGCGCGCCGCGTGGCTGCGCGACCAACTCGAGCGGGCGAACTACGCCTATTACGTGCTCGACCAGCCGGATCTGCCCGATGCGGAATACGACCGGCTGTTCCGCGAACTGCAGCAGCTCGAAACCGACCATCCCGAACTCGTGACGCCCGATTCGCCGACGCAGCGCGTCGGCGGCGAGGCGGCCGGCGGCTTCACGCCGGTCGTCCATGACGCGCCGATGCTGTCGCTGAACAACGGCTTCGCCGACGAGGACATCGCCGCATTCGACAAGCGTGTCGCCGACGCGCTCGACAAGACGACCGATCTCGCCGGCTCGGTGACGGAGCCCGTCGAGTATGCGTGCGAACTGAAGTTCGACGGCCTCGCGATCTCGCTGCGCTACGAGCAGGGCGTATTCGTGCAGGCGTCGACGCGCGGCGACGGGACGACGGGCGAGGACGTGACCGAGAACGTGCGCACGATCCGCTCGATTCCGCTGAAACTGAAGGGCGATCACGTGCCGGCCGTGCTCGACGTGCGCGGCGAGGTGCTGATGTTCAAGCGCGATTTCGCACGCCTGAACGAACGCCAGCGTGCGGCCGAGCAGCGCGAATTCGCGAATCCGCGCAACGCGGCGGCCGGCAGCCTGCGCCAGCTCGACTCGAAGATCACCGCGCAGCGTCCGCTGTCGTTCTTCGCGTACGGGATCGGCGTGCTCGACGGGATGCCGATGCCCGATACGCACAGTGCGCTGCTCGACTGGTACGAGTCGCTCGGCCTGCCCGTGAACCGCGAGCGCGCGGTCGTGCAGGGCGCCGAAGGCTTGCTCGGGTTCTTCCGCAGGATCGGCGAGAAGCGCGAGTCGCTGCCGTACGACATCGACGGCGTCGTCTACAAGGTCAACCGGCGCGACGAACAGGAGCGCCTCGGCTTCGTGTCGCGCGCGCCGCGCTTCGCGCTCGCGCACAAGTTCCCCGCGCAGGAAGCGCTGACCAAACTCGTCGCGATCGACGTGCAGGTCGGCCGCACGGGTGCGATCACGCCGGTCGCGCGCCTCGAGCCCGTGTTCGTCGGCGGCGCGACCGTGACCAACGCGACGCTGCACAACGAGGACGAGGTGCGCCGCAAGGACATCCGGATCGGCGATACCGTGATCGTGCGCCGCGCGGGCGACGTGATTCCCGAGGTGGTCGGTGCGCTGCTCGACCGGCGTCCGGCCGACGCGGCTGAATTCGTGATGCCGACCGAATGCCCGGTGTGCGGCTCGAAGATCGAGCGCCTGCCGGACGAGGCGATTGCGCGCTGCACGGGCGGCCTGTTCTGCCCGGCGCAGCGCAAGCAGGCGCTGTGGCACTTCGCGCAGCGCCGCGCGCTCGACATCGACGGGCTCGGCGAGAAGATCATCGACCAGCTCGTCGAGCTGAATCTCGTGCGCACGCCGGCCGACCTGTTCAATCTCGGTTTTGCGACGCTCGCCGAGCTCGACCGGTTCGCCGAGAAGTCGGCACAGAATCTGCTCGATTCGCTCGAGAAGGCGAAGCACACGACGCTCGCGCGCTTCATCTACGGGCTCGGCATCCGTCACGTGGGCGAATCGACGGCGAAGGATCTCGCGAAGCATTTCGGCTCGCTGACGCCGATCATGGATGCATCGATCGAAGAACTGCTCGAAGTCAACGACGTCGGGCCGATCGTCGCCGAGTCGCTCCACCAGTTCTTCGCGGAAGAGCACAACCGCACCGTGATCGAGCAGTTGCGCGCGCCGGGCAAGGTGACGTGGCCGGAAGGGCCGCCCGCGCCGAAGGCGCCGCAGGGCGTGCTGGCCGGCAAGACGGTCGTGCTGACGGGCACGCTGCCGACGCTCACGCGCGATGCCGCGAAGGAAATGCTCGAAGCGGCGGGTGCGAAAGTGGCCGGTTCGGTATCGAAGAAGACGGATTATGTGGTCGCGGGCGCCGAAGCCGGCAGCAAGCTCGCGAAGGCCGAGGAACTCGGCATCCCCGTGCTGGACGAAGACGGCCTGCACCAACTCCTGGAGGGCAATACGCCATGATTCGCGAGATCCTGAAGATGGGCGATCCGCGCCTGCTCGAAGTCGCCAAGCCGGTCGAGCGGTTCGATACACCCGAACTGCACGAGATCGTCGCGGACATGTTCGAGACGATGCACCATGCGAACGGCGCCGGACTGGCCGCACCGCAGATCGGCATCGGGCTGCAGCTCATCATCTTCGGCTTCGGCAACAACAACCGCTACCCGGATGCGCCGCCGGTGCCCGAGACCGTGCTGATCAACCCGAAGGTCGAGTACATGCCGCCGGACATGGAAGAGGGCTGGGAAGGCTGCCTGTCGGTGCCGGGCATGCGGGGCGTCGTCAGCCGCTACGCGAAGGTGCGCTACAGCGGCTTCGACCAGTACGGCGAGAAGATCGATCGCGTTGCCGACGGTTTTCATGCACGCGTCGTCCAGCACGAATACGATCACCTGATCGGCAAGCTGTATCCGATGCGGATCACCGACTTCACGCGCTTCGGTTTCACGGAAGTGCTGTTCCCGGGGCTCGACCCGGCTTCCGACGACTGATTGCCCGGCGCGCCTGGTTTCTCGCCGACAAGAAAAAAGCCCGCTTGCGCGGGCTTTTTCATTGCGTGGCACGCGTGTGGCGCGCCTGCGGTCAGAACGTCTCGTCGGCCGACAGATAGCGCCATTGACCCTGCGGCAGGGCGCCGAGCATCACGCGGCCCATCCGCACGCGCTTCAGGCCGATCACGTCGAGGCCCACCAGTTCGCACATGCGACGGATCTGGCGCTTCTTGCCTTCGCGCAGCACGAAGCGCAACTGTTCGCCGTTCTGCCAGCTGACCATCGCGGGCTTCAGCGCGACGCCGTCGAGCTCGAGGCCGTGGCGCAGCTTCGCGAGCGATTCCGCGGGGAAGTGCTGGTCGATGTCGATGAGCCGTTCGCCGAAGCGCACGCGCACCAGGTACTCCTTGTCGATATCCGACTGCTCGCCGATCAGCTGCTTTGCGATCACGCCGTTCTGCGTCAGCACGAGCAGGCCGGTCGAATCGATGTCCAGGCGGCCGGCCGGTGCGAGTGCGTGCAGGTGCTGCGGCGAGAAGCGCACCGGCGAATGGTCGCCGCTCCAGCGGTTCGCGCGCGTGATCAGCACGGCAGCCGGCTCGTAGCCGTCTTCCGCCTGGCCCGACACATAGCCGACCGGCTTGTGCAGCAGGATCGTCACTTGCGCGGCCTGCGCGGCGCTCGCCCGTTCGTCGATCTCGATCTTCTGGTCGGCACGTACCTTGGTGCCGAGCGTGTCGATGCGTTCACCGTCGACGAGTACCCAGCCCTTTTCGATCCATTCGTCGGCTTCGCGGCGCGAGCACATGCCGAGTTCGGACATCCGTTTCGACAGGCGCATCAGCCCCGATTCGTCGCCGTAGTCGACGTCGGCCGCGGCGCGCTTGACCGGTTGCGCGGTCTTGACCGCGCCGAACGAGCGGCGCTCGCCGTCGCGTGCGGGGCGGGCCGGGCGGTCGCCGAAGCTGCGCTTCGCGCCTTCGCCGGCGGGCTTGTCGCGATACGACGGGCGCTTGCCGTCGTCGGCGCCTGCGCGGCGCGGGCGGTCATCGTCGTTGCGACGCGGCGGGCGATCCGACGACGTGCGGCGGTCGCCGAAGCTGCGCTTCGCGCCTTCGCCGGAAGCGTTGTCGCGATACGGCGCGCGTGCGCCGCCTTCGCCACCCGTGCGACGCGGACGTGAGTCGTCATCGCGGCGCGGCGGGCGATCGGACGACGTGCGACGGTCGCCGAAGCTGCGCTTCGCGCCTTCGCCGGATGCGTTGTCGCGATACGGCGCGCGTGCGCCGCCTTCGCCACCTGCGCGACGCGGACGCGCATCGTCGTCACGGCGCGGCGGGCGATCCGACGACGTGCGGCGGTCGCCGAAGCTGCGCTTCGCGCCTTCGCCGGATGCGTTGTCGCGATACGGCGCGCGCGGGCCACCTTCGCCACCCGTGCGGCGCGGACGCGAGTCGTCATCGCGGCGCGGCGGGCGATCGGACGACGTGCGACGGTCGCCGAAGCTGCGCTTCGCGCCTTCACCGGACGCGTTGTCGCGATACGGCGCGCGCGGGCCACCTTCGCCACCCGTGCGACGCGGACGAGAGTCGTCATCGCGGCGCGGCGGGCGATCGGACGACGTGCGACGGTCGCCGAAGCTGCGCTTCGCGCCTTCGCCGGCCGCGTTGTCGCGATAAGGGGCACGCGTGCCGCGTTCGGCACCGCCGTCACGCGGCGCACGCTTGGCCGGTGCGCGATCCGCGCCCGGGCGCTCGGCGCCCGCGGCAGCGCGCGGCTTGAACGTGCGTTCGCCGGCGGCGGCCGGGGCGGCCTTCTTCGGGCGGGCCGGCTTGTCCCCTGCGGGCGGCGCAGCGGGACGCACCGCCTTGCGGGCGACGAGGCTGCCGGAGCGGACAGGGGCGCGGGTCGGCGACGCCGGCTTCGGATTCTTGACGGTTAATTTGGTGCGCATAAACGCTGGAATTCATTCAGACTGCGATCGCACGCAGCAATTCGGTTTCGAGCTGGATCTGCAGGCGGTTGTCGGACAAGCCGGCACCCGCGAGCAGGAAGATGTCCTCGACGCGTTCGCCGAGCGTATTGATCCGCGCCGCGTGGACGCCGATCCGATGCTCGGCGAGTACGCGCGCGATCGAATAGAGAAGGCCCGGCCGGTCGTTGGCCGACACGGACAGGATGTAGTACTGGCCGCGCTCGTCGGCCCGCAGGTCGACGCGCGGCGTGATCGGAAACGTCCGGGACAGCCTCGACAGGCGGCCCTTGGACGGCTCCGGCAACGATGCGGTTTCGGTGAGCCGCGACGCGAGCTGTTGCTCGACGAGATTCGCGATGTCGCGGTACCGCACGTCACGTTCGGTCTGCGTGACGATGAAGTTGTCGAGCGCATAGCCGTGCCGCGTCGTGCTGACGCGTGCGTCGAGCACCGACAGCCCGTTGCGGTCGAAATACGCGCAGATGCCCGCGAACAGGTCGGGGCGATCCTTCACGTACACGAGCACCTGCAGCGCATCGCCGATCGGCGACGGCCGCGCGCGGACGATCGCGGTTTCGGCGTTCACGTGCCGGTACAGCACGCGTGTTTGCCAGGCGATGTCGGCTGCGTCGTGACGCAGGAAGAAGCCGACGTCGAGCTGATCCCACAGCGCGCGGTGCGCGTCGTCGGGCACGGTTTCCAGGCGCAGCAGTGCGAGCGCCTGCTCCTGCCGCGACTTCAGCTCCGAATGCGCGTCGGGGTTGGCGCCGCCGAGCACCGCGAGCGTGATGCGGTACAGATCCTCGAGCAGCTTGCCCTTCCACGTGTTCCACACCTTCGGGCTCGTGCCGCGGATATCGGCGACGGTCAGCAGGTAGAGCGCGGTGAGGCGCCGTTCGTTGCCGACGAGTTCGGCGAAGCGCTTGATGACTTCGGGGTCGCTCGTGTCCTGCTTCTGCGCGACCTGGCTCATCGTCAGGTGATGCTGGACGAGCCACACGATCAGCGCCGCGTCGTCGCCGGGGATTCCGTGTTCGCGGCAGAAGCGCCGCGCATCGGTCATCCCGAGCGTCGAGTGGTCGCCGCCGCGGCCCTTCGCGATGTCGTGGAACAGCGCCGCGACATACAGCACCCACGGGCGCTCGAAGTTGCCGATCAGCTGGCTGCAGAACGGATATTCGTGTGCATGCTCGGCGACCGCGAAACGGCGGATGTTGCGCAGCACCATCAGGATGTGCTGGTCGACCGTGTACACGTGGTACAGGTCGTGCTGCATCTGGCCGACGATGCGGCGGAAATTCAGCAGGTAGCGGCCGAGCACGCTCGTCTGGTTCATCAGCCGGAACGCGTGCGTGATCCCTTCGGGTTGCTGAAGGATCCGCATGAACGTGTCGCGATTCTGCGGATCGCGGCGCCACGCGTTGTTCATGATCTCGCGCGAGTTGTACAGCGCGCGCAGCGTGCGCGCGGACAGGCCCTTCACGCCGCGGGTCGTCTCGTACAGCAGGAACGCTTCGAGGATTGCGTCAGGGTGGCGCTCGAACACGCCGTCGTCGACGATCTCGAGCATGCCCTGCTTCTCGACGAAGCGGTCGGGCGACAGCACGCGCGTGATGCCGCTCGTCGCGGGGAACAGCTGCGCCTCGATGTTCTGGATCAGAATCGTCGCGAGCTGCGTGACGGCTTTCGCGGCCCAGTAATAGCGGCGCATCAGCTGTTCGCTCGCGCGCTTGGCCTGCGTCGGCTGGTAGCCGAAGCTCTCGGCGGCCTGCGTCTGCAGGTCGAACACGAGCATGTCCTGGCGGCGGCCGGCGATCACGTGCAGCCGCGCGCGCAGCGTCTTCAGGAATCCTTCGTTGCGGCGCAGCTCGCGCGCTTCGCGATCGGTGATGAGGCCGCGCGTGTCGAGTTCGCGCCAGCTGCTGCCGAAACCGGCTGCGCGCGCGATCCACAGGATCGTCTGCGGGTCGCGCAACCCGCCGGGGCTTTCCTTCACGTTCGGTTCGAGGCTGTACGGCGTGTCCTGGAACTTCGCGTGGCGCTGGCGCATCTCGAGCACCTTCGCGGTGAAGAACGCGCGGGCGTCGAGCGCCTCGTGGTAGCGCACCGTGAAGCGCTCGAACAGCGCGGTGCTGCCGACGATGCGGCGCGCTTCCAGCAGTGAGGTCTGTACCGTGACGTCCTGCGACGCCTCCTCGATGCACTGCGCGACCGTGCGCACGCTGCTGCCGATCTCGAGGCCGAGATCCCACGCCATCCCGATGAAGCGCTCGATGCGCGCATCGAGCGCCGGGTCGTGCGCATCGGGCAGCAGCACGAGGATGTCGACGTCGGAATAGGGCGCGAGCTCGCCGCGCCCGTAGCCGCCGACGGCGACGAGCGCGAGCGTCGCGGGCAGCCCGCAGTCGTCCCACACGCGCTTCAGCGCGTCGTCGGTGAGTTTCGACAGCGCGTGCATCAGCGACGCGACGTTCGTCGCGCGGCGGAAGCGCTCGAGCATCTCCGTCTTGGCGGCCTTGAATTCGGCGCGCCGCGACAGCGCGTCGGGCGAGGGGGCGGCGTGAGCGCTCATGGGCGGCTGTTCAGGTGCGGGCAGGGCGGGCTGGCGCGGTGGCGCTCAGACCGCGGCGGCCGGTTGCGCGAACACGGGGCGCGCCGGCGTGCCGGCCGATACGGTCAGCACTTCGTAGCCGGTTTCGGTGACGAGCACCGTGTGCTCCCACTGCGCGGACAGGCTGCGGTCGCGCGTCTTGACCGTCCACTGGTCGGGCATCGTGCGGATGTCGCGCTTGCCGGCGTTGATCATCGGCTCGATCGTGAAGATCATCCCGGCCTTCAGTTCGATGCCCGTGCCCGGACGGCCGTAGTGGACGACCTGCGGATCCTCGTGGAACACCGTGCCGATGCCGTGGCCGCAGTATTCGCGCACGACGCTGTAGCCCTGCGCTTCCGCGTGCTTCTGGATCGCGTAGCCGATGTCGCCGAGGTGCGCGCCGGGCTTGACCTGGTCGATGCCGAGCCACATGCATTCGTAGGTGGTCTGCACGAGGCGCTTCGCCATGATCGAGCCTTCGCCGACGATGAACATCCGGCTCGTGTCGCCGAAGTAGCCGTTCTTGATCACGGTGATGTCGATGTTCAGCGCGTCGCCGTTCTTGATCACCTTCTCGCCGGGGATGCCGTGGCAGATCACGTCGTTGACCGAGATGCAGGTGGCCTTCGGGTACGGCGGATAGCCGGGCGGCTGGTAGTTCAGCGGCGCGGGGACCGTGCCCTGCTCGTTGAGCATGAACTCATGGCAGAGGCGGTCGAGTTCGGCGGTCGTGATGCCCGCGACGACGTGCGGGGTGATGAAGTCGAGCACTTCGCTCGCGAGACGGCAGGCGACGCGCATCTCGGCGATATCGTGTTCGTTTTTGAGCGTAATAGCCATCGAGGTATGCCTGGAATGCGGTGAATTGACGGATTATCGCACCTTCTGGCAGGCGTCGCAGCCCCTGCCGGCGGTGCGGATGCGGGTTTTCGCGGATTGTCCGCCCCGTCGCCGCGCGGCAAGCAAAAGTGGTGAGCGACTTGAGAGCGGACAAATCGGCGTGCTATACTCTTTGGCTAAGTCGATATCCAAATGCCGAACTTGCCCCGTTTTGGGGTGGCATGGCGGTGAAAGGCTTACGGCACGGGCGTTTTGCACGTGTCGAATCACAAGCCGGCGCAACCAGGGTGCCGGCCGCGTGGAATCGGACCCTCCGGGGCAGGTTCGCGCGGCGGTACGGCGGCCGGCTTAAGACCCAACCCTCGTGGAGAATTTACATGGCAGTTACGATGCGCCAAATGCTGGAAGCGGGTGTCCACTTCGGTCACCAGACGCGCTTCTGGAACCCGAAGATGGCTCCGTTCATTTTCGGTCACCGCAACAAGATTCACATCATCAACCTCGAAAAGACGCTGCCGATGTTCACGGACGCACAGAAGTACGTGCGCCAGCTGGCAGCGAACCGCGGCACGATCCTGTTCGTCGGCACGAAGCGTCAATCGCGTGACACGATCGCTCAGGAAGCGCAGCGCGCAGGCATGCCGTTCGTCAACGCACGCTGGCTCGGCGGCATGATGACCAACTTCAAGACGCTGAAGGTATCGATTAAGCGCCTGAAGGACATGGAAGCGGCAGTCGAGGCAGGCGAGCTCGAGAAGATGAGCAAGAAGGAAGCGCTGCTGTTCGAACGCGAAATCGCCAAGCTGCAGAAGTCGATCGGCGGCGTTAAGGACATGGGCGGCATTCCGGACGCAATCTTCGTCGTCGACGTCGGCTACCACAAGATTGCCGTTACCGAAGCGAACAAGCTGGGCGTGCCGGTCATCGCCGTGGTCGATACGAACCACTCGCCGGAAGGTGTGGATTACGTGATCCCGGGTAACGACGACTCGAGCAAGGCAGTCGCACTGTACGCTGAAGGCGTGGCCGACGCGATCCTCGAAGGCCGTGCAAACGCGGTCAACGAAGTGGTCCAGGCTGCACGCGGCGACGACGAGTACGTCGAGGAAAACGCGTAACTGGCCCCGAGCCGGCGCAAAAAGGGGGCTCTCAACAGGCCCCCTTTTTTTAAGCTTGTGCGCCGGACCTGATCGCGCCGATTTGGTGCGGGTCCGGAAACGAATCTCGGCCGTTCGCGTCCAAGCGGGCGGCGTTGTGAATACAGACTCAAGGAGCGAATGATGGCGGCAATTACCGCAAGCATGGTGGCAGAACTGCGCGCAAAGACCGACGCACCGATGATGGAGTGCAAGAAGGCGCTGACGGAAGCTGACGGCGATCTGGCCAAGGCTGAAGAGCTGCTGCGCGTCAAGCTCGGCAACAAGGCGAGCAAGGCGGCATCGCGCGTGACGGCAGAAGGCGTCGTCGCATCGTTCGTCGGCGGCAACGCAGGCGCGCTGGTCGAACTGAACTGCGAAACCGACTTCGTCGCGAAGAACGACGACTTCCTCGCATTCTCGAAGACGGTTGCAGAACTCGTTGCGACGCAAAACCCGGCTGACGTGGCTGCGCTGTCGGCACTGCCGCTCGAAGGTTCGACGGTCGACGCAGTGCGCCTGGCACTGATCGGCAAGATCGGTGAGAACGTCTCGATCCGCCGTTTCGTCCGTTTCGAAACCGCAAACAAGATCGCAACGTACCTGCACGGCGCGCGTATCGGCGTGATCGTCGAGTACACGGGTGCGGAAGAGCAGGTCGGCAAGGACGTCGCGATGCACATCGCGGCGATGAAGCCGGTCGCACTGTCGTCGGCTGACGTGCCGGCAGAACTGATCGAGACGGAACGCCGCGTGGCCGAGCAGAAGGCTGCGGAATCGGGCAAGCCGGCCGAGATCGTCGCGAAGATGGTCGACGGTAGCGTCCAGAAGTACCTGAAGGAAGTGTCGCTGCTGAACCAGACGTTCGTGAAGAACGACAAGCAGACGATCGAGCAGATGCTGAAGGCAGCGGATTCCGCTGTGCAGAAGTTCTCGCTGTTCGTCGTCGGCGAAGGCATCGAGAAGCGCCAGGACGACTTCGCCGCCGAAGTGGCCGCGCAAGTCGCAGCAGCAAAGCAGCAGTAAGCCGTAAGCAGTCAGGCAGTATCCGCGGCGGGCGTCCGCTCCGCCGCGGTCGGCGCCGCCGCCGGCCGGCCGGGAAACCCGGTCCGACCGTCGGCGCTTGCCCGAATCAGTATTTCGCCCCTACAGTTCGTGGTTGTCATCCTCTCGTCGCTCGGAAGCCCCTATGTCCAATGCCTATAAACGCGTCCTTCTCAAACTCTCCGGCGAAGCGCTGATGGGCGACGATGCCTTCGGCATCAATCGCGCGACGATCGAACGGATGGTGGCCGATATCGCCGAAGTCGTGCGTCTCGGTACGCAGCTCGCGGTCGTGATCGGTGGCGGTAATATTTTCCGCGGTGTCGCGGGTGGCGCGGCCGGCATGGATCGCGCGACGGCAGACTACATGGGGATGCTCGCGACGATGATGAACGCGCTGGCGCTGCAGGACGCAATGCGCCACGCCGGCATCGAGGCGCGCGTGCAGTCCGCGCTGCGCATGGACCAGGTCGTCGAGCCGTACATCCGGCCCCGCGCGATTCGCCAGCTCGAGGAAGGCCGCGTCGTGATCTTCGCGGCCGGTACCGGCAACCCGTTCTTCACGACGGACACGGCCGCCGCGCTGCGCGGTTCGGAGGTGGGCGCCGAGGTCGTGCTGAAGGCGACCAAGGTCGATGGCGTATATTCTGCCGATCCGAAGAAGGATCCGTCGGCCACGCGTTACACGACGATCACTTTCGACGAGGCGATCAGCCGCAACCTGCAGGTGATGGACGCGACGGCTTTTGCGCTGTGCCGCGACCAGAAGCTGCCGATTCGCGTGTTTTCGATCAACAAGCCGGGCGCGCTCAAGCGCATCGTGCTGGGCGAGGACGAAGGTACGCTCGTCCACGTGTAAACTCCCGCGGATGCGGGTCATCGGCCGCGGCGCGCCGGATGCGCCGGGCGGGGCCCGTGTTCTTTGAAGGTTAGAAGGTTCGGAGGTTGAAATGAGTGTCGCTGATACCAAGAAGGGCGTCGAGCAGAAGATGCTGCGCTCGATCGATGCATTCAAGAGTGATCTGGCAAAGATCCGTACGGGCCGTGCGCACACTGGCATGCTCGATCACGTGCAGGTTGACTACTACGGGTCGATGGTGCCGATCTCGCAGGTTGCCAACATGACGCTCGTCGACGCACGCACGATCGGTGTGCAGCCGTGGGAAAAGCCGATGGTCGCGAAGGTCGAGAAGGCCATTCGCGAAGCCGACCTGGGCCTGAACCCGGCCACCTCCGGCGACCTGATCCGCGTGCCGATGCCCGCGCTGACGGAAGAGCGCCGCCGCGAGCTGACCAAGGTCGTGAAGAGCGAGGGCGAAACGGCCAAGGTCGCGATCCGCAACCTGCGCCGCGACGCGAACGAAGCGCTCAAGAAGCTCGTGAAGGACAAGGAAATCTCGGAAGACGACGAGCGTCGTGCGAGCGACGACGTGCAGAAGCTGACCGACAAGCACGTCGCCGAAATCGACAAGCTCGTGCAGACCAAGGAAGCCGAGATCATGACGGTCTGACGACCGTCCTCGCGCGCCGCCTTCTTCCCGCATTACTGTCTCAACGGCCATGACCTATACCAGCTCTACCGTTCGCGTGCCTGACGTCGGCGTCGTGCCGCGTCACATCGCGATCATCATGGACGGCAACGGCCGTTGGGCGACCGAACGCCGCTTGCCGCGCGTCGCGGGGCACACCCGTGGCGTCGATGCCGTGCGGTCGGTGGTCGAAGGTTGCGCGCGCGCCGGCGTCGAATACCTGACGCTGTTCGCGTTCAGTTCGGAGAACTGGCGCCGGCCGAACGACGAAGTGTCGTTCCTGATGCGACTCTTCATCACCGCGCTCGAGCGCGAGGTCGGCAAGCTCCATGCGAACGGGATCCGCCTGCGTGTCGTCGGCGATCTCGACCGCTTCGAGCCGCGCATCCGCGAACTGATTCGCCGCGCCGAAACCAAGACGGCGCGCAATACCCGTCTGACGCTCACCATCGCGGCCAACTACGGCGGCCGGTGGGACATCCTGCAAGCGACGAAGAAGCTCGTCGAGCAGGCCGTGCGCGAAGGTCGCGAGGTCGAAGTGACCGAGGACGCGTTCGCGCCGCACCTGGCGATGGCCTATGCGCCGGAGCCCGATCTCTTCATCCGTACCGGCGGCGAGCAGCGCGTCAGCAACTTCCTGCTGTGGCAACTCGCGTACGCCGAATTCTATTTCACCGACAAATACTGGCCGGATTTCGACGGCGCGGCACTGGCCGACGCCATGGCGTCGTATACGGAGCGCGAGCGCCGTTTTGGCCGCACGAGCGCACAGCTCGAACCGCAATCGCAGAACGCCGACTCCCTTTCATGCTGAAAACCCGTGTGATCACGGCGATCGTGATGCTGGCGGTGCTGCTGCCGGTGACGCTGTTCGCGCCGCTCACCGCGTTCGGCGCGCTGATCGGCGTCGTGCTCGTGTTTGCCGCGTGGGAGTGGGCGCGCCTGCTCAAGCTCGGCGGTGCCGGCCCGGTCGTCTATGCCGTCGTCGCGGCGCTGGCGCTCGCGGCCACGGCGCCGCTCGGCGTCGATGCGGCTTCGTCCCGTCCCCTTTTCATGGCAGCCGGCGTGTTCTGGCTGCTGGTCGGCCCGTTCACGTTGCGGCGCAAGCCGGAGCTCGCGGGCGGCGTATGGCGGCCGTTCCTGCTGGCGGCCGGCCTCGTGGTCTTCGCGGCCTGCTGGCATGCGCTCGTCGCGGCGCGCGCGCAGGGCGTGCCGTTCGTGCTGTCGCTGCTTCTGGTCGTCTGGCTCGCCGATATCGGCGCATACTTCGCGGGCAAGGCCTTCGGAAAGCGTAAACTGGCCATCACGATCAGTCCCGGCAAGAGCTGGGAAGGCGCGATCGGTGGCTGGCTCGCCGTGATGGTCGTCGCCGGCGTCGCGATGGCCGCGCATGCGTTCGAGCCGACCCTGTTTTCTGCGTTCGCCGTGCGCTACGGGATGCCCGGCGCGTGGGCCGCACTGACGTTGCTGGTCGCGTATAGCGTGATCGGCGACCTGTTCGAGTCGCTGCTGAAGCGGCAGGCGGGCGTGAAGGATTCGAGCGGACTGCTGCCGGGGCATGGCGGCGTGCTCGACCGTGTCGACGCGCTGCTGCCGGTGCTGCCGCTCGCGATGCTGCTGCTTGGTTAAACCATTATTTCTGTTATGCAAAAACGTCTGACATTGCTCGGTTCCACGGGCTCGATCGGAGACAGCACGCTCGACGTGGTCGCGCGCCATCCCGAGCGCTTCTCGGTCTATGCGCTGACCGCACACCGCAACGGCGACAAGCTGGTCGAGCAGTGCCTGCGCTTCGCGCCTGAAGTCGCGGTGGTCGGCGATGCGCAGACGGCCGCGCACGTCGAAGCGAAGCTGCGCGCGGCGGGCAGCAAGACCACGGTGCTGTACGGGCCGCAGGCGCTCGTCGACGTGTCGAAGAGCGACGGCTGCGATACGGTCGTCGCGGCGATCGTCGGTGCGGCCGGCATGGCGCCGAGCCTCGCGGCCGCGCGCGCCGGCAAGCGCATCCTGCTCGCGAACAAGGAAGCCCTGGTGATGTCGGGCGCGATCTTCATGGACGCGGTGCGCGACCATGGCGCGATCCTGCTGCCGGTCGACAGCGAACACAACGCGATCTTCCAGTGCATGCCGCGCGACGCGGCCGAGCACGGCGGGATCTCGAAGATCATCCTGACCGCGTCGGGCGGCCCGTTCCGCACGCGCGAGCCGGCCACGCTCGTCGACGTGACGCCGGACGAAGCGTGCAAGCACCCGAACTGGGTGATGGGCCGCAAGATCTCGGTCGATTCCGCGACGATGATGAACAAGGGCCTCGAGGTGATCGAGGCGCACTGGATCTTCGGGCTGCCGGGCGACCGGATCGACGTGCTGATCCATCCGCAGAGCGTGATCCATTCGCTCGTGTCGTACCGCGACGGCTCGGTGCTCGCGCAGCTCGGCAACCCCGACATGCGCACGCCGATCGCGCATGCGCTCGCGTTCCCCGAGCGTGTCGACGCGGGCGTCGATCAGCTCGACCTCGCGCAGATCGCCCAGCTGTCGTTCGAGAAGCCCGATTACGCGCGCTTCCCGTGCCTCGCGCTCGCCTTGAAGGCGCTTGAGGAAGGCGGTATCGCGAGCGCCGCATTGAACGCAGCGAACGAAGTGGCGGTCGAAGCGTTTCTCGAGCGCCGCATCGGCTTCATGGCGATTGCGGCGACGGTCGACGCCGTGCTCAGCACGCTGCCGAACCGCACGCCCGACGGGCTCGACGACGTTCTGGCGGCGGATGCCGAGGCACGCCGCCTCGCCGCCGAAATTATTGCGAAAGCGCCTGCGCCACGCGTGGAGCGCACTGTCTGAATGGGGTGCTCATGAACGTGCTGGTCGAACTGATCGCGTTTGCGGTGGCGATCGGGGTGCTGGTCGTCGTGCATGAGTACGGACATTATCGCGTCGCGCGCTGGTGCGGCGTGAAGGTGTTGCGTTTCTCGATCGGCTTCGGCCAGCCCGTCGCGCGCTGGGTCAGCCGCAGGACGGGCACCGAGTGGACGCTGTCCGCGCTGCCGCTCGGCGGCTACGTGAAGATGCTCGACGAGCGCGATCCCGGCCCCGGCATCCCGCCCGAAGAACTCGGGCAGGCGTTCAACCGGCAATCCGTCTACAAGCGCATCGCGATCGTCGCGGCCGGGCCCATTGCCAACTTCCTGTTGGCAATCGTGCTGTTTTCCGTCGTATTTGCGAGCGGCGTGACCGAGCCGGCCGCGATCGTCGCACCGCCGGCCGCCGGCACGCTGGCGGCGCGCGCGGGCTTCGACGGCAGCGAGACGATCGTGTCGATCCGCAACGCGCAGGGCGGCGAGTCCGAGCCGGTGCGGTCGTGGTCGGACCTGCGCTGGAAGCTGCTGGCGGCCGCGTTCGACCACCGCGAGATCGTGCTCGGCGCACGCGACGGCAACACGACGTTCGATTTCCGCGTCGACCTCCGCCATGTTCCCGAAAGTCAGCTCGACGACGATTTCATGGCCCATCTGGGCTTCGAGACCGGCGGCGGCACGCTGTCGGTCGCGTCGGTGCAGCCCGGCAGCGCGGCGGAGCAAGCGGGCCTGAAGTCCGGCGACAAGCTGGTCGCGCTCGACGGCAAGCCGATCGGCGGCGCGTCGCGCTTCATCGATTTCGTGAAACACCATGCGGGCAAGCCGCTCGACCTGCAGATCGAGCGCGGCGGCGCCGCGCAGACGGTGTCGATCGTGCCGCAGACGCAGCGCGACGACGAGTCGGGGCAGCAGGTCGGCCGTATCGGCGCGGCGCTGTCGATGCATACGCCGTCCGTCGACGTGCGCTACGGGCCGATCGAGAGCCTGCAGCTCGGCGCGCACCGTACGTGGGACATCTCCGTGTATTCGCTGCGGATGTTCGGGCGCATGATTACGGGCAATGCGTCGCTGAAGAACCTGTCCGGCCCGGTGACGATTGCCGACTACGCGGGCAAGAGTGCGCGGCTCGGTCCATCAGCGTTCCTGTCGTTCCTCGCCCTTGTCAGCATTAGCCTTGGCGTCCTGAACTTGTTGCCGATTCCCGTTTTGGACGGGGGGCATCTGTTATATTATGCGGTTGAAGCTGCGACCGGGAAAGCCGTCTCGGAGCGCTGGCAACTGATTCTGCAAAGAGCCGGGTTGATCTGCATCGTCGCATTGTCGGCGATCGCGCTGTTCAACGATCTGGCTCGGTTAATCCATTTCTGAAGCGTCAGGCGGCGGCCGCTAGGCAGCCGCCTGATTTGATGCAGCTAAATATTGGGGATGCATGTTGTTCAAACCTCATCGCTTTGTACCTAAGACAGTTGCAGCGGCCGCGCTCGCCGCGCACGGCCTCGCGGCCCATGCAGCGGCACCGTTCGTGGTGCAAGACATCAAGATCGAGGGGCTGCAGCGCGTCGAAGCGGGTTCGGTGTTCGCCTACCTGCCGATCAAGCAGGGCGATACCTTCACGGACGACAAGGCATCCGAAGCAATCCGCGCGCTGTACGCGACGGGCTTTTTCAACGACGTACGCATCGCCACGCAGGGCAATGTCGTGATCGTGCAGGTGCAGGAGCGTCCGGCCATCGCGTCGATCGACTTCACCGGCACGAAGGAATTCGACAAGGACAACCTGACGAAGGCACTGCGCGCAGTCGGTCTCGCCGACGGCCGCTATTACGACAAGGCGCTCGTCGACAAGGCGGAGCAGGAGCTCAAGCGCCAGTACCTCACGCGCGGCTTCTACGCAGCCGAGGTCAAGACGACGGTCACGCCGGTCGACGCGAACCGCGTGTCGATCCTGTTCGCGGTGGCCGAAGGCCCGAGCGCGAAGATCCGCCAGATCAACTTCATCGGCAACAAGGCGTACAGCACGAGCACGCTGCGCGACGAGATGCAGCTGTCGACGCCGAACTGGTTCTCCTGGTACACGAAGAACGACCTGTACTCGAAGGAAAAGCTCACGGGCGACCTCGAAGCAGTGCGCTCGTACTACCTGAACCACGGCTATCTCGAGTTCAACATCGAGTCGACCCAGGTGTCGATCTCGCCCGACAAGAAGGACATGTACCTGACGGTCACGCTGCACGAAGGCGAGCCGTACACGGTGTCGGGCATCAAGCTGTCGGGCAACCTGCTCGATCGCGAGGCCGAACTCAACAAGCTGATCAAGATCAAGCCGGGCGATCGCTTCTCGGCCGAAAAGCTGCAGCAGACCACCAAGTCGATCGTCGACAAGCTCGGTGAATACGGCTACGCATTCGCGACCGTCAACGCGCAGCCGGAGATCGACCAGGCGAACCACAAGGTGAACCTGAACCTCGTCGTCGATCCGAGCCGCCGCGTGTACGTGCGCCGCATCAACGTCGTCGGCAACACGCGCACGCGCGACGAAGTGGTGCGCCGCGAAATGCGCCAGCTCGAAAGCTCGTGGTTCGATTCGAACCGCCTCGCGCTGTCGAAGGATCGCGTGAACCGTCTCGGCTACTTCACCAACGTCGACGTGACGACCGTGCCGGTCGAAGGCACGAACGACCAGGTCGACGTGAACGTGAAGGTCGACGAAAAGCCGACCGGCGCGATCACGCTGGGCGCCGGCTTCTCGTCGACGGACAAGGTCGTGCTGTCGGCCGGCGTGTCGCAGGACAACGTGTTCGGTTCGGGTACCAGCCTGTCGGTGAACGTCAACACCGCGAAGAGCTACCGCACGCTGACCGTCACGCAGGTCGATCCGTATTTCACGGTCGACGGTATCAAGCGGATCACCGACGTCTTCTACCGTACGTACCAGCCGCTCTACTATTCGACGAGCTCAAGCTTCCGGATCATCAGCGCGGGCGGCAACCTGAAGTTCGGCATTCCGTTCTCGGAAGTCGATACCGTCTACTTCGGCGCCGGCTTCGAACAGAACCGTCTCGACGTCGATTCGAACACGCCGCAGAGCTACCAGGATTACGTGCAGCAGTTCGGCCGCGTGTCGAACACGGTGCCGCTGACGGTCGCGTGGTCGCGCGATGCGCGTGACAGTGCGCTGATTCCGAGCCGCGGCTACTTCACGCAGGCGAACATGGAGTACGGCGTGCCGGTCGGCAAGATCCAGTACTACAAGGCGGACCTGCAGGCGCAGTACTACTATTCGTTCTCGCGCGGCTTCATCCTGGGCATGAACATCCAGGGCGGCTACGGCAACGGCATCGGCAATCCGTACCCGATCTTCAAGAACTATTACGCTGGCGGTATCGGCTCCGTGCGTGGCTATGAGCCGAGCTCGCTGGGACCGCGCGACTCGAAGACGGGCGACCCGATCGGCGGCTCGAAGATGCTCGTGGGCAACATCGAGCTGACGTTCCCGTTGCCGGGCACCGGCTACGACCGCACGCTGCGCGTGTTCACGTTCGTCGACGGCGGCAACGTCTGGGGCAACGCGCCGGGCGGCACCGCCACGGGCGCGAACGGCCTGCGTTACGCGTACGGCGTCGGCCTCGCGTGGATTTCGCCGATCGGGCCGCTCAAGCTGAGCCTTGGCTTCCCGATTCAGAAGAACGAAGGCGACAAGTACCAGAAATTCCAGTTCCAGATCGGGACGGCGTTCTGACCGAACGCATGACAACAGCAACGAGAGGGTAATTTTGCTAACCGGTAAGTTTTCGAAACGAGTGATGTGCGCGCTGACCGTTGCGCTGGCCTTGGGCGCGGCGACGGTGCACGCACAGGACGTCGCCCGCATCGCGGCGGTCAATTCGGATCGGATCCTGCGCGAGTCGGCGCCCGCGAAGGCGGCGCAGACGAAGCTCGAAGCCGAGTTCGCGAAGCGCGACAAGGATCTGCAGGATCTGGCGGCGCGTCTGAAGTCGATGTCCGATTCGCTGGACAAGAACGGTGCGTCGCTGTCGGCGGCCGACCGCGCGCAGAAGCAGCGCGATCTCGCGCAGCTCGATACCGACTTCCAGCGCAAGCAGCGTGAATTCCGCGAAGACCTGAACCAGCGCCGCAACGAGGAGCTGGCGGCCGTGCTCGAGAGGGCGAACAAGGTCATCAAGCAGATCGCCGAGCAGCAGAATTACGACCTGATCGTGCAGGAAGCCGTGTACGTCAGCCCGCGCATCGACATCACCGACAAGGTGCTCAAGGCGCTCGCGTCCGGCTCGACGAACTGAACGGAGCAGACGACGAATGGCATTGACGCTCGATGATCTCGTAAAGCGATTCGGCGGCGAGATCGCCGGCGACGCACAGTGCAAGGTGAGCGGGCTCGCCCCGCTCGACCAGGCAGGCCCGCAGCAACTCGCGTTCCTCGCGAATCCGAAGTATCTGTCGCAGGTCGAGTCGACCCGCGCCGGCGCGGTGCTGATCGCGCCGAAGGATCTGGAAAAGCTGGGCGCGGCCGAGAGCGGCCGGACGGCCGGCCCCGGGGACGCCGGCCGCCGGGACGCCGGCCGCCGCAATTTCATTGTCACGCCGAACCCGTACGCGTACTTCGCGCGCGTCGCGCAGATGTTCATCGATCTGGCGACGCCGCCGCGTGCCGCCGGCGTGCATCCGAGCGCGACGATCGATCCGGCCGCGCAGGTCGCCGCGAGCGCGGTGATCGGCCCGCACGTGACGGTCGAGGCCGGTGCGGTGATCGAAGACGGCGTGGAACTCGACGCGAATGTATTCGTCGGCCGCGGCACGACGATCGGCGCGGGTTCGCACCTGTATCCGAACGTGTCGGTGTACCACGACTGCAAGATCGGCCCGCGCGCGATCATCCATGCGGGCGCCGTGATCGGCTCCGACGGCTTCGGCTTCGCGCCGGATTTCGTCGGCGACGGCAACGCGCGCACCGGCAGCTGGGTCAAGATCCCGCAGGTCGGCGGCGTCTCGATCGGCCCGGACGTCGAGATCGGCGCGAACACGACGATCGATCGCGGCGCGATGGCGGATACCGTCATCGAGGAGTGCGTGAAGATCGACAACCAGGTCCAGATCGGCCACAACTGCCGGATCGGCGCCTATACGGTGATCGCCGGCAGCGCGGGCATCGCGGGCAGCACGACGATCGGCCGCCACTGCATGATCGGCGGCGCGGCCGGGATCGCCGGCCACGTGACGCTCGGCGACTATGTCATCATCACCGCGAAGTCGGGCGTATCGAAGTCGCTGCCGAAGGCCGGCATCTATACCAGCGCGTTCCCGGCCGTCGACCACGGCGAATGGAACAAGAGCGCCGCGCTCGTGCGCAACCTCGACAAGCTGCGCGAGCGCATCAAGGCGCTCGAAGCCACGCTCGCCGCCCAGGGCGGCACGGACGCCTGAGCGCATCATGCGAGACCTCGAACCGGGTACGGCCAGCGCAACCGGCCCGGTTTGCCAGACTGGGCCGCACGGCGGCCCGCTTCAGCCTTTGCATCACCACCGCGCAGCCTCTGCGTGAGACGAACCATCATGAGCACTGAAAAAATCAATCTCGACATCCACAAGATCCTCACGCTGCTGCCGCATCGCTACCCGATTCTGCTCGTCGATCGCGTGCTCGAACTCGAGCCGCACAAGGGAATCAAAGCGCTGAAGAACGTGTCGATCAACGAGCCGTTCTTCCAGGGGCATTTCCCGAAGCGGCCGGTGATGCCGGGCGTGCTGATCCTCGAGGCGCTCGCGCAGGCCGCGGCGCTGCTGACCTTCTCGGAAGAGCAGCCGAAGGATCCGGAGAACACGCTGTACTACTTCGTCGGGATCGACGGTGCGCGCTTCAAGCGTCCGGTCGAGCCGGGCGACCAACTGATTCTGAACGTGACGTTCGAACGCTACATCCGCGGCATCTGGAAGTTCAAGGCGGTGGCGGAAGTGGACGGCAAGGTGGCCGCGGAAGCCGAACTGATGTGCACGGTCAAGACGACCGACGTGGCGCCCTGAGCGACGCGTCACGCATAGGCAACGCAACGCGACACATCACATCGAGAGGCAACGGCGCATGACCAGGATTCATCCCACCGCGATTGTCGAACCGGGCGCGCAGATCGACGAATCGGTCGAGATCGGCCCGTACGCGATCGTCGGTCCGCACGTCACGATCGGCGCGCGCACGACGATCGGCTCGCACAGCGTGATCGAAGGCCATACGACGCTCGGCGAGGACAACCGCATCGGCCATTACGCGTCGGTCGGTGGTCGTCCGCAGGACATGAAGTACAAGGACGAGCCGACGAAGCTCGTGATCGGCAATCGCAACACGATCCGCGAATTCACGACGATCCACACGGGCACCGTGCAGGACGGCGGCGTGACGACGCTCGGCGACGACAACTGGATCATGGCCTACGTGCACATCGGCCATGACTGCCGCGTCGGCAATCACGTGATCCTGTCGAGCAACGCGCAGATGGCCGGTCACGTCGAGATCGGCGACTGGGCGATCGTCGGCGGTATGTCGGGCGTGCACCAGTTCGTGCGCATCGGCGCGCACTCGATGCTGGGCGGCGCGTCGGCGCTCGTGCAGGACATTCCGCCGTTCGTGATCGCGGCGGGCAACAAGGCCGAGCCGCATGGGATCAACGTCGAAGGGCTGCGCCGGCGCGGCTTCTCGGCCGACGCGATCTCGGCGCTGCGCAGCGCGTACCGCGTGCTGTACAAGAACGGCCTGTCGTTCGAGGAAGCGAAGGTGCAATTGCGCGAGCTGGCAGAGGCGGGCGGCGACGGCGATGTGCCGGTGAAGGCGCTCGTCGATTTCATCGACGCGTCGCAACGCGGCATCATCCGCTAAGCGATGCCGCTTCCGACCACTCAGCTCCGGCTCGCGATGGCGGCCGGCGAACCGTCGGGCGACCTGCTCGGCGCGTCGCTGCTCGGCGGGCTGCGCGAGCGGCTGCCCGACTCGGCCCAGTACTACGGGATCGGCGGGCAGCGGATGATTGCGCACGGCTTCGACTCGCACTGGCAGATGGACAAGCTGACCGTGCGCGGCTATGTCGAGGCGCTGGGTCAGATTCCCGAGATCCTGCGGATTCGCGGCGAGCTGAAGCGCCAGTTGCTGGCCGAGCGGCCGGACGCGTTCATCGGCATCGACGCACCTGATTTCAACTTCAACGTCGAGCAGACGGTGCGGGACGCGGGCATTCCGGTGGTCCACTTCGTATGCCCGTCGATCTGGATATGGCGTGGCGGCCGGATCAAGAAGATCGCCAAGTCGGTCGACCACATGCTGTGCCTGTTCCCGTTCGAGCCGGCGATTCTCGACAAGGCAGGCGTCGCGTCGACCTACGTCGGCCATCCGCTCGCCGACGAAATCCCGCTCGAGCCCGACATGCAAGGCGCGCGGATCGCGCTCGGCCTGCCTGCAGACGGCCCGGTGATCGCCGTGCTGCCCGGTAGCCGGCGCTCGGAAATCGCGCTGATCGGCCCGACGTTCTTCGCGGCGATGGCGCTGATGCAGCAGCGCGAGCCGGGCGTGCGCTTCGTGATGCCGGCGGCGACGCCGGCGCTGCGCGCGCTGCTGCAGCCGCTCGTCGATGCGCATCCGCAACTCGCGCTGACGATTACCGATGGCAGTGCGCAGGTCGCGATGACGGCCGCCGACGCGATCCTCGTGAAGAGCGGCACGGTCACGCTGGAAGCCGCGCTGCTGAAGAAGCCGATGGTGATCTCGTACAAGGTGCCCTGGCTGACCGGGCAGATCATGCGCCGGCAGGGTTACCTGCCGTACGTCGGCTTGCCGAACATCCTGGCGGGGCGCTTCGTCGTGCCCGAGCTGCTGCAGCATTTCGCGACGCCCGAGGCGCTCGCCGATGCGACGCTCACGCAGCTGCGCGACGACGCGAACCGCCGCACACTGACCGAAGTATTTACCGAAATGCATCTTTCGCTGCGGCAGAACACGGCCGCGAAGGCGGCCGAAGCGGTCGTGCGCGTGCTCGAACAACGCAAGGGGCGCGCATGACCGCAGTACGTGCACCACGCCGCCGCGCGTCGAGCGACGTGCAGGGCGGCTTCGATTTCAGCCGTCCTGACGAGATCGTCTGCGGCGTCGACGAAGCGGGCCGCGGCCCGCTCGCGGGGCCGGTGGTGGCCGCCGCGGTGATCCTCGATCCGGCGCAGCCGATCGACGGGCTCGACGATTCGAAGGCGCTGTCCGCGAAGAAGCGCGACGCGCTGTACGAGCTGATCGTCGCGCGCTCGCTGTCGTATTGCGTCGCATCGGCGAGCGTCGACGAAATCGATACGCTGAACATCCTGCACGCGACGATGCTCGCGATGAAGCGGGCCGTCGAGGGCCTGTCGGTCCTGCCGACGCTGGCGCAGATCGACGGCAACCGCTGCCCGACGCTGACGGTGCGCGCCGAGGCGATCGTCAGCGGCGACGCGCTTGTGCCGAGCATCTCGGCCGCGTCGATCCTCGCGAAGGTCACGCGCGATCGCATGCTCGTCGACCTGCACGAACGCTTCCCCGTGTACGGCTTCAACGTGCATGCGGGCTACGGCACCGCGAAACACCTCGCCGCGCTGCGCGAGCACGGCCCGTGCGAAGCGCATCGGCGCTCGTTCGCCCCCGTGCGCGCGGCACTCGAACTGATTCGATGAAAAGCATTACTTCCCGCGACAACCCGCTGTACAAGCGCCTGAAGGCGCTCGCGGGCTCGACGTCCCATCAACGCCGTGGCGGCCAGGCACTGCTCGAAGGATTCCACCTCGCGAGCGCGTACCTCGATACGGGTGCGACGCCCGAGCTGTGCGTGGCGACCGAAGGCGCACTCGGCCACGCCGAGGCGCAGGCGATCGTCGCGCGCATCGATGCGCAACGGATCGTCACGCTGCCCGACGCGCTGTTCGGGCAGTTGTCGAACGTCGTCAACGGCGTCGGCTTCCTGCTGCTCGTCGACCGGCCGGCGCAGCCGCTGCCCGAGCGCGTGACGCAGTCGTCGGTCGTGCTCGACGGCGTGCAGGACGCCGGCAACGTCGGCTCGATCCTGCGCAGCGCGGCGGCCGCCGGTGTGCGCCACGTGTTCTGTGCGCCGGGTACCGCGTACGCATGGTCGTCGAAGGTGCTGCGCTCGGGCATGGGCGCGCATTTCCTGCTGTCGATCCACGAGGACGTCGATGCCGGTGCGCTCGCCGAACGCCTGGAGGTCCCGGTTGCGCTGACCGATTCGCACGGCGCGCAGGCGGTCTATGACTGCGACCTGTCGGGCCCCGTGGCATGGGTGTTTGGCAACGAGGGGGCCGGTGTGTCGACGTTCTGGCGCGATGCGGCCACGCATCGCGTGACGATCCCGCAGCCAGGCGGGATGGAGTCGCTGAACGTGGCGGCTGCGGCAGCGGTCTGCCTGTTCGAGCAGGTGCGTCAGCAGCGGCGTGCGTGACGCCACACGCGTGCTTTCGCCGCACCATTAAAAAAGGCCGCTCGACGCGGCCTTTTTTGTTTCCGGCGGCGGCCAGGCGGCCGCGAGCGCTCAATCTCAGTACGACTGCCGGTCGAGGCGGATTTCCTGCAGGATCGTCGTCGCGATTTCCTCGATCGACTTGTGCGTCGACGACAGCCACTTGATCCCCTCGCGGCGCATCATCGCTTCGGCCTCGTTGATCTCGTAGCGGCAGTTCTCGGGCGCCGCGTACTTGCTGCCCGGCCGGCGTTCGTTGCGGATCTCCGACAGGCGCTGCGGGTCGATCGACAGCCCGAACAGCTTCTCGCTGTACGCGGCCAGCGCCGACGGCAGCTTGCCGCGCTCGAAATCCTCCGGAATCAGAGGGTAGTTGGCTGCCTTCACGCCGTACTGCATCGCGAGATACAGGCTCGTCGGCGTCTTGCCGCTGCGCGACACGCCGACGAGGATCACGTCGGCTTCCGACAGGTTGCGGTTCGACTGGCCGTCGTCGTGCGCGAGCGAGAAGTTGATCGCCTCGATCCGCGTCTTGTATTCCTCGGTGTCCGCGTTCTGGTGGCCGCGGCCCATCGCATGGCTCGACTTGAGCTCCAGCTCTTGCTCGAGCGGTTCGACGAAGCGCTGGAACATGTCGAGCACGAGTGCGTTCGAGCGCTTGACGATGTCGTTCGACTCGCTGTCGACGAGCGTCGTGAACACGATCGCGCGGCGGCCGTCGTGCACGGCGGCCTCGTTGATCTTCTCGAGGGTCGAGTAGGCCTTGTCGAGCGAATCGACGAACGGCACGCGCACGAGGCGGAATTTCTGGTCGAACTGGGAGAGGATCGAATGCGCGAAGGTTTCGGCAGTGATCCCGGTGCCGTCGGAGACGATGAATACGGTAGGCAGCATGAATCTGGGCGTCGAACGTGAAGGGCGGTTGCGCGGGCGGCTGGAGGTTCGCCTCCAGACGCAGTGACAAGGTCGCGCCACATCCGGCAGCCGGCACGGTAGAATAGCGGCAACCTGTTGGATAAGCAATTGCGGGGGCAGGGCGCGAACGGCGCCCCATGCTACGCCGCGCGATTCCAAAATTCCCGGCAAGTTTGGCGATTCGTCTGCAAATATCGCCCTTCTGCCGGGATTTTTGCAAATCGGGTCGGAAGATTTTCCGTCACTGCGATTGTTTATCTAACAGGTTGCGCAAGACGCGCCGCGCCTTTTTGCAAGCGCCCGCGTCCGAGCCCACTTGCGCAATCGAGCATTTTTTTCACACTTAGGGGCTTGTATGACTAACGCAGCAAACGTCGCAAAGGACCAGGCGTATGTAATTCCGTTCGAGCAGTTGCGGATGACCGATGTGGAGATCGTCGGCGGCAAGAATGCGTCGCTTGGCGAAATGATCAGCCAGCTTTCCGAAGCAGGCGTTCGTGTGCCCACCGGTTTCGCCACGACCGCGCTCGCGTTCCGTGATTTCCTCAAGCACAACGACCTTACCGATCGCATCGCCAAGCGTCTCGAGTCGCTCGACATCGACGACGTGAAGGCGCTCGCCGAAGCCGGTGCCGAAATCCGTAAATGGATCGTCGATGCGCCGATGCAGGCACGTCTCGAGCAGGAAATCCGCGAGCAGTTCGAAGTCCTGAAGAACAGCTCGCCGGGCGAACTGTCGTTCGCCGTGCGTTCGTCCGCTACCGCGGAAGACCTGCCCGACGCATCGTTCGCCGGCCAGCAGGAGTCGTACCTGAACGTCGTCGGCATCGAAGACGTGCTCGACCGCATGAAGCACGTGTTCGCGTCGCTGTATAACGACCGCGCGATCTCGTACCGCGTGCACAAGGGCTTCACGCACGCGGAAGTCGCCCTGTCGGCCGGTGTGCAGCGCATGGTCCGCTCGGACGTCGGCGCCGCCGGCGTGATGTTCACGATCGACACCGAATCGGGCTTCAAGGACGCCGTGTTCATCACGTCGAGCTACGGCCTGGGCGAAACCGTCGTGCAGGGTGCTGTGAACCCGGACGAGTTCTACGTGTTCAAGACGACGCTCGCACAGGACAAGTACCCGATCATCCGCCGCTCGATCGGCTCGAAGCTGATCAAGATGGAATTCACGCAGCCGGGCGAGCCGGGCCGCGTGAAGACGGTCGACGTGCCGCACGAACAGCGCAACCGCTACTCGATCACCGACGAAGACGTGATCGAGCTGGCGAAGTACGCGGTCATCATCGAGAAGCACTACCAGCGTCCGATGGACATCGAGTGGGGCAAGGACGGCCGCGACGGCAAGATCTTCATCCTGCAGGCACGCCCGGAAACGGTGAAGAGCCAGGCAACCGGCAAGGCCGAGCAGCGCTTCAAGCTGAAGGGCCAGTCGCAGGTGTTGGCAACGGGCCGTGCGATCGGCCAGAAGATCGGTGCGGGCCCCGTGCGCGTGATCCAGGATCCGTCGGAAATGGAACGCGTGCAGCCGGGCGACGTGCTGGTGGCCGACATGACCGACCCGAACTGGGAGCCGGTGATGAAGCGTGCAGCCGCGATCGTCACGAACCGCGGCGGCCGGACCTGCCACGCGGCGATCATCGCGCGTGAGCTCGGCGTGCCGGCAGTCGTCGGCTGCGGCGATGCGACCGACATCCTGAAGGACGGCGCGCTCGTCACCGTGTCGTGTGCGGAAGGCGACGAAGGCAAGATCTACGACGGCCTGCTCGAGACGGAAGTCACGGAAGTGCAGCGCGGCGAACTGCCGGAAATCCCGGTCAAGATCATGATGAACGTCGGCAACCCGCAGCTCGCGTTCGACTTCTCGCAACTGCCGAACGGCGGTGTGGGTCTCGCGCGTCTCGAGTTCATCATCAACAACAACATCGGTGTCCACCCGAAGGCGATCCTCGAGTACCCGAACATCGACCAGGACCTGAAGAAGGCGGTCGAGAGCGTCGCGCGCGGTCACGCATCGCCGCGTCAGTTCTACGTCGACAAGCTGACGGAAGGTGTCGCGACGATCGCGGCGGCGTTCTATCCGAAGCCCGTGATCGTGCGTCTGTCCGACTTCAAGTCGAACGAGTACAAGAAGCTGATCGGCGGTTCGCGTTATGAGCCGGACGAGGAAAACCCGATGCTGGGTTTCCGCGGCGCGTCGCGTTACATCGCTGAAGACTTCGCGCAGGCGTTCGAGATGGAGTGCCGTGCACTGAAGCGCGTGCGCGACGAGATGGGCCTGACCAACGTCGAGATCATGGTGCCGTTCGTGCGTACCGTGAAGCAGGCGGAGCGCGTCGTCGGCCTGCTCGAGAAGTTCGGCCTGAAGCGCGGCGAAAACGGCCTGCGCCTCGTGATGATGTGCGAAGTCCCGACCAACGCGATCCTCGCCGAAGAGTTCCTGGAGCACTTCGATGGTTTCTCGATCGGTTCGAACGACCTCACGCAGCTCACGCTCGGCCTCGACCGCGACTCGGGCATGGAACTGCTGGCTGTCGACTTCGACGAACGCGACCCGGCCGTCAAGTTCCTGCTGAAGCGCGCGATCGACACCTGTCGCAAGATGGGCAAGTACGTCGGCATCTGCGGCCAGGGCCCGTCCGATCACCCGGACTTCGCGCAATGGCTGACGGACGAAGGCATCGTGTCGATCTCGCTGAACCCCGACACGATCATCGATACGTGGCAGGCGCTCGCCAACCGGAAGTAACGGTCGATAACTTGCCACCGACGAAGGAGCGGCGCTGCTGCTCTTTCAATGAAGGCAAATTGCAAGGTTCATGCTATAAACACCCCGGTAGACACCGGGGTGTTTTTGTTTGTCGGTACGAACCGGGCCGCCCCAAGCGTGCCGACCGCTCTCTCGGGAGCCGCGAACAAATCGATCCGGAACAGCGCTTCAGCGCGTATTCTGGTTCTATGCCACGCAAGTGAACGCGGCGGATGTTTTTCTGGAGACCACAATGATGTCGGGGCATCTGTTCTGGTGGGTCGCGGTGGGCGTGCTGGTCGTGGCCGAGTTGCTGACGGGCACGTTTTATCTGCTGATGATCGCGCTCGGCTTTCTTGCGGGCGGGCTGCTGCAGCTGGCTGGTTTCGCGCCGCACGTGCAGTTCGGCGCGGCGGCCGTGGTCGCGATCGTCGCGATGATCGTATTGCGGCGTTCGGGGCTCGGCCGCAAGCAGAAGCGCGACACGTCGACCAATCCCGACGTCAATCTCGATATCGGCGCGACCGTCACGGTCGACGCGTGGCGTGACGGCCGCGCGCGTGTGCAGTATCGCGGTGCCGACTGGGACGTCGAGCTCGCGAACGGCGAGCGCGACGATGCGCACGTGTATCAGGTGAGTGCCGTGCGCGGCAATTGTCTCGTGGTCGTAGCGAAACCCGCGGGCTGATCGTCCGCCGATACAACAAGGAGGGAATACTTCATGGATTCGCTGATCATCTGGGTGGTTCTGCTCGTCATCGCGATCGTGATCGTGTCGAAGACGGTGAAGATCGTGCCGCAGCAGCATGCGTGGGTGCTCGAACGCTTCGGGCGCTATCACGCGACGCTGTCGCCGGGTCTCAATATCGTGCTGCCGTTCGTCGATCGCATCGCGTACCGGCACGTGCTGAAGGAAATCCCGCTCGACGTACCGAGCCAGGTCTGTATCACGCGCGACAACACGCAGTTGCAGGTCGACGGCGTGCTGTACTTCCAGGTGACCGATCCGATGAAGGCGTCGTACGGGTCGAGCAACTTCGTGCTCGCGATCACGCAGCTCGCGCAAACCACGTTGCGCTCGGTGGTCGGCAAGCTCGAGCTCGACAAGACGTTCGAGGAGCGCGACTTCATCAACCACAACATCGTGTCGGCGCTGGATCAGGCTGCGGCGAACTGGGGGGTGAAGGTCCTGCGCTACGAGATCAAGGACCTGACGCCGCCGAAGGAAATCCTGCACGCGATGCAGGCGCAGATCACCGCGGAGCGTGAAAAGCGCGCGCTGATCGCCGCATCCGAAGGCCGCAAGCAGGAGCAGATCAACCTCGCGTCGGGCGCGCGCGAAGCGGCGATCCAGAAATCCGAAGGCGAGCGGCAGGCCGCGATCAACCAGGCGCAGGGCGAAGCGGCCGCGATTCTGGCGGTGGCCGAAGCGAACGCGCAGGCGATCCAGAAGATCGCGAACGCGATGCAATCGCAGGGCGGGATGGACGCGGTGAACCTGAAGGTGGCCGAGCAGTATGTCAGCGCATTCTCGAATCTCGCGAAGCAGGGCAACACGCTGATCGTGCCGGCGAACCTGTCGGATCTCGGCACCGCGATCTCGTCGGCGCTGACGATCGTCAAGAGCGCGGGGGCGGCTTCGGGCGGGAAGGCCTGAGTCGGACGTGCGCGGCGCGCAGGCGGCTGCCACGTGCGATCGGCGTGCGGCGAATCGTCGCGGAGCCGGGCGCGGATGATGCCCGTGCGGCGCCGTTGCCGGCGCCTTTCTTCAGTTGAAACGGGTGGTGTGGTGCGCCGAGTGTCGCCCTTGTAGCCGACGCGCCCGATTCACCTGGCCCAAAGCAACACGGCCCGCTTCGAGCGGGCCGTGTCGTTTGCGAAGCGCGTCGCGCGCGTCAGGTGCCGGCGCGCATGATGCGGGCCTTTTCGCGTTCCCAGTCGCGCTTCTTCTCGGTTTCGCGCTTGTCGTGCAGCTTCTTGCCCTTCGCGAGCGCGATGTCGCACTTCACGCGACCGCCCTTGTAGTGGAAGTTCAGCGGCACGAGCGTGTAGCCGCGCTGCTCGACCTTGCCGATCAGTTTCTTGATTTCCTCGCGGTGCAGCAGCAGCTTGCGCGTGCGGACCGGGTCGGGCGTGATGTGGGTCGAAGCCTCGGGCAGCGGGCTGATATGGGTGCCGATCAGGAAGATCTCGGCGTGCTTGATCACGACGTAACCTTCCCTGATCTGGCCGCGCCCGGCGCGCAGCGCCTTGACTTCCCAGCCCTCGAGCACGAGCCCCGCCTCGTAGCGTTCCTCGATGTGATAATCGAAGTGCGCTTTCCTGTTGTCGATGATGCTCATGAAAGGATCGGGCCAACTCGTTTAAAATCACGATTTTAGCAAAGCGGGGCGGGAATCGCCCGGCTTGCGTTCTCACCTTAAGCGATGCCGCGCGATTTATGGCAGATGTCCAGAAAACCGTATTGATCCGTCATTCGGCGGAACAGATGTTCGACCTCGTCACCGACGTGGCCGACTACCCCAATTTCCTGCCCTGGTGCGGCGGCGTCGAGATTCGCCGTCAGGACGAGAGCGGGATGGAAGCGCGCATCGACATCAACTTCAAAGGCATCAAGCAGCATTTCGCGACGCGCAACACGCAGCAGCGCCCGACGCGGATCGACATGGAGTTCACGGACGGCCCGTTCAAGAAGTTCACGGGCTCGTGGCGCTTCACGGCGCTGCGTGCCGATGCGTGCAAGATCGAATTCGCGCTGCACTACGAATTCTCGAGCATCCTGCTCGAGAAGATCATCGGGCCCGTGTTCAGCCACATCGCGAACACATTCGTCGATTCGTTCGTGAAGCGCGCCGACCAGCGCTACGGGAAGGGGTGACGCGATGCTGTCGATCGAAGTCTGCTACGCGCTGCCGGATCGCCAGACGCTGATTCCGCTGTCGCTGCCCGAAGGGGCGACCGTTCGTTCGGCGATCGACGCGAGCGGCGTGCTCGCGCTGCACCCGGAAATCGATCTCGCGAACGCGAAGACGGGCGTGTACGGCAAGCTTGCGCCGCTCGACGCGCCGCTCGCCGACCACGACCGTGTCGAAATCTACCGCCCGTTGATCGTCGATCCGAAGCTCGCGCGCCAGCGGCGCGTCGACAAGTCGCGCCGCGCCGGCTCCATCGAGGGCCGCAAGTGGATGCACAAGGACGCGCGCTGACGCAGGCTGGTCAGGTTAGCGATTCCAGTCCCGATTCGTCTGATCAAACGCCGCGGCGCTCAGTGGGCCGCGGCGTTCGCGTTTGCCGGGGCGCTTCCCGACGTATCGCCGCCGGCGGGCGTGTTGCCGTGCTGCCGCACCGATCCGTAGACGCCCGCGAGCAGCAGCACCAGCGCGGCGATTTCGAGCGCATGCGGCATTCGCTGGTCATACACGAACGCGTAAAGCATCGCGAACACGGTTTCGAACACGATCAGCTGGCCCGACAGCGTGAGCGGCAGCCGCTTCGACGCGGCATTCCACAGCCCGTTGCCGAGCCACGACGCGCCGATCGCGAGCACGAGGTTCAGCAGCCAGAACAGCTGCCAGCGCGACGCCGGGACGGCTGCCTGCACCGTGCCGGCCGGCAGCGCGAGGATCGCGATCCAGACGAGCCCGCCGATCAGGCCCGTCACGACACCCCACAGCACCGACCACTCGTTGCCGCCGAAATGATGATGGCGCTGCAGATAGCGGGCGTTCGCGACCGCATACCAGGTCCAGCTCGCGAGCGCGCCGGCCGCGCAGGCAATCCCGGCGAGCTTCTGGCCGAGCGTCGTTGCATGCGCGGCCTCGGACGTGAACAGGTCGACGTTGATGCAGACGATGCCCGCGATCACCAGCGCGAGCGGGGCCGCGAGCCGCCGCAGCGGCACGGCGCCGTGGTCGCCGAGGCCCGCGAGCGTGACCGTGACGGGCAGCACGCCGACGATCAGGGAGCTGGGTGCGATGCCGATCAGGTGCACGGCGCCGGACAGCAGCATGTAGTACGCGACGTTGCCGACGACGGCGAGCCTGACCAGCGCGACGAGATCCTCGCGGGTCAGCCGCGCGAGCAGCGAGCGGGCGGCCGGCAGCGCCGCTGCCAACGAGACGAGGCCGTACATCGCGTAGCGGCCGGCGCTCAGCAGCAGCGGCGAGAAGTCGGTCAGCAGCCGCGGAACGAGAAACACCATGCCCCACAGGGCACCTGCCAGGACACCATAGACCACACCGCGCTGCATCGACCGCTCCGAACACATGACTGACGAGCGCGCATCTTAGCGACGCCGTTGCGTCGTCGTCTTGTTCATTCCTGCACTCGGTGCCGGGCGGGGCGCAGGCGTGCTGCGCCCGGGAGCGATCGCGGCCGGCGGCGGATCATTCATCGGCAGAATCGGGCGCTGCTCCCGCGTTGTTGCCCGACGTCCGCGCCCGCGCGGGTCGGCGCACGGTGCGCAACGTGCCGCTGTTGCCGCCGCCGCAGTAGAAGCGGTCGTGGCCGTCCGATTCGAGCCCCGATACGCCGACGCCGGCCGGCATGTCGACCTGCTCGAGCACGCGGCCCGTGCGCGGATCGATGTGTCGCAGGTCGGCCTGGTCGGCTTCCCAGGTGCCGTGCCACAGCTCGCCGTCGACCCACGTCACGCCGGTGACGAAGCGGTTCGATTCGATCGTGCGAAGCACGGTGCCCGATTGCGGATCCACCTGATGAATCTTGCGTTCGCGGTACTGGCCGACCCACAGCGTGCCTTCCGCCCATGCCAGTCCCGAATCGCCGCCGCCGCCGGGGGCGGGAATCGTCGCGAGCACGCGGCCCGATTCGGGGTCGATCTTCTCGATGCGGTTCTCGACGATCTGGTACAGGTGGCGGCCGTCGAATGCCGTGCCCGCATGCGCGGCGACGTCGATCGAGCGGACGGTCGTGCCGCGTTCCGGGTCGAGCGCATTGAGCTTGTCGCCGGACGCGTACCACACGTACTGCCCGTCGAACGTGACGCCGTGTACGCCGTCGACGCCCGGAAACGGGCCGTATTCGCGGATGATCTCTGCACTGGAGCGTTTCATGTTCGTCACCTCGTCGTTCGGTGAGGTCATCCTAATCGCCCGGCAGCGGGGCAGGGAGTAACAAGGTCGTCGCGAAACCGGGCAGCGGCGGAGTCATCCAGCGGCGCGCGCGGCCGCGGCCGAGTGCCTGGACCTTGTCCGCTTCGGCGAGCGCGTCGAGCGCGCGCTGCACGGTGCGCTGGCTTGCGCCGAGGGCCAGCGCGAGCGCGGAGCTCGACCACGCTTCGCCATCGGCGAGGAGCGCGAGCACGGCCGCGTGGCGATCGTCGACCGGGCGCGCCAGGACGACGGTCTCGCGTATGCCGAGCGGTTCGAGCGCAAAGCCGCGCGGCGTCGCAATGACGTTCGCGAGCGGCCTGAGCATCGCGCGCAGCCGGCCGATCTCGACGCGCAGGCGCGCGCGATGCGATTCGTCCGCGTGTTTCGCGCGGAACGCGGCCACGACGAGCGCGTTGCGCGACACATCGGCCGGCCATGCCTCGCCGAGCGCGCGGGCGAGCACGAACAGCACGGGCCGCCGCGCGAGCGACACGGTCGTGCGCGCGTCGCGCACCGTGTGGCGGCACGCATCGACGACGAGCGCGTTCGATGCGAACAGTGTCTCGACTTCGTCGAGCTGCACGAGCCGCGACGTGCCGCGCGCGATGAGGCGCGCGGCCGGTGCGTCGAGCACGCGTGCCGCGGTGTCGACCTCGGCCGTGAGCGCGGCGATGCCGGCGTCGCCGGCCGCGGCGCGCGCTCGGGCGAGCGCCGCGCGGGCCGCGTGCGTGCGGATGCGGCGCATCGCGATGCCGGCCGCGATCAGCTCATGGGCGGCGCGCGATGCTGCCGGGAGCGGCGCGGGATCAAGATTCGCAAGCATCCGTTCGGCATCGTCGAGCTGACCGATCAACAGCAGCCGGCGCACGCCGAGATAGCGCGCATGCGCGGCGTTCGCGCGGTCGCCGTGCGCGTCGAGCGTCGCGCAGGCGGCATCGAGCGCGCGCGTCGGCCAGCGCAGGTCGCGCGACGCGAGCGCGATCTCCGCTTCCGCGACGACACAGCGCGCACGCGCCACGGCCTCCCTTGCGCCGAACGCGCGTGCGGCGCTGCGCACGAGTGCACGTGCGCGTTCGAAATCGCCGAGCTGCGCCATCGCGATCCCGCGCAGCGCGAGCGCCGGTGCGTCGTCGCGCAGCGCGACGCGGTTCAGCGCGCCGAACGCGTCACCGGCCGCGAGCGCGCGCGCAGCCGCCGTGATCAGCGAATCCATCCGAATCCCGACACACTTGTCACTCCCTCCGGCCCGATGCCCGCCACTAATCTAGCACCATGCACACGGCGCCGGACGCCGTGCCCGGAAACCCATCGGAAGGAGGCACCCGCAATGACGACCCATCTCACCGGAACGCGCGAAGAATGGCTGGCCGAGCGCCGCGCGCTGCTTGACGCGGAAAAGGCGCTGACTCGGCAAAGCGACGAACTCGCACGGCGGCGCCAGGCACTGCCGTGGGTGCGCGTCGACAAGACCTACCGGTTCGACACCGAAGACGGGCAGGCAACGCTCGACGACCTGTTTCGCGGCCGGTCGCAACTGCTCGTCTATCACTTCATGTTCGGCCCCGACTACAAGGCCGGCTGCCCGTCGTGTTCGTCGATTGCCGACGGTTTCGACGGCTTTGCCGTGCACCTGGCGAACCACGACGTGACGCTCGCGGCCGTGTCGCGCGCGCCGCTCGCGAAGCTGCTCGCTTACCGGCAGCGGATGGGGTGGAGCTTCCCGTGGGCGTCGTCGGTCGGCAGCGATTTCAACTTCGACTTCAATGTGTCGTTCACCGAAACGCAGCAGCGCGCGGGCGACGTCGAGTACAACTACGCGCGGGCCGGCCACGCGATGGACATGGATCCGCCGCCGGCACCCGTCGTGGAGTTCGCGGCGACCTGCGGCACCGATGCGGTCACGTATTCGCTCGACCGGCCGGGGATGAGCGCGTTCGTGCGCGAGGACGGCGCGGTTTATCACACGTATTCGACCTACGCGCGCGGGCTCGACGGGCTGTGGGGGATGTACCAGTGGCTCGATCGCGCGCCGCGCGGGCGCAACGAGACCGGCCCGTGGTGGCGTCGTCATGACGAGTACGCACGCGGCTGAGCGCGCCGGCGACGGGTGGGGGCGGGCGATGACACGGCGGGCAGCCGGCGATGCGGGCCCCGATCTGCGGGCCTTCGGGGCGGCGTTGGTGGCCGTGTTCGCCGTCGCCGCGATCGCGACCGTCGCGCAGCACGCGTCGATGGCCGCGATGGGTGGCGCACCGGTGTCCGGCGGCTGGATGACCTCGGCGGCATGGCAGCGGCCGTGCGGATGGGGCGCCGGACGCGCGTTCGCGGCGTTCGCCGGCATGTGGGGCACGATGACGGTGACGATGATGCTGCCCGTGCTGGCGCCGGTGCTCTGGCGATACCGGCAGAGCGTGGGTCCGTTGGCCGCGGCGCGTTCGACTTGGCTGGTCGTTGTAGCCGGCGCGGGATATTTCGCGGTATGGATGGCGCTTGGGGCGCTTGTGTTTCCTGCTGGCGCCGCGCTGACCGCCGCCGCTGTCCGGCTGCCGGCGCTCGCCCGTGCGATGCCGTTCGCGGCCGGTGCGATCGTGTCCGGTGCGGGGATGTGGCAGCTTTCGGGTTGGAAGGCGCACCGGCTGGCCTGCTGCCGTCACGCGGCGGCGGATGCAGGCCTGCCACGGGAGGACACGGGCGCCGCGTGGTGGCACGGCGTGCGAGCGGCGATGCGTTGCGGCGCCTGTTGCGGGAACCTGATGGCGGTCGCGCTGGCAGCCGGCGCGATGGATTTGCGCGTGATGGCCGTCGTGACGGTCGCGATGGCCGCCGAGCGCCTGGTGCCGGCTGGCGAGCGCGTCGCGCAGATCGTCGGCTGGGGCGCGATCGGGGCAGGCATCGCGATGATCGTGCGCGCGGCCGGGCTCCTGTGAGGCCGCGGCGCGAGCCACTTTGGCCGTCGCCGCGCGGCGCTCGACCGCGGCCGCTACCGCCGTGCAGCGCGGCCGCGACGGGCGCACATGCGGTGTCGCGGCCCGTTGCGCGAATGGCGCGATGCGGCGGTGAAACGAAAGGCGATCGAAAACGAACCGAACGGCGAACCGAACGATTCGGCCCCCGAACGGAGGAAAGCGGCTAAGCCGTTGTTCGTGTTGTGAAAATTCGCAGCGCTTCGCGTATAATTCGCTTTTGCGCCCATAGGATTTGCCATGCGTCTGATCCAAAAAGCACTCACTTTCGATGACGTGCTCCTCGTTCCCGCCTTCTCCGACGTTCTCCCGCGCGACACCAGCCTCAAGACCAAGCTGACCCGCAACATCTCCCTGAACATGCCGCTCGTGTCCGCCGCCATGGACACGGTCACCGAAGGTCGCCTCGCGATCGCGATGGCACAGCAGGGTGGCGTCGGTATCGTCCACAAGAACCTGACGCCGGCCGAACAGGCCCGCGAGGTCGCGAAGGTCAAGCGTTTCGAATCGGGCGTCGTCCGCGATCCGATCACGGTGCCGCCGCAAATGAAGGTGCGCGACGTGATCGCGCTGTCGCGCCAGCATGGCATCTCGGGCTTCCCGGTCGTCGAAGGCCCGCTGCTCGTCGGCATCGTCACGAACCGCGACCTGCGTTTCGAAACCCGCCTCGATGAGCCGGTCAAGTCGATCATGACGCCGCGCGAGCGCCTCGTCACGGTCAAGGAAGGCACGCCGCTCGCCGAAGCGAAGGCGCTGATGCACAGCCACCGCCTCGAGCGCGTGCTGGTCGTCAACGACGCGTTCGAACTGCGCGGCCTGATGACCGTCAAGGACATCACGAAGCAGACCGAGCACCCGGATGCGTGCAAGGACGAACACGGCAAGCTGCGCGCAGGCGCGGCGGTCGGCGTCGGTCCCGACAACGAAGAGCGCGTCGAGCTGCTGGTGCAGGCCGGCGTCGACGTGATCGTCGTCGATACCGCGCACGGCCACAGCAAGGGCGTGCTCGAGCGCGTTCGCTGGGTCAAGCAGAACTACCCGCACGTCGAAGTGATCGGCGGCAACATCGCGACGGCCGCCGCCGCGAAGGCGCTGGTCGAGTACGGCGCGGATGCGGTCAAGGTCGGGATCGGCCCGGGCTCGATCTGCACGACGCGGATCGTCGCCGGTGTCGGCGTGCCGCAGATCAGCGCGATCGCGAACGTTGCTGACGCGCTGCGGGGCACGGGCGTGCCGTGCATCGCCGACGGCGGCGTGCGCTTCTCGGGCGACGTGTCGAAGGCCCTCGCGGCCGGCGCGAACGCAGTGATGATGGGCAGCATGCTGGCGGGCACCGAAGAATCGCCGGGCGACGTGTTCCTGTACCAGGGCCGCCAGTACAAGTCGTACCGCGGCATGGGTTCCGTCGGCGCGATGAAGGACGGCGCGGCAGACCGCTACTTCCAGGACAACTCGGCGAACATCGACAAGCTCGTGCCGGAAGGCATCGAAGGCCGTGTCGCGTACAAGGGTTCGGTCAACGCGATCCTGTTCCAGCTGGTCGGCGGCGTGCGCGCGAGCATGGGCTACTGCGGCTGCAAGACGATCGACGAGCTGCACGACAAGGCTGAATTCGTCCAGATCACCGCGGCGGGCATGCGCGAGTCGCACGTGCACGACGTGCAGATCACGAAGGAAGCGCCGAACTACCACGTGGACTGATCGCCGATGAAACCGCTGCTGCGAGCCGTGTTGATCGTCGATGCCGTGCTGCTGCTGGCGTTCGGCGTGCTGTTCGTGCTGACGCCCTGGCAGTCGCTGTTCAACGCGCTGCAGCTGGCGAGCGTCCAGCCGGCGATGCTGGGCCAGGCGTTCGGCATCGCGTTGCTCGGGCTTGCGTGGCTCGCGTTTCATGCAGCGTTCAACGGGGATCTCACGGCGCCCGTCGCGCGGTCGGTCGGCCACGTGTACTGGCTGACCGGCGTGCTGACGATCGTCTGGTCGATCGGCACCGGCAGCGGTCCCGCGCTGGCAGCCGCCGGCCGGGTGCTGTCGGCCGTGGCCGGTGTCGTGCTGATCGTGCTCGGCCTCGGCGGCGTGCGGCTCGCATCGGCCGTGCGCCGGCGCGAGAAAGCGCAGGCGCTCGACGCGCGTGCGCCGGCGCAGCGTCCGGCCGAGCCGGCGATGGCGCCCGCGTCGTCGTCCGCCCCGCAGCGTGTCGAACCCGTCGTCAGCCGTCCTGCGGCATCCGCCGCGTCGTCACCGGCTTCATCCGGTTCCAGTCAATCGTCAGGCGGCGTCGCACTCGACGAACGCCCGCCGATGCAGGATTGACCGACCATGCGTCGCGCGTGCTGCCTTCCGCCCGACGCCGCTGTCCATGCTATTGACGCAGCGCATGATGTAAATGATGCGCTGCTTTTCTTATTCTCTTCATCCCGTCCGCAGCCATGCACGACAAAATCCTGATTCTCGACTTCGGTTCGCAAGTCACCCAACTGATTGCGCGACGCGTGCGCGAAGCGCACGTCTACTGCGAAATCCATCCGAACGATGTGTCCGACGACTTCGTCCGCGAGTTCGCGCCGAAGGCGGTGATCCTGTCGGGCAGCCACGCGAGCACGTACGAAGACCATCAGCTGCGCGCGCCGCAGGCCGTATGGGATCTCGGCGTGCCGGTGCTCGGCATCTGCTACGGCATGCAGACGATGGCCGTGCAGCTCGGCGGCAAGGTCGAGTGGAGCGACCACCGCGAATTCGGTTACGCGGAAATGCGCGCGCACGGCCATACGCGCCTGCTCGACGGCATCGAGGATTTCAAGACCGACGAAGGCCACGGCATGCTGAAGGTCTGGATGAGCCACGGCGACAAGGTCGCCGAGCTGCCGCCGGGCTTCGCGCTGATGGCATCGACGCCGAGCTGCCCGATCGCCGGCATGGCCGACGAGGCACGCGGCTACTACGCGGTGCAGTTCCACCCGGAAGTCACGCACACGCTGAAGGGCCGCCAGATCATCGAACGCTTCGTGCTGCAGATCGCCGGCGCGAAGCCCGACTGGATCATGAAAAACCACATCGAGGAAGCCGTCGCGAAGATCCGCGAGCAGGTCGGTGACGAGGAAGTGATTCTCGGCCTGTCGGGTGGTGTCGATTCGAGCGTCGCGGCCGCGCTGATCCATCGCGCGATCGGCGATCAGCTCACCTGCGTGTTCGTCGACCACGGCCTGCTGCGCCTGAACGAAGGCAAGATGGTGCTCGACATGTTCGAGGGCCGCCTGCACGCGAAGGTCGTGCACGTCGATGCATCCGAGCAGTTCCTCGGCCACCTGGCCGGCGTGACCGATCCGGAAGCGAAGCGCAAGATCATCGGCCGCGAGTTCGTCGAGGTGTTCCAGGCCGAGGCGCAGAAGCTGTCGAAGGCGAAGTGGCTCGCGCAGGGCACGATCTATCCGGACGTGGTCGAATCGGGCGGTACGAAGACCAAGAAGGCGACGACGATCAAGAGCCACCACAACGTCGGCGGCCTGCCGGAAACGCTCGGCCTGAAGCTGCTCGAGCCGCTGCGCGACCTGTTCAAGGACGAAGTGCGCGAGCTGGGCGTCGCGCTCGGCCTGCCGCCGGAGATGGTGTACCGCCATCCGTTTCCGGGCCCGGGCCTCGGCGTGCGGATCCTCGGCGAAGTGAAGCGCGAGTTTGCAGACCTGCTGCGCCGCGCGGATGCGATCTTCATCGAGGAACTGCGCAACACGACCGCGACCGCGCACGATGCGGCTGCCGGCCTGTGCGGCGAAGCCGATGTCGGCAAGAGCTGGTACGACCTGACGAGCCAGGCGTTCGCGGTGTTCCTGCCGGTCAAGTCGGTGGGCGTGATGGGCGATGGCCGCACGTACGACTACGTGACGTCGCTGCGCGCGGTGCAGACGACCGACTTCATGACCGCACACTGGGCGCATCTGCCGTACGCGCTGCTCGGCCGCGCGTCGAACCGGATCATCAACGAGGTGCGCGGGATCAACCGTGTGGTGTACGACATCTCGGGCAAGCCGCCGGCGACGATCGAGTGGGAATAAGCGTTCGTGCTGAATCAGCGTTCGATTCCGCTCTCGTCGTTGCGCATCGATTGATGGCGCGATAGGGCGTGAGCGGATGGCGGGTTCAGCTTGTTCGCTGTCCCGGCACGGACCGGGACAAGAAACGGCTTGGCGATTGCCAAGCCGTTTTTCGTTAACGCGTCGCCTGAGTCACGAAACGGCGTGCATCATTCGTGACGCGGCAATCCGTTGTGCGCCCGATGGCGATCGCTCGCGTCTGCCGATCGAATCTCACGCGTGCGAGCCCCCGAGCGAACGCAGGTACGTCGGCACTTTCGCCTTGGCCGTTGCCTGGACACGCGCCATGAGCGCGTGATCGATGCGGTTCAGCCCGTAAGTCCGCGCAATGTCGTGCTGCAACCGGCACCACAGGTGACCGGCCATCTCGGCATCGACCATCGCCCGGTGGGCACGGCCCGATTTGGGCAACCGCAGCATATCCACCAGGCTCGACAGGCGGTGACTTTGGGCATCCGGGTAGATACGTCTCGCCACGAGCATCGTGCACGCAAAGGCATGCTCGGCCGACATGCCGAGCAGCCCGAGTTCCGCCTGCCAGAACCGTTTGTCGAAGCCGGCATTGTGCGCGACGACCGCATGCTTGCCGACGAACGCTGCGGCTTCCTTCATGACTTTCGATGCTGGGGGCGCCGATGCAATCATCTCGTTCGTGATGCCGGTCAGCGCGACGACATCGGACGGTATGCGTCTGCCTGCATTCATCAGGCTCTGGAAACGGTCGACGACTTGTCCGTCCCGGAGCAGGATGACGGCGATTTCGGTCGCACGGTCGCCCATATTCGGCGAAAGTCCGGTTGTTTCGAAGTCCAGTACTGCGACGGTTTGCATGGTCGAATCCTGTTGCTTCACGCGGTGTCGTTAGAGTGGCCGAGAGGGTAGCATCTCCAGGCCCTCGGCAGACTCGTTCAGCCCGAGAAACGACCATCCGTGCTGCGAATGTCGACCCGATCGATGCCCCGGGCCGCCCGCGAATTCGTTCTGATCCGTCGCTGACTCGGCAGCGCGCAAGACGATGCAACAGGGTGCTGGCTGCCGACTATCGGCAGCCCATTGATCCGCGCGTCATGCCGCCAGACTGTTTTCGCCTTCAACCATCCGGATCGGGCCCGTGGTCTGTCCCGCACCCTGCCTAACGCTGAACTCGATCAGATCTTCGTAAATCTCCCGTTGCCCGGCGGGCAGCACAGGCAGCAGTGTCTCGCGGCGCTTGTCCGCATCGAACATCGATTCGACCAGCCATCCCGTCAGATAGACCGACGCCAGGCATCCGCCCGCGGTTGCGACGTTGCCGTGGCACACCAGCGGCTGGTTCAGCACGTCCAGCCCGAGTGCCTGCAAACCCATCCGCGCGTCAGGATGCGTCGTGGCGCGGCGCTCCGGCAGCAGCCCGAGCCGCTCGAGAATGAAGGCCCCGCCGCAGATCGATCCGACGAGCTGGCGCTCGGGATCGAGATCGAACGACGGCAGGAAGTCGGGATGGGCCAGTGCGGCCGGTACGCCTTCCTTGCCGCTCGAAAAGAGAACCGCGTCGGCGTGATTGGCATCGGCAAGCGGGCCGTGCGTCGGGATGGCCAGACCATGTGCGGAATGCAGCACTGGCTGCGCACCCAGGATCCGGACACGCCAGTCGCGGTTGTTGCGGCCGAGAATGTCCCACATCAGGAACAGGTCGACGTCGGTGAACCGGTCAAATGCGACGAGAGCGATGTCTTTCAAGGCGGACTCCATGCGTAATGGCGCGCTGCCGGAAGCGGCGGCGGCCGTGATAGAGTTCGCAGCCTATCTGTCCATGCCGCACCATACACAGCCTGTATGGCGATGACGATGAGCACACTGACGCGAAACGACTGGATTGCAGCGGGCTTTGACGCCCTCGACGGGGAAGGGTATGCGGGCATGTCCGCCGAAAGCCTCGCGCGACGGCTGAACGTGACCCGCGGATCGTTCTATCACCACTTCCGCAATCGCGAGGATTTCGTCCGGACGCTGCTGACCGCGTGGGAGAGCGACTACACCGCACGCATGCTCGCGTATGCGGCAGACGGCCGCAGCGCGGGCGACACGCTGGCGCGCTACCTGCACATCGCCGCGGAGAAGCGGCCCGGCCGTGAAATTGCGATTCGCGCGTGGGCGCTGCACGATCCGCTGGTGGCGGAATTCCAGCAGCGCGTCGATGCGACGCGCCTGGCATTCGCGGTCGAGACGTCCCGCCGCTGGGCCCGCATGCCGGGTGAAGCCGAGATCGTGGGGCAGCTCGCGCATCTCTGCCTGATCGGCGGCCAGCAGGCCGGGCTGCGGCGCGATGCCGAGCGGTTCAACGGCTTCATGCAGCGCGCGTTTGCGGCCGTGGGGAGCAGGCTTGCGCGGGGACGCGCGTAACGGTGCGATACGCGCGATACCGGTGAGGCAGGGATGTCGCGGGTATCGCGGCATCGAACGCGCTCGGATGCGCGGCTGGGTCGTCGACAAAAGCGCACGACGCGAAGCCGCACGCAGAGGGCATGCGCTTGCGTGATACCGCTCAGGCTTGATCGCTCCCGCGATAACGCAGGTGAATCAACGGATAAGCCCGACCCTGCCCATCGAGCGGCGATCGTCCGCAGCGCTTGAATCCCAGCCGTTCATAGAATCCCGCCGCCTGGTCGTTCTGTTCGTTGACGTCGGTCGACAGGTCGGGATGACGCTTGAGTGCATCTTCCACGAGCAGGCGCCCGATCCCCGCGCCATGATGAGCAGGATCGATGAACAGCGCTTCCATGTGACTGCCGTCGAGAAGCATGAAGCCGATCGCACGGTCGGTATCGTCGACGGCGAGATCGAGCGGTGCACCGGGCAGGAACGCGACGACTTCGGATTCGATTGCGCGACGGTCGTCGTCGCTCAGGAAGTGATGCGTGGCATCGACCGCGCTGCGCCAGATATCGAGCACGCGTGCGCCGTCGGCCGGGGTGGATTGGCGGATTCCGATCATGATTTGATTTGTTGTTTTAGTCGCGACAGGTGGCCGGCGCCGTCAGGGTCCCGATCGGGCTGCCTGCACGGCGACGCGGAAAGTAAGCATTATGTCAGGCTGGAGCGCGACGCGTTTCGGCCAGGGTGGCTGCCCGTTCCACCGCCCGCCGCGCCACGTCCCGCACGCCCGCACTCATCGGCAGATCGTCACGATCGAGTTCGGCGAGATCGAACCAGCGCGCTTCGAGTGCATCGTCACCCGCAACGGGTAGGCCGCGCAGCCACTTGCACAACACGGCGACCAACACGTAATGCTGGCGCAGGCCGCCATTGGCATCGTGATCGAACGCATCCAGTGCGGTGAACACGTCCAGCGCTTCGACGTCGATCGCGGTTTCTTCGGCGATCTCGCGCACGGTGGCGCGCGTGACGGTTTCGCCCGCTTCGATCTTGCCGCCGGGAAACCCCCAGCAGCCGGCATCGGGTGGATTGGCGCGGCGAACCATCAGCACGTCGCGTTCGCGGAGGACGACGCCGATCACGGCGGGAACGGGGCGCACGGTCGGCGCGGGCGACGAATCGGACATGATGGTTCTATGCGTCGAAGCGTGGGCAGGTAAGCGACGTCAGGCGACGATTCATCGCCCGTCCTCGGTACGCTGCTCGATTGCGCGGATCACGGCGACCATGTCGGCGGACCCATGCCCGGCCTGTTCGGTCTCGCCGTAAAGCGCGTGGCAGATATCGAGCAGCGGCGACGCGATGCCGATGCTGCGCGCCGACTCGGCGACGAGGCGCGCATTCTTCAGCACGTCCGTGATCGCGGCCTGCACGGAGAAATCCGCCGCGACGAGCTTGCCGATCTTCACGCGCGACACGTCGCTCGCCATCGGGCCGGCATTCAGCACGTCGGCGAAGCGGGCGAGATCGATGCCGTGACGCTGCGCGAAATGCGTGGCTTCGGTCAGTCCGGTGACCATCGTGATCAGGAACAGGTTGACGGCGAGCTTCATGGTCAGCGCCGACGGCACGTCGCCGCAGATGAAGCTGTCGCGGCATAGCGGCTTCACGAGCGGGCGAACCGCGTCGACGTCGTCCGGCGCACCGGCCAGCATCACGACGAGCTGGCCTGCTTCGGCCGGCTTGCGCGACCCCGACACGGGTGCCTCGACGTAGCGGCCCGACGCGGCCGCGATCTCGTCGGCCAGCGCGCGCGAGTATTCCGGCGACGTGGTGCCCATGTTCACGATCACGTGGTCGCCGACGCGACGACTGAAGTCGGGCGTGCCGCGCCCGAGGACGGTGTCGATCGCGGTATCGTTCGCGAGCATCAGGATCACGGTACGGCAGGCTGCGAACACGTCGTCGGCGTGCTCGGCGATGCGTGCGCCGGCGTCGCGCAGCGCGTCGTCGCTGCCGTGGGAGCGGCTCCATGCGACGAGCGGCGTGCCGGCCCGCGCGAGATTGAGCGCCATCGGCGTGCCCATCACGCCGAGGCCGATGAATCCGACTGCCGTTTGCATGTCCTGACTCCCGCTGTGAGTGGAGACGATCGTGGCCGTCAGTATCGCAGCGTTTTCGCTCGCGTGTCGGCGATGCCGCGCGCGTCGCGCAGGAAGCGGTTCTAGCGATGCGACGGCGCTGCGTTCATGCCGGCCAGATACGGCCACGGATAGATGCCGCGTGCATGGCCGTCGCCAAACGCGAGACGGATACCGTAGCCGGCCGGCTCCACATCGTCCAGCGTGAGGCCGGGCTGCACGTCGACACGGCCGCCGTCGTACCGGATCCGACGGCATTCCGCGCACGGGCAGCCGCGGCGCAACTGCGCATAGCCGATATGCTGCGTGTCGCCGTCCGGCCAGCGCAGCGTCAGCGCGCGCGCCGGATGATCGAGCACGATTTCGGTCGGTACGATCATCGCGAAGCCTCGTCGATCTGCCGGATCGCGATCCGCACGGCCTTGCGAACCTCGGGGTCGCGATCCTCCAGTGCGGTGTGCAGCGCGGGCAGGGTCGTGCGCTCGCGCAGTTCGCCGAGCGCGAGTGCGGCCTCCTTGCGCAGGTTGCCGATCGCATGCGCGAGCAAGTCGGCGATCGCCTGGGCGGCGGTGCGGTCGCGCAACTGGCCAAGCGCACGGACGGCGCGCAGGCGTACCTGCCAGTAGTCGTCGTCGAGCGCGGCGACGAGCGGTGCGCTCGCAGCGGAGATCCGCAGCTTGCCGAGTGTCGCGGCCGCTTCCTCGCGCACTTGCCACGCGGGGTCGCGCAGTGCGGCGAGCAGCGCTGTCGCGACGGGCGCGTCGTCGGGCGCGGCGAAGCCGAGCGCGCCGACCGCCGCACGTCGTACGTCCGCATCGGTGTCGGCCGTCGCGACGCGCGCGAGCGGCGGCAACGCATGCGCATCCTTGAGCCAGCCGAGCACCGCGACGGCCTCGGCGCGCACGGCGGCCGCATCGGCATCCAACGCGTGCAGCGCGGGCGCCAACGCATCGGGGTTGCGCAGTTCGCGCAGGCCGCGCAGCACGGCGCCGCGCACGAACGGCTCCGGCCGGTCGGCCCAGCGACGCAGCACCGCGCCCGATGCGGCGTCCTTCAGTTCGGACAGGCTTTGCGCGGCGGTGGTGCGTACACCGTCGTCCGGATCGAGCAGCGCGCCGCACAGTGCGTCGACGACGTCGGGCTGCTCCCACGCGCCGAGCACGCGGGCGGCTTCGCCGCGTACGTCGGCCGACGCATCGTCGCTCAGTGACGCGACGAACGCGGGCACGTAGTCGGGATCCTCGAGATCGGCGAGTTCGAGCAGCGCGATGCGGCGCACGGACGCGTCGGGCGCGGCGAGGCGGGCGACGAGCGCGGCGTGGTCGGGGTTGGGGTCGTGCGCGCCAGGCAGCGGGGAAGCGAAGGCAGGGGCGGTCATGGGTACAAGGTTGGGGGAGGGTGAGAGTCCGCCGCTCACACGATCAGCGCAGCAGGTACGGGATGTCGACCTTGACCGCGCCGGTCGGGCAGTCGCGCTCGCACGGCATGCAGTACCAGCACTCGTCGAACTGCATGTAGGCCTTGCCTTTCGTCACGTCGATCGCGAGCAGGTCGAGCGGGCACACGTCGACGCAGACGGTGCAGCCCTTGTCGGCGATGCACAGATCCTCGTCGATCGTGACGGGCGCGCTGCTGCGCAGGAAGATGTCGTGCGGCGTATGGGGCACGGTTGGGCTCCTCAGAGGGCGGCCGCGGGCGCGGCCGGTTCGCGGATGCGCAGATGCGCGTAGGCGCTGCGCTCGTCGTCGGCGAGCGGCACGACGTAGGGTTCGACCGCTCGCTTCTCGCTGCGCATCGCGCCGTCGGCGCCCTTGCGCAGCCACGTGTGGCAGAACCACTCGGCGTCGTTGCGCTGCGGAAAGTCGACGCGATGGTGGTACAGCCCCCAGCGGCTCTCGGTGCGGAACAGCGACGCGCGCGCGGCCATTTCCGCACAGTCGCGGATCGCCCGCACCTCGGCGGCGCGCATCAGCTCATGCGGATGACCGGCTTTGATCGATTCGATATCCTCAGTAATGGCGTCGAAACGTTGCAACCCGATTTCCATCTTGCGCGTCACCTTCGGCGGCTGCAGATAGTCGTTCACCATGCGACGCAGCTTGTATTCGACCTGCGCCGGCGCCAGGCCGCGCTCGCGCAGCAACGGGGCAAGCACGCGGGTGCGCTCGGCGGCGACCTGTTCGTCGTCCACCGGCGCATGCGCGCGGCCGGCAACGTAGTCGGCCGCATTCTGCCCGGCAAACCAGCCGTACGTAAACGCACCGAGCATGTAGTTGTGCGGGACGGCCGCCATGTCACCGGCCGCATAGAGCCCCGGTACGGTCGTCTCCGCGCGTGCGTTCACGTACACGCCGGATGCGCTGTGGCCACTGCAGAAGCCGATCTCGGAGATGTGCATCTCGACCATCTGCTGCCGGTAGTCGGTGCCGCGCCCCGCGTGGAAGCGGCCGCGGCTCGGCCGTTCGTTCGTATGCAGGATCTGCTCGATGGTCTGGATCGTTTCTTCCGCGAGATGGTCGAGCTTCAGGAACACCGGGCCGTTGCCGCTTTGCAGTTCCTGGTAGAACTCCCACATCATCTGGCCGCTCCAGTAATCGCATTCGATGAAGCGTTCGCCCTTGCCGTTCGCGGTGAAGCCGCCGAGCGGGCCCGTCACGTATGCGCACGCGGGGCCGTTGTAGTCCTTGATCAGCGGATTGATCTGGAAGCACTCGAGGTTCGCGAGCGCGGCGCCCGCGTGATAGGCCATCGCGTAGCCGTCGCCTGCGTTGGTCGGGTTCTCGTAGGTGCCCATCAGGTAGCCCGAAGCCGGCAGGCCGAGCCGGCCGGCCGCGCCGCAGCAGAGGATCACGGCCTTCGCACGGATCACGTGGAACTCGGCCGTGCGGCAGTCGAAACCGAGCACGCCGCTCGCGCGGCCCTGCGCATCGGTCAGCACGCGCGTCACGACGATCCGGTTCGTGATCGCGATGCGTGCGCGCTTCAGTTGCCGGTACAGCACCTTCTTGATGTCGTGGCCTTCGGGCATCGGCAGCACGTATGCGCCCATGTGATGGACCTTCTTCACCGCGTAGTCGCCGGTGCCGTCCTTCTCGAATTTCACGCCCCAGCGGTCGAGCTGCTCGATCGTCGCGAAGCTGTGCCGCGCATACGCATGCACGGCTTCCTGGTCGACGATCCCGTCGTTGGCGATCGTGATCTCGCGCGTGTACTGCTCGGGTGTCGCGTGCCCGGGGATCACCGCATTGTTCAGGCCGTCCATTCCCATCGAGATCGCGCCGCTGCGCTTCACGTGCGCCTTTTCGAGCAGCAGCACGCGCAGCGACGGGTCGCGCTCCTTCGCCTTGATTGCCGCCATCGGGCCGGCCGTGCCGCCGCCGACCACGACGATGTCGTATTCGAGCACATGAGTAGTCATCGTTGTGTCCTTGCAGGTTTGCGCGGTTTCTGGCGGTCGATGCGCAGCCGGTACTGGAAGGCGTCGCCGCGGAAGTACAGGTATTCGAAGTCGATCGGTGCGCCCGATGCGTCGTGCGTGAGGCGCTCGATGCGCAGCACGGGGCTGCTTTCCTCGACATGCAGCGCATCGACGATCTCGTCGTCGGCGAGGATCGCGTCGATCGACACGTCGGCATGGCCGAGCGGGATGCCGCAGTCGTTTTCCAGGACCAGGAAGATGTCGCGGGTCGCGAGATCGGCGCCCGCGAGGCGCTTGCCGAGGGCTTCGGGCACCCAGGTCTGTTCGAGCGACACCGGCTCGCGATTCAGCAGCCGCACGCGGTGAATCTCGACGAGCGGCGCGCCTTCGGGCACGTTCAGCTTGGTCGCGAGATGGCGGTCGGCCTTGACGGTGCGGAAACTGCGCACCTGGTTGACGATCTCGTAGCCCATCGACGACATCGCCTCGGCGAAGCCCTGCAGCGACGTCACGTTCTGGAACGCCTTCGGCTTCGACACGAAGGTGCCCTTGCCGTGCAGCTTGAACAGCAGTCCTTCCTTCTGCAGATCGCCGAGCGCCTGGCGCACCGTGATACGGCTGACGTCGAACATCGCGCAGAGTTCGTGCTCGGACGGCATCCGGCTGTGCGGCGCATAGGTGCCGTCGAGAATCCGCGCGCGCAGGGTGTCCTTGATCTGCACGTAGAGCGGGGCCATCGACAGCGGCACGACGTTGGGTGAAGTCATCGGTCAACTTGTTATGACAAGATTGATCGAGTGTAGTCAGCGCGCTCGCGGGTCCCAACCAACGATTTCTGATTTGAACTTTCCGATTCCGGAAAAGCACGCCGGCAGGGGACAGACCAAACGGACGATCCGCCGGTTGCGGGCAGAGCGGAGCGGCCGGCCATAAAAATTCGCCGGCGCGTGTTCCGCGCCTGTCGATTTCCCGATGCGTCGCCCGTCGTATCCATGTCGACCGGACAGGGCGCCACGCGGGTAGCACCCGGTCCCGGGCATTGCCGTAACGAAAAGGAGGCACGCCATGCCGGATTCCCGATACCGCTGGGTGATCGTCGCCGCAGGCGGCCTGATGGGCTGCATCGCGGTCGGCGCGATGTTTTCGCTGCCGGTGTTCCTGCGTGCGATCGCACGCGACACCGGCTGGTCGATAACCGGCATTTCCGGCGCGATGACGCTCGGCTTCATCGCAATGGCCTTCGCGAGCATGGGGTGGGGCAGCCTGTCGGATCGCATCGGCACGCGCCCGGTCGTCATGACGGGCGCCGTCCTGCTGTCGGCGAGCCTGGCGCTGGCGAGCCGTGCGCCGTCGCTGCTCGCGTTCCAGCTGACTTTCGGCCTCGCCGTCGGTGGCGCAACGGCCGCGATATTCGCGCCGATGATGGCGTGCGTGACGGGCTGGTTCGACACGCACCGCAGCCTGGCGGTGTCGCTCGTGTCGGCCGGGATGGGGATGGCGCCGATGACGATGGCCCCGCTGGCCGCGTGGCTCGTGTCGGTACGCGACTGGCGCACGTCGATGCTGCTGATTGCGGTGCTGGCGGCCGTCGTGATGATTCCGGTGTCGCTGCTGGTGCGCCGGGCGCCCGCGCTCGACGGTGCGCCTGCGGCCCCGGTGGCCCCTGCACCGGCGGACGAGCCTGCGGCGATGTCGGTCATGGATGCGCTGCGTTCGCCGCCGTTCATCGTGCTGCTGCTGACCAACTTCTTCTGTTGCGCGACGCATTCGGGCCCGATCTTCCACACGGTCAGCTACGCGGTGACGTGCGGGATCCCGCTGACCGTCGCGGTATCGATCTACAGCGTCGAAGGGCTCGCCGGCATGGGCGGCCGGATCGTGTTCGGGATCCTGGGCGATCGCATCGGCGCGAAGCGCATGCTGGTGGCCGGGCTGCTCGCGCAGGCGCTCGGTGCGCTCGGCTATGGCTTCGTGCGCACGCTCGACGGGTTCTACGTGATCGCGACGCTGTTCGGCTTCGTCTATGCGGGCGTGATGCCGTTGTATTCGGTGCTCGCGCGCGAGAATTTTCCGCAGCGGATGATGGGCACGGTGATCGGTGGCTGCGCGATGGCCGGCGGCCTCGGCATGGCCGCGGGGCCCGTCGCGGGCGGCCTGATCGTCGATGCGTCCGGCAGCTACCGCTGGCTCTACATCGGTTCGTGCGCGATCGGCATCGGCGCATGCCTGATCGCAGGGATGTTTCGTCCGTTTCCGCAAGCGCGGCCGATGCGGGCAGCCGCATGACTGTGGTTCGACCATGCGCCGCGTGTCGAGCGGAACATGTGAGCCGATCAGGAAAACGAACGATATGCCGCGCTAGTCGTGCGAGCCGGCCCGGAACACGCTGCGCAATTCGTCGTGGTTGTGCACGTTGAGCTTGCGATAGATCTTGCGCACGTGATCGATGACCGTGCTGTTGCGCAGCGCGAAGCCGCTCGCGATCTCGCTGTGAGAGCGGCCGAGCACGAGCTGCGTGCAGAGTTCGCGCTGGCGTTCGGTCAACCCGAATTCGAAGCCGAGCCGTTCGATCTCCAGTTCGAGCGGCGGAAAATGTTCGATGTAGATCACGATGGAGAAATCGCGCTGCACGGGGCGTGCGTCGGCGAGGCGATAGGCCTTGAAGCGAAAGCGGCCGGCGGTATTGCGGCGCTCGAGCGTCGCGGGTGGCGCAGGGTGTCCGCGCCAGATCCGGTTGACGTTCGACAGCAGTGGGGCGAGCCAGTCCGGCAAGTGGTCGTGACGATAGAACGCGAGCGGTTCGCCGGTCGCGAGCGACAGCATCCGGATGCTCTCCTTGTTGTGCAGCAGGAGCCGGCCGGCGCCATCGACGACGACGATCGCGGACAGGCTGCCTTCCGCCTCGTGCAGCGGCAGTTGCGCGGGCCGCGACAGCGCGTGCGCGAGATGTCTGGCGACGGGTTCGATGTCGCGATGATTCTTTTCCGAGAACGGACGACTGCCGGGCGCGCGTGACAGCTGCAGGCTGCCCCAGCCGCGCGTGCCGTCCGTCGCGGTCAGTTCGAGACAATGACGCATCGAGGTCGGCTGCCACAGGTCCGCATACATCTCGCTCGACAGCAGCTCGTCGTCGTAGTGCGCGCTGTTGACGAAGCCGCGGCCGCGGCGCATCGCGTCGGAGAACGTGACGCCGAGCACCTCCTGCCGGGCGGTGTTGTGCACGTTCATGAAGTACGACGGCAATACCGTGTAGACCGTGTCGTTCTCGCTGTAGACGTCCGACAGCGCGTAGTGCTCGTCGGCGTAGAAGAACATGCCCCAGTCGGCACCGACGATGTGTCGTGCGGCTTCAATCACATGAGGAATGACGAGGCGCGGCTCGACGCCGAGCGAACAGAGTCGTCGAATGTGACTCGCCAGCGCGACGTGCTTGTCGGACATGAAGACGCTCCTCGAGCGTGCATCGGACACGCGCGCCGCGTCGTGATGACGTGGCCGATTGCACATGCGCCGTCCTGTCTGTCCAGCTTAGACGCCCAACATGACAACGACCGAAATTACCCCCTTTCAAGGGGGCGTCAAAGCGGCACGTGGTTTCTATCATTGCTCCATTCCAGTTGTATTCACGTGACGAACATGCCGTTGCATTCGGCGTGCGGCATTCGTCCGATGCAACGTGAATGCAACCGGAATATCCGATTCGCGATGCGGCGGGATGCGCGAGCCACACAACTCGAAACGCGCAATGTGGCCGCAGCACGAAATCGCGCATGTCGATGCGCCAGCCCCGGGGGGAAACAGAGGGATTGCCAGCAAGGATCGACGTTGCGTGCACGCCGGATACGACGGCACGCGAGCAGGACGTCGAAGTGCGCGGACGGCGGGAAGCCGGCGCCGCCCGCGTCGTTGGGGGGTATTGCAGCTTCATGTGAGGTGCCACGATGAAGACCATGTACAAGGCGGCGCTGGCCGCAATCTGCGTGCTGGGCGCGGTGGGGCTCGCGCAGGCGCAGGAAGGGAGCGCGCCGACGTCGACGCCGCCGTCCGATGCCGCGATCAGCGCGACGTCGATGGGCAGCATGCCCGGCGCAGGGTCGCAGGCGGGGAGTCCGACCGCGCTCACGCGAGCGCAGGTCCGGAACGAACTGCTGCGCGCGCAGAAGTCGGGCGAACTCGATCGGCTCAACAATCAGTTGTACAACGGACAGTAGCGGCGGACGTGACGACGCGGCCGCAGCGAAGCGGCTGCGTCGATGGCGGCGCCGGGTATCGGCGGCGTGCGGAAATGGGGTTCGACCATGCGTGGCCACGAGCCGGCATGGTCTTAAACGGGGTTGGAACAACGCTCGCGCAAGCACGGCGCGAGCGTGTCGTCAATGGCATATCGAGCATTCGTTCGAAGTGCCTGTCACACGTGCGTCACCCTGCTAGAATTCGGCTGCCGCATTGTTTCGATTGACCGATGAGATTGCTTGACGCCCTGGTCGAACAACGTATTGCCGCTGCTGCCGCGCGGCGCGAGTTCGACGATTTGCCGGGTACCGGCGCGCCACAGGCGCTGGATGACGACCTGCTCGTACCCGAGGAGGTGCGGGTGGCCAACCGTATCCTGAAGAATGCGGGCTTCGTGCCGCCGGCCGTCGAGCAATTGCGCGCGCTGCGCAACCTGCACGACGAAGTGCAGGCGGTCAGCGACCGTGCCGCGCGGTGCCGGCTGCAGGCGAAGATCCTCGCGCTCGACATGGCGCTCGAATCGCTGCGCGGTGGCCCGATGGTGATGCCGCGCGACTACTGCCGGCGCATCGCGGAACGCCTGTGCGAGCGCGGGCTCGACGAAGCGTCCGCCGAAGCGGGGCCGATGTGACGTCCGACGCGCTGCACGACGCAGCCGGGTCGGCGGCCGCTCCGGCGGCCGAATCTACCGCCGATTCTCCCGTTCCCGTTCCCGAAGCCGCGCCCGTATCGGCGCGCGACCTGCATTTCATGCGTCTTGCGCAGGCCGCCGCCGAAGAGGCACGCGCGGCCGGCGAAGTGCCGGTCGGTGCGGTGCTCGTGCGCGGCGACGAAGTGATCGCTCGCGGCTTCAACCATCCGATCGGCGGGCACGACCCGTCGGCCCATGCGGAAATGGCCGCGCTGCGCATGGCCGCGCAGCATCTGCAGAATTACCGGATGCCCGGCTGCGAGCTGTACGTGACGCTCGAGCCGTGCCTGATGTGCGCGGGCGCGATCATGCATGCGCGCATCGCGCGGGTCGTCTACGGCGCCGCCGACCCGAAGACGGGCGCCTGCGGCAGCGTGATCGACGCGTTCGCGAATCCGCAGTTGAATCACCATACCGAAGTGACCGGTGGCGTGCTCGCCGACGAGTGCGGTGCCGCGTTGAAGTCGTTCTTCGCCGAGCGCCGTCGTGCGCTGCGCGAAGCACGGCTGGCCCGCGACGCCGAATCCGGCACGTCATAGGCGCGCCCGCCGCGCGCGTTGCCCGGCGCGAGCCGGGCGTCCACGGTTCCGTGAACCGGAGACGGTTCAGGCCCTCTAAGCAGGTTTGACGACCCGACACCCTTCGCCATGTCCTTCCAGCCCGCCGCGTCCTACACCATCCGCCTGCTTGCGCCGTCCGGCTATCCGCACGACCCCGACGCGATCAATCGTGCGCTCGAGCGCCTCAGCACCGCGCAGCACCGCGTCGAGAACATCGAGGCGACGCAGCGGCGCTTCCAGCGGTTCGGCGGCACCGACGGCGAGCGGGCGGGCGACCTGAACCGCCTTGCCGATCCCGAACGGCCGCTGCCGAACATCGCGCTCGCGGTGCGCGGCGGTTACGGTGCCGCGCGCATTCTGCACGGGCTCGACTATCGCGGGCTCGAACGCAGGCTGCGCGACCAGCCGGTCGCGCTCGTCGGCCACAGCGACTTCACGGCACTCCAGCTCGCGCTGTACGCGAAGGCGCGCATCAAGACGTTCGGCGGCCCGATGCTGTCCGCCGACTTCGGCGCGGAAACGCCGAGCGATTTCACGATGCAGCACTTCTGGCAGACGCTGACGCAGCCGAGCACGACGATCATCGCCGAAGCGCCGCAGGTGCAGACCGTCAACGTGACGGGCACGCTGTGGGGCGGCAACCTCGCGATCCTCACGTCGCTCGTCGGCACGCCGTACATGCCCGACATCGAAGGCGGCATCCTGTTCGTCGAGGACGTCAACGAGCAGCCGTTCCGGATCGAACGGATGATCTATCAACTGCACCTGTCGGGGCTGCTCGCGCGCCAGCAGGCGCTCGTGCTCGGCCAGTTCACCGGCGCGCGGCCGTTCGAGTACGACAACGGCTACGACATGCAGGCGATGATCGAGCAGGTGCGTGCGGTGGTGGGGATTCCGGTCGTCACGGGGCTCCAGTTCGGCCATGTGCCCGACCTGCTGACGCTGCCGTTCGGCGCGCAGGCGCAACTGGTCGCGAATGCGCACGGTTTCCGGCTCACGCTGTCGGACTATCCGCATCTCGGCTAAGGCGGGCGCGATCGAGCGAAAGGCGGGTTTCCCGCCTTTTTCCTTATGTAAGTGCGCAACTAACGGTCTATATTTTTCGTCGGCACCAGCAGGGTCCACACCGGATATTGCACCAGTTTTGTCAACAAAATAGCCGGAAGGGTATACGACGAGAATGGCCTCTGTCGTGCGTCTTGTCCTTGTCGTGCCTGGATTCGGCGCATCGTGCACCGAACGGGGTCGCATCGATGCACGCCGATTGTGCGCAATGCCGGAAAAGAATTGTTGACAATCTTTATGTCCGCCCTAGGATGAGGATCATCACACGATGCCGATCATGAACGAGCCCGAATCCCACCCGTCCGGTGCAGCCAGTCCCGAAGCGATCGCCGAGCGGATCCGCACGGCGATCCTCGAGCATCGGCTCGCGCCCGGCGCGAAGCTGACGGAGGCGCAGCTCTGCGATGTGTTCAACGTGAAGCGCGGGGCGATCCGCCAGGCGCTCGCGCAGCTCGCAACCGACAAGCTGGTCGATCTCGAGCCGAACCGCGGTGCGTTCGTCGCGAGCCCGACGCTGCAGGACGTGCACGAGGTGTTCGAGATGCGCCGGATCATCGAGCTCGCCGTGGTCGAGCGGCTCGCGACCGGGCCCGGCGCGAAGCGGCTGAAAGGGGTCGCCACGCTGATCGAGAAGGAACGCAAGGCATTCGAGCGGCACGACTTCGCCGCCTGGATCCGCCTGTCGGGCGAATTCCACACGACGCTTGCCACGCTGATGGGCAATGCGACGCTCAGCGAGTGCCTCGAAGGGCTCGTCGCACGCTCGACGCTGATGTCGGCGCTGTACGAATCGCACGGGCGCAGCCCGTGCTCGTGCGACGACCACGACGAGATCCTCGGCGCGCTGGAGGCGGGGGATCCGAAGCGGGCGGTGACGCTGATGGCGCACCACCTGCAGCATGTCGAACTGAAGATGCTGGACCGGCCCGCGCAAGGGCAGGTCGATTTGCGCGAAGTGTTCGGCGGCGCCTGAGCGGCGACGCGAACCCGGCCGCGCGCCACAAGAACGAGCGAAATGCAGGCCCGCGGTGTTTGCCGCGGGCCGCTGGTCCGACTCCGGGCGTCGATCCGGAGCGATATCGATGACGGTGGAGCGGCCGCGCGGCCGCGTCAAGGAGAAGTCATGGCTCAGTTCAGTGTGGCGCACGACAGCGCCTATCCGGCGGAAGAAGGCGGCGAGGGCGACGACCCGGCACTGCCGAACGGTTACAGCGAACGTCTGTACAACGAAGATTTGGCACCCCTGAAAAATCAGACATGGGGTTCGTACAACATCTTCGCGTTCTGGATGTCGGACGTGCACAGCGTCGGCGGCTACGTGTTCGCGGGCAGCCTGTTCGCGCTCGGGCTGACGAGCTGGCAGGTGCTGATCGCGCTGATCGTCGGGATCGGTATCGTGAACCAGCTGTGCAACCTGATCGCGCGGCCGAGCCAGCAGGTCGGCGTGCCGTATCCGGTCGCGTGCCGCGCGACGTTCGGCGTGCTCGGCGCGAACGTGCCGGCCGTGATCCGCGGGCTGATCGCGATCGCGTGGTACGGCATCCAGACCTATCTCGCGTCGAGCGCGCTCGTGATCGTCGTGCTGAAATTCTTCCCGCAATGGCTGCCTTATGCGGATGTCCACCACTACGGCTTCCTCGGGCTGTCGGCGGTCGGCTGGGCCGGCTTCATGCTGCTGTGGGTGCTCCAGGCGTTCGTGTTCTGGAACGGGATGGAGACGATCAAGAAGTTCATCGACTTCGCGGGGCCGGCCGTCTACGTCGTGATGTTCATCCTCGCCGGCTACATGGTGTGGCGCGCGGGCTGGCGCAACATCGGCATCAATCTCGGTGGCGTGAAATACCACGGCGCGGAAGTGATTCCGGTGATGATCACCGCCGTGTCGCTGGTCGTGTCGTACTTCTCCGGGCCGATGCTGAATTTCGGCGACTTCTCGCGCTACTGCCGCTCGTTCGGAGAAGTGAAGCGCGGCAATTTCTGGGGGCTGCCCGTCAACTTCCTCGCGTTCTCGCTCGTCACGGTGATCACGACGGCCGCGACGCTGCCGGTGTTCGGCGAACTCATCACCGATCCCGTCGAGACGGTCGGCCGCATCGACCATCCGACCGCGGTGATCCTCGGTGCGCTGACGTTCACGATTGCGACGATCGGCATCAACATCGTCGCGAACTTCGTGTCGCCCGCGTTCGACTTCTCGAACGTTGCGCCGCGCCTGATCAGCTGGCGCGCGGGCGGGATGCTCGCGGCCGTTGCGTCGATCTTCATCACGCCGTGGAACCTGTTCAACAACCCGGCCGTGATCCACTACACGCTCGACGTGCTCGGTGCGTTTATCGGCCCGCTGTACGGCGTGCTGATCGCCGACTTCTACCTCGTCAAGCGCGGCCGGCTCGTGCGCGACGACCTGTACACGATGTCGGAAAGCGGCACGTACTGGTACACGGGCGGCGTGAACCGCCGGGCGCTCGCCGCGCTGCTGCCGGCCGCGTTGATCGCGATCGTCTGCGTGATGGTGCCGGGCTGGCAAGGCGTCGCGAACTTCTCGTGGTTCATCGGCGCGGGGCTCGGCTTCGTCTTCTACCGGCTGCTCGTGAGCGCGAAGGCCTGAGGAGCGTGCAATGAAGATCCGACTGATCAATCCGAATACGACGCAGCGGATGACCGACGCGATGGGCCGCTGCGCGCGCGAGGTCGCGGCCGCCGGCACGGAGATCGCGGCGGTGAGCCCGCCGATGGGCCCGCCGTCGATCGAAGGGTATTACGACGAGGCGCTCGCGACGCCGGGGCTCCTCGCCGAGATCGCGCAGGGCGAGCGCGATGGCTGCGACGCGTACGTGATCGCATGCTTCGGCGATCCGGGCCTCTACGCGGCGCGCGAGCTCGCGCGCGGGCCGGTGATCGGCATTGCCGAGGCTGCGATGCATGCGGCGAGCGTGCTCGCGCCGGGCTTCTCGGTCGTCACGACGCTCGCGCGCACCTGCGGGATGGCGTGGCACCTCGCGGAACGCTACGGGATGAAGCGCTTCTGCCGCAACGTGCGCGCGACCGACGTCGCCGTGCTCGAACTCGACCGGCCGGGCTCGGCTGCGCGCCGGATCATCGTCGACGAATGCCGGCGTGCGCTCGACGAGGACGGCGCCGACGCGATCGTGCTCGGTTGCGCGGGGATGGCCGAGTTTGCGCACGAGATCGAGCAGCAGATTGGCGCACCGGTGGTCGAGGGTGTCACGGCGGCCGTCAAGTGGGCCGAGGCGCTCGTCGCGCTGCGCCTCGCGACCGCGAAGCGCGGCGACTACGCGCGGCCGCTGCCGAAGCGCTATGACGGCGCATTCGCCCGCTTCAGCCCGCCGGACGGGGATGAGGCGGAACCGGTCCCGAATTTGCCGCAACCGCACATACACACCGTCTGACACGCACTATCTGCGCCGCTGTATGGGCGCGTATGGGCGTTTTCGCTACACTGGGCCGTCATCGCATCGGCTTGCGCAGCCAGCCTCCGGCACCCGCGCAGTCGATGCGAACCCATTATTTCAGCGAGCTTTCGCCGCACTTCGAACCATGTCACTCGATCCCAACTATCCTCGCGACCTGATCGGCTACGGCCGCCATCCCGTTCAGGCGAACTGGCCGGGGCGCGCCCGCGTCGCTGTGCAATTCGTGCTGAACTACGAGGAGGGCGGCGAGAACTGCGTGCTGCACGGCGATCCGGGCTCCGAGCAATTCCTGTCCGAAATCGTCGGCGCGGCCGCATATCCCGACCGCCACATGAGCATGGAGTCGATCTACGAATACGGTTCGCGGGCCGGCGTATGGCGCATCCTGCGCGAATTCGAGAAGCGCGGGATGCCGCTGACGGTATTCGGCGTCGGCATGGCGATCGAACGCCATCCGGAGCTCGCGCGCGCGTTCGTCGAGCTGGGCCATGAAATCGCGTGCCACGGCTGGCGCTGGATCCACTACCAGAGCATGACGCCGGAGCTCGAGGCCGAGCATATGCGCCTCGGGATGGAAGCGATCGAGCGCGTGACGGGCGAGCGCCCGCTCGGCTGGTACACCGGCCGCGACAGCCCCAATACGCACCGCCTCGTCGCCGAATACGGCGGCTTCCTGTACGACTCCGACAACTACGGCGACGACCTGCCGTTCTGGATGGACGTCGACATGTCGGGCGGCAAGAAGTCGCCGCAACTGATCGTGCCGTACACGCTGGATACGAACGACATGCGCTTTGCGACGCCGCAGGGCTTCAACACCGGCGATCACTTCTTCGACTACCTGCGCGACGCGTTCGACGTGCTGTACGCGGAGGGCGACGAAGCGCCGAAGATGCTGTCGATCGGCATGCACTGCCGGTTGCTCGGCCGGCCGGGCCGGTTCCGCGGGCTGCAGCGTTTCCTCGATCACATCGAGAAGCACGATCGCGTATGGGTGACGCGCCGTGTCGATATCGCGCGTCACTGGCGTGAACATCATCCGTATCAGCCCAATCATCGAAACGAAGGGAAAGCATGAAGGCGATGCGCTACACGTTGGATCAACTGAACACGATGGCGCCGAGCGCATTTGTCGCGGCGCTGTCGGGGATTTTCGAACATTCGCCGTGGGTGGCCGAAGTCGCTGCGGGCGAGCGGCCGTTTGCGAGCATCGACGCACTGCACAAGACGATGTCGGGCGCGGTGGAAACGGGCGGCGAAGTGCGCCAGCTCGCGCTGATCAACGCTCACCCGGAACTGGCCGGCAAGGCCGCCGTGCGTGGCGAGTTGACGGCCGAGTCGACGCGCGAGCAGAGCGGCGCGGGCCTCGACCAGTGCACGCAGGAAGAGTTCGACAAGCTGCTGACGCTGAACCGCACGTATCGCGAGAAGTTCGGCTTCCCGTTCATCCTCGCGGTGCGCGGCTATGACCGGCACGGCATCATCGCGAACTTCGAGTCGCGCGTGAATCATTCGCGCACCGAGGAACTGCGTGCGAGCCTCGACCAGATCTACCGGATCGCGCGCTTCCGCCTCGACGACCTGATTGACGCCTGACACCGCTATACGGCCTGCTGCGTCGCAGCGGCCTGATCGCATCACTGAAACAAGGAAACATCATGGCTGTTCCGCTTCTCGATCCCAACGCCCCCGACTTCACGCGGCGCTACGTGAATCTTGCCGACCCGCGTCTCGGTGCGCAGGCGCTCGAAGCCAGCGACGATTTCTTCGCGCCGAAGGATCGGATGCTGAACCCCGAGCCGGCCGTCTTCATCCCCGGCAAGTACGACGACCACGGCAAGTGGATGGACGGCTGGGAAACGCGCCGCAAGCGCACGACGGGCTACGACTGGTGCATCGTCAAGCTCGCGCGCCCGGGCGTGATCAAGGGCTTCGACATCGACACGAGCCACTTCACCGGCAACTTCCCGCCGGCCGCGTCGATCGAGGCCGCGTTCGTGGCCGACGGCGCGCCGACGCATGCGACCGAGTGGGTCGAGGTCGTGCCGTCGACGACGCTGCAGGGCAACAGCCATCACTATGTCGAAGCGAGCGACGCGCGTGCGTTCACGCACCTGCGCGTGAACATCTACCCGGATGGCGGCATTGCACGCCTGCGCGTGTACGGCCAGCCGCAACTCGACTGGGCCGGCGCGAGCGCGACCGAGCAGTTCGATCTCGCAGCGATGGAAAACGGCGGTTACGTGGTGGCCGCGAACAACCAGCACTTCGGCGTCGCGTCGAACCTGCTGCTGCCGGGCCGCGGCGTGAACATGGGCGACGGCTGGGAAACCCGCCGCCGCCGCGAACCGGGCAACGACTGGGCGATCATCGCGCTCGCGCAGCCGGGCGTGATCCGCAAGATCGAAGTCGATACCGCGTTCTTCAAGGGCAACTATCCGGACCGCTGCTCGATCCAGGCCGCGTACGTGTCGGGCGGCACGGACAGCTCGCTGATCACGCAGTCGATGTTCTGGCCCGTGCTGCTCGGCGAACAGAAGCTGCAAATGGACAAGCAGCATTACTTCGAACACGACATCGCGTCGCTCGGCCCCGTCACGCACGTGCGACTCAACATCATTCCGGACGGCGGCGTGTCGCGCCTGCGTCTGTGGGGGACGCTCGACAAATGAAGACGCTTGCCATCGAACCGCTGACCAAGGAAGCATTCGCGCCGTTCGGCGACGTGATCGAAACGGAAGGCGCGAAGCAGATCCCGATCAACCTCGGCACCACGATCCGCTTTCACGATCTCGCGAAAGTCGACGTGACCGATGAAGACGGCCGCACGCTCGTCAACCTGTTCCGCGGCCAGCCGCGCACGCTGCCGTTCGAAGTGAAGATGCTCGAACGGCACCCGCTCGGCAGCCAGGCGTTCGTGCCGCTGAACGACCAGCCGTATCTCGTCGTCGTGGCGCCCGCGGGCGATCTCGATCCGGCGAAGATCCGCGCGTTCGTGACGAGCGGGTGGCAGGGCGTCAACTATGCGAAGGGCGTGTGGCATCACCCGCTGATCGCGCTCGGTGGCGTCAGCGACTTCATCGTCGTGGATCGCGGCGGCGACGGCCTGAACCTGAACGAGCAGGACCTGCAGGAATCGCTGTGGCTCACCGACGAGGCGCTGCACGCGCTGACTGCCTGAGTCGCTCGCGTATTCGCGACTGACTGCCTGTCGAAACCCGCGCAATTGGCGCGGGTTTTTTATGTCCGGTCGCTTTCTCGCGATTCAGGTCGCCGCGGTTTTGCGCGTGTCGCGCGAACCGTGGCCGCCGCGGCGCCGGTTCGCGACCGGCGCATGCTGCGCCATCAGCTCGGCGACCCAGTCGATAAAGACGCGCAACTTCGCGCTGACGTGCCGGTTCGGCGGAAACGCGACGTACATCGGCATCGGTTCGAGCTGCCATCGCTCGAACAGCGGCACCAGTTCGCCGCGGGCGCGATGCGCGCCGGCCATGTAGTCGGGCAGCCACAGAATGCCCAGCCCGGCGAGACCGGCCTCGAGGTACGCGTTGCCGTCGTCGACCGCGAGCACGTAGCGTCCGCGCACCGTGACCTGCTCGCCGTCGCATGCCATCTCGAACGGCAACGCCTTGCCGGTGCGTGCCCACAGAAAACCGACGATCCGGTGATGCGTGTCCTCCAGCTCGTCCGGATGCGTCGGCGTGCCGGCGCGGGCGAGATAGGCCGGCGACGCGTACACGCCGAGCCGCAGGTCGCCGACACGGCGCGCGACCAGCGCGCGGTCGGTAGGCTCGCCGCCGCGCACGACGCAGTCGACGTTTTCGCCGATTACGTCCACCACGCGGTCGCTCACGCCCATGTCGAGCTGGAGGTCCGGATAACGCGCATGGAACGCGGGCAGCGCGGGGATCAGGATCAGGCGCGCGAACGGGCTCGGCACGTCCACGCGCAGTCGCCCGCGGGGCGACGCGGAGGCTGCGGACAGGCTCGTTTCGGCATCGTCCATGTCGGCCAGCAGCCGCACGACACGGTCGTAGTACGCGGCGCCGTCCGCGGTGACGACGACCTTGCGCGTCGTGCGGTTGAACAGCTTCACGCGCAGCCGTGCTTCGAGCTGCTGCACGAGTTGCGTGACGGTGGTGCGGCTCATGTGCAGCGTGTCCGCCGCCTTCGTGAAACTGCCGGCTTCCACTACGCGGGCGAACGCCTGCATTGCGTCGAATCGATCCATCGGGTTACGGCTCCGCGTCGGTCGGAATTGTTTGGGACGTGCAAACAGTGTTGGACAGGGTTGCCGGTTTATTCGCCGGGCAACGATCCTTAAAGTGCCTTCATCGTTGATGCCGGGGCGGTTGCGCCCCACAAACCGAAGGAGGTATTGGATGGTAAAGCGTAGCGTGGTTTTCCCGCCCGGTCGCCAGGCGCTGTACGACCGCAACCGCTATTCTCCGGCGCTGCGCTCGAACGGCTTCCTGTTCGTGTCCGGGCAGGTCGGCAGCCGCGAGGATGGCTCGCCCGAGCCGGAACTGGGCGCGCAGGTCCGCCGCGCGTTCGACAACCTGAATGCGGTGCTGCGCGCGGCCGGCTGCACGTTCGACGACGTCGTCGACGTGACGGTGTTCCTCGTCGATCCCGAAGCGACGTTCGAGCGGATCTGGGAGATCGTCCCCGAATACTGGGGCGACGCGCCGCATCCGACGCTGACCGCCGTCGGCGTGACCTGGCTGTATGGCTTCCAGTTCGAAATCAAGGCGATCGCGCGGCTGCCGGAGACGGTCGACGGGTGAGCCGTGCCCAACCCAGGGCCTGCGCGTCACGGTGTGACGGGCGGCTCCTGTTCGTACGCGCGATGCAGCAGCGCGACGAACGACGATGAGTCGGGTAGCGTCGCCGTGCCGAACCGGCGCACGGCGATCCCGGGCGTCCACGAATTCATCACGACGGCGCCGGCCAGCGACGGCAGGTCGGCCGGCGTCAGTTCGCGATCGTGCTGCGCGACGCCCAGGCGTGCCAGTTGCCGGCGCAGGATCCCCATCGTGACGCCGCCGAGCATGCCGGCCACCGGCCACACGACCGCATCGCCGGTCCAGAACGCCAGATTCCAGATCGAGCCTTCGCTGACGCGCCCGTGGCGATCGACGAAGGCCGCATCGTCGAAACCCTGCGCGATCGCGCGGCGCAGGAAGTGTGTTTTCGCGACTTCGCCGACGTGCTTGATGTCCGGCAGCACGCGCTCGTGTTCGAACGGCGCAAGATCGAGCGGGCCCGCCGGACCCGACGACGGCGCGGCGGTGCGGACCAGCACGTCGAGCGCTTCGTCGTCGCGCGGCGCGACGAATTCGCCCGTCGTCGCATGCACGGTCGCCGTCAGCGACAGCGCAGCCGGCGCGCGATCGAGCGCGGCGCGCAGGAGCGTGCGAATCCGGTCGTCGGGCAGCGCCTGGCCGAACAGCGCGTTCGACGCATCGCGCAGCCGCGCGAGATGCAGGTCGAGGCCGCGCACGCGGCCGTCGCGCACCTGCATCGCGGTGAAATGCGCATGGCCGGCGAACGCGAGCGCGGCGAGCGCGTCCGGGGTGGCGGCAACGCCGTTGAGCTGGACGACGGACGGGAACGGGGCAACGGTCATCGATGGATCTCCGGGTTCGGTCGCGAGCGGTGGGGGGCTCGCCACATTTTCAAGAAAGCTTATTGTTTGCCGATTGATGGGTGCTTGAAAAACGAGTAGTTTTGGAACGATCATCAAATCCGGTTTGAAGATCGATGGAACGCATGTGGCCCGGTACGCGCGCGCTGAGGACGTTCGATGCGGCGGCGCGGCACCTGAATTTCTCGCGGGCGGCCGACGAGGTCGGACTGACGCCGGCGGCCGTCAGTCACCAGATCAAGGAAATGGAGGCGCAGCTCGAGATGGAGCTGTTCGTCCGCACGAGCCGTAGCATCCGGCTGACACTGGCCGGTGTCGTGCTGGCTGCTGCGGCAGCCGATGCGCTGGCGGGGCTTCAGCGTGCGACCGTGCGGGCACGACGCATCGCGCGGGAGCAGACGGAGCTGCGCGTGTCGGTCGGTGCGCGCTTCGCGACGCACTGGCTGCTGCCGCACCTGCCGCGTTTCAGGGCCGCGCATCCGGCGTTCGAGCTGTCGTTCGACATCACCGACCGGTTGCGCGATTTCGAAGACGACGACGTCGACGTTGCGATCCGCTTCGGCACCGGGCGTTATCGCGACACGTGCGCGCGGCGCCTGTTCGATACGTCGGTCGTCGCGGTCTGCAGCCCGGCGCTGTTGTCGTCCGCGCCGCCGTTGCGCAAGCCGCGCGATCTGCTGCGCCACACGCTTTGCCACGTCGATTGCGAAGTCGACGGCGTGACCTGGCCGCGCTGGTCGGCCTGGATGGCTGCCGCGGGCGTCGACGGTTTCGACGACAGCCGGTGCATCTCGTTTCCGGATTCGAACCACGTCGTGCAGGCCGTGACGGACGGCACGGCGGTCGGTCTTGCAGAGCCGCACATGATTGCGCGCGATCTCGCGGAAGGGCGCGTCGTGCAGTTGTTCGACGTGAATGTCGAGGTGGCGCCCGGACTTGCGTATCACGTCGTGTATCCGGAGCGCACGCAGGACGATCCGCGCATCGTCGCGTTGCGCGACTGGCTCGCGGATGAAGTCGCGACGATGCGCGCGTAGCGATGGTGATGGTGGCAGCGCGTGCTATCGTGCCCGCATCGCCACCGCACGATGCCCGACTCCGGGCTTATTCCTCCGATGAGCCAACCTGAAAACGACCTCGCGATCCTGCTGAGCACGATGCAGCCCGAACTGCATCCGGGCGCGTTCGCGTTCGCATCGCTGCCGCCCGATGCAAACGTATCGTTATCCGAAGCAATTGCAACGTTCCGAGAAGCGGAAGGGCTGACGGTCGTCGTCGACGAGGAGGCGGCCGCGCGCCACGGCTGGCCGGTGCTGTTCCGTGCGGCCTGGATCACGCTGACCGTGCATTCCGACCTCGCGGCCGTCGGCCTCACGGCGGCGTTCGCACGTGCACTCGGCGCAGCCGGCATCAGTTGCAACGTGATGGCGGCGGCCTACCACGATCACATCTTCGTGCCGTTCGACGACGGCCCGCGTGCGCTCGATGCGCTGGTCGCGCTCCAGCGCGACGCGATGCACAGCTGACGCGCGAACGGCATCCGGCGCACGCAAAAAAAAGCGGGCCCGTTACCGGGCCCGCGAACGGAGAGGATTGCGCCGTAACCAACACCCGGCGCACGGCGGCTTACTTGTTTGCGCCACCCTCGAACCAGGCGGCGAGCTTGGTCCGCTCGTCGTCGGTCATGTGCGTGACGTTGCCGATCGGCATCGCCTTCAGGCGCACGGCCTGTTCGTAGATACGCTGCGCGTTCTTCGACACTTCGTCCGGCGTGTCGAACATCACGCCCGCGGGGGCGCTGCCCATCAGCGTCGGCTTTGCCGAGTGGCATTCCACACAGCGTTGCTGCAGAACCGGCATGATGTCGGCGATCACGATCTTCGGCGCGTTGGCAGCTTGCGCTTCCGGCGCGACCGGCTTCGGCATCGTCCAGACCAGCGCGGCCGACAGCAGTGCGACGCCGCCGATCGGCAGGTACCACAGCTGCTTGCCGCGGTGACGCATCACGAAGAACTGGCGAATCAGCGCGCCGGCCAGCATGATCATCACGAGCACGACCCAGTTGAACTTGTTCGTGTAGGTCATCGCATAGTGGTTCGACAGCATCGCGAACACCACCGGCAGCGTGAAGTACGTGTTGTGCACCGAGCGCTGCTTGCCGCGCTTGCCGTAGATCGGGTTCGGCTCTTCGCCCTTGAGCATCTTGTCGACCATCTTGCGCTGGCCGGGGATGATCACGAAGAACACGTTCGCCGACATGATCGTCGCGAGCATTGCACCGACGATCAGGTACGCGGCACGGCCTGCGAAGATGTGGCACGCGAGGTAGGCGGCGGCGACCACGTAGATGCCTACGCAGATGCCGAGCACGCGGTCGTTGGTGCCGAGGATGCGGCACAGCGAGTCGTAGACGATCCAGCCGGCCGCGAGGAAGCCGAGTGCGGAGGCGACGGCGACCACCGGGCCCATGTCGAGCACGCTCTTGTCGATCAGGTACGTGTTCGGCGCGAGCAGGTACAGCACGAAGAACAGCGAGAAGCCCGACAGCCAGGTCGTGTACGACGGCCACTTCGACCAGTGCAGGTCATCCGGCATTTCCGGCGGAGCGACCGTGTACTTCTGCATGTTGTAGAAACCGCCGCCGTGGACGTGCCACAGCTCGCCGAACACACCGCGCTTGCGCTGGTTCGGGTCGGTCGGCGGTTTCAGGCTGTTGTCGAGCGCGACGAAATAGAACGACTCGCCGATCCACGCGATGGCGACGATGACGTGCAGCCATCGCAGCGCGAGGTTCAGCCAGTCGGTGATGAAGCCTTCCATGAAACTCCTCCAGACTCAGATTTTGTCTTGATGTGGGCGCTGATGCGATGTCAGCTGCCGCGATAGGTGCTGTACGACCACGGCGACACGAGCAGCGGCACGTGGTAGTGCGAGCCGGTGTCGGCGATGCCGAAGCGGAGCACGACGCGATCGACGAAACGGGGTTCGGGCACCTTCACGCCGAGCGACGCGAAGTAGTCGCCGGCATGGAACACGAGTTCGTATTCGCCGGCGGCGAGCGCGGCGCCTTCGAGCAGGGGTTCGTCGCAGCGGCCGTCGCTATTGGTCAGCACGGTCTTGATCGCGCGGCGCGATTCGCCGTCCAGCGCGTAGAGGTCCACCTTGATTGCAGCGCCGGGACGGCCGTGCGCCGTATCGAGTACGTGGGTAGTGAGCTTTCCCATTCGCAATTGTCCTTGTGTGAATGCGAGGTTCGGCGGCGACTCGATCCATTGACTGTGCGGCGGATCGAGGCTCCACGTCACGTGGCTACATACCCGTCGGCGAGATTGAAGCGAGCGCCGTGCAGGCATTGTAAAAAGGTTCCCCGCGCAAATACGGGCGCGATATCAAAGATAATGCGCCGCGCATGAGCGGCTGTCGACGGCACGCCGGATACGGCTTTCGGCGGGCGTTTCGGGCCTCCGGCGGGGCGTTGCGCGGCGTACCATATCGAAACCGTGAAACGCGGTATTCCGGATCGCGCATTGTGTGCGGCGCGCGCTTGGGCGATCCTCCCGCCGTGCGCGTCGGCCTTATGGCCCGCGCGTACCCCGAAGACGGCGAGCACGCCGGGTAACCGGGCCAGGGCGTTCGAACGGACGCAGGCACCGGAGCGTGCCGCGACTCAGCGTTCGAACGGCTGTGTGACCGCCTCCAGGATCAGCCCCTGGAAGCAGACCGACGCGGAGAACGCATGAACCTCGAGCAGCACGCTGGCGCACGCGCGCAGAACACCTCCTCATCCCGCCCGAAAACCCTGCTGGTCAGGCACGCCGATGTGCTCGTGACCATGGACGACACACGCCGCGAACTGCGCGACGCGGGGCTCTATATCGAAGACAACCGGATCGTCGCGGTCGGCCCGACCGCCGAGCTGCCCGACACGGCCGACGAAGTGCTCGACCTGCGTGGCCACCTGGTGATCCCGGGGCTGGTGAACACGCACCATCACATGTACCAGAGCCTCACGCGCGCGGTGCCGGCCGCGCAGAACGCCGAGCTGTTCGGCTGGCTCACGAACCTGTACAAGATCTGGGCGCACCTGACACCCGAGATGATCGAGGTGTCGACGCTCACCGCGATGGCCGAGCTGCTGCAGTCGGGCTGCACGACGTCGAGCGATCATCTGTACATCTACCCGAACGGCAGCCGCCTCGACGACAGCATCGGCGCCGCGCAGCGGATCGGCATGCGTTTTCACGCGAGCCGCGGCGCGATGAGCGTCGGCCAGCGCGACGGCGGGCTGCCGCCCGATTCGGTCGTCGAGCGCGAGCCCGACATCCTGCGCGACACGCAGCGCCTGATCGAGACCTATCACGACGAAGGCCGGTACGCGATGCTGCGCGTGGTCGTCGCGCCGTGCTCGCCGTTTTCGGTGAGCCGCGACCTGATGCGCGACGCGGCCGTGCTCGCGCGCGAATACGGCGTGTCGCTGCACACGCACCTCGCGGAGAACGTCAACGACATCGCGTACAGCCGCGAGAAGTTCGGGATGACGCCGGCCGAATATGCGGAAGACCTCGGCTGGGTCGGCCACGACGTGTGGCATGCGCACTGCGTGCAGCTCGACGACGCGGGCATCAGCCTGTTCGCGCGCACCGGCACGGGTGTCGCGCACTGTCCGTGCTCGAACATGCGGCTTGCGTCGGGTATCGCGCCGGTGAAGAAGATGCGTCTCGCGGGCGTGCCGGTCGGCCTCGGCGTCGACGGCTCCGCGTCGAACGACGGCGCGCAGATGGTCGCGGAAGTGCGGCAGGCGCTGCTGCTGCAACGGGTCGGTTTCGGACCCGATGCGATGACCGCGCGCGAAGCGCTCGAGATCGCGACGCTCGGCGGCGCGAAGGTACTGAACCGCGACGATATCGGCGCGTTGAAGCCCGGCATGGCCGCCGACTTCGCCGCGTTCGACCTGCGCCAGCCGCTGTTCGCGGGTGCGCTGCACGATCCGGTCGCGGCGCTCGTGTTCTGCGCGCCGTCGCAGACGGCGTACACGGTGGTGAACGGGAAGGTGGTGGTGCGGGAGGGGCGGCTGGCGACGCTCGACCTGCCGCCCGTCATCGCGCGTCACAACGCGCTCGCGCAGGCACTGGTCGAGGCATCGCGCTGAGGGAAGACTGAAGCCGTCCGGCGGCTGCCTTGCCGCCGGGCGTGCCGCCAGCATTCGCTGCGCCGCGCCGCGCCGGGACGGCGCGGTCGGTGCGTGCCGTTACGGCTCGATCAGCGTGCGGGTGGCTTCGGCGACGAGGCTGCGCAGCCAGCGCACTTCGTCGGAGTAGTGGCAGCGTTCGTGCCACAGCTGGTAGTACTGCATCGGCGGGAAGTCGAGCGGTGCCGGCACGACCGACAGCGGCAGAAACTTCGCGTAGTGATCGGCGAACAGGCGCGTCGTCGTGAAGATCAGGTCGGACTTCACGAGCACGTAAGGTGCAAGGTTGAAGTACGGCAGCGTGACGACCACGTGGCGCTTGAGCCGTTCGCGCGCGAGATGCACGTCGATCGCGCCGCGCTGGCCGACCGAGTACGGCGTCGGCGCGAGATGCGGTGCGTTCAGGTACTGATCGAGCGTGAGCCCGCCGCGCTTTGCGAACGGGTGCGTGTTGCTCATCAGGCAGACGATTTCGTCGACGAACAGGTTCGACAGGTGCAGCTGCTCGGGCGGTTCGGGCCAGTTGCCGACGACGATGTCGAGCTTGCCGTCTTCCAGCGCGAGCTCATAGTCGAACGCGGGGCCGAGCGAGTGGAATTCGAGCGTCGCGTTCGGCGCGGCCTGCCGGAAACGCTCGACCACGGTCGGCACGAACAGCACGTTCAGGTAGTCGGGGCAGCCGATCCGGTAGCAGCGGATCGACGTGGCCGGGTCGAAGTTGTGCTGCTGGAACTTGATGCGCTCGATTTCACGCAGCGCGTTCTGCACGGGCTCGAGCAGACGCAGCCCGTATTCGGTCGGCACCATGCCGGATTTGCCGCGCACCAGCAGCGGATCGCCGGTGATGTCGCGCAGGCGCCGCAGCGCGGCGCTGATCGCCGGTTGCGACTGGTTCAGTTTGACGGCCGCGCGCGTGACGCTGCGCTCCATCAACAAGGTGTGCAAGACGCGCAAGAGGTACGTGTCGATCGCCTCGCGTTGCTGACTCATGATATCTCCGTTTTATATGTCTGGGCTGATCGAGGGGGCAGGGGGGTATATCGTTTTTAATATGAAGCTGGCCCAGCGTCAAGGGATGGATACCCGCAGACGCCCGCCGGCCGGGCCGCGACGAGGGGCCCGAACGGGGTGCGAGGCGAAGCGCGCGGCGCCGCCTGGACCCGTGTTGCGCGGATCCGGATCGCGGCGCGGCGTGTGATGCGGCGTGCGCGTCAGTCGTCGATGCGCATGCCGACCTTCAGCGTGACCTGCCAGTGAACGACCTGGTCGCCTTCGATGTGGCCGCGTGTTTCGGTCACCTGGAACCAGTGCAGGTTGTGCAGCGTCTTGCCGGCTTTCGAGATCGCGTTGCGGATGGCGTCGTCGCTCGATTGCTTTGACGAACCGGTCAGCTCGATCATCTTGTACACGTGGTCGCTCATGATGCGCTCCCTGGGATATCGGTATGGATGGCCGGTGCAAGCCGTGGTCCCGAAGCGGCGCCGCGCGTGCCCGGCTTCTTGAGTGATAGGTATGATGGGCGGCAAGTTCAACCCATATCGGAGACGAGGAACATCGTGGAAGTCGGATTTTGCGGACCGGGATTGATGGGCGCGCCGATGATTCGGCATTTGCTGGCGGCCGGGCATCGGGTCAGCGTGTGGAATCGCTCGCGCGACAAGGCCGAGGCGCTCGTGAAGGACGGCGCGCAGGTGGTCGGCACACCGCGCGAACTGGCGGAGCGCGTCGAGACGGTATGCGTGTGCGTGCTCGACGGCCGCGCGGTGGGCGACGTCGTGTTCGGCGAGCACGGGCTGCTCTCCGGCGACGCCGCTACGCGTCGCCTGCAGCGCATCGTCGATCATTCGAGCATTCCGCCCGCCGCCACGCGTGATTACGCGGCGCGCGCGGCCGCGCTCGGCGTCGGCTGGGTCGATGCGCCGGTATCGGGCGGCGTGCCCGGCGCGCAGGCCGGCACGCTCGCGGTGATGGCCGGCGGTCGCGCGGCCGATCTCGACGCGGTGCGGCCGCTGATCGACACGTATGCGTCGCGCATCACGCACATGGGCGACGCGGGCGCGGGGCAGACGGCGAAGCTGTGCAACCAGGCGATCGTCACCGCGACGGTGACCGCGATCGCCGAGGCCGTCGGTCTCGCGCAGGCGAGCGGCATCGATGCCGCGCGACTCGCCGAAGCGCTCGCGGGTGGCTGGGCCGATTCGGTGCTGCTGCAGACGTTCGTGCCGCGCATGACCTCGGGCGGGCAGGCGCGGGGCGGCCATCCGCCGATCGGCGCGCTCAGCACATTCCAGAAGGACGTCGATGCAATTGCCGACGCGGCGCGCGACACGGGCGCGGTGATGCCCGTGTCGGCCACCGTGCAGCAGGTGTTGCGGCTCGGCGCCGCGCAAGGGCTCGCCGGCGCCGATTTCGCCGCGTTCATCGACATCGTGCGGCCCGGCAACGGGCGTCAGCAGGTGTCGTGACGGGCAAGCGGGGCGCGTGAATGGCAGATGGGCCGCCCGGAGGCGGCCCATCGAATGGCAGGCGGATCAGCCGAGGGAGCGAGGTGTCGTGTCGCCGGCGTTCTGGCGGCCGAGCCCGCCGCGCAGGCTCGCTTTCGTGCCTGCACCAAACTCGGGCAGGATGCGCGCACGCGCACGGCTGGCAAACACGAGGAAGCCGAAGCCGTTTGCTTCGTACCAATATCCGCCGTTCTCGAGGCCGTCCAGCGGCTGCTCGAGCGCGTTGGCGATCGATTCGATGCAGCGCTTGCGCAGCTCGGCAATGGCGGGATAGGGCGGCTGGGCACCGCGCACGCTGCACAGGAGCACGTCGAGACCGGGCAGCACATGCGCGTACAGGACGGGTTCGTCCTGCGCACGGGCGCGGGCAATCTTGGTGTCGAGCTGGGCAAACGGTTTCGAGTGGCGCAATACCGCGAGGAATGACTCCTGGCCATCCTGCTGGGCACGCCGACGTTTTTTCGGGAAGGACATAAACACTCGCCTCAAAAACAATTGCAAGAAATGCGGCACTTTCATGCGACCCACTCCCGGCTATGTACGCCGCATGTCGATCCTTTATAGCACACGAAAATGCTGCCTTCGTGCAGTACGACGATCAATGTCTCCCGTCGACCTGCTCGCCATGATCGACACAGCCAGCGTCTTGGCGCCCGTACTGTCGTTTAGTCTCCATCATAGACCTGCTTTCCCCGCGCGTGCATTCGCCCGTCACAAAAAAGTGAGATAGGCCGCATGCGGCGGTGCATCGCGCACGCAACAAAAAGGCCCGCACGGGGCGGGCCTGGCAGGCGGGGCGCGCGGCGATCAGCGCTGCTTCAGCGAATCGCGGATCTCGCGCAGCAGCACGGTGTCTTCCGGCGTCGCGGCCGGCGCGGCTTCGTCCGGCTTGCGCAGCTTGTTGATGAATTTCACCATCAGGAAAATGATGAACGCGAGGATGACGAAATTGATCGCCACGGTGATGAACGAGCCGTAGCCGAACGCGGCGACACCCGCGGCCTGCAGGTCCTTGAACGAATCGGGATTACCCTTGAATGTCGGAGGGATGGTGCCGAGCAGAACGAACTTGTTCGAGAAATCCAGACCACCGGTCAGCACGCCGATGACCGGCATGATGAGGTCTTTCACGACCGAGTCGACGATCTTCGAGAACGCGCCGCCGATGATCACGCCGACGGCGAGATCCATGACGTTGCCCTTGACGGCGAACTCCTTGAATTCCTTGATGATGCTCATGAGCGGCTTTCTCCTGGTTGGGGCGACGGGAGGCGTGCCGCGACGCGCAGGGATGCAGAGCGTCGAAAGAGGGTCGGTGGCACGCCGATGGCCGCATGATAGCGAACGCTCCCCATTGCCGGTAGTCCATCTTGAAATGATTGACAAATCCGCGCGTCGGCGCGGCCGGCATGCAGGGGAGCGTGGCGTGCGTGGCAGCGCGTCGCGGGTACGTCGACGCACTGCGTAGCGTCAGGTGTTGTCGTCGGTCCAGCCGTCGTCGTTGCTGCCGAGATCCATGCCGCCGCCGCCGTTGCCGTCGCTCCAGTTCGAACTGTCGCCGCGGCCGAGGTCGAAGCCCGGATCGTTCTCCTGCCGACGGCGCTCGCCGTCGACGATCACGTCGCGTTCGACCACGCGCTCGCGGCCACCCGACATCGCTTCGCCGAGCAATACGCCGGTCAGCAGCCCGCCCATGCCGCCGCCGAAACCGCCGCCGCCTTGCTGGATCACCACCGGCGGTTGCTGTTGCGGGTAGGGCTGCTGCGGATACGGCTGGCCTTGCGCGCCCGTCATGCGATCGGCTTCCTGCGCATACACGGAGCCGCTGCCGTTCACCGGTGCCGCGGGTTGCGCGGCCGGATCGTGACGGCCTTCGACGCGTGCCTTCACGCTCGCATGGCGCTGTTCGAGTTCATCGACGCGATAGGGCGGCACCGGATTCTTGCCGTTCGACAGCGTTTCGACGAGCGTGCGCGCGTCGGTCTCGATCGCTTCGAGTTCGCCCGTGAGCGCCGCGGCGCCGGGCGCCGTCGACAGCTTCGCGTCGAGTTTCAGCGGGCGGATGTCGTTCAGCACGTCGGTGGCACGCTTGAGCTGCGTGCGGCGTTCGTCGTCGGCGCGGCTGTCGTCGGCCGTGCGTGCGCGCCGCAGCGTCCAGCGCAGCACCAGCGCGATCACCGCGACGATCAGCCCGAGGCCGATCCACATGCCGGTCGACGGGCCGTGTTTCTCGGCCGGCGCGACGGCGGGCGCGAGCGACGATTGCAGCGTGCCGGCCTGCGTGGCCGACGGCACGTTGCCGCTCACGCGCGCGGCGTCGGCGCGGATGCGCGACTCCGTCTGCGCGAAGCGCGACGCGTCGGTGAACTTGAGCTGCGGATCGAGCGACTTCGCGCGTTGCAGTTGCGTGAGTGCGTCGGACGCGCGGCCTTCGCGGTCCAGCACCTGCGCATACAGGTAGCGCGCGTGCGCGTTGTTCGGATGGGCGTCGATGACTTGCGACAGCTGCGTGTCGGCTTGCTGCCAGTTGCGTTGCGCGATCGATTGCTCGACCTGCTGCAGCGACGGGACCGCAAATGCGGCGGACGACAGCAACATCAGCGACAGGCCGAGTGCGGCGAGAGATTTCTTCATGGTCGAACCGGGCGCAGGCGCCCGTCTCCTGACGATCGGTTCGCGCCGCGCCCGGGGCGGGCGGCGGCGCGGTTGCCCGCAGTGGCCGTTACTGCGCGGGCGTGTCGAGCTGCTTCTTCAGCGCGGCGAGGCGATCCTCGACCGACGGGCCCTTGTTCAGCGCGGCGAGCTTGTCGTCGAGCGCCTTGCCGCTCGACGTGTCGGCCGAATTCAGGCGCGCGTCCGAGCGTGCGTTCTGCAGCGCGACCTTGTCCTCGAGCTTCTGGAAGTCCTCGGACAGGTTCTTGCCGCCGATGCCGCCCAGGGCGCTGGCCGCGACGTCCTTCGCCTGCGCAATTTCCTGCTTGGCCTGCAGGATGTTCGAGCGCGCATTCAGGTCGTTGCGGCGCTGGCGCATGTCGGCGATCTGCCCCTTCAGCTTGTCGACCGACGGCTCGAGCGTCGACAGTTCGGCCGCGAGCGCGTCACGCTCGGCTTCCGCGTTGGACTGTGCGCCGAGTGCCTCGCGTGCGAGTGCTTCATCGCCGGACTGCAGCGCGCGCTTCGCGCCGTCCTCGTACTTCTTCACCTTGTCGTCGGCCGCATCGCGCTTGCTGCGCTGGGTCGCGACCTGTGCTTCGATTTCGATCAGCGAATTCTCGGCACGGCCGATGCTGTCGTCGAGCTCCCGCACGATCTGCCGTGCGTCGCGCGACGGATCCTGTACCGAATCGGCCGCATCGTTCAGCAGGCCTTTGATCGTGCGCGAAACAGAGTCGAAAAGCGACATGAAATCCTCCGTGGTTGAAAGGCGCCGCGTGACCGCGGCAGTGCCCGTTGCGAGCCGGTTCCGACCCGCATGAGCCGGCGGATATTACACCACCGGTTCACTTAAATACGGCTTAAACGCGCGAGTTCAAGCGGCTTGCGCATCAGGATGTCGAACCTTTCGCGATTGAAAGAAAATCGACTGTGCGCGCCATATTGCGTGTCCATGATAGGCAGAGGATGCCGACAATACGTTCCTTAAATCACGGCATTGCGGGAATTTTTACAAAAAATCGCGAAGCCACCCGGTCGATTTCATTAAAATGCGCTGTCACGTCGCGGGAACGGATCGCCGCGCGGCGGGGTCTGTCGACGTGACAGCCGCATCACGATGTCTCTGCTCTGATTCATTCGCCTGCATTTCCGCATGCGTCCGAGGGCGCCACGACCGCCCGCCATTCCGACATGCCAATTATCAAACGACCGCCTTCTTCTTCCGACAGGAACGAACCCCACTACACGCTGCGCCGTTCGCCGTCCGGAGCCTATTACCCCGATGAGGATGACCGCGACGACGATCGCCGCACCCAGCGCGGCGGCGGGGGCCGCCGCCGCGGATTCGGCTCGCGCGTCATGCTGTGGTTCGCCGGGCTGTTCGCGATCGCCGCGATCGTCGGCGCGCTGATCGTCGGCTACGCGCTGGTCGTGATGGCGCCGCAACTGCCGTCGCTCGATGCGCTGACCAACTACCAGCCGAAGGTGCCGCTGCGCGTGTTTACGGCCGATCACGTGCTGATCGGCGAGTTCGGCGAGGAGCGCCGCAGCCTCGTGCGCTTCCAGGAGATTCCGGACGTGATGAAGAAGGCGGTGCTCGCGATCGAGGACTACCGCTTCTACGAACACGGCGGTGTCGACTTCGTCGGCATCCTGCGCGCGGGTGTCGCCGACCTGATGCACGGCGGCGCGCGCCAGGGCGCGAGCACGATCACGATGCAGGTCGCGCGCAACTTCTTCCTGTCGAGCGAGAAGACCTACACGCGCAAGATTTACGAAATGCTGCTCGCGTACAAGATCGAGAAGGCCCTGACGAAGGACCAGATCCTCGAGCTGTACATGAACCAGATCTATCTCGGCCAGCGCTCGTACGGCTTCGCGGCCGCCGCGCGCGTGTACTTCGGCAAGGACCTGAAGGACATCACGCTCGCGGAAGCGGCGATGCTCGCGGGGCTGCCGAAGGCGCCGTCCGCGTATAACCCGGTCGTCAATCCGAAGCGGGCGAAGGTGCGCCAGGAATACATCCTGAAGCGCATGCTCGAAGTCGGCTACATCACGCAGCCGCAGTACGACGAGGCCGTGAAGGAAGAGATCCACGTGCGCACGCCGGGCAACCAGTATGCGGTGCACGGCGAGTACGTCGCCGAGATGGTGCGGCAGATGATGTACCAGCAGTACAAGGATGAAACCTATACGCGCGGGCTGACCGTCACGACGACGATCAACTCGTCCGACCAGGAAGCCGCGTACCAGGCCGTGCGTCGCGGCATTCTCGACTACGAGCGCCGCCACGGCTATCGCGGGCCGGAAGCGTCGATCAAGTTGCCCGCGGCCGGCGACGACCGCGACGAGGCGATCGACGACGCGCTCGCCGATCACCCGGACAACGGCGACCTGCAGTCGGCGGTCGTGCTGTCGGCGTCGCCGGGCGCGGTCGAGGTGCAGTTCGTCGGCGGTGCGACCACGACGATCGGCCCGGCCGGGCTGCGCTTCGTCGCGGTCGCGCTCGGTCCCCGCGCGAACGACACGCTGCGCATCAAGCCGGGCTCGGTCGTGCGCGTGCTGAAGGACGGCAAGACGGGCTGGCAGGTGGTGCAGCTGCCGCAGGTCGAAGGCGCGCTCGTCGCGATTGCGCCGCAGGACGGCGCGATCCGCTCGCTCGTCGGCGGCTTCGACTTCAACAAGAGCAAGTTCAACCACGTGACGCAGGCGTGGCGCCAGCCGGGCTCGTCGTTCAAGCCGTTCATCTACTCGGCGTCGCTCGACAAGGGCATGGGGCCGGCGACGATGATCAACGACGCGCCGCTGTACTTCCCGCCGAGCGTGCCGGGTGGCACCGCATGGGAGCCGAAGGACGACGACCAGCCGGACGGCCCGATGACGATGCGCACCGGCCTGCAGCGCTCGAAGAACCTCGTGTCGATCCGGATCCTCGCGTCGATCGGCACGCAGTACGCGCAGCAGTACGTGACGCAGCGCTTCGGCTTCGATCCGGCGAAGACGCCGCCGTACCTGCCGATGGCGCTCGGCGCGGGCCTCGTGACGCCGCTGCAGCTCGCGACCGGCTATGCGGTGTTCGCGAACGGCGGCTACAAGGTCGATCCGTACCTGATCGCCGAAGTCGACGACGCACGCGGCCAGCCGCTGCAGAAGTCGCAGCCGGTGCTCGCCGGCAGCACGGCGCCGCGCACGATCGAAGGCCGCAACGCGTACATGATGAACAGCCTGCTGCATTCGGTCGCGACGGCCGGCACGGGCGCGGGCACCAACGCACTGGGCCGCAGCGACCTGCAGGGCAAGACCGGTACGACGAACGACGCGAAGGACGGCTGGTTCGCCGGCTACCAGCAATCGCTCGTCGCGGTCGCGTGGATGGGCTTCGACCAGCCGAAGAGCCTCGGCAGCCGCGAATTCGGTGCGCAGCTCGCGTTGCCGATCTGGGTGAACTACATGCGCACCGCGCTGAACGGCGTACCCGAGCAGCAGATGCCGGTCCCGGACGGCCTGACCTCGATCGACGGCGAGCTGTACTACGCCGATCGCACGCCGGGCAACGGCTTCGTCGCGAACGTCGACATCAACCCGGCCGAGAATTCGATCAGCGCGAACGACGCACTCGGCTCGGCCGGTGCCGCAGGGCTCGCACCGCCGCCCGTCACTCCGCAGGAGAAGCAGCAGATCATGGACATGTTCGAGAACAAGTAAGCGGCACGCCGCGGTTCCGGCATGCGACGGGCGCCTTCGGGCGCCCGTTTTTTTTACGCGGATTTTCGGCAGAGAGAAGGGTCGTCAGAACGCCGCGCAGACCGGCACGAGCGTGATGCCGACCGATTGCTGCCGGAAGCGCACCACGTACGCTTGCCGGATTGCGGCGAGCCGCGCGCGCGTGTCGGGCGTATCGTCGGCGATGATACGGATCACGAAGCTGTCTTCGCGGGTGATTCCGCCGCTTGCGCGGTTGCGCCACTGGCCGTGCGTGTCCCAGTAGGTGAGGCCGTCGGGGAACCGCGGCGTGACCGTGTCGGCGAGGAACGTCGCCCGTTCCGCATCGGTGACGGGGCCGCGCGCGGCGATGTCGCGCCCGAACAGCAGGTCGGCCTGCAGCATGCGGTGCTCGCTTGGCTGCGCGCAGGCCAACGGCGCGCCGTCGACGGGCGAGGACGGTGCCGCGCAACCGGCGAGCAGCGCGATCGCGACACTGCCGATCACCGGCGCCGCGCGGCGCCACCCGGTCGCGGCGCATGCGGCCGACGGTCGCATCTGCCCATTTCGTGACGATCGACCTCCGCGCGCGCAAAACGCTGCGCGCTCAACCACTTGCGTGCTTGTCCGGCGGGTTATCAACAGGGCTGTCAACATAATCTGGGGATAACCCTGGGTTTACCCGCAAGTGCCCGATGCGGGGTCAGTGTTGCAATTTCGCGTGAGCGAGATGCATGCCGAGTGTGCCGGGGTCGGTATTGGTGCCGGATAGCAGCACGCCGACGCGCTTGCCCTGCAGCGTTTCGCGCAGCGGCCCGAGCAGTGCGGCCAGCGCGGCCGCGCACGCCGGTTCAACCGACAGTTTCAGGTGCGAGAACAGGAATAGCATCGCGGCACGCAGCGCGTCGTCGGACACGGTGACGATGCGGTCGACGTGGCGCCGGCACAGCTGGTAGCTGTATTCCTCGGTATGCGGCGCCATCAGCGAATCGGCGATCGTCTGCATCGCGCTCATCTTGATCGTGTGATTCGCCGCGAAGCTGCGGCTCATCGCGTCGGCGCCTTCCGGCTCGACGCCGTATACGTGCACGCGCGGATTCGCGAGCCGCAGCGCGGTCGCCATGCCGGCCGCGAGCCCGCCGCCGCCGATCGGCACGATCACCGCGTCGAGGTCGGGCGTCTGCGTCGCCCATTCGTAGCCGAGCGTCGCGGTACCGAGGATCGTGTGATAGCCGTTGAACGGATGGATGAAGAAGCGGCCTTCCTCGGCCTCGATTCGCCGGACGAGGTCGAACGCCTGCGATGCGCTGCCGGCCAGCACGACTTCCGCGCGGTACTGCTTGCACTGCGCGATGCGTGCCGGGCTCGCGGTATGAAACATCACGACCTTGGCGCTGCTGCCGAGCCGCATCGCCGCATACGCGACGGCCGCCGCGTGATTGCCGGCCGACACGCAGGTGACGCCGGCGTTCTTGCGCGCCTCGTCGAGCGCGAGCAGGTGCGTGAAGGCGCCGCGCGCCTTGAAGCTGCCGCTGGCCTGCAGCAACTCGAACTTGAAGTTGACGTGCGTGCCCTCGAGGGACGGCAGGTCGGCGCGTTCGAACACGGGCGTGCGCGCGACCCAGGGCGACAGTGCGAAATGCTGCGCGGCGATTTCGTCGAGCGTCGGGATCGGCTCGCCGTCGATCGTCGTATGGGCGGTGCCCTGGCGTTCAGTCGACATGACGTGGCGGGTGGCGGAGTGGGCCGGCCCGCACACGCGGGCCGGCGTGGCGGGAGGCAGTCAGTGCGCGTCGACCGACATGCTGCGGATGAACTTGCGCAGGAACTGTTCGCAGCCGGCGAGCTGCGCGAGCTCGACATATTCGTTCGGCTTGTGCGCCTGCTCGATGTTGCCGGGCCCGCATACGACGCTCGGGATGCCCGCGCGTTCGAACAGGCCGGCCTCGGTGCCGTACGCGACCTTGCGCTTGTCCTGGTCGGCCGTCAGCGCGCGCACGAGCTGCGTGATCGCGGCCTGTTCGGTGGCGTCGAGGCCGGGCGCCGCGGCGATCTTCGAGAATTCGATCGCGGCATTCGGATGCTCGCGAAGCATCTGTGGCAGCAGCGTTTCACGTGCATAGGCTTCGATGCGCGTGAAGATCTGCTCGGGGTCGAGCGTCGGCAGGTTGCGGAACTCGAAGTCGAACCGGCATTCGGCCGGCACCGTGTTGATCGCGTTGCCGCCCTGGATCGTGCTCGTCTGCGCGGTCGTGAACGGCACGTCGTACAGCGCGTCGAACGGGCCTTCGGCGCGGAAGCGGTCGGCGATGTCGCGGATGTGGCAGATGAGGCGCGCCGCATACTCGATCGCGTTCAGTCCCTTCGGCGTCAGCGACGAATGCGCCGCGTGGCCGCGCACGCAGCAGCGGTACGCATTGATGCCCTTGTGCGCGATGATCGGCCGCATGCTGGTCGGCTCGCCGACGATGCAGCCGGACGGTTGCACGCCGCGCTTGACCAGATCCGCAATCATCAGCGGCGCGCCCGCGCAGCCGATTTCCTCGTCGTAGGACAGCGCGAAATGGATCGGCTTCGCGAGCCGGGTCGCCTGCATCTCGGGCAGCAACGCGAGCGCGGTGCCGATGAAGCCCTTCATGTCGCAGGTGCCGCGGCCGTACAGGCGGCCGTCGCGGATTTCCGGCGCGAACGGATTGCTGTCCCATTGCTGGCCGTCGACCGGCACGACGTCGGTATGCCCCGACAGCACGATGCCGCCGTTCGTCGAGCCGTCGTGCGCGGGCACGGTCGCGAACAGGTTGGCCCAGCCTTCGCGCGGATCGTGCGTGATCGTCGATGCGATGCCTTTTGCGGCGAGCGCGTCGCGTACCGTTTCGATCAGGCCGAGGTTCGGCACGCGGCTCGTCGTGTCCATCGACACCAGTTGCTTGATCCAGGGCAGGCTGACGAGCGACGCGTCGCCTTGGTCGGCGGCGGACGACACCGTCGCGTCGAGAGTGGACATGGCAAGACTCCGTCTGATGAATGGGAAAATCATACTCAAAAACGCGTCGGCCCGCCTTCGCCGGACGCGATGCGGTGCAGCAACGCCGCACCCGCCAGTATCGCGTCAGCGCACCGCGGTAGCCGCTCCTTGCTTGGGGCCGAGCGCGCGCAGCGTTTCCTTGATCGTCGACACGCGGATCGCGAGATCCGGCGAGCGCGTCTCGATGCGCAGCTTGTCCTGGCCCGCGAGCTTGATGTGCCGGTGCTTCTGCACCATCTCGATGATCCGCATCGGATCGATCGGCGGATTCGGCTCGAACTGCAGCCCGATCGCGACCTCGCTCGCATCGATCTTCACGATGCCGAGCGGCTTCGCGGCGATTCGCAACCGGTGCGTCTCGACGAGCGCGTGCGCCTGCGGCGGCAGCTTGCCGAAGCGGTCGATCAGCTCTTCCTGGATACCGTCGATCGCGTCGCCGTGCTCGCAGTTCGCGAGCCGCTTGTACAGCGACAGCCGCTCCTGCACGTCCGCGCAGTAGTCGGCCGGAAGGATCGCCGGTGCATGCAGGTTGATTTCCGTCGTCGCGGCGAGCGGGGCGGTGAGGTCGGGCTCCTTGCCGTTCTTCAGCGCCTTCACCGCGTCGTTCAGCATGTCCGTATAGAGCTGGAAGCCGATCTCGTGGATCTCGCCCGACTGCTTGTCGCCGAGCACTTCGCCGGTGCCGCGGATCTCGAGGTCGTGCATCGCGAGATAGAAGCCCGAACCGAGTTCCTCCATCTGCTGGATCGCTTCGAGCCGGCGCTGGGCCTGCTTGGTCAGCGCCTGCGGATCGTGGACCAGCAGGTACGCATAGGCCTGGTGATGCGAGCGGCCGACGCGGCCGCGCAACTGGTGGAGCTGCGCGAGGCCGAACTTGTCCGAGCGGTGCATGATGATCGTGTTCGCGCTCGGCACGTCGATGCCGGTCTCGATGATGGTCGTGCACAGCAGCACGTTCGCACGCTGCGCGACGAAATCGCGCATCACGCGTTCGAGTTCGCGTTCGTGCATCTGGCCGTGCGCGATCGCGATGCGTGCTTCGGGCACGAGCGCCTCGAGCATCGTCTTGCGGTTCTCGATCGTCTCGACCTCGTTGTGCAGGAAATACACCTGACCGCCGCGCTTCAGCTCGCGCAGCATCGCCTCGCGGATCACGCTTTCTTCCTCGCGGCGCACGAAGGTCTTGATCGCGAGGCGCTTCTGCGGCGCGGTTGCAATGACCGAGAAATCGCGCAGCCCTTCGAGCGCCATCCCGAGCGTACGCGGGATTGGCGTCGCGGTGAGCGTCAGCACGTCGACTTCCGCGCGCAGCGCCTTCAGCGCTTCCTTCTGGCGCACGCCGAAGCGGTGTTCCTCGTCGATGATCACGAGGCCGAGGCGCTTGAACTGCACGTCCGACGACAGCAGCTTGTGCGTGCCGATCACGATGTCGACGCTGCCTTCGTTGATCTGCGCGATCGCCGCGTTGACTTCCTTCGCGGTCTTGAAGCGCGACAGCTCGACGATCCGCACCGGCCAGTCCGCGAAGCGGTCGGCGAAGGTCTGCGTGTGCTGCTCGGCGAGCAGCGTGGTCGGCGACAGCAGCGCGACCTGCTTGCCGCCCAGCACCGCGATGAACGCGGCGCGCAGCGCGACCTCGGTCTTGCCGAAGCCGACGTCGCCGCACACGAGGCGATCCATCGGCTTGCCGCTCGTCATGTCGCCGATCACGGCCGCGATGGCGGCTGCCTGGTCGGGTGTTTCCTCGAAGCCGAAGCTTTCGGCGAACTTCACGTAGTCGCGCGGATCGAGCGAGAACGCGTGGCCTTCGCGGGCCGCGCGGCGCGCGTACAGGTTCAGCAGCTCGGCGGCCGTATCGCGGATCTGCTGCGCGGCCTTGCGCTTCGCGCGCTCCCACTGGCCGGAACCGAGCGCGTGCAGCGGCGCGCTGTCGGGATCGGCGCCGCTGTAGCGCGAGATCACGTGCAGTTGCGCGACGGGCACGTAGAGCTTGCTGTCGCCCGAGTATTCGAGATGCAGGAATTCCGTCTCGCCTTCGCCGAGATCCATCGACACGAGGCCCATGTAGCGGCCGATGCCGTGCTGCGCGTGGACGACCGGGTCGCCGACCTTCAGCTCCGACAGGTCGCGCACCATCGCGTCGACGTTGCTCGCCTGTTCCTGCCGGCGGCGGCCCGCGCGGCGGCCGAGCGCGCCGTACAGTTCGGTCTCGGTGACGACCGCATAGCCTTCGCCCGGCACCGCGAAGCCGTTCGCAAGTGGCGCGACGCCGAGCGCGAAGCGTTCGTCGCTTTCGAGCCAGCCCGCGAAGTGGTCGTTCGACGCGGGGCGCAGATGGTGTTCGGCGAGCAGTTGCAGGATTGTCTCGCGGCGGCCGGCCGATTCGACGGTCAGCAGGACGCGCTTGCCCGACGATTCGACGAACGTGCGCAGCGACGCGAGCGGATCGTCGGCATGGCGATCGACGGTGAGCTCGGGTAGCGCCGTCGCCCAGCCACCGGCCGGCTGCGCGGGCAGCACGACGCGGGCGAACGGCTTCGCGAACGCGAAGAAATCCTCGTCGGACAGGAACAGCCGCTGCGGCTCGAGGATCGGCCGCTCGCGATCGTGCGCGAGGAACGCATGGCGCTGCTTCGTATCGGCCGTGAAGCGGCGGATCGACGCTTCGAGGTCGCCGGTGAACACCAGGTGCGCATCCTGCGGCAGGTAGTGGAACAGCGTGGCGGTTTCGTCGAAGAACAGCGGCAGGTAATACTCGATGCCGGCCGACGGCACGCCGTTGCCGATGTCCTTGTAGATCGGCGCGCGGCTCGGGTCGCCTTCGAAGGTCTCGCGCCAGCGGCTGCGGAAGGCCGTGCGCGCGGCTTCGTCGAACGGAAACTCGCGGCCGGGCAGGAGCCGCACGTCGCGCACCGGGTAGAGGCTGCGCTGCGTGTCCGGGTCGAACGCGCGGATCGAGTCGACCTGGTCGTCGAACAGGTCGATCCGGTACGGCAGCGGCGAGCCCATCGGGTACAGGTCGATCAGCGAGCCGCGCACGCAGTATTCGCCGGGCCGCACGACCTGGCTCACGTGCTCGTAGCCGGCCAGCGTGAGCTGCGCCTTCAGCTTCGCTTCGTCGAGCCGCTCGCCCTGAGCGAATGCAAACGTGTACGCGGCCATGAACGACGCGGGCGGCATCCGGTACAGCGCGGTGGTCGCGGGCACGAGCAGGATGTCGCAGCGGCCCTCGCCGAGATCGTGCAGCGTCGCGAGACGCTCGGATACCAGGTCCTGGTGCGGCGAGAAGGTGTCGTACGGCAGCGTTTCCCAGTCCGGCAGCAGGCGCACGCGCGCGTCCGGCGAGAAGTAGCGGATTTCTTGCGAGAGCCGTTGCGCGTCGACCGCGTTCGCACAGATCACCGCGAGGAGCGGCACCTCCTGGCGGTTGTCGGCGAGATAACGGGCGATGGCGAGCGCGTCGGCGGAACCATGCGCGCCGTCGAAGGCGAAACGCTGGCCGGACTTGACGCGGGCAATGGGCGAGGCGGACGGGGTGGAAGCGTTATCTGGCATAGGGACGACAGGGGTGGCGTGCACGGGCGCATCGCGGTGCGCCGGTCGAGACGAAAGACCTATTATAAAATCCGCTTCTCGATTTCATCTTTCCGGCGTTTCCCTTCGTGACTCCCCGACTTTTCGCCCTGATTCCCTGTGCCGGCACGGGCAGCCGTTCCGGTTCGGCCGTGCCGAAGCAATACCGCACGCTGGCCGGCCGCGCGCTGCTGCACTACACGCTCGCCGCGTTCGACGCGTGCAGCGAATTCGCGCAGACGCTCGTCGTCCTCTCGCCCGACGATTCCCATTTCGACGCGCGCCGCTTCGCGGGGCTGCGCTTCGCGGTGCGCCGCTGCGGCGGCGGCTCGCGCCAGGCGTCGGTGCTGAACGGGCTGCTGGAGCTGGCCGAGTTCGGCGCGACCGACCACGACTGGGTGCTGGTGCACGACGCCGCGCGCCCGGGCATCACGCCGGAGCTGATCCGCACGCTGGTCGCGACGCTGAAGGACGATCCGGTCGGCGGCATCGTCGCGCTGCCGGTGGCCGATACGCTCAAGCGCGTGCCGGCCGGCGGCGACGCAATCGCGCGCACCGAGTCGCGCGACGCGTTGTGGCAGGCGCAGACGCCGCAGATGTTCCGCATCGGCATGCTGCGCGAGGCGATCCTGCGCGCGCAGCGGGAAGGGCACGACCTGACCGACGAGGCGAGCGCGATCGAATGGGCAGGCCATACGCCGCGCGTCGTGCAGGGCAGCCTGCGCAATTTCAAGGTCACGTACCCGGAAGATTTCGCGCTCGCGGAGGCGATCCTCGCCGCGCGCCCTGCGAACGCCTCCTGACATTTACCCCCTCTCAATCGGAACACGCATGGATTTCAGAATCGGACAAGGCTACGACGTGCACCAGCTCGTCGAGGGGCGCCCCCTCATCATCGGCGGCGTGACGATTCCTTACGAACGCGGCCTGCTCGGCCACTCGGACGCGGACGTGCTGCTGCACGCGATCACCGACGCGCTGTTCGGCGCGGCGGCGCTCGGCGACATCGGCCGCCATTTCTCCGACACGGACGCGGCCTTCAAGGGCGCCGACAGCCGCGTGCTGCTGCGCGAGTGCGTGGCACGGATCAAGGCGGCCGGCTTCACGATCCAGAACGTCGACAGTACGGTAATCGCCCAGGCGCCGAAGCTGGCACCGCATATCGACGGGATGCGCGCGAACATCGCGGCCGATCTCGGGCTGCCGCTCGATCGCGTGAACGTGAAGGCGAAGACCAACGAGAAGCTCGGCTATCTCGGCCGCGGCGAGGGGATCGAGGCGCAGGCCGCGGCGCTGCTGGTGAAGCAGGGCGGCTGACGCCCGGCTGCGGCGCGCGGTTCGACCGCCGCGCCGCGGAAATGACAATGCCACGCGGATGCGTGGCATTTTCGTTTGGCGCGGCGACCAGGCCGGCGTGGCTGCCGGCCGGGTGGTGCAACCGCTTACTCGCCTTCAGCGGCGATCACTTGCGCGGCGGCGTTGATCACCGACGCGATACGGCCGACGTCGCGCAGCTGCGTGACAGTCATCCCTTGCTCGTTCTTCAGCAGCGCATAGTGCGACTTCACGCAGAAGTGGCACTTGCCGACGATCGACGCGGCGAGCGCGTACATCTCGAACTTGCGCTTGTCGACGCCGCCGTGGGTCGCATACGCACCCATCCGCAGCTCGGCGCGCTGCGTCTTCAGGTCGGCGTCGTCGGCCATCTCGACATACGGATACCAGGTGTTGTTCATCCCCATCAGCGCGGCCGCCGTCAGCACGGCGTTCGTCTCTTCGGGCGACAGCACGCCGGCCTCGCGGATCGTCTTGATGAGCACCGTGCTCTTCGCTGCGATCGCCGCCGCCAGCGCAACGCCGACCGCGTCGGTGCCTTCGAGCGACGAGCGCGAGATCGTGCCGTCGAGGTTCAGGCGAATGTCCTTCGCGTAGTCGGGAATACGTGCCTTAATCGAGTCGATGAATTCCATTGATATCTCCTATGGGTTGGCCGTTAAAAAAGCCCGCAGGCAGGACGTGCGCCGCGGGCTTCGTGCATCGATGCGCTTACAGCGTTGCGCCGCCGACTGCACGGTTGCACGGGCACAGTTCGTCCGTTTGCAGGCCGTCCAGAATCCGCAGGACTTCTTCCGGGCTGCGGCCGACGTTCAGGTTGTTCACCGAAACGTGCTGGATCGTGTTGTCCGGATCGACGATGAACGTTGCACGCAGGGCCACGCCGGCTTCCTTGTCGCGCACGCCGAGCTGGTCGATCAGCTCGCCCTTGACGTCGCCGAACGAGTAGTGGTTCAGCTTGTTCAGGTCCTTGTGCTCACGGCGCCATGCGAGCTTGACGAATTCGTTGTCCGAGCTGCCGCCCAGCAGGATGGCATCGCGCTCTTCGAACTGCTTCGTGAGCTTCGCGAACTCGACGATTTCCGTCGGGCACACGAACGTGAAATCCTTCGGATAGAAGTAGATGATCTTCCACTTGCCCGGGAACGACGCTTCGGTGACGGTCTCGAATGCCGACTGGCCGTTTTCCTCGTGATTGTTGAAGCCCGGCTTCGCGGCTACGACGGTGAAAGCTTCGAGTTTATCGCCCACGGTTTTCATGCGGATACTCCTGTATGAGTTGGGAAGAAGACTGAGTCAAGCTACCTCGGTGCTGCAACGATGATGTGACAGCATGGGCAAGACTATAACACTATTAATTAGTAACTTCAATAGATTTTGACTAACGACCCTCATAGCTTTTTTCAACCGGATCGATAGTGTGCAGTGCAAGAAGCGTGCGCGAGCGCGTCACGCAGTCGCGCGCGCCTTGCCGGCGCCGGGGAATTCGAGCGTGACTTCGAGGCCCGCTTCGGGGTTGCGGTTGCGCAGGCGCAGCGCGCCGCGATAGCGGCCCACGAGGCGCAGCACGATCGCCATCCCGAGGCCCGTGCCGTCCGCCTTGGTGCGCGCGGTGTCGACGCGGTAGAACGGCCGCATCACGAGCGGCAGTTGATCTTCGGGGATGCCGGGGCCTTCGTCGCTCACCGACAGCTCGACGCGCGCGTGCGACACGCGCGTCTCGAGCGTGATGCGCGACACGCCGTCCTGCTTGCTTTGGCCATACTTGCGTGCGTTCTCGACGAGGTTGCCGATCACGCGGCGCATGTCGGTCTCGTCGGCTTCGATCACCGCGCTCGGCGCCAGCCGCGTGCGGATCTCGACGCCATCCTCGCCCGACACGCGCGCAGCGACTTCCTGCGCGATCGACGACAGGTCGACGGGCTCCGGTTTGCGTTGCGACGGGCGCGCGTAATCGATGAAAGCCGCGATGATGCGATCCATCTGTTCGATGTCGTCGACCATCGCGTCCTTGGTCGCCTGGTCGGACGGGCTCATTTCGGTTTCGAGCCGCAGCCGCGCGAGCGGCGTGCGCAGGTCGTGCGAGATGCCCGCGAGCATCAGCGCGCGGTCGGCCTCGAGCTGCTCGAGGTCGCGCACCATCTGGTTGAAGCTGCGGTTGGTATCGGCCGCGACGCCCATTCCGCGCTCGGGCAGCAGCTCGGGTGTCTGACCCGAGCCGATCTGCCGCGCGGCGAGCGCAAGCCGCGAGAACGGCCGGTTCACCAGGCTTGTGATGAACGCGGAGCCGAATAGCGACAACGCGAGCGCGAATAGCCCCCAGCCGGCCCACTGCAGGCCGGTGACGTTGTCGAGCTGGTCGCGATCGAGCGCGACCCAGTAATCGTCGTCATCGATCTTGAAGCTGATCCACACGCCGGGAATGTCGTTGACCGACTGCGCGATCACGGTATCGTCGCCGAGACGGCTGCGGATGTCGTGTTCGATCAGGCGGTTCAGCGATTCGTCGGGCTGCAGCTTGAACTTGTCGGTTTTCTCGCGCGGGTAAACGCGCACGCCCTCGTTGCTCTCGAGATCCTGCAGCAGCGCGCGCCGCAGATCGGGATCGGAATAGAGCAGGGCAGTGCGCGTGAGCTTCACGACCGCGACGAGCTGCAGCGCGACGCGCTGCGCACGCGGCTCGCGCTCGATGACGCGAAAGCTCTGGAACCACGCGGCGAGACTGACCGAGATCAGCAGCGCGATCAGCAGGAAGGTGCGCCAGAACAGCCCGCCGAACGCGAGCTGCAGGAGGCGCCGGTCGATACGCATGGGACGGGCCGTGGGCGGGCGAAACCGGAAAGGAAAAAGATCAGGCCGCGCCGTCCGGGATGAACACGTAGCCGAGGCCCCAGACGGTCTGGATGAAACGCGGGCTGCCCGGATCCGGTTCGATCAGCTTGCGCAGGCGCGAGATCTGCACGTCGAGGCTGCGGTCGAACACTTCGTATTCACGACCGCGTGCGAGTTCCATCAGCTTCTCGCGCGACAGCGGCTGGCGCGGATGACGCGCGAACACCTTCAGCACCGAGAATTCGCCGGTGGTGAGCGGAATTTCCTGGCCGGATTTCGTCAGCGTGCGCGTCGCGAGGTTCAGCGAGAACTCGCCGAACTCGAACACCTCGGTGGTTTCCGACGGCGCGCCCGGCAGTTCGGCCGGCGCCTGGCGGCGCAGCACCGCATGAATGCGCGCAACGAGTTCGCGCGGGTTGAACGGCTTCGGCAGGTAATCGTCGGCGCCCATCTCGAGGCCGACGATGCGATCCACATCTTCGCCCTTCGCGGTGAGCATGATGATCGGCGTGCGGTCGTTGCTGCCGCGCAGGCGGCGGCAGATCGACAGGCCGTCTTCGCCCGGGAGCATCAGGTCGAGCACGAGCAGGTCGAAACGCTCGCGTACCCAGAGCTTGTTCATTGCGGTCGCGTTTTCCGCGACGTAGACATTGAAACCCTGCTCGCCGAGATAGCGGCGCAGCAGATCGCGCAGGCGCGGGTCGTCGTCGACGACGAGAATCTTGGAGGGGTTTTTCGTTTCCATGATCGGCATCTTATCGCGAATGGGAATTGACGCACGGCCACGTATTTTCGTGCGTTACAGTCGGTTACAAAATTTACCCGTAGTGTCGCGCGGAGTAAAGGCAGGCTATAGAGATTCCTTTACTCGAAGCCGAAATTCGGTAGATACTCCCCTGCACTCCATCTTTCATCTTTGCACACCCGAATTCCGCAGGGTTTTTCAAGTACCAGAGGTAGCCGGTTGCCGCGTGACGAAGGGAACAAATCGACCAAAGAAGCGAGGACGGTCATGCGATCTGCCCGGATTGCAGTGATGCTGACGATCGCACTTGCCGGTCCGTATGCGTCGAACTTCGCGTATGCGCAGCGCCCCGAGCAGGGCGCATCGTCGCGCAAGCTGCCGCGCGGCAAAGCGCCGCAGTCCGACCGTGCCGCCGAGATGACGGTCCGTTCCGCCGTGCCTCCCGATCTCGAACAGCGCCGCCGCGACGGGCACATGACGCCCGAGGAGCGCCACCTTTTGCGCCAGCACATCGAGGACGCCGTTCGCGAGCTGTACAAGCGCTGACGCGCCGTCTTTCGCGCTGCGCGGAATACCTCGCTCGGAAAAGATTCGTAGCAATTTTCCCGTCAACTTTCGCCTGCCGATTGCCGTTGTACCGGCATCCGCACCGCCGGTGCGTTCCGGGAGTCCATGACGATGAAAGCGAACGCTGCCGCACCGGCGCCGTCGCCCGCTATGCAGTCGCCGCTCGACGCCGACGATGCGTTGTTTTTCCTGAGCCGGACCGGTTTTTCTCCCGCACCCGCCGATGTCGCGCGCATCGTCGGCATGACGCGCGCGCAGGTCGTGGCCGACACGCTCGGCAACGTGCGCCGCGACCCCGTCACGACGTGGCCCGACTGGATCGCCGAGCTGCCGCCGACGCGCGCGCAGCGCCAGGCACTGACCCCCGACATGCGGCGCGACGAGCAGCGCGAGCGCAACGTTCGGTACGATGCGCTGCGCGCGGCGTGGGTCAACGAGATGATCGTCACGCCGTCGCCGTTGACCGAGCGCATGACGCTGTTCTGGCACGGGCACTTCACGTCGGGGCAGGACAAGGTACCTTACCCGCAGACGATGGCCGCGCAGAACGCGCTGTTTCGCCGCGAGGCGCTCGGCAACTTCGGCACGCTGCTGCACGCGGTCGCGAAGGATCCGGCGATGCTGCAGTATCTCGACGGCGCGAGCAATCGCAAGGGGCGCCCGAACGAGAACTTCGCGCGCGAGGTGATGGAGCTGTTCACGCTCGGCGAAGGGCATTACACGCAGTACGACGTGACCGAAGCCGCGCGTGCGATGACGGGCTGGACGGTCGACCCCGATACTTATCGCTTCGAGGTGCGGCCGGATTTGCACGATGCGGGCGACAAGACGATCCTCGGCGAAACGGGGCCGTTCGACGGCGACGGCTTTCTCGACATCCTGCTGAAGCGGCCCGGCACCGCGCGCTTCATCGCCGGCAAGCTGTGGCGCGAGTTCGTGTCGGATACGCCCGACCCGGCGGCGCTCGATGCGGTGGCCGAGCGGTTTCGCACGAGCGGCTACGACATTCGCGCGGCGCTCGCCGCGCTGTGGTCGACCGACGCATTCTGGGATCCACGCAACCGCGGCGTGCTCGTCAAATCGCCAGCGGAATTCGTCGTCGGGTCGGTGCGGCTGTTCGACGTTTCATACGGCGATCCGCAGATGCTTGCGAACACCGTGCGCACGCTCGGGCAGAACCTGTTCTACCCGCCAAACGTGAAGGGCTGGCCGGGCGGCGCGCTGTGGATCAACAGCACCACGCTGCTCGCACGCAAGCAGTTCGTCGAGCAACTGTTCCGCGCGACGGAAACGGCCGGCATGCACCCGCCGGCGCATGCGATGGCGCCGCCGACGAACGCCCGCGCGCACGCAATGCCGGTGGTCGATACGGCGTCCGCCGCGGGTATGCGCGGTGCGCCTGCCAAGCCCGCGCGCGCCGGCCTGCGTTTCGACCTCGAGCGCTGGCTGGCGCAATATCGCGCGCGGCCGCAGGCGATCGCGGGCTTGTCGACCGAGCTTCAGTTGCAGCATGCGGTGCTGCAGCTGTCGCCGGTCGCCGCGATCGACACGGATTCGACCGGCAGCGCATATCTCGAGGCGCTGCTGATGGATCCGGCCTATCAGCTGAAATGACTCGAACGACGATGAAGCGGGGAACCGGTGCGGCAAAGGTGCCGGGCGGCGAACCAAAGGATGCGCGATGAACCGACGTGATTTTCTGACGCTGACGGGTGCTGCGGCCGCGGCCGGCGTGTCGCTGTGGCAGGCGCCCGCGATGGCCGCGACGGGGCGGCCGCCAGTGGCCGGGTATGCGAACGTGTTGATCCTCGTCGAGCTGAAGGGCGGCAACGACGGCCTCAACACAGTGGTGCCGTACGCGGATCCGCTGTACTACCAGTTCCGGCGCAGCATCGGCATCAAGCGTGAGCAGGTGCTGCAACTCGATGCGCACACGGGGCTGCATCCGTCGCTGGCGCCGCTGATGCCGCTGTGGCGCGACGGGCAGGTTGCGGTCGTGCAGGGTGTCGGCTATCCGCAGCCGAACCTGTCGCATTTCCGCTCGATCGAGATCTGGGATACCGCGTCGCGCTCGGATCAATACCTGCACGAAGGCTGGCTCACGCGCACGTTCGCGCAGGCGCCCGTGCCGCCCGGTTTCGCGGCGGACGGCGTCGTGCTCGGCAGCGCCGAGATGGGGCCGCTCTCGAACGGCGCGCGTGCGATCGCGCTCGTCAATCCCGCGCAGTTCATCCGTGCGGCCCGGCTCGCCGAGCCGTCGTCGCTGCGCGAACAGAACCCCGCGCTCGCACACATCATCGACGTCGAGAACGACATCGTGAAGGCGGCCGACCGGCTGCGCCCGCGCGGCGGGATGCGTGAGTTCAGGACGGCCTTTCCGGCTGGCGCGTTCGGCACGTCGGTCAAGACCGCGATGCAGGTGCTGGCCGCGTGCGAAGCGTCCGGGCCAGGCGCGCAGGACGGTGTCGCGGTGCTGCGCCTGACGCTCAACGGCTTCGATACGCACCAGAACCAGCCGGGGCAGCAGGCCGCGCTGCTCAAGCAGTTTGCGGAAGGGATGAGCGCGATGCGCGGTGCGTTGATCGAGCTCGGGCGCTGGAACCAGACGCTCGTGATGACGTATGCGGAATTCGGACGGCGCGTGCGCGAGAACCAGAGCAACGGCACCGATCACGGCACGGCCGCGCCGCATTTCGTGATGGGCGGCCGCGTGGCTGGCGGGCTATACGGTGCGCCACCCGCGCTCGGGCGGCTCGACGGCAACGGCAACCTGCCGGTCGCGGTCGATTTCCGCCAGCTCTACGCGACCGTGCTCGGGCCGTGGTGGGGGCTCGACGCGACGCGCGTGCTGCAGCAGCGCTTCGATACGCTGCCGCTGCTGAAGGCTTAGGGAGTCAGGTCAGCGCCGGCGCGCGGCACGCCACGCGATCCACAGCTTGCGGATCGGCGTCAGCGCGATGCGCTGGTGCAGTACCTGGTAGCCGTCGCGCTCGATTTCGTCGAGCAGCGAGCCGGTCAGTGCGATCTGCGCGCGCAGCGTGCGCTGCGCGCGGCGTTCGGATGCGGGGATCGCCGCTTCGGCGGCCGCGAGCGCTTCGCGCGCGCGGGCCGTCTGGAATTGCAGCAATTCGGTGAAGGCCGGGCTGTAGCGGCGGTTCAGCAGATCGGCCGCGGTCACGTTGTAGCGCTGCAGTTCGTCGATCGGCAGGTAGATGCGGCCGTGGCGCGCGTCGTTGCCGAGTTCCTGCACGAATTGCGCGAGCATCAGTGCGCGGCCGGCATCCGCGGCCCACGGTTGCGGGTCGGCCGGGTTCGCAGCGCTGGCGCGCGCGACCAGCGACGCGAAGACGCCGCCGACCTGCGCGATATAGCGCTGCAGGTTCGCGAAATCGAGGTAGCGCGCCTGTTCGAGATCCATCCCGTAACCGTTGACGAGCGTGCGCAATGCGTCGGCCTCGGCGGCGATCGCCGGATGATGCTGCGCGAGCGCTTTCGTGACCGGGTGCGACGGCTGCCCGTCGGCCAGTGCCGCAAGTTCCTTGTGCCACCACGCGAGCTTCGTGTGTCCGATGGTCGGGTCGCTGGTTTCCTTGACGGTTTCCTCGAGTTCGCGGCGCAGCGCGAACAGGGCGGTCAGGCGCGGTTGCGTGGCGAGCGGCGCCTGGCGCAGCGCGTAATAGACGCTGGAGCCCGCGGGGGCGGCCTTTTGCTGACAGTAGTCGTCGAAGTTCACGGGCGGAATCGTGTGGGGGGCGGGTTCGGGGGACGCGCGGCGGCGCGGTGCCGAAACGTCGAGCGCGGCATTCTAGCACCGCTGCACGACGGGTGCCGGCAGGGGCGAGACAATGCCGCGCGGATCGGGTAGAATCTCGCGCTCGCCTGATCGGGCGTGCCGGTTCCAGGCCGGCGCGATGTCCCGGGCGCGTGGAAACGCATCTTGCGTGCCGCGTGATCAGGCGACAGAAATGCGCGTGAGTGGCGAAATTGGTAGACGCACCAGGTTTAGGTCCTGACGCCCGCAAGGGTGTGCCGGTTCGAGTCCGGCCTCACGCACCAACTCAAGTTCCGGTTTGTTCCCGAGAACTCTTGAAACCCGCGATAGCTAAAGGCTTCGCGGGTTTTTTCATTCTGCGATGTTCCGGTCATTACCGGTTGAAGCTGGGGGCAAGTTGGGGCAACATTGGGGATAACATGGAAGTGTGTCCCGTCCCAGTCATGGAGTTGCCCCCATGCCGCTGACCGATACCGCTATCAAGAATGCCAAGCCTGCCGCGAAGCCTACGCGCTTGTTCGACGGTGGCGGCTTGTACCTGGAAATTTCTCCCGCTGGTGGGAAGTGGTGGCGATTGAAGTACCGCTTCGGCGGCAAGGAAAAGCGGATTTCTCTTGGGGTCTATCCCGATGTCTCGCTACAAACGGCGCGCAAGCGCCGCGCCGAGGCCCGCGAGCGTCTCGCGGTAGGGGCTGATCCGGGAGAGGTGAAGAAGGCGGACAAGCGCGCCGCCAAGCTGGCAGCGTCGAATTCATTCGAGGCTGTCGCGCTTGCTTGGATGGAGGAGCGCCGCGCTTCGGTCGAACCCGCGCAGTACGAAAAGACGCTGGCGCGGTACACGAATGATGTATTCCCTTGGATCGGCAAGCGGCCAATCGCTGAGATCGACGCGCCGGAAGTGCTTACGCTGCTCAAGCGCATTGATTCGCGAGGCGCGCGCTATACGGCTCATCGGGTGCGTGCGGAACTCAGTCAGGCGTTCCGGTATGGCATCAAGGAAGGTTATTGTAAGGTCGATCCGGCACGTGACCTGCTCGGAGCAATCCCATCGACACGCACGATTCACTTCGCCTCTATCACCGAGCCGATTAAGGTGGGTGAAATGCTACGCGCGTTCGATGGCTTCACCGGTACCTTTCCCGTTCTCTGCGCGCTCAAACTGGCCCCTCTGCTGTTCGTACGCCCCGGTGAGCTGCGGAAGGCTGAATGGTCGCAACTCGATCTTGACAAGGCCGAGTGGCGTTATCTCGTTACGAAGACGAAGACCGATCATCTCGTGCCGCTTGCGACTCAGGCGGTCGCGATTCTCCGTGAGTTGCACTCGCTGACCGGAGGCGGTCGCTACTTGTTTCCTGGCGCGCGCGATCGGAATCGCCCGATGAGCGATGCCGCTATCAATGCCGCGCTGCGTCGACTCGGCTACGACACACGTACAGAAATAACGGGACACGGATTCCGCGCGATGGCCAGAACGATCCTCCACGAGGAACTTGAGCAGAAGCCGGAAGTGATTGAGCATCAGCTTGCGCATGCGGTACCTGATGTGCTCGGAGGTGCATATAACCGGACGCGGTTCATCAAAGAACGCCGGGCGATGATGCAGAAGTGGGCCGACTACCTCGACCGGCTCAAGCAAGGCCCGGTGGCCGCTGTTTCTTAGGGATGTGCAATCGCACAATTCGCGGCTGCCTCGATAACCGATAGCCGTGGTGCTGAAGGTTGGCGTTGGCGTCCACATGGACCAGCTTCCGTTGTCGACCCATCTCGGACGCTCGTTCGCACATGCCGTCAACGGCAGGTTGCAGAGGTACAACGGTCGTATTCTTCGTGAACTGACGCGCAGTGCCTTAGGTTCATTCTCACGGTGAAACGCCGAACAACTGAACGACCACACCGCGCAACCAGCGATTCCCGGCCTCCTGGTGATACCGCGGATGCCAGTGTTGCCTCACGGCAAACCCATCCACGGGAATCGGGCACGAATGAACGGCCAGATCGTTGGCCTGCGCAAGCGTTTCGCCGATGTGACGAGGCAGCGTGGCGACCAGATCGGTCGTCTGGACGATCGTTCCGAGCCCGAGGAATCCGGGCAGTTGCAGCACGACGTCACGCTCGATCCGCTCGCGCGCCAGCGCCTGTTCGAGCAGTTGCGCACCGGTGCCCGATTCGATCGCGACGTGCCCCTCCGAACGGTATTTCTTCAACCCGAGCCGTCCGCGAACGCGCGGATGATGGCGGTTGGTCAGGCACACCCAGTCTTGTTGATAGAGCTGCTGCTGGTAGATGCCGCCGCTGAGCCAGGGCACATAGCCGATCGCGAGGTCAGCTTCGCCCGACTCCAGCGCACGTTCCGTGTTGCCGTCGATTCCCGCCGCCTCGAGCCGGATACCGGGCGCCTGCGCGCGCACATGCGCGAGCAGGCGCGGCAACAGCGTAATGTGGCTCGCATCCGTCATGCAGATGCGAAAGCGCCGCTGCGCCGTTGCGGGATCGAATGCGATCTCCCACGCAACGAAGCGCCTGAGCGATTCGAGTATCTCGCGGCAAGGCCCGATCAGCGCGTCGGCTTGCGGCGTCGGCGCCATGCCGCCAGGCGTGCGGATGAAAAGCGGGTCCTGCAAGTGCTCGCGCAGCCGCCCGAGCCAGATGCTGATGGTCGGTTGGCTCTGCCCCAGTTGCTCGGCGACGCGCGTGACGCTGCGCGTGTCGTAGAGCAGGTCGAAAAGTTGCAGCAGCTTCAGATCGGGTAAATCGAGCGGCATCATGGATCGGCTGGCATTATTGTCTGGTGCAATGGTGTCATTGTAGTCATTGCATTGCCGATATGGGTGCCAACTCCTATCGTGTGCCTACACGTCAAGGAGAAGCCCTGTGAAGATTGCGATTCTCGGCGCCGGCGCACTAGGCTGCGCGATCGGCGCCACCCTCACGGACGGCGGCCACGAAACCTGGCTGCTGGACCGTTCGCCCGTCCATGTCGAAACGATGCGTCGCGACGGTCTGCAGGTCGACGACGAGAACGGCACGCGCCGCGTCCCGGTGCAAGCCGCGACCCAGGCGAGCGACGTCGGCGTGGCCGACGTGGTCGTTGTGCTGGTCAAGTCCTTCCACACCGACGCGGCGATGCGCGGCGCACTCGCGCTGATCGGGCCCGAAACGCTCGTGCTGTCGCTGCAAAACGGACTCGGGCACGAAGACGTGCTCGCCGATATCGTGGGCCGCGAGCGGGTGCTTGCAGGCAAGACGTATGTCGGTGGCGTGTTGCGCGGTCCGGGGCATGTCCAGTCGGGCGTGACCGGCAAAGCGACCTATATCGGCGAACTCGATGGGCAGATCACGCCCCGGGTGCAGGCGATTGCCGAGGCTTTCAACGCCGCCGGGCTGATGACCACGGTTAGCGACAACATCATGGGCACGATGTGGGACAAGCTGCTCGTCAATGTCGCTACGGGCGCGATCACGGGCATCACACGTCTCACCTACGGTCAGCTTTATGACGAGCCGTTGTTGAAGGCGACGGCGCTCGCTGCCATCGGTGAAGCCATGGCAGCCGCACAGGCGGCGGGCATCGCCTTGTCGATGACGAACCCCGAACAAGTGTGGACGCTCGCGGCCGAAGGCCTCTCTCCTGCGTTCAGGACGTCGATGCTGCAAAGCCTCGAAAAAGGCTCCGTCACGGAGGTCGATTTCATCAACGGCTCGGTGGTGCGCTGGGGACAACGGCTCGGCGTGCCGACGCCCGTCAACGCGACGCTGGTGGCATGCATCAAGGGCATCGAACGCGCGATGGCCGACGAACAGCGCAAGGAGGCAACCGTATGAGCGGCTCGAAGGCTTATCTGGAGCACGTCGCGATCTGGGTGAAGGACATCCGGTGGCATATCCGCTTCTTCGAAGACGTGCTCGGCATGACCCTGCGCGAAGTCGACGGCACCGTCGAGGCGCCGCGTCAGTACTGGACGCTCGGTGGCCTGCAGTTCATTCATGCGCCGCAACACGAAGGGCCTGAAGGGCGCCTCGCGCATCTTGGCGTCATGTGTGAGGACCTGGAAGCGGCATTGGCTGTGGCCCCGGCCTATGGCGTCAGCGAGATGCCGCAGGGTCGCAACTGGTTGCGCCTGCCCGACGGCCTTGCCGTCGAACTGATTCAGGCGAGACCCGCGTCGTGTGTCGCGCAGGCGCTGAGCATCAACCCACGCGCGGAGGCATGAGCATGATGATCATCGACAAGTACTGGGACGACGCCCGCGAAGGCGACGAGTGCGTGAGCCCGAACTACATCGTGACGAAGGAGCGCATTCTCGCGTACGCCGACCTCACGGGCGACCATACGCTCGTGCACGTGGACGAAGCGTATGCCAACGCGAGCCACTTTGGCTGTCTCGTCGCGCATGGGCTCTTCGGGCTCTCGATTGCGGACGGCCTCAAGACTCAGAGCGACTATCGCTTCCTGCCCGGCATGTCACTCGGGTGGACTTGGGATTTCCTGCTACCAATCAAGGTCAACGATGTGCTGCATGTGAAGTTTCGCGTTGGCGCGATGCGGCCGAGCAACAGCCGCCCCGGCTGGGGCATCGTCGTACTGGCATCGGAGCTGATCAATCAGGATGACCAGGTAGTTCAACGCGGCGAGCATCGTCTGATGGTGCCGCGCCGGCCGGGAGCGTTCTGATGCAGGCCCGTCCCCTCGAAGGCATCCGCGTCGTCGACTATAGCCACTTCCTCGCCGGTCCCTACGTGGGCCGCTGCCTTGCGGCGCTCGGCGCCGAAGTCATCAAGGTCGAGCGTCCCGGCAGCGGCGACGCGGGACGCCAGCACGCGACCGTGCTCGACGACCAGCAAAGTGGCTATTTCCTGCAATTGAACATGGGCAAGCGCGGCGTCAGCGTCAACATGAAAGACACGCGCGGCAAGGACTTCATGCGCCGCCTGTGCGACTCGGCAGACGTGTTCGTCGAGAACTACCGGCCCGGCGCGCTGGATAAGCTCGGGCTGGGCTATGAGGCGCTATCCGCGCGCAATCCGGGCCTCGTCTACTGTTCGATCTCCGCATACGGCCACACGGGACCCGATGCACATCGTGCGGGCTTTGGCCTGATCGCGGAGGCGAAGAGCGGCATCATGCAGATGGTCGGCACGCTGGGCGAGCCGCCGCCGCTGCTGCGCATTTCGCTCGGCGACATGTATACGGGCATCCACGCGGTGGCGGCAATCAATGCTGCGTTGCTCGGGCGCGTGAAGAGCGGCCGCGGCCAGCACATCGACATGGCGCTGTACGACACGCTCGTTTCCATGCACGAGTATGCGGTGCAGTGCTACACGCTGCGAGGCGTGCTGCCGGAGCAAACCGGTCACGACATGCCGACCTCGACGCTTTATGGCGTGTTTCGCGCAGCAGACGGCGACCTCGTGATCGCGGCGCAAGTGGACGATGCATGGAAGCGCCTCGCCGCGCTGATCGAAACGCATGGCGGCCCTGCTGGATTCGGCAGCGATGCGCGCTTTCACGATAGTGTGGGCCGCAACACGCACCGGCAGGCGATTCTCTCCGTCGTGCAGCCGTGGGTTGCAGCACGTCCTGTTGAGCAGGTGATCGAACTGCTGGATGGCATCGATGTGCCTTGCGCGAAGGTGCAGCGCATCGACGAAGTGCTGGACGATCCGCAGATCCAGGCGCGCGGGATGGTGGTCGAGCAGCATCATCCGCGTTACGGAAAGCTGCGTCTGCCCAATCTGCCATTTCGCTTTTCTCATTGCGACACGACCATTCGCGACGTCGCGCCCGATCTCGGGCAGCACAACACGGAGGTTGCACAATCGCTCGGCTTTTCCGCCGCCGAAATCGACGCGATGCAAACCGAAGGCGTTCTCTACTCGAAGTGAGGCACCATGACTGACCAGTATGCCGTGATCGGCAACCCGATCGGACACACGAAGTCTCCGCTGATTCACGGCCTGTTTGCCGAAGCGACACAACAGGCGATGTCCTATGTCGCGATCGAAGGTCCGCTCGATCCTGACGATGGCTTCGCTAGAGTTGTGCGCGAGTTCGCCGGCGAAGGCGGCAAAGGCCTGAACGTCACCGCGCCGTTCAAGCTGAAGGCCTTCGCGCTCGCCAACGAACGCAGCGAACGCGCGGCATTGGCGGGCGCCGCCAATGCGCTCAAGTTCGAACATGGCAGGATCATCGCCGAGAATTTCGACGGCGTTGGCCTGTTGCGCGATATCGAAGTGAATCTCGGCGTTCCGCTCGCTGGCAAGCGCGTGTTGCTGCTCGGTGCGGGCGGCGCCGCGCGTGGCGCGTTGCTGCCGTTTCTCGCCGCGGGTCCCGTCGAACTGGTTATCGCCAACCGCGACGTGGCCAAGGGTGAGGCGCTGGTTGGCCAGGTCGGTTCAGGTGGCGCTGCACTGCGCGCTCGCAGCTATGGCGATCTTCCCGCGATGGGCCGATTCGATCTCGTGGTCAACGCGACTTCCGCGAGCCTGACGGGGGAGTTGCCACCGGTCCCGCCGAGCGTGTTCAGCCCGGCAGGCACCGCGTATGAACTTGCGTACGGCAAGCGCCTCACACCGTTCCTGCGGCTCGCGCGCAACGCAGGCGTGCATGGCGTCGCTGACGGCGTCGGCATGCTGGTCGAACAGGCCGCCGAAGCGTTTGCATGGTGGCGCGGCGTGCGTCCGCAAACTGCTGCGGTCATCGACCGTCTCACGGTGCCGCTCGACTAATTGCGCAAAGGAGAACCCGATGAAAATCGTCCTGATGCTTCATGGCATCAATCACAACATGTTCGGCAAGCGCGACCCGCGCAGTACGGAACTGTGACGCTCGCCGATATCGATGCCAGGCTTCACACGCTGGGCGAAGAACTCGGCGTGCAGGTCGAATCGTTCCGGACGAACAGCGAAGCGGCGATGTGTGAGCGTGTCCATCGCGCTTACGAAGACGGCAAGGACGCCGTGCTGATCAACGCTGGCGCGTGGACGCACTACAGCTACGGCATCCGCGACGCACTTGCAATCCTGTCCTGTCCTGTCGTCGAGCTGCATATGTCGAACATTCACGCGAGGGAGCCGTTCCGGCACCATTCGGTGTTCGCCGATATCGTTAAAGGGCAGATCTGCGGGTTCGGGATCGAGAGCTATCTTCTAGCACTGCGGGCGGTCCATGCGGAGATCCGTGCTTGAGTGGCGCGCGTGAATCGCAATCCGGTTACTTCCGCGGCGGTAAGTGATACGGCGAATGACCGCTCGCGATTGCAGTAAGGACCGTCAAACGTCACTGAATCAATGCTCATTACTGGCTGATAGGGGCCGGCAAGCGACCGCTCACCGGCCGTCACTTCATCAAACTTCGGTCTGCTCCGCCATCTCGAGGGCGTCGTCGACTTCAATGCCGAGGTACCGAACTGTACTTTCCAGTTTGGCATGTCCGAGCAGCAGCTGTACTGCCCGCAGGTTCTTCGTTCGCCGGTAGATTAGCGAAACCTTGGTGCGGCGCATCGTGTGGGTACCGTAGGCGGTGTCGTCAAGGCCGATTGACGCGATCCACCGATGAACCAGCCGGGCATATTGCCGTGTCGATAAGTGCGGCGAGTCGTGAATTCGGCTCGGGAACAGGACATCAGTTGTGCGCAGTCCCTCGTGCCTTATCCATGCCGCCACGCTCTCGCGAGTCTGTTCGGTAATCTCGAACTGTACAGGCCGTTGGGACTTTTGCTGCATGATCGTTGTGCGGCTGGCGACGTGTTCGCCGTGACACACGTCACACACGCGTAGCTTCGTCAGATCACACGCCCGAAGCTTGCTGTCGATGGCGAGATTGAACATTGCCAGATCTCGCACACGGGACGAAAACTCCAGGCGCACGCGTATCGCCCAAATTTCTTTCTGCTTCAGCGGCGGCTTCTGACCTGTCAATCTCCCATTGTTCCACGGTACCCGCGATGGCCCCGTGTTCGTTGATGTTCCCGTGACAATCTCCTTTCACTTGAAGGGAGATCCAGTCTGAGTCCGGAGTAACGGGCGCTACCCGACCCATCTCTGCCGCTGCATGCCTCATCATGTGAACGGCCGCTTTCGAGGTGCAACAGCCATGCCGCTGGCCTTTGGTGCGCGAGCCTCGACGTTGTGGCTTCATGCAAACGCGAGCCACAGCACGCCGACCGCGATCGTCAGCACTGTCAGCGGCGCGCCGACCCTGAAATACGTCCAGAAGCTAATTTCGACCTTCTGTGCGCGTGCGCCCTGCACGACGATCAGGTTAGCGACCGAGCCCAGGATGGTGAAGTTGCCGGCGAGCGTGGAGGCCATCGCCACGGTAAGCCAGGCGTGCTGCGGGTTCCGCAGATGCTCAATGAACGGCTTGAGGATAAGGACCGCCGGCACGTTGCTGACGATATTGGAAAGCACGGCGGTGACGCCACCGAGGACCGGCAGGCTGTCGAGATGGGTGCGACTAACCGCAGCTATGAGTTGCGGCGACAGTACGGCTTTCTCGAGTCCGGCGACCACGACGAAGAGCCCGGCGAACATAATCAGCAATGGCCCGTCGATCTCGCGGTAGACTTTCGCGGCCTTCACCCGTCTCGTGATCAGCAGCAGCGCGCCTGCGACGATCGCCACCTTGGGTGCCGGCAGGCCGGCGAAGAATCCGACCAACATCGCGAGCGTCGTGCCCACCGATTTGATCACCAGTGGGCGATTCTCACGGGAGGGTTCAGGCTCGGCGTGGAGCCTGTCACGGGTGAAAAACTCGCCACGAAACGAGAGCATGATCAGCGCTACGGTGAGCAGCAGGCCGATGACGGCGATCGGCGCCAGCGTCGCGGCGAACGTCCCGTACGGCACATGCGACAGGCTGCCGATAATCATGTTTTGCGGATTGCCGGTGATGGTCGCGGTGCTGCCGACGTTCGACGCCATTGCAACCGCAAGCAGGTAAGGTACCGGGTTGCGTCGCAGTTGCCTGACGAGCTGGAGCACCAGCGGCGTGAGCACTAGGCAGACTGTGTCGTTGACGAGAAACGCAGAAAACAGACCTGAGACGAACGTCACCGCTGTCAACAGGATGATCGGATGGTGCGCGCGTGTCACGACCCAGCCGTTAAGCAGCCGGAAGAAACCCGACAGCCGCAGGTTCGCCACCACAATCATCATCCCAAGCAGCAGAGTGATCGTGTCGAAGTCTATTGACTGATACGCTTCCGGCAGCGTCAGGATGCCGCAGGCAACTATCAGGCTCGCGCCGAGCAGGGCCGCACCTGCACGGTCAAGATGCAGGCCGGGGATCCTGCCGACGGCAACGACCAGATACGTGGCGAGGAATATGACGATGGCCGCGAGTTCAGGCGCGGAGCGAAACATGGCAATGCTGGCGGTGCGTGCCTGTCCGGGATCGGTCCGCCAGAAGAGATAGATGGCAAGCCCGAAGAAGGCGACAGCAAGACTGAGGCCGAGCGGGCCGGCGTAGCGCATCCGACGCGGCCTATCCGCTGGTTGGGACGGGATGGTCGGCCGGCCATTGGGCGGGCTGCTCTTGATTGGCATGGTGGAATTTTCCGGCAACGGCGGCAGAGCTGCCCTTGGTGAAAGTTAGGCGTTGGCAATCATACCGTCCGCCAAGGCGTCGAAACAGCATCGGCCCATGCGGTCTACCGATCTGCGTTTCGACCGACTTGATTCGCACCGAGCGTCCGGTACGTGAGCGGATCCGACAATCGAATGTCCGCCTGGGAGTGAGGTCGAACGGCTGTAGATGCCGCCGACTGCCGCCGGGCGCGGTCAGCTGCAACTGACCTATCATGCACTCATTTCTCTGGATGAATGGTTGGATGCGACCCGAGGGCAAGCGTTTTTGAAGCAGGTGGCAACGGCGAATTCCGAGGCGCAGCTATATCTGAAGGATAACGAGAAGCCGAAACCGGTAACGGATGCGCAGATAAAGTCGCGTTGCGACGAAAGTCGGGGCGCTCGGCAGGGACGAGTACAAGCTGCGTCTGATCGTCGTTAGGGATGGCGCGGCGGCTGCGACTGTTGTTGAGCGAATTGAAGGTCGGCAAGTCATTTGCAGGGCTTCAACGTCAGTACAGTAGGGTGCGGGCGAACTGTCGTGGGTCCGCTTCAAAACGCCGCTGGCGGAGGGCGAGATATCGCGCCTGCCAGTCGCGATCGCACAGGCGCTTGGGAAAATGCCTGTTGGCGCTGTCACTCCTGAGTCGATTTCGATCGACGGCGGACGGGCAACGATGAAGCTCGATGCGAAGTGGCCGACGCAGATGCCGACGTTCAGCCAGGCGCAGACGACGATCCGTCAGCAACTCCATACACTCACGCTGGAAAAGGCGGGTGCGCAGTGTGCTGGCGGTCCGTTGAAGAGGGCGGCGATTCAGCAACCGAACGTTGCACGACCGAGGCGAGATGCGGCGTATGAATGCGAGATAAACGCAGTAACGTCAGATCGACTATCCTCTCGCCAGCTTGTCTTCGATATCGATGGAGACGCACATTAGCGGGGTGCCGCGAGCGGGAGAGTCAGGTGGTTCGAGTCGCAGCAGAAAGTCGAAATATCGTTCCGTGAGCTTCGCGAGTTGTTCCTGTACCGCGCCAAGTCGGATCAGGCATTGGGCGTCCCAGTTCATGCCCACAACCAGTTCGCTTGTCTCGCCGTTCCACTCGCTCATGAGAATTGCGGCGGCGCGCGCGTTTTCCTCGGCGAACCGTTCAACGCGCTGCTCAATGTAGCGCACGTCGTCGCGCATTAGCGTGCCGGAAACACGAAGCGAAACGGCATGCGCGACCTCGTCGTGCCGGAGGTAAACCGAGGCGATGCCGCCCAGATGGCGAGATACGCGATCGAGCTGCTCGTCCTCAAAATCGTCTTGCACGGCGAGCGCACCGCTCAGGACGTACGGGGCTGGCTCTTCCATTTTGAACCTCCGGGATTGGATTTGCCCAGCACGGCGGATAGCGCTGGCATGTCGGTACACTCGCGCTCTAGCTCGCCACCGGTCGAAATTGCTCGAGAATCCGCACCTGGCGCTGTAGAAAGGCCTCCAACTGGACGTGCTCATCGGCAAGTTCTTTGAGCAACTCCACGTGCAGGGCGAGGCCGAGTGGCACACACGATGGCTCTCCGTAGCGCACTCGTCTGAAGATACTGCCGGTCCGTGCCCATTTCTGGGAGAATTCCCCAAGTGCGTTCTCGACGATCTCCGCTTCGTTGTCGGTCAGTACGCCGCGAATGCGGATGACGAGCGAATGCGTGACGGCATCTGTCGCGAAATAAATGTCGGCAGGGTCGGCAATCGTTTGGGCGAACTGCTGGGCGTGGTAGTGCCGGAAGTTGTCCAGGACGGACAAGGCACCGCAGATTTCATAGGTGAAAGGCATAGTGCCTCCGGGATGAGGGACCTACCGTCTTTGGGACTCGTCGCATATCCCCGCTACCATCGGTAGTCGGTTGATCACATTCACTAGGATAGGTTCCAATTGGACATATGTCAACGAAAAATTACCAAACGGACATATTTTGTGTCCGACTAAAATTGGAGCGGAAACGGCTCGGCATGAATCAAACGGAGTTCGCTGCAGCGGGTGGCGTGCTTCAGCATGCCCAAGTCAACTACGAGAAAGGGGCCAGATACCCTGACGCCAGCTACTTGGCGGGGATCGCCGAGGCCGGCGTGGATGTCCAGTATTTGCTGACCGGTCGGCCATCTGATTCCGTCACGCTTGCTCTCACCGTCGACGAGGAGAGACTCCTAGCAGGCTTCCGTGAATTGAAGACTCGAGAAAAGCGGGGTGTGTTAGCCCTGGTGGGTGCGATCACCGGAACACCATCCGACGATCAAGAGAATGGTATCGGCGAGACGTAATTGTGATTTCGGTAGCCGTGTTGGCGCATTGTCGAAAACGCGATGGCCGGCGGTCGAATGATCAATTGCCGGTAGGCGTCCGCCCGCTCGTGAAATTGCACGGATCACCCCCGACATTACCGCATGCCAACGATCGAGCTTGAACAGTATGGTCGATGGAGCGTTGCCTCGACTTGGGCTTCACCCCGATATCCGCTCGATGGCGCTCCTTCTCGACCATCGTTCCGTCCGCGGCATTGCTGACGCGCCGCCAATTGCGGACATGGCGCCCAAAGCCGGCGCAAGCCTATCCTGCAGTCACTCATTTTTCATCTTGTTTTCTCTGCCGAGGGTGACTTCCGTATGCGCTATGTGCAAGCCATGCGCATTCTGAAATCGCGTCCGTGTAATTGCCGTGTGCGGCGCGTTTGATGCAGCGGTGTGAAGAAGTGAGCCCCGCATACACGATCGCATGATCCCGAGCGCATCACGTTTAAACGCTTGGAGAATGCCTGAACGCATGTCTTGAGCGATGGTGCGTCCGACGCACCGCGTCGCGTCGTGCCGGTGGTACTCGAGTTTGGTCCGCAGTGGCGCGACGGCGAATGTCTGCGTAACGCCGGTGCACGCGTGTAGCGCTGGCGTTGAAAGGGCCGGGCAGAAGAGGTGAATGCCGAGTGCGCGCCGATGGCATCGAATGCGTTCTGGATTGCTCTTCAGCGCGAATCGACGGGCAGCAGTGTTCACTGCAATTCGTGTCCATACGCGCGCGAATGGGAAGTCAGATGAGGCGTCTGGCGAGAAAAAAATATTTCTTGTTCCGTCATATTCCTATGTATTCCTCTGCATTCCGTTTGCTTCGAAAACGACATAGAACGAGGGTTGACGGAGCGTAAACGCGTGCGCAAGATGCAGTGAAGGGTGTGCGTCGGAGGTCGTCATGTCGGTTGCCAGAAGATTTACTCGAGGACAGTGGGCAGCGTTCGGTCGTAGGCTGGATGCGCTGCCGGAAAAACCGAAAGACGCGCAACCTGTCAAGGTGGGGGACGGTGTCAAATCTATACAGACACAGATCGTGGCGGCGCGGGAGAAGGGATATACGTTGTATGAACTGATAGAGCAGGCCGCGCAAGAAGGCATCGACGTGAATCTAAATTCGCTGAGATATGCGATGCGCCGTGCGGACGGAAAGGGAAGAGTTCGGCGAGGCAATCGAGACACGGCACGAGAGCAGGCGACAGCGCCTGCTCGAGGCAGGAAGTCAGCACGGGCCAATGCGTCACGCGATAACCCGCCGCGCACGGGATTGCAGCAGAAAGAGAACACGGGGACAACCAGGCCGGGGCAACAGGTACAGGGCTTTCTTGGATTTCCGATCAGCCCGGATACCGAGAACTTGTAGAGGTCTCACATGGCAAGGCAAAATCCCCCCATCTATATGGTTGGTGGTAGCAAGGGTGGTGTCGGCAAGAGTTTTGTGACGCTGGCGCTGGTCGATTACTTTCGACGCACGGATTTCAACGTCGTGCTGGTGGAGACGGACACGTCCAATCCTGATGTCATGAATGCGGTCCATGCCGAGATCGAGTGCGCGTCATGTAATTTGGACGACGTCAGCGGCTGGATCGACTTTGTTGACTTCTGCGATACCCACCGGGATGCGGTCGTTGTCGTCAACACGGCAGCCCGGAGTCAGGCGGGTGTCGAGCAGTACGGTGGAACGCTCGCTAGCGCGCTCGATGAGCTCGCCCGGCGTCTGGTCGTGTTGTGGGTCATCAACCGGCAACGCGATAGTCTCGAATTGCTGCTCAAGTTCGGCGCGACGTTCCAGAACGCAATCACGCATGTTTTGTGCAACGGTTACTTTGGTTCACCGGAGAAATTCACCCTTTATCGGGACTCGCAATTACGCAACGCAGTTGAAGCACAGCCGCCGATTTCGTAGGGGTAGTTTTGGGGGTAGGTCGCAGGCTATGAAACGAGATACCCCAGAGTCCCCGCCGAGAACGCAATTCGCAATGCCAGGTCAGGCATGAAGGCCGTCACGCGCTTGTAACGGAGCGCGCAGAAATTAAAAAGTAATCCGAAGTGTTACGCGCTCTTGAAAAATTGACAGCCATAGGCACTTCAGTATCGATCTTTCTAGATTTTCCTTGACAAGGAAGCGCGTTCGGGTCCCGCGTAGAAATACGCCGCATGCTTACAGCATGCAGATTTGACCAAAGTCTACAGTCCGACGGTAGACGTTCCTGTTCAACCAGGGCACGAACGTGTACTCGTCGTACGCGTTGCTGCCCATATAAATCCAGTTGCTGAGAATGTTGGACATGACCTTCTCCCACTCTTTCCGACGCTAACGGGCGCCACGCTGGCTTCGCGGCAAAAGCCGCCGCAAGCCTGGTTCACACATCTTCTGATGCCATCCCGGGCTGCTACTCGATCACCAGGAGTCGAGACCTATCGGATGGCTCCGTTGTTTGTACATGATGACTAAGATAGGCATGGTTGCAAAATAATGCAAGGGGATTCGGACAGCACACCCATTGACTTCGGTCCCCAAAGGCGGGGCCTCGATCGCCCGAGCCGCTTGCAGGCCCAGGAGCCGCCTTCGGCTTCTAATCGTGGGTTGGTACCTTGCGCATCACCACGCGAAGGCAGGGAATTCCCTCTCTTTTTTCTTTTTTCTATTTTTGTATCATGACCTAACTTTGGTAATATTTTCTACGAAGGCGCCGCGGGAAGCGTTTGCAACCAGGTCGCCAATTGACGATTCAGGAGTTCAGCCATGGATGAAGCCACGCGCAAGGCGTTCGCCGAAGACGGCGCCGTTCTGGTCAAAGGTCTTCTCAGCCAAGAGCAGTTGGCCCGGTGCCGGCAGGTCTTCGATTGGGGCATGGAGAACCCCGGGCCCATGGCCTGCAGCCTGTTCGAAGGCACTGTGCACAAGACCCACAATGACAACGCCAATCCGTTTGCCAAGGGCCGCCTGGATGAACTGGCCGGTGAATTGCCATTCGGCCGATTGTTCGCAGACTTGTGGGGATCGGATCGCGTCTGGTATTTCGCGGAGGAACTGTTCTTCAAGAGCGGAGGCAGGAGCGGTCGTTCGCCGTGGCATCAGGACACTTCCTACCTGCCATGGGAGGGCATGCACTTTGGCAATGCCTGGATCAGCTTCGAGGCCGTACCCAAACAAAATGCGCTTGAGATCGTCCGAGGATCGCATCGAGGTCCGCGTCACGACGGCACGACCTTTCAAAATGCCGACGATCCGACTGATCCTCTGCATGGCGGCGACGTCTGGCCGCGTCTGCCGAATATCGAAGCTGAACGCCGCGATGATCCGGCGGCCTACGACATCATTTCCTGGGCAACGGAGCCAGGTGACGTTTTGCTGCTGCACCCGGGCGTGCTGCACGGCGGCGGCGCGGTCGACACTGCGTTTCCGGATCGACACACGCTTGTGCTGCGCTTCTTCGGCGACGACGCAGTTTTTAGTCCGCTGCCGCAACCGAGCGTCTCTGGCTTCACGCCCGCTGGGGTCTTGTTCGTCGAAGAGCTTGCCGCGTTGAAAGCAGGGGATCCGTTTCGCGCACCGTGTTTCCGTCAACTCGTCTGACCAAAGAGGCCACCGTCATGACAATGTCCACTTCGCGGCAATCGATCATCCCGTCACCGTTCCAGGCGTTCTACGACGCTTATCATTTTTCACCCGCGACCCGTGTGGGGAACACGATCTGGGTCTCCGGCCAGGTCGGCATCGGCCCCGATATGAAACCCGGCGAGGGCATGCCTGCGCAAGCCCGTATCGCGTTCGAGTCCCTCAAGGCGGTGCTCGAGGAGGCGGGCGCGAGCCTTTCCGATGTGGTGGAGCTAACCACTTTCCATACGGATTTGCGCGGCGAAATCGAAGCCTTTTCGGCGGTCAAAGACATGTACTTCCCCGCACGCTATCCGTCGTGGACAGCGGTCGGCGTAACACAACTGGCGCTGCCCGAGTTGTGCATCGAGATTCGGGCGGTGGCCGTGGCAGGGTGCGGCGAGGCCTGAGCAGTTCATCCCTGACGCGTCAGGATTGAATCTATCAATACGTATTACAAATCAGAGTGGAACCGGAAGGAGAGTGATGATGAGAAAGCACACCATCGGAGCCGTGTCGGCCATTGCTTCTGCGCTACTGCTTGTGGCCGGCGCGGCCATTGCGGCGGATTTCACGCCGGACGGCGGCGAGCGCGCGGCGAGCGCGGATGGCGCTGTGCCGGCTTATGCCGGGAAGCAGCCGCCCGAGGCGGGCTGGTCGTACGGGAAGTTTCGCGGCGACTTCTGGAAGCACAAGGGCGAGAAGCCGCTTTACACGGTCGATGCGTCGAACATCGACAAGTACGCGAACATGCTGACGCCGGGCCAGATCGCGCTGCTCAAGCAGAAGAAGGGCTATCGGATGGACGTCTATCCGTCGCATCGCGAATGCCAATTGCCCGATTTCGTCGCGCAGAACTCCAGTGCGAATCTGACGACGGCCAAGCTCGATGCAGCGGGCGAGAACGTGCAGACCGCGGTCCTCCCGGGCGTGCCGTTCCCGCAACCGAAGAACGGCGCCGAGGCGATTCAGAACTACTTGCTGCGCTACCGTGGCGAGGGTCTCGAATGGCCGCAGATGGTGACGACCGTGGCGCCGGCTCCGGGCGGCGGTAACTGGATCGACGCGATCAGCGCGCAGAACGTGTATTACCCGTGGAGCAAAGCGGGCAAGACGTCACCTCAGGACGTCGACCAGTTCGCCCAGGGCGCGTTCTATCAGGTCAGCTCGCCACCGGCGCTGGCCGGACAGGCCTACGTGGCGCGCAACTATTTCAACAAGGACGCGGAGACGTATTACTACTTCCCCGGGCAGCGGCGCGTGCGGCGCATGCCGGCCTATACGCACGATGCGCCGGTCATCGGCATGGAGAACCAGTATCTGATCGACGAAGCCAACATGTTCTACGGCTCCATTGACCGGTTCAACTGGAAGCTCGTCGGCAAGAAGGAAATGATCGTGCCGTACAACGCGTTCGGCATGTACAAGTTCAACGAGAAGTTGCACGACGTCTTTACGCCGGACGGCATTGCGTCCGACAACCGGCGTTATGAAGTGCATCGCGTGTGGAAAGTCGAGGCGACACTCAAGCCTAGCGCTCGCCACGTTGCATCGAAGAAGGTCTTCTATCTGGACGAAGACAGCTGGCTCGCGCTCGTCGGCGAGGACTACGACGCACAGGGCAAGCTCTGGAAGGTGCGCGAGAGCTACCCGATTCCGGTGTGGGAATTGGGCGGCGCGTGCGATAACGAGCCGTTCGTGCAGTACGACCTGAACAACGGACGTTACCTCTCCGACCAGTCGACGATCGGTCAGGGCAAGGATATTCACTGGTATCAGAAGGTCGAAGATCCGCGCTTCAAGGTCGACTTCTTTACGGCGGAATCGCTGCGCTCGGTCAGCGAACGCTAAAACCCGTAGAGGACGGAGCCGGCGTCAGCACGCAAAGACGGTGCGCGCCGGCAACCATTGCAGAGGAGAGCAGACGTGATGAAAACAACTAAAGTACTCAGGCCGACGATAATTTCGCTCGCTGTTCTCGGAGCGGTGGCGCCGGCCGCCTATGGCTACGATTTCACGACCGGTTTCAATGACCTGACTGGCTCGGTGGTAACCAACGTCACGGCAGGTATAGGCATTCGTACGAAGAACCCGAGTTGCTCGCTCACAGGGGACCCGAACGCATTCGGCTGCGGCGCAGCCGCCAATACCGCCCAGTGGGGCGTGGGCGACGACGGCGACCTCAATTACCGCAAAGGGCAGGCCTACAGTGCCAACATCAGCGCAACCAGCGAGTTGCTGCTGAAGATGCCGAGCAATGGTCTCAAGTTCATGATTCGCGGCACCGGCATGTACGACTTCCTGGCCGGCAATACGAACCGCACGCCGCTGTCGAGTACCGCCTCCGCGCAAGTCGTCTACAACTTGCAACTGCTCGATCTGTGGGGCGAGAAGGATTTCACGATCAACGGGCGGAACGCGCATGTGCGCCTGGGCAACCAGGTAATCAACTGGGGCGAGAGCATGTTTGCGCAGGGAGGCATCAATGCCACGAACTCCCTCGATGTCCAGAAGCTGCTGATTCCGGGCTCGCAACTGAAGCAGGCGCTGCTGCCCGCGCCGATGATCAGCTTTGCCGCCGATCTTTCTCATGGTTTCAGCACTGAGGATTACTATCAATTCCAGTGGAACGGAAACCGCTATCCGCCGGTGGGTTCGTACTGGTCGGTGTCCAATAGCCTCGGGCGCGGGACCGGTCCGTATACGGTGAGTACGACCAATTTCAACACGGGGGGGCCCAGTGCGGGCACGATCGCGGGATCGGCCAGCGGCAACCAGGGCGTGCTCAACGGGATCAATACCGGGCTCGTCAACGGCGCGTATGCGGGGCCGCCCTTCAACGATATCGGCCTGCCCGTTTCGTGGCAGGCACCGTCGAAGTACCACCCGCAGTTCGGCATGAAGCTTAACTTTTCGCCGCGCTCCTTCGATGCGAACTTCGCGCTCTATTACGAGAACTACACCGACAAGTCGCAGGTGCTCACGGCGGCGGCCAACGGGACGCTGAACTGGTCGTATCTGCAGAACCGTCAGTTGTTTGGCGCGAGCGCGAATTTCGGCATCGGCAGCTGGGCGATCGGCACCGAACTGTCGTACCGCCCGCGCGATGCCGTGGCGCTGTCGAGTTGTTATGGAGCAGGCGGCCCTCTCGATCTGAACACCAACGGAGTGGCCGGCGTGAATTGCCAGCAGTGGGCCGACGAGAAGAAGTTCCAGTACGACATCAACGGCCTGCTCGCGCTCACGAAAAGCGAGTATCCGTTTCTCAAGCTGCTGGCGGCGGACTCGGCGACGCTCACCTGGGAACTCACGTGGATTTACTACCCCGGCCTGAGTTCGCACGGCGTCACGCGCACGGTCGACGGCCAGACGGTCACGCAGGTACCGCAGGCGGGCTATCTGCCGTGGCTGAACTACAACTCGGGCACGGGCTACCCGATCGGCATGGCGCAGGGCAGTTCGAGTTCGGTTGGCGCGACGATCGACTTCAACTGGACCTATGACGGCACGCTGATCCACGGCTGGCAGGTAACGCCCGGCGTGACTTTCTCCGATGCGCTCTACGGCTATACGCCAACGCTCACTGCGAATTACATGCAGGGTGCGAAGTCGATGAACCTCTACGTGCTGTTCAACCAGAACCCGACCGTCTGGCAGGCGGGCATCAATTACACGATGTTCTGGGGCGGGCACAACACTGTGGGTAATCCCTACGCGGACCGCAACTTCGTCGGGATGTTCGTGACCCGGAACTTCTGACCGGAAACGTCGAGAGACTTGAAGAGGTGATGTCGTGTTGCAACGTTTAGTCAAGACGCTGGAAAAATTCTTCTTCGGCCACCGTGCGCTCGTGCTTGGCGTGATTGTCGTGTTTACCGCCGTGATGGCGGTATTCGCGGTGCAGTTGCGCATGGACGCGGGCTTCGAAAAGCAGATGCCGATCGGCCATGAGTACATCCAGACGTTCCAGAAGTATCGCAACGATCTGCTCGGCGCGAACCGGATTACGGTGGTCGTGCGCGCGCGCAAAGGGTCGATATGGACTCCGGAAGGATTGACTCGCCTGTACAAGGTGACCCAGGCCGTCATCTATCTGCCGAATGTGGATCGCGTCGGCGTGCGCTCGCTGTGGACCCCGAACGCATTCGTCAACGAAATCACCGATGAAGGTTTCCGCGCCGAACCGATCATCTCCGGCACGATCACGCCCGATCAACTGACTCCGGCGATCATCGCGAAGATCCGCCACGCGACCACGGAGGGCAACTATATCGGCACGCTGGTCTCGCATAACGAAGACAGCGCGATGATCACCGCTGAACTGAACGAGCGCGACGCCAGCGGCAAGGTGCTCGATTACGTGGCGTTCAATCACACGCTCGAAGCGAAGATCCGCAAGCCGTTCGAGGACGCCGGCTACGAAGTACAGATCATCGGCTTCGCAAAGCAGATTGGCGACATTGCCGATGGCGCAACGGGCGTGCTCGGCTTCTGCGGCATCGCGCTGCTGCTCACCGGGTTTGCGGTCTACATGTACTGCCACTCGGTACGCCTGACCGTGCTGCTGATCTTCTGCTCGCTGGCATCGCTGGTCTGGCAGTTCGGCACCCTGAAGCTGCTGGGCTTCGGGCTCGATCCGCTCGCGGTGCTGGTGCCGTTCCTGGTGTTCTCCATCGGTGTTTCGCATGGCGTGCAGCAGGTCAACTTCATCGTGCGGCAGATTGCGCGCGGGCATAGCTCGTACGATGCGGCGCGCCATAGCTTCAGCGGCCTGCTGGTTCCGGGCGTGCTCGCGCTCGTCACTGCGTTCGTGTCGTTCGTCACGCTGCTGCTGATCCCGATCCCGATGGTGCGTGAGCTGGCGATCACCGCATCGCTGGGCGTGGGCTACAAGATCGTCACGAACCTGATCCTGCTGCCGGTCGCGGCGTCGTGCTTCAATGTCAACCAGGCATACGCCGAAAAGGCGCAGAAGCGTCAGGCGCGGCGCTCGGCGTTTCTGCGCCCGCTCGCGCGGGTCGCGCAACCGGGGGTTGCGGAGGCAACGCTCGCAGTGGCGCTGGTGGTGTTCGCGCTGGCAGCGTGGCAGAGCCGCGACCGCGTGATTGGGACGCTGCAGCCCGGCGCGCCGGAATTGCGTGAGAACGCGCGCTTCAACCGCGACGCAACTTCCATCGCCAGTCACTACGACATGGGCCTTGACTGGCTGACGGTCGCGGTCGAGTCGGACAGCAAGGCTTGTGACAACCCGGCGGTCGGCTTGTACGAGGACGATTTCACGGCTGCGATGCGCACCGAGCCGGGCGTGGTGTCCGCACAGTCGTATTCGGCATTGCTGCGCACTTACAACCAGGGCTACAACGAAGCCTTCCCGAAGATGAACGTGGTGCCGATCGCCCCCGAGAACTACGGTGCGATGTCGGTCGATGTCGGGCGCATCAAGGGGTACATGAGGAACGATTGCAGCATGACTGCGGTGCACCTGTTCCTCACCGATCACAAGGCCACCACGATCAACCGGATCCTCGCGGACGTGAAGCAATACGGCGCGTCGCACCCGTTCCCCGGCATTCACCTTCGCCTGGCGGCGGGCAACGCGGGCGTGCTCGCGGCCACCAACGACGAGGTGGAGAAGAGCGAGCTGCCGATGATGCTGTACGTGTACGCGGCGATCGTCATTCTGGTGTTCCTCACCTATCGCGACTGGCGCGCAATGGTGGCGTGCTGCGTGCCACTCTCGGTGGCGACCTTCATTGGCTACTGGTTCATGAAGGAACTGAAGATCGGGCTGACGGTGGCCACACTGCCGGTGATGGTGCTGGCGGTGGGCATTGGCGTGGATTACGCGTTGTACATCTACAACCGGCTGCAGATGCACCTGGCCGACGGCGACCCGATCCTCAAGGCCATGGAGCGCGCGCTCGAGTTCGAGTGCGTGGCGACGATCTTCACGGCAATTACGCTGGCGGTGGGCGTGGCGACGTGGAGCTTCTCGGCGCTGAAGTTCCAGGCCGACATGGGCAAGCTGCTCGCGTTCATGTTCCTCGTGAACCTGCTGATGGCGATGACGGTGCTGCCGGCGCTGGCCTCGGTGCTCGAGCGCTGGTTCCCGCGCCGTAAGCCTGCTCGCTCGCCGAGCGTGCTGATCCACTGACGCGAGCAGCCCAACTACAGAGAAATAGTCATGATCAAGTCGCTTTTTGCCGGAATCGCCCTTGCCGCGGCGACGGTATGCGCAGCCCCGTCGGCTTTGGCCCAAGCCGACGGAACGATCGCAACGTGGTCGGCGAAGCCGGCGCACGTGTGGGCGGCGCCGACCCACATGATGCTGATGGACGCGACACGCGCGGGCCCACGCATAGTCGCCGTCGGTGAGCGCGGCCTCGTTTTGCTGTCGGACAACGACGGCAAATCGTTCCGGCAGGCGCACAGCGTGCCGGTTTCGGCAACGCTTTCGGCGGTCAATTTCACGGATGCGCAGCACGGCTGGGCCGTTGGCCAGTGGGGTGTGATTCTCGCGACGACTGACGGCGGCGAAACCTGGCAGAAGCAGCGCATGGACATCTCGGTGGACCAGCCGCTGTTCTCAGTGCTCTTCACGAGCGAGAAGGACGGCATTGCAGTGGGCCTGTGGTCGCTGATGCTCGCCACGCACGACGGCGGCAAGACGTGGACGAAGGTGGCAGTGCCCAAGCCGCCGGGCAACGGCCGTGCGGACCGTAACCTGTATCACATCTTCGCAGACCGCTCGGGAGCCCTCTATATCGACTCGGAACAGGGCATGGTGCTGAAGTCGACAGATAGCGGCGCGAACTGGAGCTATCTGGCGACGGGCGGCAAGGGCACGTTGTGGACCGGCGTAGCGCTCCCCGACGGGCGGATCGTCGTGGGCGGGTTGCTCGGCAGCCTGTATCAGAGCAGCGACGGCGGGGCGACGTGGACAGCGCTGAACGCTGGCACGAAGAGTTCGATCACCGATCTCGTGGCAACCCGAAACGGACTGATGGGCGTCGGGCTCGACGGCCTCGTGCTGCGGCAACGCGAAGGCGGCATGTCGTTCGAGGTTCAACAGCGCGACGATCGGGCGACGCTCACCGCCGCATTGATCGACGGCGCCGGCAAGCCAGTGCTGTTTTCGCAGGACGGGGTGCTGACGGCCCACTGAGGAACACCCGTCTCCATGGTCGTAAATCGTTCTCCTTATTAGCAGGGAAGAGAGAGGGGAGAAGCAATGAAACTGAATTGGGCATCGAAGATGGATCGAAAACGTAAGCCGGATACGCAGACCCGGCGCCAGCTGCTGCGTTTTACGGCGATGGGCGCGGCGTCACTGGCGGCCGGCGGCATCTCGCTGGCACAGGCCGCCGTAACGAAGCCCACGAATGGCGACATTCTGGACGTCGCGATCATCGGCGCGGGTCTCGCTGGATTGACCGCGGGCCGTGACCTCAAACTGGCCGGATGTGATTCGTTTGTCGTGGTCGAGGCACGTAACCGCGTGGGCGGACGCACCTATAACCATGACCTCGGACACGGCGTCGTTTCTGAAGCCGGAGGGCAGTGGATCGGTCCCGGCCAGACCGCGATTTTCGATCTGGCGCGTCAACTCGAGATCGATACGTTTCCGAGCTGGTACACGGGCAAGACCGTCGTGATTGCACAGGGCGCTACGGTGGCCCAGGATTTTCACGGCGGCACCGGGGGTGACGACACGATCGGCAACCGGCTTGCGGAACTCGCGCGCGGGGTGCCTTCCGGCGCGCCGTGGAAAGCACCGCATCTGGCGGAACTGGACAAGCTCTCATACGGCGAGTGGCTCCTGCAGCAGGGCGTGAAATACGAGGACGGCTACTTTCTCGCGTTAGCCGCGAAGCTGACCACGGGCGGTGCGCCGGCGCAGCTGGGTCTGCTGCATTACTTATCGATGATCAACAGTGCGGGTTGCAACTACACGCAACTCGAGGCGTTCAAGGGTGGCGCACAGGAAACGCGCATTGTCGGCGGCTCGCAGCGTCTGTGCATCAAGATGGCCGAGCAACTCGGCGACAAGGTTCGTCTGTCCTCGCCTGTGCGCAAGATCACCGGCTGGGACCGAGATGTCGTCGAGGTACACACTGATCAGGGTGTGATCAAGGCGCGTCGCGTGATCGTCGCGATGAATCCGGCGCTGTGCAACCAGGTGGTGTTCGATCCGCCGCTGCCCGGCGGGCGGGCGCAGCTACAGCAGAACTGGCCCACGAATGCCCCGATGCGCAAGACGGTTCACGTTTACGACAAACCGTTCTGGCGCGACGCCGGCTACTGCGGGACGATCTTCCAGGTCGGTGGCCCGGTTTTCATGGCGTACGACAACTCGCCTCCCGATGCATCGCTCGGCGTGATCGCTGCGTTCGTCGCGCCGGGGATGTTGCCGGACGATTCCACGATGGCCGGAAAGACGCTGTCGGCCACGTTTGCCAAGGCATTCGGCGACCGCGCGCTGCGTCCGTCGCAGTTCCACGACTACGACTGGGGCCGGGTCGATCCTTGGACCTTGCATTGCATCAATCCGATGCCGCCGGGTTTCTGGACGAAGTGGGGCAAGTATTTGCATCCCGAAGTGGGGCGCCTGATCTGGTCGGGGACCGAAACGGCCGACATCTGGGCCGGCGCGATGGACGGCGCCGTGCGCTCGGGCCACCGCGCAGCCTTGCAGGCGCTGGCCGGTTTCACTCGACGTAGCGAGGTGGCGTGAATGAGGCGGGTATGGATCGTGGGCGCAGCTGTCGTGCTGGCAGGCGTCGCGGGCGTGGGCGCGCTCTACGGGCGCGATTATCTCGACGGCATGCATTATGAAAAGGCGATGAGCGAGATCGACAAGACGGAGGTGGCCAACGGAGGCCCCTGGCCGCAACCGCAGGAGACCTGTGTCTTCTGTCACGGTGCGCACGGCCAGTCCGTCAACGCCTGGTATCCGGCGCTGTCTGGACAGCCGGAGGCTTATCTCGTCGCCCAGTTGCATGCGTTTGCCGGCGGGCAGCGACTCAACCCTTACATGGGTGCGATTGCGCGGGAACTGACAGACGAGCAGATCCAGTCGCTGGCTACTTATTTCGCGCGGCAGACGCCGGCTCAAAGCGAAGCGGTGCGCGCCGAGGCGGCACTCGAAAAGCGCGGCATGGAACTCGTGGCGGCTAAAAGCTGCCAGGCCTGCCACGGGGCGTCGTTTATGGGCCGCGATCAGGTGCCGCGTTTGTCGGGCCAGGGCGCCGCCTATCTCGCGAAGCAGCTTGTTGCCTTCAAGACGGGTGAGCGTCATGACCCGAGCGGCGCCATGAACGGGATGGCGGCCTCCCTGTCGGGCGCGGACATCCAGGCGGTGGCCAGCTACCTCGCGAGCTTGACGCCGGGTGGCAGTGACGTCCGCAAGCAATAGCTGCCATGGTGTAACGGGCAGGAGTAGTGGAGAGACAGGGGAATACCCTGTCTTTTTTCAGCAGCTTAAATTTGGCAATATGACCTAAGTTTTGTATTGTGTTCTATTAAATGGCCGCGTGTCATCGCTGCATCAACCGACGGCGGTGCTCGTCACTTCACGCGGCATCGCCGGCAGTTGACAGACGCAACATTTGACCAATCACGTTTCAGGAGACAAGCATGGCTAAGCATCCCGTCGTCGTTTATGGCGCAAGCGGTTACACCGGCATGTTGATCATGGACTGGCTCATCGACCAGGACATTCCCTTTACGGCGGTCGCGCGCAACGCAAAGCGCACGCAGGAAATGATGGCGCAGCGTGTCGTGCGCCTCGAGTCGGCTAACTACGAAATCATCGAAGCCGGGCACACCGTGGATTCGCTCGTGAATGCCTTTCGCGGTGCAAAGGTCGTGTGCAACACGGTCGGGCCGTTCTTCAACTTCGGTCTCACCGCCGTGGAAGCGGCGCTCAAGGCAGGCTGCCACTACCTCGACACCACGGGCGAGCAGCACTATATCCGCCAGGTTCGCGAGCAGTTCGGCGAGCAGTTCCGACAGGCCGGGCTGCTCGTGTCGCCCTCGAATGCCTACATGTACACGTTCGCCGAAATCGCCGCTGAACTGGCGCTCGAAACGCCCGGCACCGACGCGCTGGAGACCGCCACGCTCACGCGCGGCCCGCGCGGCGCCGGCGCTGGCGTGAGCGTAGGATCTACCGCGACCATCTTCGAAGGCTATCGTCAGGAATCCTGCTATCTGTGGGAAAAGAAGCTGGTGCCGCATGACCGGCACGCCTCGTTCAATATCGCTTCTCCCGATTTCCTTCAGCCGGTGTTCGCGTTGCCGTGGGGCGGTACGTCACTGCCGGTGTACTTCGAGCACGATCCGCGCGTGCGCAGCTGCGTTTCCTGCGTGGGCTTCTACGACAACAACGCGATGCAGATGGTGCATGCGCTCGGGCAGAAGTGGGATGCCGAGTACGCGAACTTGCCGCACGAGCAACAGGATGCGGTGCTCAAGCAACTCGTCGATTCGACCACGCCGGCCATGCCGCCGCGCGAACGCACGTCGCTTCATCGCACGGTCGACTTCGCGATCGGCCGCGGCCAGCTCTCGGCCGTTCGCGCAACCGTGCACGGCATTACGCCATACATCGCGACGGGCGCCATCCAGACGGCAGCAGCCATCAAGCTTCTCGACGGCGAGACCGCGAAGGTGGGCTTTGCCTCGGGATCCAAGGCATTCGGGCATCGCTATCTGCTCGGCTTCCTCGAGCAGCGCGGGCTCGCGCGCGCGAGCGTCGCGCAGCTGTAACGGCCGAGAGCACGCAGATCCGGAACAGATTCAGGGAAACATGGGACATGGCAATCATTGACTTTTTCGATCGCGGTTGGCGTATCAACCCCAACGGCGTCGCCTACATTCAGGACGAGCGAAGCTATTCGTTCAGTGAAGTCCACACGCTTTCGTGCCGCATCGCCAACGGCCTGCTCGCGGCCGGCTTCGAAAAGGAAGCGAAGGCAGCGGTCTGGGCCGATAACGACGTCACGGCATGGACCTGCACGCTGGGGCTGTGGCGTGCCGGCGTGGTATGGATCCCGGTGAACGGGCGTAGTGCTCCGCAGGAGAACCAGTACCTCCTCGACGCGTTCGATTGTGAAGCGCTGTTCTTCCACCAGGCGTTCGCACCGGCGATCGAAGCGCTGCGTCCCAGCCTCCCCAAGGTCAGGCTCTGGATCTGTATCGATGCCGACCTGCCGTGGGCACCGTCGCTGGAGAAGTGGAGCGCGGCGCAGCCGGCGACCGAGCCGCGCGTCGATTACGACATGGACGACATCGTGACACTTTCGGGCACGGGCGGCACGACGGGTTTGCCCAAGGGCGTGATGAACACGCATCGCGCGTTCCAGACCTACTTCGCGCAATTCATGATGGCGTATCCGTACGGCGTGGAGCGTCCGGTGAACCTCGCCGCAGCGCCCATGACCCATACCGCGGGGATGCTGTCGCTGCCTTGCACCGCGCGCGGGGGTACGGTGGTCGTGCTGCCGAAGCCCGACCCAGCGCTGCTTCTCGCGGCGATCGCGAAGCATCGGGTCACGGAGTTCTTCCTGCCGCCAACGGTGATCTATCGCCTGCTCGATATCCCCGGCATCGAGGACCAGGATTTTTCCTCGCTCAAGTGCTTTCTCTATGGCGCGGCGCCGATGTCGGTGGAGAAGCTCAAGCGCGCGATCGAGGTGTTCGGTCCGGTTATGGCGGGCGGCTATGGCCAGACGGAAGCACCTGCATCCATTTCCTATCTCACGCCGGCCGAGCACTTCGAGGGCGGCGAGCTTGCACCTGACAGCCGGCTCTCGTCGGTCGGCAGACCCAACCCGCTGATCCGCGTCGAAATCATGAACGATCGCGGCGAGATCCTGCCGCAGGGCGAGACCGGCGAAATCTGCGTGCGCGGGGACCTCGTGATGAAGGGCTACTACAAGGCACCCGACAAAACGGCCGAGACGATCGTCGACGGCTGGCTGCACACGGGCGACGTCGGTCATCTGGATACCGAAGGATATCTGCACATCACCGACCGCAAAAAAGACATGATCATCAGCGGCGGCTTTAATGTCTACCCGAGCGAAGTCGAGCAGGTGATCTGGGCGCACCCGGCAGTGCAGGATTGCGCGGTGATCGGCGTGCCCGACGAAAAGTGGGGCGAGGCTGTGAAGGCGGTGGTGGAGCTCAACGCGGGGCAGAGCGTCAGTGCCGAAGAACTCGTGGCGCTATGCAAGGAGAAGCTCGGCTCGGTCAAGGCGCCGAAGAGCGTGGACTTCATTGCGGCGCTGCCGCGCAGCACCGCCGGCAAGGTGCTGAAGAAGGATCTGCGCGAGCAGTACTGGCAGGGCCAAACCCGCCGGATCTGAGTGAGCCACATAGAGATAAACACCATGAGCGACATTTATATCGCCGGCATTGCGATGACCGTGTTCGGCCGGCACTTCGAGCGCAGCATCGACGATCTCGCGGGCGAAGCACTACGCGGCGCACTGAAGGACGCGGGCTGCGATGCCGGGGCGATCGGCGCGGCTTTCTATGCGGGCATCACCAACGGGCCGTTACAGGGCCAATTGTCCATTCCGGGGCAGGTCGTGTTCAGCAAGATCGGGATTGAAGGCATTCCGGTCTACAACGTCGAAAACGCCTGTGCATCCGGCAGCACCGCGGTGCATCTCGCGGCCCAGGCGCTTCGGTCGGGTGCCTGCGATGTGGCGCTCGCGCTCGGCGCAGAGAAGATGAACGTTCCGGACAAGGCAAAATCATTCGCCCTGTTCGAGGCGGGCTGGGACGTGTCGCGTGTCGACGAGAACTTCTCCAATTTGATGAAGCTTGGCGAAGGCGTCGAGCCCCCGCCCGGATCGGAGTCCGATCGGCCTTATAGCCGCTTCATGTCGGTCTACGCGGCGCTGTGCCGGTATCACATGAAGACCTACGGCACCACGCAGCGCCAGATTGCTGCCGTGTCGTCGAAGAACCATCTGCATTCGGTGCATAACCCGTACTCGCAGTTCCGTCAGCCGTTCACGATCGACGAAGTGCTCGCGGCGCCGCCGATCACATATCCGATCACGCTGCCCATGTGCGCGCCGGTTTCGGACGGCGCGGCGGCGGCGATCCTGTGCACCGAGGAGGGCTTGCGGCGCATCGGTGCCGACCGTAGTCGCTGCATCCGGATTGCAGCGAGCGTCGTCCGCAGCTTTACGCATCGACGCGTCGACGAGCCGGAGAAGAACATCGGCCGCCTTGCGGCGCTACAGGCCTACGAGCAGGCGAGTCTCGGCCCCGAGGACATGGATGTCGCCGAGGTGCACGACGCCTCGGCGATGGGGGAAATCATCCAGGCGGAAAACCTGCAACTGGTCCCGCCCGGCCAGGGCGGTCCCGCTGCCGAAGGTGGCGAGTTCACCATCGGTGGGCACATTCCGATCAATACATCCGGTGGCCTCGAATCGAAGGGGCATCCGCTGGGTGCGACGGGAATCGGTCAGCTCTACGAGCTGGTCTCCCAACTGCGCGGAGAAGCGGGCGCGCGTCAGGTGCCCGGCGCGCGCCACGCGATTCAGGAAAACGGTGGTGGTTTTGAGGGCATCGAAGAAGCGGCGCTTGCTGTGCATATTCTGAGCAAGGTTTGATGGGGGATGTATGAGCGAGACAACGGAAACACAAGCAGGACAAAAGGACGGCTCGCGTTCCGCAGTGAGCCGCCGCACCTTTATCAAGGGTGCGGCGGCAGCAGCCGTGGTGGTGCCGGCGGTGGCGGCTACGCAATGTTCTCGCGTCGAATCGGCTGGCCCAGTGGAGGCGGCCAAATTGACCGCTGACATGGAGAAGTACCGCGCGCTCGGCGGCTGGGTAGAACGGCCAGGCGACATGCAGCCTGAACTCACTGGCGATGTGAGTGCGGATGTGGTCATCGTCGGCGCCGGTTTTGCGGGGCTTTCTGCTGCGCTCGAACTGGTCAGGCACGGAGCGAAAGTGGTCGTGCTCGAGCGCGAATTTGCCGGCTTTGGTGCAAGTGGACGCAACGCGGGCTATCTGGCAGGTGCACTCGCGCTCGAATACGATCTTTTTCTCAAGAGCGTAGGCAACGAGAAAGGGAAGGAGATCGTCCGCTACTACGAAGACGCCGTTCCTTTCGTGGAAGGCAAGCTCAAAGAGTACGAGATCGACTGCGACTACAACCAGACGGGCATTATCCGTGCGGGCATCGATCCCGCTCAGGAAGACAAGGTGCGCGATGACATGCGAACCGGTGCCGGGTTGGGCTTTAAGTCGGAGTTTCTCGATCAGGCCGAGATGCGCGCGCGTGGCATTCCGCCGGCGTTCTTGTTCGGCAACTACGTGCCGCGCGGCGGCACGCTCCACCCGGGCAAGTACGTGATGGGGCTCAGGCGCGCGGCTTTGCGGGCCGGCGTGAAGATCTACGAGAACACGCCGCTGCTGTCTTACACCGAGGGGCCGGTCATCAAGGTGCAAACCCCGCGCGGCAGTGCGAGTGCGTCGGTACTGATGCTGGCCACCAACGCCTACACGCCGCAACTCGGTCTGCTGGCGGACAAGGTTGTGCCGTTGCGAGTCTCGGCGATCGAGACCGAGCCGCTTTCCGATGACCAGCGCAAGGCGCTGGGCTGGCCGCGACGTGAGGGCATCGTGACAGCGCACTGGACCATGGAAAGCCATCGCCTGACCGTCAACAATACCCTCGTGGTGACGACGAAGCGTCTCCACTACCCATATGGCTCCAAAACGCCGAACGTGCCCGACTATGAGTCGTATCGCGAGTTGCGCACAGCCCTGCGTGACCGCTTCCCGACCCTCAAGGGCATCGCGCTGCGGGCCTGCTGGAGCGGCTATATCAGCCTGGCCAGTGACGCGCTGCCGGTTGTTGGTGCTACAGGGGCGCATCAGAACATTTTCTACAGCGCAGGGTGCTCCGGACATGGCGTGGCTGCCCAATCCATGGTCGGAAGCATGATCGCCGGGCGGATTCGCGGCATCGAAAATCCGCTCCTTTCGGCGCTCGATCACAAGACGCCATCGACGCTGCCCGAGCCGTTGCGCTGGTGCGTCATGAACGGGGCGTTAGGCGTGGTGAACGCGCTCGATGACCGCGTAAACGGTAAGGCGCGGGCCGCGCAGGCACGACGGGCGTGAGGCGCATGGCATTATCGTACGGCGCTCGCGGCGACCATGCCTCGACCGGGAGCGTTGAGGGCATTGGGAGCGGCTCGACGATTGACTGTTGTGAATGGCGGCAATGAAGCGCGGGCGCGAACCCTACGGTACGCCATATGGATGCTCAGCCTCTTGTAAGGTATAGTCATGTTTACCTAGGAAGCGGTTCGAGTGACCGCTTTGCCCCTCTTCGGAGAGACGTCTACCTCAATCAAGGCGGAAAGCGATGACAGTGCTAAATGAGCCCAGCACCCGTAAGCGGCGCACGTCGAGCGCAGCACCCACCACGGGAACCGCACCCGACGGCCTGCGGGCCCAGGGTGTACGTACGCGCAATGCCATTATTCGTGTGGCCAGGAAGCTCTTGCTCGAGAATGGCCCCATGGACTTCTCGCTGCGTGCCGTCGCCGTGAAAGCGGGAATCAGCGTCAGCAACCTCCAGTACTACTTCCCGACGCGGCCTGCGGTCCTGCGGGCGGTCATGGCGCCCGTGATCGACGCTTATGTCGATGCGCTGAAACATGCGCTCGAGAGCAATACCTCGCCGCATGCGGCGATCGAAGCCATTCTCAGTTTGGGGCTGCAGGACGCGAAGGACTCGAAGAACATCCCGCTGTGGTGGCATTTCTTTTCGTTTGCGTCTACCGACCCCGAATGTGCGCAGATGAGGGACGACTGGTACGACACTATCACGAGCGAGTTTTCCAAGCTCATTCGCGCCGTGAATCCGGAGCATGGGGCGGCCGAGAGTGCACACATTGCCATTCTGCTTATTTCGATGGTGGACGGCATGACACTTCATCTGGGCACCACGCGCAGCAAGCGAGCGTACATGCGAGGGTTCGAGACGATGTTTCTCGCGACCGCGCGTAACCTGGTGTGGGGGAAGACGGTAGACGCCGAGACCGTCTGATAGCCACGGCGTCGTGCCGGCAAGGAAAAAGGACAGGGGAATACCCTGTCTTTTTTTTTTGCCTCATGTTTTGTATTGTTACCTATGTTTGGTATGTTGATCTATTAAAGGATGGCTGGGTTGCGGGGCAGTCCAGTCGACGTGCGTTCAGGATAGGAGGAGTACCGAAATGATTCGACTGCACAAGTCCGTGGGGTTGCCGCTGGCAGGATTGACCGGTTTCGAAACGCCGATGAGTGAGGAGGAGCGTGCGATCCAGGACACGGTTCATCGTTTCGCACGTGACGTGCTGAAGCCCGTCGGCCGCGAACTCGACCGTATGACGCCGGAGGAAGTGATCGCGCCTGGCTCGCCGTACTGGGCGGCCATGATCGAGAGTGCGAAGCTGGGTCTCGATCCGCAGCTTCTCGCGCAGCTTCCTCCCGACATGGCGGTGCGCATCGAATCGTTGATCGGCGAAGAGCTCGGCTGGGGGGATTCGGGGCTTGCCGTCTCGATCGGTGTGGCGCCCGCGCCGCTGATGATGGCGCAGTCGATCGGCAATCAGGAACTGATCGACATGTGCACCGGCAAGATCGGCTGCTGGATGAACACGCAGCCCGACCGCGGCAGCGATGCCGCGATTCTCTACCGCGACGAGATCAGCACGGGCGGCAAGCAGCCTGTGGGTAACCTCACGGCGAAGGTGGGCGCGGACGAAATCGTCATCAACGGGCAGAGTTCGGCATGGATCTCGAACGGCTCGGTCGCGCAGGTGGCGCTCGCGTACATGGCGGCGGATTACGGCGATGGCTTCTATGGCACCGGGGAGCGGAGTGCGTTCACGAACGGCATCGGGATGATTCTTCCGCTCGACCTGCCGGGTGTCTCGCGTGGCAAGCCGCTCGACAAGATTGGTCAGCGCTCGCTGCCGCAGGGTGAGATCTACTTTGACAACGTGAAGGTGCCCAAGCGGTTCGCCATTGCGCTGCAGGACGATTACCTCGGCAATCTGGCCTCGACCTGGTCGTTCGCCGGCACGCACATGTGTCAGGTGTTCGTAGGCGTGGCCCGCGCTGCGTTCGAACTCGCGCTGGCGTATTGCCACGAGCGCAAGCAAGGTGGGGCACTGTTGATCGACCATCAGATGACGCAACTACGCGTGGGCGAGATGCTGCGCCGGCTGGAGATGGCGCGTGCGATTGCGCGACGCAGCCTCGCATTCTCGCGTCTGTCTCCAAAGAGCCATCCGTATGCGACGGCCCAGGCCAAGGTCAGCGTGACTGAAGAAGCGATGAAGATCACGCACGAGGCGTTCCAGCTCTTCGGCGGCAACGGTACCACCCGCGAATTCCCGATCGAGAAGCTCTTCCGCGATGTGCGCTCCGCGCTGATCGAGGACGGAGAGAACTATCACCTCACGCTGCGTCTGGGCGTGCTGGCAGGCAAGCTCTATCAGGAAGGGTGGACGAAGGAATAACCCGACCTTCGGTGTGTCCAGGTTCGAATTTATTGATTTATCAGGAGTGCAATATGAATACCGCTGCCATGTTGAATCATGCCGCACTTGCGGCTGTACTGACGACCGTCGCCGTTACGGCTCAGGCGCGTGGCGGCGGTGTTCTCCCGCCCAGGCAGCCGATTTCGCATTCCTTTTCCGTCGCGAGTAGCGTGCCGGAAGATTCGAATGCGCAGACCGATGCGGCTCGTCCAACTGGGCAGCCGGTCGCGGACGTCAGCCCTGCGCAGGGCAAAACCCGGGCGCAAGTCCGAGCCGAGATCGTGCGGGCTGGAGAGGATGGAATGCTTCCGTCGCGCTGGGTTGATTATCCGCCCAGTGCAGCGACGAGGACACGCAACCGCGAAAACTTCCTGCGCCTGGAGCAGGCGTGGAAGGCAGAGGGGATCATTGCGGAGACGAGCGTAGGCGGTATAAATGGATTGAGCGAGGAGAAGCAATGAAATTGTTGGTGGCGGTGAAGCGGGTCGTGGATGCCAATGTGAAGGTCGGCGTGAAGTCCGACGGAACGGGTGTCGATATCGCGAACGTGAAGATGTCGATGAACCCGTTCGATGAAATCGCTGTGGAAGAGGCGGTGCGTCTGAAGGAAGCCGGTGTGGCGACGGAAGTCATCGCCGTGTCCGCCGGTGTCTCGCAAGCGCAGGAAACGCTGCGCACGGCGCTCGCGATCGGCGCGGATCGCGCGATCCTGATCGAGTCGAATGAAGACCTACAGCCGCTAGCTGTGGCGAAGCTTTTGAAAGCGCTCGTCGACAAGGAACAGCCGCAACTCGTGATCCTCGGCAAGCAGGCCATCGACGACGATTCGAACCAGACTGGCCAGATGCTCGCCGCGCTGGCGAATCTGCCGCAAGCGACCTTTGCTTCGAAGCTCACGGTCGCCGACGGCAAGGCCACGGTCGCGCGCGAAGTCGACGGCGGCGCGGAAACGCTGTCGCTGAAGCTGCCCGCGGTGGTCACGACGGACCTGCGCCTGAACGAGCCGCGCTACGTCACGCTGCCGAACATCATGAAGGCAAAGAAGAAACCGCTGGAGACGCTCAAGCCCGAGGACCTCGGCGTCGATATCACGCCGCGTCTGAAGACCCTGAAGGTTGCCGAGCCGCCCAAGCGTTCCGCAGGCGTGAAGGTTGCCGACGTGAAGACGCTGGTCGAGAAGCTCAAGACCGAAGCCAAGGTGCTGTAAGGGAGCGAGATAGAAATGACAAATCTGGTTATTGCCGAACACGACAACGCAACCATCAAGGCTGCGACGCTGAACACCGTGGCTGCCGCACAGAAGATCGGCGGCGACGTGCACGTGCTGGTTGCAGGTCACAACGCGCAAGCGGCTGCCGATGCAGCGGCGAAGATAGCAGGCGTTTCGAAGGTGCTGCTGGCCGACGCGCCGCAACTCGAAGCAGGTCTCGCAGAGAACGTCGAAGCGACGGTTCTGAGCATCGCGAAGAACTACTCGCACATCCTCGCGCCGGCAACGGCTGCGGGCAAGAACGTGACGCCGCGCATCGCCGCGAAGCTCGATGTCGCGCAGATCAGCGACATCACGGCCGTGGACTCGCCCGACACGTTCGAGCGCCCGATCTACGCCGGCAACGCGATTGCAACGGTTCAATCGGCTGATCCGGTCAAGGTGATCACGGTCCGTACGACGGCGTTCGATGCGGTTGCAGCCGAAGGCGGCAGCGCAGCGGTGGAGAAGCTCGAAGCGGCAGCGGATAGTGGCCTTTCGCAATTCGTCGACCGTGAAGTCACGAAGCTCGACCGTCCGGAACTCACGAGCGCGAAGATCATCGTCTCGGGTGGCCGGGGTCTGGGCAGCGGCGAGAGCTACACGAAGGTTCTGGAGCCGCTCGCCGACAAGCTCAACGCAGCGCTCGGCGCATCGCGCGCGGCAGTGGACGCGGGCTATGTGCCCAACGATTACCAGGTCGGCCAGACCGGCAAGATCGTCGCGCCGCAGCTCTACATCGCAGTCGGCATTTCGGGCGCGATCCAGCATCTCGCTGGCATGAAGGACTCGAAGGTCATCGTCGCGATCAACAAGGACGAAGAAGCGCCAATCTTCAGCGTGGCCGACTACGGCCTCGTGGGCGATCTGTTCACTGTGGTGCCGGAGCTGGCGTCGTCAATTTGAGCGCGCAGCTGGATTTGCACCTATGATGGCCGGGCGGTTGCCGGTCTGATTCTGCTCACTTGCCCGGATCGTCGAAATCTCTCCGTGGCGCGGTGCATTGGTGCGTCAGGCGTCCGAAAGTGGAATCTCGCGCGGAATCATTTGAGATACAGGGGAATACTCTGTATTTTTTTCTACCTTAACATTGGTATCATGACCTATCTTTGGTTATGTGTTCTATAAATAAACCACTGAAGCGGCGGATCGCACGGTCCCGGCCGAGGCGCACGAATAATTCGTAGAGGAATTCGACGGCGTTGCGTGGCACGGCGTACCGACCGGATATGGAGCCAGACGCCTGAGCAGGGGGCGGTGACCCGCTCAGAGTGGGAGCGTTCATTACGTAGACAGAGGCACTATGGCAAAAAAAACTTCTCCAGACGGCGCGGCAAACCTGCAGCGCAGGCAATGGCTCAAATACGCCGGTGCCTCGGCTGCTGCCGTGGGTACGCTCGCCATGAGCACCCATCAGGCGCATGCCGCAGTCACCAAGGCCGCGCCAGGCGCGGACGACATTCTCGACGTCGCCATCATAGGAGCGGGGCTGGCCGGACTGACCGCCGCGCGCGACCTGCGCCACGCGGGCTGCGAGTCCTTTCTGGTGCTTGAAGCACGGGATCGCGTGGGCGGGCGAACGTTCAACTACAACGTCCCCGGCGGGTACGTTTCGGAAGTTGGCGGGCAATGGATCGGGCCCGGCCAAACGGCCGTTGCGGATCTCGCGCGCGAGCTGGGCGTAGGGACCTTCCCGACCTATTACGACGGGAGTACGGTCATGCTGGGCGGCAACGGCCGCGTGGCAGTCGATCTGAAGGGTACGTTCGGCACCGACGAAGCGATCGGAGCCAAGCTCAGCAGACTGTCGCGCGACGTCCCTTGCGGCGCACCCTGGACGTCGCCAAAGGTCGCTGAACTGGACAAGCTCTCGGTCGGCGACTGGCTGGAAAAGCAGAATATCAAGCCCGAAGATCAGGTCGGATGGAATGGCAGTATCACGCTTTCGGGCGGAGCGGCACCGGCGAAGATGGGGCTGCTGCACTTCCTTTCGATGGTCAATTCCGCGAATTGCGATTACTCGCAACTCGACAGCATCAAGCATAGCGCCCAGGAAACCCGCTTCATCGGCGGTTCGCAAATCCTCAGCATCAAGATGGCCCAGCAACTGGGCGACAAGGTGCGCCTGTCTTCTCCGGTCCGCCAGATTTCCGGATGGGACAGCGACGTCGTTACCCTGCATACCGACCAAGGAGAAGTGCGGGCACGGACCGTCATCATGGCCATTCATCCGGCTTTGTGTCATCAGGTGCAGTTCGATCCGCCACTGCCGGAAAAGCGTGCGGCCCTGCAGCGCGCATGGCCCGCGCATTCCCCGGCACGGAAGACGGCGATGGTCTATCGCCGTCCGTTCTGGCGCGACAAGGGGATGAACGGCAGCATCTTCCAGGTTAATGGCCCCATCATCTGGGCCTTTGACAATTCCCCACCGGCCGGGGAGATCGGGATCATCAATGCATTCATCAACAATGCGATGGTCCCGTCCGAGCGGGACGCGGCAATGGCCATGCAGAAGCAAATCTATGCGCAGGCATTGGGCGATGAAGCGCTGTCTCCCATCGCCTACCACGATCAGGACTGGGGACGGGTCGACCGCTGGACCCTGACCTGCGTGTCCGCCATTCCGCCCGGCTTCTGGAGCGCTCACGGCGAGGCGTTGCGCCCCTCGTGCGGCAAGCTGATCTGGTCGGGGACGGAGACTGCGAATATCTGGGCTGGCTATATGGATGGCGCTGTGCGCTCTGGCCATCAAGGCGCGCTTCAGGCGCTGAATTCCCTGCGCCGCGCGTAGGAGGGTGACGATGAAAAAAATTCTATTGATTGGCATTCCTCTGGTTATGGTGCTGCTGCTGCTGGCCATTTTCGGCTCCGATCTGCTGGGCCTTTATCGACTTCAGAGCTATATCACGACGTCGACTGCGGCTTATCAGGCTGACGGCGGCCCCTGGCCGCATGTGACCGATGTTTGCATGGGTTGCCACGGAGTCAAAGGCAATTCGCTCCATCAGGCGTATCCGAGTCTCGCAGGGCAGCCGGCGCCCTACCTGGAAACGCAGCTTCACAATTTCGCGAGTGAGGCGCGGCGCAATCCGAACATGGGGCCTCTCGCGATGACCATGAGTGATTCGCAGATCAAATCGCTGGCTGAATATTTCGCCAGTGTTACGCCGGTCGCGAATCACTACTTCAAGCCGGATGCGCAACTGCGCGAGAAGGGACAGCGCCTGGTGGCTGCGGGCAACTGTGCCGCATGTCACGGCACCCAACTGATGGGCCATGACACGTTTCCACGCCTGGCCGGTCAGGGATACGACTATCTGCTCGCGCAGTTCGACGAGTTCGCTTCCGGCATCCGCAGCGAACCCACAGGCGTCATGAAAAACCTTGCGACAGGTTTATCGCCCGAAGACCGCGAGGCTATTGCCACCTATCTGGCGAGCCTTGAGCCGAAGAAAAATTGACCAATCAGATGCAACCGGAGTTAGGAGTTTAGTCATGGACCTCAGATCTGTAGTTCTTATGCTCTCCAGTGCTTTGCTGGCATTGAGTTCATTTTTCTATGGCTGGAAGATCGTCAGGAAAAGGAATTATCTTCTCGGCCTGGAGATGTGGATCGTCGGTACCTCGGCGACGAACGCCATTGGTTTTTTTGCCACCGGAAATGCGGTTTCCTATGAAGTAGCGCACTTCTTCGATGCGTTTTCCCGCGGATTTGGCATACCCATCATCGCCGTCGCGGGGTTGATGGCGATTACGCACGGGTACAAACCGTCAATTCGCCAGGACATTGCGGTATTCGTCGCCGCGTTTGCGCTCACATTCGTCCTCGTGGGCGCGGACTTCATCTCTGGGATTTTGCCTTATTACTATCTGATGATGTGGATTCTGCTGTCGATCTATCTCGTGTATTTCATCAAAAGACTTCTGGAAATTGGCGAGTTGCTCCGTGCGCTGGCTGTAGGGGTGGCTCTGGCAACGTCACTGGGCATTGCGGTCATTTACGATTTCTACAAAATACCGGGCGAAGAAACGAACGTCTTTCTCAACTTTTATACGCTTGCTTTGTGCTCGTGGGCCTACTTCATGCCGGCGATCTACTACGGCTATTGTGCTTTGGAGCAAGCGAAAAATGACGGGGTGGTGCTGAACTCGCCCACGCCTTACGGCAGTTGACTTGTCCTGGAGATCAATGATGAATCAGTCCTCGCGCAAGGTAATGCGCTTCACGGCCTGGAGTGCCATTATCGGCGGCATTCTGGCATACGCAAATGTTGGCTTGTCGGTGGCGGTCACGGGACAGGATGCGGATATGGTGCTGCACGGCGCATCGATGCTGGCCTTGCCACCGGATACCCGGGACCTGTTTCGCTGGTGCATGGTTGCCGACACGCTCGGATTCTATCTGCCGTTCCTCGTCATTGGCGGGTACTTTGTGCACGTATTTCGTGAAGAACTGGGCGCGCTCGGCAACATGGTGGCGATGGCCGTCGTGTTGTACGTCGTGGTGGGCGTGACCGGCGCTGTCATGCAGTTTGCGATCCTTCACCCGCTAGCGCATCTATACGCTGGTGGCGACGATGCCACGAGAAATGCCGCAGCGGCAGTATGGACCGCGATAGCCAATGGGACGCAAAACGGCCTCTGGTGGATTGAGGGTCCCCTCGTGCTTTTCTGGACGCCGATTGCCGCCAACGTGCTCAAGAAGGCGGGCTGGAAGGGATCGATTTTGCTGAAGATCGTCGGCTGGGCTTTCGGGATCTTCTTCCTGTTCGGCTTCTTCCCGGATCTCAACGCGCTTTCGAATGCGAGCGAGATGGTCGTCGTGCTGGTTCTGCCGCTGTGGATGTTGCTGTTCGGCTGGCAGTTGCTGCGCCGCGCACGAACGTTGCCGGCACGCTTGCAAGGCGCTGGCGCGATCACTTGAACCCACTCTCGAATACATCTCAACACGGAATTGAATATGACTACCCTGATCGTGAGTTACCCGAGTGCAGAAGGCGGGACGTTTGACCGCGAGTATTACCTTTCGAACCATACCGCGCTTGTCCGCTCGGCGTGGGGCGAGTTTGGTCTGCAATCGGCAGAGGTCCTGTTTCCATCGCCAACGCCGCAACCCTTCGCGTGCATGGCGATACTGCGTTTCAGCGATCAGGCCGCGATCGATGCAGCTCTTTCGTCAGCCAAAACTGCCGAGGTGATGGGCGATGTGAAAAATTTCACTAATATCACGCCGACGATTTTTTGCGCGGACGACTGACCGATTGTGCGGCGGCTGGTCTGACTTCTCCGGTGCCGCCGGGCCTGCAATCCTTGCGATGACCGATACCAACGTGAACCATCAATTCGCCCTATGACATTACTGATTGGCATTCCTCTGGAAGCAGCCACCGGAGAGCGGCGCGTAGCGACCGTGCCCGAGGTCGTCGAGAAACTGATAACGCTGGGGTTCTCGGTCGCCGTGCAAAGCGGTGCCGGCGCCGCCGCGAACTTCGACGACGACGCGTATCGCGCAGCGGGCGCTGAAGTCGTGGCCTCGGCCGCTGAACTCTGGGCCCGCAGCGACATCGTCTTCAAGGTGCGTGCTCCGGGCAGCGAAGAGGTCACGCTGATGCGCGAGGGCGCTATGCTGATCGGCTTTGTCTGGCCAGCCCAGAACCCCGACTTGTTGCAGCAACTGGCCGCGAAACGGGCCACGGTGCTCGCCATCGACTCGCTGCCGCGCACGCTCTCGCGCGCGCAGAAGATGGACGCGCTCACGTCGATGGCCGGCATCAGCGGCTATCGCGCCGTGATCGAGGCTGCGCATGCATTCGGCCGCTTCCTGAACGGGCAGGTCACCGCCGCTGGCAAGGTGCCGCCCGCGAAGGTGTTCATCGCCGGGGCGGGCGTGGCGGGTCTCGCCGCCATCGGCACCGCGGCCAGCCTCGGCGCGATCGTGCGCGCCAACGACACGCGCGCCGAAGTCGCCGACCAGGTCAAATCGCTCGGCGGCGAGTTCGTCAAGGTGGACTACGACGAGGAAGGCTCGGGTGGCGGCGGCTACGCGAAGGTCATGAGCGAGGGCTTCCAGCAGGCCCAGCGCGCGATGTACGCGCAGCAGGCGAAAGACGCGGACATCATCATCACCACGGCGCTGATTCCCGGCAAGCCGGCCCCGAAGCTCATCACGGCGGAGATGGTGCAGTCGATGAAGCCGGGCAGCGTGATCGTGGACATGGCGGCCGAACAGGGCGGCAACTGCGAGCTCACCGTGCCCGGCGAGGCGGTGGTGCGCCACGGCGTGACCATCGTTGGTTATACGGATCTTGCCTCGCGTCTGGCGCGGCAGTCGTCCACGCTCTATGCCAACAATCTGCTGCGCGTGGTCGAGGAACTGTGCAAGACGAAGGACGGCACGATCAACGTCGACTTCAACGACGACGCGATCCGCAGTCTCACGGTCATCAAGGACGGCAGCATCACCTGGCCGCCGCCACCTATCAAGCAGCCGGCCGTTGCACCGAAGCCCCAGCCCGCCGCTGCGGCGGTAGCCGCGCCCAAGAAGAGCGCCCACGGCAAGAGCGAGCCGATGTCGGCGAAGTCACTGGCCATCGTGTTCGGTCTGGGCGCACTGGCGTTTCTGCTGGTGGGGTTGTACGCGCCCGCCACGTTCCTCTCGCACTTCACGGTGTTCGCGCTGGCCTGCTTCGTCGGCTACATGGTGATCTGGAACGTCACGCCGTCGCTGCATACGCCGCTCATGAGTGTGACCAACGCGATCTCGTCGATCATCGCCATCGGCGCGCTGGTGCAGGTCGCGCCGCCGCTGGGCGATGTGGCCGGCGCAGCTGACCGGCCGTCGAGCCTGATCCTGGGTCTCGCCGTGCTCGCGCTGGCGCTCACGGCTGTCAACATGTTCGGCGGCTTCGCGGTCACGCGCCGCATGCTCGCGATGTTCCGCAAATAAGGCAACGACGATGACTTCCAACCTCACAACCGTTTCCTATATCGGCGCGGCGATCCTGTTCATCCTGAGCCTCGGGGGGCTGGCCAATCCCGAGACTGCGCGCCGGGGCAACCTGCTCGGTATTATCGGTATGTCCGTTGCGGTGCTGGCCACCGTGCTCGGCCCGCGCGTGTCGGCGGCGGGCATTCCGTACGTCGTCGGCGCGCTGGTCGTGGGTGGCGCGGTCGGCCTGTTCGCGGCGAAGAAAGTGCAGATGACGCAGATGCCCGAGCTGGTAGCGCTGATGCACAGCCTCGTGGGCCTCGCGGCGTGTCTCGTGGGCTACGCGAGCTACGTCGACACCTCGGTGCAGTTCACGGGCGCCGAGAAGGCCATCCACGAGGTCGAGATTTATGTAGGCATCCTGATCGGCGCGGTGACCTTCGCGGGCTCGATCATCGCGTTCGGCAAGCTCTCGGGCAAGATCGGCGGCAAGCCGCTGCTGCTGCCGGCGCGCCACTGGCTCAACCTCGCCGGGCTGCTGGCGGTGATCGCATTTGGCCGCACGTTCCTGCATGCGGAAAGCATTCAGGACGGCATGACGCCGCTCATCGTGATGACCGTGATTTCGCTGCTGTTCGGCGTGCATATGGTAATGGCGATCGGCGGCGCCGACATGCCGGTGGTGGTGTCGATGCTCAACAGCTACTCGGGCTGGGCGGCGGCGGCCACGGGCTTCATGCTCGGCAACGACCTGCTGATCGTGGTGGGCGCGCTGGTGGGCTCGTCGGGCGCGATTCTTTCGTACATCATGTGCCGCGCGATGAACCGCAACTTCATCAGCGTGATCGCGGGTGGCTTCGGCAGTGGCGCGGGCGTGCCCGCAGCGGCGGGCGGCGCGAGCGCGCAGCCCGCCGGCGAGGTGGTGGCCGTGAGCGCCGCCGAAACGGCCCAGCTGCTGCGCGACGCGAAGCGCGTGATCATCGTGCCGGGCTATGGCATGGCCGTGGCGCAGGCGCAGCACACGGTGTACGAGCTCACCCAGGTGCTGCGCGAGAAGGGCGTTGACGTGCGCTTCGCGATTCACCCGGTGGCGGGGCGCATGCCGGGGCATATGAACGTGCTGCTGGCCGAAGCGAAGGTGCCGTACGACATCGTGCTGGAGATGGACGAGATCAACACGGATTTCCCGGAGGCGGACGTGTCGATGGTGATCGGCGCGAACGACATCGTGAATCCGGCGGCGCAGGAGGATCCTGCCAGTCCGATCGCAGGCATGCCCGTGCTCGAGGTGTGGAAGGCGAAGACCTCGATCGTGATGAAGCGCAGCATGGCCTCGGGTTATGCGGGCGTGGACAATCCGCTCTTCTACAAGGATAACAACCGCATGTTGTTCGGCGATGCGAAGGCGATGCTGGGCGAGATTTTCGGGGCGCTGAAAGCATGAGAACGGTGACTCGCTCGACAGCCACGGTTAGTTCATGAGCCATTCGTTTTTGATTTCACCGTGCCTTACCGGCACGGCAACTACACCATAAGGATTACTTACATGAAAAAATCCCGCCGTACTTTTATGATCACGACCGCCGGTGTGGCTTCGAGTCTTGCGTTCACGCGTCTTGCATTCGCCGATTCTCCGAAAGTGTCCGACACCGACGCCACGGCACAGGCACTCGGCTACAAGTCCGACGCAACCAAAGTCGACAAGGCGAAGTATGCGAAGTATGCCGCTGGCCAGCTTTGCAGCAACTGCACGTTCTATCAAGGCAAGCCGGGCGATGCGTTTGCGCCTTGCCCGATGTTCGGGGGCAAGCAGGTTGCAGGTAAAGGCTGGTGCAACGCGTATAGCCGGAAAGGCTGACGCGGCGGCGCGTATTGGCGATCCCTGAGGCATCAGTTGGCGAATGGTGGCAACAAGCGGCCGGCGAAAAAATTGTATTTCGTAATGGAAAATAAAAAAACTGGCTGCAAGGGCGCTTTTGCGGGGACGATCCGGTTCAAGGTCATGCTTACGCTTGGCGTCTGCGTGGCACTGATGGTGGCGATCGGCATGATGGGTCTGCGCGGTCTGGCAAGGCTCAGTACCGACATGGGCAGCATGTACTCGGCGAGTACCGTGCCGATCGAGGATCTCGCCGCGATGCAGGCAGCGGCGCTGAAGATCCGTCTGCAGATGCGCTACATCCAGGCGCTGCGTGAACAGGGCAAGGCCGAGGAACTCGTGGCCGATATCGGCAAGGAGCAAAAGAAGCTCGATGCGGCCTGGCACGACTACTATCCCGCGAAGATCGCGACGGCGGATGAGCGCCGGCTGGCCGACCGGCTAGCGAAGGTGTTGGCCGCTTTCCGGACGCAATCGGACGATATCGCCGCGGTGCTTCGTTCCGGCAATCTGGACATGGCGGCCTACTCGATCGACGAATTGACGGAAACCGGCGATGCGTTGTCCGACGCAATCGGCCGCGACGTCGCGCTGAGCGCCATGCAGGCGCGTCAATTGGCGGAGCGCGGGAACGCAACGTTCGATGCGTTGCGTTGGACCATGCTAGGCGCAATCGGCCTTGGCATCGTCGTGGCCACGGCTGCTTCGGCATGGTTGCTTTGGGCGATTTCGACGCCGCTGAAGGCGGCGCTCGGCGTTGCCCGGCAAATCGCCGAAGGCCGGCTGGGCCATGCCGAAGGCATGAGCCTGCATGGCGAGTTCGCTCAGTTGGTCGAGGCGCTGCAAACGATGGACCGGCACCTCGCCGGGACAGTGCATACGATCAAGGGATCGAGCGATGAGATCCAGTGCGCTTCGATCCAGATAGCCGAAGGCAGCGCGGATTTGTCTTCCGGCGCAAGACGACAAGCGGAGTCGCTCGAGGAAACTGCCGCGAGCCTGAGCGAGCTCATCATGTCGGTTCAACACAATGCGGATCATGTCCGCCAGGCCGCCGAGTTTGCCAATGCGACGTCACTCGCGGCCGATACGAGCGTGATGGCCGTCGAGCGGATGCGCGGCACGATGGGCGTGATTTCCGCCAGTTCCGCGAAGATCGTGGAAATCACGGCGGTGATCGAAGGGATCGCGTTTCAGACCAATATCCTCGCGCTGAATGCCGCCGTCGAGGCAGCGCGTGCTGGCGAGCACGGCCGCGGGTTCGCCGTCGTCGCCGGGGAAGTGCGCAGTCTCGCGCAGCGGGCGGCCAGCGCAGCGAAGGAAATCAAGGTGCTGGTGCGCAACTCGGTGGAGTCCATCTCGGGTGGCGCCGCGCATGCGGACCAGGTGGCGCAAGCCATGGGCGACGTGCGGCGTGCGGTTCAGCGCGTGGTCGAAATCAACGACAGCATCTTCGAAGCTTCGCAAGCGCAGCGCAGCGGGATCGGGCAGGTCAACGAGGCGGTGAGCCGCATGGATCAGGTGATCCGCAACAATGCCGCCGTGGTCGAGCAGGCAGCTCAAGCGGCGTTCTCGCTGGGGGAGCAGGTTGCCGCCCAGCGGCAAGCGATTGCGGTCTTCGAGGTCCATTCGCCGGCAAGCGCGACAGAGAACTGACGGCGACGGTTACCGTTGGTCCGCTGGAACACAAAAAGATACAGGGAGAACACTTAGACATGCTAGGCATGTATCCGACGTTTTACGTCCCGGGCATCGGGACGGCCTGGGTGATGGGGATCATCGGCGTGATACACGTCGTGGCGTCCCACACATCGGTGGGCGCATCGCTTCTGTTCGCACTGCTCGAAACGCGCGCCTACCGCGAGAACAAGCCGCAGCTGATGGACTTCATCCAGCGCTACGGCATGTTCCTGCTGGTGTTCTCGTACATCATCGGCTCGATCACCGGGCCCGGCATCTGGTATGCGATCACCGTCGCGAGTCCGCGCGGCGTGAGCGGGCTGATCCACAACTTCGTCTGGGTCTGGGCGAGCGAGTGGGTCTACTTCACGGTCGAAGTCATCGGCGTCTACGCGCTCGTGTACCTGATCGGCAAGGTGGATCCGCGCACACACCTGAAGCTCACGTGGTCGTTCGCACTCGCTTCGTGGGCGACGATGCTGCTGATCGTGGGCGTGCTCTCGTTCATGATGTGGCCGGGCCACGATAGCTGGTATCAGACGGGTTCGACGAGCGAGGCGTTTTACAACGTCAACTTCTTCGCGCAACTCGGCACCCGTACTGGCGCGATGCTCGTGATGGCTGCACTCGTGGGCCTGCTGGTGGCGAGCCGCGTGAAGGATCTCGCGCTGCGCCGCAGCGTCGTGCGCTTTATCGCGCCCGTTGGGCTCGTTGGCGGCGCGATTGCGGTCGTGATGTTCTTCTACTACGTGCGTACGCTGCCGAACAACGCGCTCGTGATGCTCGACACGCATCTGCTACCCGTCTACGCGAAGGGCATGGTGTCGGTGTTCCTCGTCTCGACGCTCTGGCTGCTGTTCGCCTGGGCCTTTCCGCAACGCGTCTACACCTCGCTTGCCGTCTCGCTGTTCCTCTTCATCGCCGTGGTGGGCGTGTGGCCCGAGGAGCGTATGCGCGAATCGATGCGCAAGCCGTATGTGGCGGGGCAGTACATCTATGGCAACCAGGTGATCGCGCGCGACGTGCCGGGCAAGGGCATCCATGCGGAAGTCGAGCGCATTGCCGACCACGGTCTGCTGCAGCTGCATCCGTTCGTGCCTGACCGCCTGCGGACCGTCACCCCCGCCAACGAACTCGAGGTGGGCCGTCTGCTGACCAAGGTGGCCTGCGCGAACTGCCACTCGCTTGAACCGGGCGGCCCGTTGCGCAATCTGCCCGACAAGCTGCACCGGTCCACCGACGAGGACATGATCGCCGCGTTCCTACGGGGCGCGCTCAAATATGGCGCGCAACCCTATATGCCGCGCATCGACCTGCCCGACGACGAGATTCGCGCCATCGCGCACTACCTCGCGGCGGTCGACAGTGGCAAGAACGTGGATCGTCTGATCACCGAACAACACGCGGCAGCGAACGCGCCGTTGCAGGGGAACTAGCCATGGACATTGGTGCCGTAATGAACACGATGCGCGACCCCGCCGGGGTTCCCGCCCACCCCGTGGTGTTTCAGATCCTGATGGTGGCTACGTGGGTGGGGCATATCGCCTTCGTGCACCTCGCGCTTGGTTCCGCCGGGCTGGCGATTTTTGCGTTCCATCGGCGCGCCGCTGGTGATTATTGGGAGCGGTTGTCGATGGCGATGACGAAGGTGGCCAAGGTCGCCGTGTCGTTGCTCATCGTGCTGGGGGTAGGGCCGCTGCTCTTTACCCAGGTGATTTACGACCCGCAGTGGTACACGTCGAACGTGCTCTCCGGGCGCTGGGCCATCGCCTTCATCTTCACGCTGATCGTGGCCTACTGCTGCTGGTTCGCGTTCTACCACGCGAATCACAAAGGCGCGAAGAAGCACATCGGCGTATACGCGTGGGCTGCGCTCGGCCTGTTTTGCATCGATGGTCTCATCATGCACGCGTTCTCGTATCAGGCGCTGCTGCCGGGCCAGTGGATGAACTGGTACGCACCCGGCGGCATGGTGGATACGCGCGGCGCCGCGTTGCATGCGATCCAGTGGCCGCGTTACGTGTTCATCATGAGTCTGTCCGTGCCGGCCGTGGGGGTGTTTCTGCTCGCCTACGCGCATTACTTCGCCGTACGAGCGGATCGCGAGCCGGCGTACCGCGCGTTCGTCAGCCACCTCGGCAGGCAGCTTGCGCAGTGGGGTTACGCCATCGCGCTGCTGCCGCTACTAGCCTGGCAGTGCGATTTTCCGGCGGGGTCGGGCCTCGCGCTGCATCGCGTGGGCTGGCTGTTCGTCGGTGCGATCGCGACGATGGCACTCTGGATGCGCAAGCTCGACGACAACGCGCACGGCTATCTGCCCGCAACCTTCGGCCTGGCATTGCTCGGACTCCTTGCCACGTGGCGCGAGATCATCCGGATCCACTACCTCAGGCCGCTGGGCTACACCATCAAGACCTACCCGGTTCACGCCGACTGGCCTTCCACGGTGCTGTTCTTCGCCACGCTCGCCGGCATCGGCGGTCTCGTCGGCGGCTTCTATCTGATGCTGCTGTACCGCGCGGGACGCACGCAGGGCGTGTACATCGCGGACCGCACGGTGGCGCGGCTGGGCACGGGCGCCGTGTCGGTGCTCGGCGTCTGGATTGCGGTGTTCTTCGTGTACGGGATCGCGATCTCGATGCATGACAGCTTCAACTGATACGGGGAGGAATCGAAATGAACAACATCATCCGCTTCTGGTTGGCCCTGCTGGCGCTGTTCTACACGACGGCGCATGCCGAGACATGGGGGCTGGCGCCCGATACGGCCGCGGGCAAGCGGCGCGCGGCGGTGTGCTTCGCCTGCCATAACGTGGACGGCGTGGCGAAGATCCCGGGCGTGCCGAACCTGGCGGGCCAGCAGCGCGACTACCTGGCGAACGCAATTCTGGCCTACCGTGACGGCAAGACCCGGCAGAACCCCACGATGAACGCGATGGCCGCGCCGCTTTCGGACCGTGATGTCGTCAACATCGCGGCCTATTTCAGCCAGCTGCATGGCGCGACCGGCGGTGGTGGCGGGGAGGGCGGCTTCGCTCTCATTCCCGCTGCCTCCCCCGGTGTACAGCACGAAACGGTCGCCGCACCCGTAACTGCGGCACCTGCTGTTCCAGCAGCACCCGCGGCGGCGAGCCCCGCACGCTCCGGCGAGGTCATCTATAGTTCGGTCTGCTTCGCATGTCACGCCACGGGCGCGGCAGGCGCACCGAAGGTTGGGGACAAGGGCGAGTGGTTGCCACGCATTGCGCAGGGCGACGCCACCTTGCTGCATCACGCGCTGCTCGGGTTCAAGGCCATGCCGCCGCGCGGGGGATGCTCGGCGTGTTCCGATGCCGAGATCAAGGCGGCGGTGAGCTATATGACGGCGAAGTCGCGCTAACTTGCATTTGCCTGCTCACTATCATTAGACTGCCCACCGAGGGACCCCGCATCGGCCTGATTTGCAGCTGCCAGGAGCTACCAGGCATACTCGCAGCGCACCGATGCGCTTCACCTGATCGGCAAGAGCTGCGCTCAGCGATCGACAACAGCGGTTCTCGATGCGGGCAGAATGCATACAAATTCACCGCGATATCTATGCATATTCAACCGATTTTCTCCATCCAAGAGCTTCACGAGCTCTATCGACTCATACGCACCTATCCACTGGCGACCTTGATAGGTGCCGCCGAGCATGGGCTGGAAGCCAATCTGTTGCCCATGGAGCTGGACGAAACTGGTGTACAGGCCCGTCTTCTTGGACATGTGGCGAAAAAACATTCAGTCGCCACATTTCCTTCTTCGAGCGAAGTCATTGCAGTCTTCCAGAGCCCCAATGCCTATATATCTCCCCGCTGGTATGCGAATGGGCAGCGTAGTGGACGGGTAGCGCCGAGTTGGGACTACATTGCTGTCGAGGTGCGGGGGCAGATTTCGTTTGTTGATGATCCACAGTGGATCATTTCGCACCTTGAATCGCTGACGGAGGCGCAGGAGTCGGGGCGCAGCAACCCTTGGGCATTGAAGGAGGCTACTCCTGAGTTCGTCGAGGGCGCATCCAAACACTTGCTCGGATTTGAGATAGTGATTTCCAAGGTAAGCGGAAAGCGATTTCTGTCGCAGCAGCGTACTGAGACGGACAGGCTCAGTGTCGCCCATAACCTGAAGTGGTCGAAGTCCGCATCTGCACAAGAGCTTGCTACGCTGATTCGCGACACTAACTGAGAGGTTGGGCGGTGCCATGACGGCCGTTCCCATCCCTCTCGGACACTGCCCCGAACGTCCCCTCGGGTGGGCGTCCGGTGCGAGGCGTTCAGCGACTTTTGTCGAAAGCGGCTTGGCAAACACTCGCTGCACCATGGGCTCGAAGAACTCCAGTGGTAGCGTCGCCGTATCCGGATCGAACGCCGCCGAATGATTGCCCAATCCCGCTCGGTACCTTCACGCATATGGTGGAACGCGGCGCACTGTTCATTGCGGTCCATCAGACCACACCTTCTCTCTGTTTGGAGCTTTCATTTGTATGCAGGCGCGTGATAACTGACCGTGCTTTACGTCCGATTAGCAGTCGAATGTAGTTGACCGCTCACATCAATCACAACAATTGCAATTTGCGAGCGCCTTTCTACCGGCAGCAAGGTTACGAGCATCTTTTCCATTTCGGAAGCGGATGAGGGCAATGCCGATACTTCGGGGTTTCGCGGCATCGGCTTTCCTTCTAACCTGCCAAACCAGAAGACAATGTATCTGCTCGCAAAGACCTGCTTCTGGATGCAGTCTCAGAAGGCCTCGGGAGGCTGACGGTTGATACGGGGCCATATCTTCTCCTGCAACGTTTGCAAGCGATGACTACTGGGGTGGTCGCTCGAAGAGCTTCTGTACGATCGAATCGACCACGTTATCGTCGCCGCGCCCGGAACGCTTCTCGTCGAGAGCATCGAGGAAAATACTGGCATCACTCCAACTGGCTGGCCTGTTCAGGAAAGTCCGCACGGTCATGTAGCGGCCATTGGTTGCTTTTGCTGCGGCCCTGAAAAGATGAGTTTTCCCAGATCCCGGGTCACCCAGCAAAATGACATTGCGGGCGGACTGAAGTGCAGCAAAGCTCGAGTTTGCCGGTGCATTAGCCGTTTGCTGGGGAAGAATCTGTTGTACCTGGCGATCGACCATATGTATTCGAAATCCCCGTAGACGGTGGCTCGTGTACGTCATTGTGGAGACGGCTTCGGTATTCATGTCCGGCGGTCAGCCCGTTTGTCTACAGGTCGACGCGCTCCGCAAACGAGCAGGTTACCTCGGTACTATTCTCGCCGATTCCTCACGAGACCAGCAGACTGCCGGGAGTGCGAGCGAGAAAGTGCCGAGGACAAACTTCGGCTTTCTGCCATCAGACAAATGGCTTCAAGCTAGAGTTGACCGCTGTTGTATCGAGAGGCTCGTTGGAACGGACATGGCGGTATCAGCGGCGATATCGCGCTCCCAAATCGCCCCGACACCGCTGCCGTTCGGGATTTTTCAACCAAGGCAGGCGCTGATTTTGCGGTGCGGTCCGACGACAGCAGTCAAGTTGAGGGAGATTTTCGGTATCGCTAGCCGTATCAACTTCGAACGACCTGATGGTAACGTTGTCCCCACATGAACGAGGCTCAAGCGGTGGCAGCACGCTCGGCGGAAGGCCTCCAGGGATAGTTTGACGGCCGAATGTCGAGTGCTCCCAAGGACACGAACGGAGCTTCAACAGCCGCAGGATCGAGTGTTGGGGGCAACTATGGGGGCCACTATTCAGCGACAAAAGCTCATCGGGTTGATAGTAAAGGCTCATATCGGTTAATTCGAATCAGGCCTCAGCACCAGAAGTCGAATGCGCCCCCGTCAGGGGCCGTTCACTAAAAAGCGCTGTCGGTCGATTGACCGCAGCGCTTTTTTGCTGATGCCGGTGCTTTTCACGGCACGCGGGTCTGGACAAGCGGTGCAAGAAAATTCGCGCCGCGTGTAATATCGTGTTTGCTTCTCATACAAGAAATGCAATTACGCCGAGGACCACCGATGAGAAACACCGTACGCACTCCGATTTCCATCCTGGCGCTGATGTTGGTCGCGCCAGCCTTTGCCAATACGCCTGCCGAGAACATCGCATGGAGCACCAGGCCCGCACGGACGGTTTCATTGTCGTCATCGGCGTGCTCGTCGTCGGGGCGCGTGATGTCGAGCGGTGAGACGTTCTCTACGGAAAATGTGCTGAAAGCAGTCGGCACGTCGCTGGCCGGCGCTGCGTTCGGCCTCGTCACGGGTGGATATCAGGGCGCAGCCCCCAATCCGTGCGCGCGCCCGGGCCTGTGACCGGCCCGCAAGCGAACCGTGTGAATCCCCGCTTGATCTGAAACAGGCCCGACTCCCAGCGCCGCGCATCGCCCGATCCGCGGCGCTTTGTCGTTTCAGGCGCACCTATTCCCAGAAACTCCGGATCGCGACCGCCACGATCACCGGCACCGAGAACACCAGCGGGATCGCGAAATACTGCGCTTCGCGATCGACGACCCAGCTATAGATCACCCACGCCGCGCCGATCGCGAACGTGATGAGGCCGACCGTCACGGCGGCGATGTTCAGGACAAGCTTCGAAGGCTGGCGGCGCGTCTTGGCATCGTCATGGTTATCGTGCGGGGACGATTTCATCGGAAGAGTGCGGCTTCGCGCCGAAACGGGGATAAAAGCACAGGAAACCCCATCCGCTCCGATCGCGCAAGAGGGCCGGCGCAGGCCAGCCCTCCGTCGCGTCTTCCCGCGCGCACTACAACCCGAACGACACCGCCAGTTCGTCGAGCAGTTCGCGCTGGAACGTGACGAACCGCTCGCCTGGCTGCTGCGCGATCGCGAGGTCGAGCATCGGATCGGCGACCTCGGTGCGAATGCCCGCCAGCTCCTCGACGATCGCGAGCCCGCAAAACGGGACGTACGCTTCCGAATACCCACCTTCGTGAACGACGACGAGCCGCCCGCCGCAATGACGCTGCGCGGCCTCCTTCACTGCGCGCGTCATGAACCGGTAGCTGTCGGTATGCAGCTGCATGCGCGCGAGCGGATCGACCGCGCTCGCGTCGAGGCCGCTCGCGACGACGATCAGCTCGGGCCGGAAACGCTCCAGCGCCGGCAGCACGATCCGTTCGAACGCGTAGCGATACGCATCGTCACCGCTGCCCGCGAGCAGCGGCACGTTCAGGTTCGCGCCCACGCCAGCGCCTTCGCCGCGGTCGTCCGCGCCGCTGTAGCCCGGCGGGAAGCAGCGGTCCTGGTGCAACGAGATCGTCAGCGTGTCCGGATCGTCGTAGTAGATCGATTGCGTGCCGTTGCCGTGATGCACGTCCCAGTCGATCACCGCGACGCGCTCGATGCCGTGTTTCGCACGGGCGGCCTCGATCGCGATCGGGATGTTCGCCAGCAGGCAGAAGCCCATCGGGCGATCGCGCAGGCAGTGGTGGCCGGGCGGCCGCGACAGCGAGAACGCGTTTGCCGCACGCTCGCCGAGCACCGTATCGACGGCCGCGATCGCGAGGCCGGCCGACAGCGCGGCGATCTCGTAGCTGCCTTTGCCGAACGGCGCGAGATCGCCGAGGACGCCGCCGTTCGCATCGCTGAGTGCGCGGAACGCGTCGAGATAGTGCGCGGGATGAATGCGCAGCAGATCGGTGGTCGATGCCGGCGCGGCGCCGCGCAGGTCGAGCTGAGCGGCCAGACCCGAGGCCTGCACGAGCGACAGGAAACGGCGCTTCGAATCGGGCGATTCCGCGTAGCCCGCGCTCGACGGCGGCTGGACCCAGCCGCCGACCGGGAAGAACAGCGCGTGCGTGCCGCCCGTATGCCAGAAAGTGCGTTCGTCGGTGAAGAAGGCAGTGCGATTCATGGATGTACGTGACCTGTCACGGTTGGGAGGAAATGGAAGGGCGCGCGCGGCGATCGATGTGGCGCAGCGCGGCGAAAGACACGACCGCGACGGCCGTCGCGGCCGCGAACAGCGCGCGCATCGTGCCGCCGGCATCGAGCATCAGTCCGGCGAGCAGCGGGCCGGCCGCGAGGCCGGCGCCGATCACGAAGTTGAGCGTGGCCACGAGGCGGCCCGACGTGTCGATCTGCGCGACGGTCGCGAGGATGAACGGCAGCACGAACGTCCACGCGAACTTGAACGCGAAGATCGCCGCGCTGTAGCCGCCGGCGTGCCGCATCACGGCGAGCGCGACGAGCGAGGCCGCCAGCAGCGCGTAACCGGCCGCCAGCATTGCGCGCCGCGCAAGCCGGCCGCCCGCGCACGACGCGAGCGCCGCGCCGGCGATGCCCATCACGCTCGCGATCGCGAGCACGTTGCCGGTCGACTGCGGATCGAGTCCGGCATCGCTGGCGGCACGGCTTGCGAACGTCCACACGCTGCCGATCGCGAGATAGAACGTCAGCACCGCGCCGATCGCGAGCACGACGAAGCGTTGCGGTGTTTGCGCCGCGGCGCCGCGCGTGTTTTGCGCGGGTGCGGTGCGCGCGCCCAGCGATGACGGAAAGCCGCGCGACAGCGGCGCCGCCAGCAGCGCGAGCACGGCGAGCGCGACATACAACGCGCGCAGCCCGAACGCCGCGAACACATGCGGCAGTACGAACAGGCCGATCGCGCCCGCGATCAACTGGCCGACGACCCACAGGCCGTACACGCGATCGCTGTTCTCGCTCGTCGCGGCGCTCGTCATGCAGAGCACCATCAGCGAGCCGCCGCCGAGCGCGGTGACGGCACGTAGTGCGAGCAGCGCGACGAAGCCCGGCATCCACAGCGCGGTCAGCAGGTTGCCCGCGCCGAACAGCGCGATGGCGAACGCGGCGACGCGACGTGCGTCGATCCGGCCGAGCCACAGGTATGACGGCACGGTCGCGAGGCTGAACGCGCCGAGCTCGACGAAGAAGTAGGTGCCGATCTGCGATGCGGATAGCCCGAGCTGCGTCGCGAGCTGGCCGGCGACGGCGGGCGCCACGAGCAGCAGCAGCGGCGTGATGGCCGCGAACACGACGAGCGCGATGAGCGTCGAGCGCGCGAAGGTCGATGCGCGGCCGTCGGGCGGGAGTGCGGCATCCGGAGAAAGGGTTTTCATGGCGGGCTCTCGTGTGGGGATTCAGAACAGGTGGTACATGCCGACCATCGCGCCGAACTGCGACGCGCCGGCGAGCGGCGTCGGGTCGTATTCGTAGACGGTCTGCGAACTCTGGCCGCTGTTGCGCGCGTAGCCGAGATTCACGTACGCGACGGTGCGTTTCGACAGCGCGTACGTGGTGCTCGCGATGAACAGCGTCGGGTGGCCGATCGCAGGCGTGCGCGAGTCGGTGTGATAGACACCCGCATTCAGGCCGATCTCGCTCGACATCTGATAGCGCACACCACCCCAGACGATCGTGCGCGCCGCGTCGAGGTCGCCGGTCAGGCGTTCGACGCCTGCGTAGACGGTGAGCGGCAGCGCGGCAAACGCATAGCGCGCGGCGAGCGTGCCGAGTTCGCGGCGTCGCGCGGACGTGTCGTCGGCCGCTGATACATCGCCGTGCGCCTGATGCAGCACCGCGCTGACCGACAGGCCGTTGCTCGTGTACTGGCCGCCGAGTTCGAGCACGCGTCCGGCGCGCGTATTGCCGGCGACGCCGGATGTCGCGGCGAGCGCCTCGACATCGAAGCCGGCGAACGTCGGGGACTGGTACTTGACCGAGTGGTCGATGAAGTTCGCGTTCATCGGCACGATGACGCCCTGGCCGCTGTACGACGCGTACCAGAGCGGGTCGTAGAACAGCGTCTTGTCGAACAGCACGCTGAACTGTCGGCCGAGCGTGATGGTGCCGATGGGCCCCGCGATGCCGACGTACGCGCCGCGGAAGAACGCGTAGCCGGGCACGGTTGAGGTACCGTCGTTGAGGTTGAGGCCCTGCTCGAGCTTGAACAGCGCACGCCAGCCACCGCCGAGATCCTCGTGGCCCTTCAGCCCGATCTGCGAAGGCAGGATGCCGTAGTTCTGCAATTGCACGGCCGAGTGGTGCCCGTCGGCATGCGTCAGGTATTGCACGCCGGCATCGAGCGCACCGTACAGCGTGAGGGACGACTGCGCGTGCGCGCCGACGCTGCACGCGGCAAGCGTCGCGACGGCTGCGGCCGTGCGGATGAAGCGGGGTTTCGTCACGTGGGGTTCTCCATACCGTCCTGCATCGGTTTGTCGTTGGTGTTGTTGCGACGCAGTGTCCGCAGCGGGAAAGCCTTCGAACAGTCGTCCAGATGAACGGTGCGGAAAACCCGCGGAGCGCGGCATGCACGCGGCGCGCTGGCGTGGTGCGGTGTGCTGCGGAGCAGCAAGGTGCGGTGCACCGTTCAAATGGATGGGGCTGGCGCCCGTTCCGGCGCCGTGGCCCGTCAAAAAAGCCGATCGCTATAATCGGCCGGTGTCGTTGCGCACATCAGCAGCCCGATCGGGCAGGGGAGCGGAAGGTGAGGATCACGACGGATATCGGGCAGGATCTCGATGCGCTGCGCGACGTGCCGGCCGCCATCGTGCTCGACGACTTCGCCTGGCCGCCGCTGCCGTCACGGCGCGCCGATTTCGACGGCGTCACGCGCGGCGACGCATCGCAGCGTGAACTCGGGCTGATGCTGCTCGACCTGTATGCGGTTGCGGCCCGGTCCGCCATCGGCGAATTCGAATACCGGTTCTTTTCGCTGCTGCAGGCGCTCATACCGTTCGATGCCGCATGGACGGGCGTCGCGACCCATGTGTCGACCGGCCCCGTGATGCACAACAGCTTCCTGTACCGGCTGCCGCACGCGTTCTTCCGCGACTGGAAGCGCGTGCGCGATTGCGACCCGCTCGCACACCGCACGCTGCGCGGCGCACACGGCCATGCGGTCCGGTTGTCGGTCGTCGAACCGGGGCTCGATGCCCGGTTTCGCGACTGGTGCGTGAAATACGGGCTCGCGCAACTGATGTGCGTGTGTACGCTCGATCGCCGTTTCGGTCTGACGACGTTCATGTCGATCTACCGCCAGGGCCTGAATCGGCCGTTCAGCGACGACGACGCACGCCGTTTCGAGGAAGTGATTCCGCATCTCGCGGCCGCATTGACGATCAATCGCGCCGCACAGCTCACGCGTGAGCGCGGCGATACGGTCGCGCCGGCGGCGCGCGCCCTGTGCGACAACTTCGGCGTGCTCCACCACGCCGATCACGGTTTCGACGACGTGTTGCGCACCGAATGGCCGGCATGGGCCGGTGCGCGCGTGCCGGAGCCGCTCGTCGTGCACCTGCGGCGCCAGTCGGGCCAGCCGTTCGTCGGCGATGCGCTGCGGATCCAGTGCGTGCCGGTTGCGGGGCTGTTTCAGATCGAGGCGCGACCGCGCTCGCTGCTCGACCGCCTGAGCCCGCGCGAGCTCGCGGCGATCCGTTACTACGGCGCCGGGCGCTCGCACAAGGAAGTCGCGCAACAGATGGCGATTTCGCCGACGACCGTGCGCCACTATCTGCGCTGCGCGTATCGCAAGCTCGGCATGCACGACAAGAGCCAGATCGCCGGCGTGCTCGGCGCGACGGGCGGCGCGGCCGACGACGAGCCGGTGGAAGCCGGCGGCGAGCCGCGCTGAATCGGTCGAATGCTGCGTGTTCCACGCACTCGCGCGAATGGTTGTGCCCGCAACCATTGAGCGTTATGCTCGTCAGCTCCCAGGAGACGGAATTCCATCATGAATGACACGAATTCAGGGTCGGTGCGCGCGGCGGTGGTCGGGGTCGGCGCGATCGGCGGGTTGCTTGCGGTTGCGTTGTCGCGGGCCGGCATGACCGTGAGCGCGTACGCACGCGGCGCGACGCTCGACGCGCTGAACACGCACGGCGTGCGCGTGATCGACGAGGCGGGCGCGACATCGTCGGTTCCGGTGCGAGCGAGCGACGATGCGGCTGCGCTCGGCGTGCAGGACTATGTGGTGATCGCGTTGAAGGCGCAGGCGCTGCCGGCGCTGGCCGCGCGCATTGCACCGCTGGTCGGGCCGGATACGGTGATCGTCGCGGCGATGAACGGGCTGCCGTGGTGGTTCACGCACGGGCTCGAAGGCGCGCTCGACGGCGTGCCGCTCGATGCGGTCGATCCGGCCGGTGCCGTGTCGGCGGCGCTGCCGCCTGCACAGGCGATCGGGTGTGTCGTGCACCTGTCGTCGAGTACCGACGCGCCGGGCATCGTGCGCCGCGGGCGCGGCAACCGGCTGATCGTCGGGGCGCCCGATGCGCGACTCGACGTCGCTACTGCGCGCTTCGCTGCGGCGCTCGCGGCGGGCGGTTTCGACGTCGAGTCGACGCCCGCGATCCGGGCCGAGATCTGGACGAAGCTGTGGGGCAACATGAACATGAATCCGCTCAGCGCGCTGACGGGGTCGACGTCCGAGCAGTTGCTCGACGATCCGTTCACGCAGGATCTCGCGCTGCGGATGATGGAGGAGGCCGCCGCGATCGGCGCGAGGCTCGGCCTGTCGACCGGGATGAGCGGGCCCGAGCGGATCGCGGTCACGCGCAAGCTCGGTGCGTTCAAGACGTCGATGCTGCAGGATCTCGAAGCGGGGCGTGCGCTCGAGATCGGGCCGATTCTCGGCGTGTTTCCGGAGCTCGGACGCAAGCTCGGCGTGCCGACGCCGTATTGCGACGCGGTACTCGGGCTGCTCCGGCAGCGCGCGACGAACAGCGGGCTGTAACGCGTGCCGGGCGCCTGCATGCGCAACGCTGGTGAGGCGAGGCGCTGCGGGCCGCTAGCCGTACGCAACGCGTGACGCAAAGCGGGCCGCCCGCGTCGCGGGTGAGGCGACCGGGGCGGCCCGTCGAATTCATCGGATCAATGCGGCGGGCGCCGTGCCCGCGTTGCCGCTCAGTCGTCCCGCTCGGTTGCGTGTGCGACGACCTTGTCGAGCAGCCGCTCGAACGTCTGGCGTTCGCTGTCGGACAGGCACGCGAGCAAGCCGTCGTTCCACTTGCGCACGATCGGCATGATCTTGCGATGCAGCGCGCGGCCGTCGGCGGTCAGCGCGATCAGCACGATCCGGCCGTCCTCCTCGCTCGCACTGCGCGCAAGCAGCCCCTGGCGCAGCAGTGCCTCGGCCGCCCGGCTCGCCTGGCTTTTGTCGAGATTGGTGTGGCGCGCGAGGTCCATGATCGAGAACGGGCCGAAGGCGCCGACGGCGGCGATCACGCGCGCCTCGGGCAGCGAGATGTCGAGCTTGTGCCGGTACACCTCGCCGATCCCGCGGTCGGAGCGCTTCGTGAGCGCGTGAAGGCGATAGGTCAGAAACTGATCGAGCCCGGCTTGACGGCCTTTCATGTCGAATCCTGAAGAAAAAGGGCGGGCCCGATTGTTCCTGTATCGCGCGCTCGGGTCAACGGTCAGTGTGCGCCGTATTTCAGGCGCGTCAATTGCTCCGCTTCGTTCGCGAGCAGATTGGCCGCGTCGCGGATCGCGACGTCGAGCGTGATCGGCCCGGGAGCCGGCGAGAAGCAGCCGGAAAAATGTTCGGACAGGCGCGGCAGCGCGGCCGGGTCGACCGCGCCGGACAACAGCGACGCGGGCACGCCCGCGGCCTGCGCGTGGCGGCACGCGATGAACGGCGCTTTGCCATGCAGCGTCTGCACGTCGGAGCGGCCTTCGCCGGTGATCAGCCAGTCGGCGCCGGCGAGCGCCGCGTCGAGGCCGACCTGCCGCGCGACCACTTCGGCGCCCGCTTCGAATTGCGCGCCGAGCATATGCAGCGCGAAACCGAGGCCACCCGCGGCACCGGCGCCCGGCAGGTCGCGGCCACGGCGGTCGAGCACGGCTTCGAGCAGGTCGGCGAAGCGGTCGAGGGCGGCGTCGAGGGTCGCAACCTGCTCGGGCGTCACGCCCTTTTGCGGGCCGAACACGGCGGTCGCGCCGTGCGCGCCCGTCAGCGGGTTGTCGACGTCGGACATGCCGATGAATTCCGTTTCCTTCAGGCGCGGGTCGAGCCCCGACGCGTCGATGCGCGTGATGTCGGCGAGCCGCGACGGCACCGGCTCGACCGGCTGGCCGCCCGCGTCGAAGCACTGCAGGCCGAGGCCGGCGAGCAGCCCGGCGCCCGCGTCGTTGGTGCTGCTGCCGCCGAGTGCGACGAAGAAGCGGCGCACGCCTTCGTCGAGCAGCGTGCGGATCGCCTCGCCCATCCCGCGCGTGCTGCGCGCGTCGACCGGCACGCTCATGCCGACCGGATCCGTGATGCCGACGATCTCGGCCGTCTCGACGATCGCGGTGCGCGCGTCGATCACGCCGACCGCTGCGTCGTGTGCCGCGAGCGACGCGCCGGCCACCCGCAGCGCGCGCCGCGTACCGCCGCCTGCCAGCATCGCGTCGAGCGTGCCTTCGCCGCCATCGGCCATCGGGCAGCAGCGCACGACCGCATCGGGGCGGGCGCGGCGGATGCCGGTGGCGATCGCATCCGCGACCTGCTCGGCGGAAAGCGAGCCTTTGAACGAATCGGGCGCGATGACGACGACAGGCGCGGACGGGTGTTGCGGCATGGTGTCTCCGGAAGGCGTGATTGGTGTGAGGAATGAATGCGGCCGCGACGGCGGCATACCTTCAATCGGAGCTTACAGGATGGCGGGCCCGTGGTGGATACGGCGTTCGGCATAGCGGCGATCCGCGCGCATTGCCGTGCAAAGGGCTGCCGATGCGGGGCGGACGCATGTGCGTCGCGCTGATCTGGCGGCGTGAGGAAAATTGTTTGCTAGAATAGTCGATTCTTCCGGCCAAAGCCGTGCTCCGAGCCGCTTGCGCTAGCCATCCGGCGCGTGCAGGGATGGCGTGGCGCTCCGGCGCGGCGAGTGGATGTGACGCACATCCCGCCGCAGGCAGGCACGGCAAGGAAAACCCGATTCGCTCGAATAATTTTAGGACGATTGAAGCCATGGCTAACGTTGTTGAGAACCTCGGCAAGCTTGAACGCCGCGTGACGATTTCCCTGCCGAAAGACACCGTGCAGAAGGAAATCGACGCCCGTATCCAGAAACTCGCGAAGACCGTGCGCATGCCGGGTTTCCGCCCGGGCAAGGTGCCGGTGAAGATGGTCGCGCAACAGTACGCGGGTCAGGTCGAAGCAGAAGTGCTGAGCGACAAGATCGGCCAGGAATTCTTCACGATCAGCCGCACGGAAAACCTGCGCGTCGCTGGCCAACCGAGCTTCGAGCCGAAGCAGGAGCAGGCTGAAGGTGCATACGCGTTCGACGCGACGTTCGAGGTCTACCCGGAAGTGAAGATCGGCGATCTGGCGACGGCTGAAGTCGAGCGCTCGACGACGTCGATCGGCGACGCCGAAATCGACCGCACGCTGGACATCCTGCGCAAGCAGCGCGTGCACTACCACGCACGTGGCGAAGCCGGCGAGCACGGCGACGGCGGCGCAGACACCGCAGCCAAGGACGGCGACCGCGTGACGGTCGACTTCGTCGGCAAGATCGACGACGTCGCCTTCCAGGGCGGCACGGCCGAAGATTTCCCGTTCGTGCTCGGCGAAGGCCGCATGCTGCCGGAATTCGAAAAGGCAGCGCTGGGCCTGAAGGACGGCGAATCGCGCACGTTCGACCTGGCATTCCCGGAGGATTACCACGGCAAGGACGTCGCGGGTAAGACGGCGCAATTCACGGTCACGATGAAGAAGATCGAGTGGCCGCACCTGCCGGAAATCGACGGTGAATTCGCGAAGTCGCTCGGCATCGAAGACGGCGATCTCACGAAGATGCGCGGCGAGATCAAGGAAAACCTCGAGCGTGAAGCGAAGCGCCGCACGCAGTCGATCGTCAAGAACCAGGTGATGGACGCGCTGCTGAAGATTTCCGAACTCGACGTGCCGAAGGCGCTGATCGAGCAGGACCAGCAACGCCTCGTCGAAATGGCTCGCCAGGATCTGGCGCAGCGCGGCGTGCCGAACGCAAAGGACGCCCCGATCCCGGCCGAGATGTTCGCCGAGCAGGCAGAGCGCCGCGTGAAGCTCGGCCTCGTGCTGGCCGAACTCGTGAAGTCGAACAGCCTGGAAGCGAAGCCGGAGCAGATCCGCGCGGAAGTCGACGAGTTCGCGAAGAGCTACGAAGACCCGAAGGAAGTGGTCCGCTGGTATTATTCGAACCAGCAGCGCCTCGCCGAGATGGAAGCGTTCGTCGTTGAAAGCAACGTCGTCGATTTCGTGCTGGGCAAGGCGAAGGTGACGGACAAGGAAGTGAGCTTCGAAGCACTCGCGAGCGCATCGGCGCAAGCGTAAGTGTTGCTCTAGCGGCGTGCCGGCTGTCGGAGCGACGGCCCGCACGCCGTTTTTACGTCAAGCGCACGGTTGCCATTAATATGGCGATTGAGCGGGCGGCTTCCTTCCGTTCAATTTTCCATTCGAACAAGGTTCATTGAATGATCACTCGCGCTGAATTGCTGGACATGCTTGCTTCGAACGCGCCGCAGGGTTTCGAGGCGCAAGCGCTGGGGCTGGTGCCGATCGTCGTCGAAACGAGCGGCCGCGGCGAGCGTTCGTACGATATCTACTCGCGTCTCCTGAAGGAGCGCCTGGTGTTCATGGTCGGCGAAGTGAACGACCAGACCGCCAACCTCGTGGTTGCGCAGCTGCTGTTCCTCGAGAGCGAGAATCCCGACAAGGACATCAGCCTGTACATCAACAGCCCGGGCGGGTCGGTGTCGGCCGGCATGGCGATCTACGACACGATGCAGTTCATCAAGCCGGACGTGTCGACGCTGTGCATGGGCCTCGCGGCCAGCATGGGCGCGTTCCTGCTCGCGTCGGGTGCGAAGGGCAAGCGTTTCGCGCTGCCGAACTCGCGCGTGATGATTCACCAGCCGCTCGGCGGCGCACGCGGCCAGGCATCCGACATCGAGATCCAGGCACGCGAAATCCTCTACCTGAAGGAGCGGCTGAACCAGTTGCTCGCGCAGCACACGGGCCAGGACGTCGAGCGCATCGCGCGCGACACCGACCGTGATAACTTCATGTCGAGCGAGGATGCGAAGGCGTACGGGCTGATCGATCAGGTGCTGCTGAAGCGCCCGTGAGCTTAAGTGGGGTGCCGCCCCGATTCGTGCGGCGCCCCTGCGACGTCCCGAACGCCCTGAGCATCTGCGGCAAGCGCATCCAGCCGGCTCCGGTCGCGCCCTAGGCGCGGCGCTCGGAGCATTCGGCGTATCATGTCATCTACCTGTCCGGAGGCTCTACATTCATGGCGGACAAAAAAGGTTCGAACAGCGAGAAGCTGTTGTATTGCTCGTTTTGCGGAAAGAGCCAGCATGAGGTGAAAAAACTCATCGCTGGCCCGTCGGTGTTCATCTGCGATGAATGTATCGACCTTTGCAACGAGATCATTCGCGACGAGGCGGCTGCCGCCGGCGTCGAGGCCAGCCTGTCCCGGTCGGATCTGCCGAGCCCGCAGGAAATTCGCGACATCCTCGATCAGTACGTGATCGGCCAGGAGCGCGCGAAGAAGATCCTCGCGGTGGCCGTGTACAACCACTACAAGCGTCTGAAGCATCTCGACAAGAAGGACGACGTCGAGCTGTCGAAGAGCAACATCCTGCTGATCGGCCCGACGGGTTCCGGCAAGACGCTGCTCGCGCAGACGCTCGCGCGGTTGCTGAACGTGCCGTTCGTGATCGCCGATGCGACGACGCTGACCGAAGCCGGCTATGTCGGCGAGGACGTCGAGAACATCATCCAGAAGCTGTTGCAGAACTGCAACTACGAGGTCGACAAGGCTCAGCGCGGGATCGTCTACATCGACGAAATCGACAAGATCAGCCGCAAGTCGGACAACCCGTCGATCACGCGCGACGTGTCGGGCGAGGGCGTCCAGCAGGCGCTGCTGAAGCTCGTCGAGGGCACGATGGCGTCGGTGCCGCCGCAGGGTGGCCGCAAGCATCCGAACCAGGATTTCATCCAGGTCGATACGACCAACATCCTGTTCATCTGCGGCGGCGCATTCGACGGTCTCGAAAAGGTGATCACCGATCGTACCGAGAAAACCGGCATCGGCTTCGGCGCGACGGTCAAGAGCAAGCAGGAACGCGACGCGGGCGAAGTGCTGCGCGAAACGGAACCGGAAGACCTGATCAAATTCGGTCTGATCCCCGAATTGATTGGCCGTCTGCCGGTGGTCGCGACGCTCGGCAAGCTCGATGAAGCTGCGCTGATGAAGATCCTGGTCGAACCGAAGAACGCGCTCGTCAAGCAGTATCACAAGCTGTTCGCGATGGAGCGCGTCGAGCTGGAGATCCGGCCGGGCGCACTGCAGGCAGTCGCCCGCAAGGCGATCCGCCGCAAGACCGGCGCGCGCGGTTTGCGTTCGATCATCGAACAAGCGTTGCTCGACGTGATGTACGAACTGCCGACGATGAAAGGGGTCAGCAAAGTCATCATCGACGAGAACGTCATCGAAGGCGACGGCAAGCCTTTGCTGATCTACGAGGACGCGCCGAAGGTGGCGGGTTCGAACTGACCGGCTTGCCGACGATGTTCTGCGAAAAAGGCCGTTCATGAGACCGTGGGCGGCTTTTTTTCGTTTATCTTGTGGGTAACTCTGACTCGACACGCGGTGGTTACTTTCTTACCGAATATTTCCCGCACTTGAAGGCTTGCAATTCGTTGTGGCGGCCTCAATTACCGAACAATTGATTCCACTCATGGGGAAATGAAATGTCAGGCACCCAACTTCTCCCGCCGGAACGCATCACGCTCCCGCTGCTGCCGCTGCGGGATGTCGTCGTTTTCCCGCACATGGTGATTCCGCTCTTCGTGGGCCGGCCGAAATCGATCAAGGCCCTCGAAGCAGCGATGGAAGGCGGCAAGCACATCATGCTCGTCGCCCAGAAAACCGCGGCCAAGGACGAACCGACCGAAAAGGACATGTACGAGGTCGGTTGTATCGCCAACATCCTGCAGATGCTGAAGCTGCCGGACGGCACCGTGAAGGTGCTCGTCGAGGGCCTGCAGCGCGCGAAGGCGTTGTCGATCGAAGAGCAGGAAACGCAATTCTCCTGCGAAGTGATGCCGCTCGAGCCCGATCATGCCGACAGCGCTGAAACGGAAGCGCTGCGCCGTGCGATCGTGTCGCAGTTCGACCAGTACGTGAAGCTGAACAAGAAGATCCCGCCGGAGATCCTCACGTCGCTGTCGGGCATCGACGAAGCAGGCCGTCTCGCCGACATGATCGCCGAGCGCCTGCCGCTGAAACTCGACCAGAAGCAGCACATCCTCGAGATGTTCCCGGTCATCGAGCGCCTCGAGCACCTGCTCGCGCAGCTCGAAGCCGAAATCGACATCCTGCAGGTCGAAAAGCGCATCCGCGGGCGCGTGAAGCGCCAGATGGAAAAGAGCCAGCGCGAGTACTACCTGAACGAACAGGTCAAGGCGATCCAGAAGGAACTGGGCGAGGGCGAAGAGGGTGCCGATCTCGAGGAACTCGAGAAGCGCATCAACGCCGCGCGCATGCCGAAGGAAGCGAAGAAGAAGGCCGACGCCGAGCTGAAGAAGCTGAAGCTGATGTCGCCGATGTCGGCGGAAGCGACCGTCGTGCGCAACTACATCGATACGCTGATCGGCCTGCCGTGGCGCAAGAAGAGCAAGGTCAACAACGACCTGTCGAACGCCGAGCAGGTGCTCGACGAGGATCACTTCGGCCTCGAGAAGGTCAAGGAACGCATCCTCGAGTATCTCGCGGTGCAACAGCGCGTCGACAAGGTCAAGGCGCCGATCCTGTGCCTCGTCGGGCCCCCGGGCGTCGGCAAGACCTCGCTCGGCCAGTCGATCGCCCGTGCGACGAACCGCAAGTTCGTCCGGATGGCGCTCGGCGGCGTGCGTGACGAAGCCGAGATCCGTGGTCACCGTCGTACGTACATCGGTTCGATGCCGGGCAAGATCCTGCAGAGCCTCACGAAGGTCGGCGTGCGCAATCCGCTCTTCCTGCTCGACGAAGTCGACAAGATGGGCATGGATTTCCGCGGCGATCCGTCGTCGGCGCTGCTCGAAGTGCTCGATCCGGAACAGAACCACACGTTCGCCGACCACTACATCGAGGTCGACTTCGACCTGTCGGACGTGATGTTCGTCGCGACGTCGAATTCGCTGAACATCCCGCCGCCGCTGCTCGACCGGATGGAAGTGATCCGTCTGTCGGGTTACACGGAAGACGAGAAGGTCAGCATCGCCCAGCGTTACCTGCTGCCGAAGCAGAAGAAGAACAACGGGCTGAAGGAAGGCGAGATCGAGGTCACCGAACAGGCGATCCGCGACATCATCCGCTACTACACGCGCGAAGCCGGTGTGCGTTCGCTCGAGCGTGAAGTGTCGAAGATTTGCCGCAAGGTCGTGAAGATGCTGCTGCTGAAGAAGGCATCGGGCGCGATCAAGGTCGATGGCGAAAACCTCGATACGTTCCTCGGCGTGCGCAAGTACGACTTCGGCCTCGCGGCGAAGGAAAACCAGGTCGGTCAGGTGACGGGCCTCGCGTGGACGGAAGTCGGTGGCGATCTGCTGACGATCGAAGCCGCGGTGATGCCGGGCAAGGGCAACGTGATCCGTACCGGTTCGCTCGGCGACGTGATGAAGGAGTCGGTCGAGGCGGCACGTTCGGTCGTGCGCTCGCGTTCGCGTCGTCTCGGCATCAAGGACGAAGCGTTCGAGAAGCAGGACATCCACATCCACGTGCCGGAAGGCGCGACGCCGAAGGACGGTCCGTCCGCCGGCGGTGCGATGACGACCGCGCTGGTGTCGGTGCTGACGGGTATCCCCGTGCGTGCCGATGTCGCGATGACGGGCGAAATCACGCTGCGTGGTGAAGTCCTGCCGATCGGTGGCCTGAAGGAGAAACTGCTCGCAGCGCATCGCGGTGGCATCAAGCTCGTGCTGATCCCGGAAGAGAACGTGAAGGATCTTGCCGAGATTCCGGACAACGTGAAGAACGCGATCGAGATCGTGCCGGTCCGCTGGATCGACAAGGTACTGGAACTCGCGCTCGAGCGTTCGCCGACCCCGCTGCCGCCGGAAGAAGAGGCGAAGGCGGCGGCACCGGTCGCCGATGCGGCGAAGGATGCCGGCTCGACGGAATTCGTCAAGCACTAAGCATTTGGGCACCGTCCTTCCTGACGGTTGTTCACGAAACCCGCGGCGTGGCCGCGGGTTTTTTATGTGTGTCGGAATCGTGTGCGCGAGCGTTTAAAAAATTCACGTCAGGGCTTTGCAAAATGATCGGGGATGAATTAAACTTGCGGGCTCGCTGGTTGTTGATGCCGAAACGCAGATCGCAGCCAGAACGAATCGGAAACGGGTGCTTAGCTCAGCTGGTAGAGCGGCGCCCTTACAAGGCGTAGGTCGGGGGTTCGAACCCCTCAGCACCCACCAGTTTCCTGATTCAGCCAGACCAAGGAGCGGTAGTTCAGTCGGTTAGAATACCGGCCTGTCACGCCGGGGGTCGCGGGTTCGAGTCCCGTCCGCTCCGCCAAACAAACGAAAGTGCCCGCCTTGTGCGGGCATTTTCGTTTTGTGCGTCTGGTTGTCGCGTCGTACTCGCCCACAGCACGTCTGCTTTTCTCCCGTCCCACCCCGTATGTTGTAATATCGGTCGTTTTGTCCAATTTTCCCGTCACGCATGCTCGATTTCTTCCGTAATCACCAGCGCCTGATGATGGCGCTCCTGCTCCTGATCGTGTTGCCGGGGCTGGGTTTCGTCGGGATCCAAGGCTTCCGCGGCTTCTTCGACGATAGCGCGAACGTCGCGGCAGTCAACGGGCACAAGATCACGCGGGTCGAATTCGACGGCGCGTTCCGCCAGCAGATCGACCAGGCGCGCCAGGCACTCGGCGGGCAGTTCGACATCAAGATGTTCGATACGCCCGAGCACCGCAAGCAGGTGCTCGACGGCCTGATCCAGCAGCGCGTGCTGGCCGACGAGACCCAACGTCTGCACCTGACCGCATCCGACAACGCCGTGCGCGATGCGCTGATGAGCGACCCGATGATCGCGTCGCTGAAGAAGCCCGACGGTTCGATCGACGTCGAGCGCTATGCGCAACTGCTGTCGTTCCAGGGGATGACGCCCGAACAGTATCAGGAGCGCGTGCGCTACAGCCTCTCGCTGCAGCAGATTCCGGCCAGCATCGTGTCGAGCGCGTTCACGCCGAAGAGCCTCGCGCAACGCCTGTCCGAACTCGCCGCGCAGCAGCGCGAAGTGCAGCCGCTCGTGCTGAAGACGAGCGACTTCGCAGCGAAGGTCCAGCCGACCGACGCACAGCTCACCGCGTACTATGACGCGCACAAGCAGGGCTTCGCGACGCCGGAGACCGCGACGATCCAGTACCTCGTCTATTCGCCGGCCGCAGCGGCTGCGAGCGCGCAGCCGACCGACGCGGACATCAAGAAGTTCTACGACGACAACCCGACGCACTTCCGCACCGAAGCGCAGGTTCGCGTGAGCCACATCTTCGTCGCCGCAGCGGGCAGCGCCAGCGCGGCCGACAAGGCGGCCGCGAAGACGAAGGCCGAGCAATTGCTGGCCGACGTGAAGGCGCATCCGGACCAGTTCGCGCAGATCGCGCAGAAGAGCTCGCAGGACGCACCGTCGGCCGCGAAGGGCGGCGACCTCGGCTTCATCACGCCCGGCTCAACGGCGGGCGGCAAGGCGTTCGACGATGCCGCGTTCGCACTCAAGCAGGGCGACGTGAGCGGTGTCGTGCAGTCGGATCTGGGCTTCCACATCCTGAAGGCCACGGAAGTGAAGCCGGCGGCCGTCAAGCCGTTCGCGGACGTGAAGGATCAGATCGCAGCCGACCTGAAGCAGCAGTACGCATCGAAGGCGTTCACGGATAACGCGGAAGGGTTCACGTCCACCGTCTACGAAAAGGCGAAGACGCTGCAGCCGGCAGCGGACAAGTACAAGCTGACGATCCAGACGGCTACCGTCACGCCGACGCCGAATCCGCAACTGCCGCCGACGAGCCCGCTGAACAATCCGAAGTTCCTCGCCGCCGTGTTCGCCACCGACTCGGTGAAGAGCCAGAACAACACGCAGGCGATCGACGTCGGCAACAACACGCTGATCTCGGCGCGCGTGACCGACTACAAGCCGGCTGCCGTGCCCGCGCTGGACGCGATCAAGGACGTCGTGCGTCAGAAGGTCGTCGCCGAGCAGGCCGCGGAACTCGCGAAGAAGGACGGTGCGGCGAAGCTCGCCGAACTGCAGAAGTCGAAGTCGACCGACGGGTTCGCGGCCGCGCAGAAGGTGTCGCGCACGCAGTCGCAGGGCCTGACGCCGGCTGCGCTGAGCGCCGTGTACAAGGTCGACGCGAAGACGCTGCCGGCCTACGTCGGTGTCGATCTCGGCGCGGACGGCTATGCGATCTACCGCGTGAACGCGGTGATCCCGGGTTCGGCGGTCGATCCGCAGCAACTGGCGGCCGCGCAGCAGCAGATGGCGCAGGTCGACGCACAGAGCGAAGGCGAAGCGTATCTCACCGCGCTGCGCGATCGCTCGAAGGTGAAGCTGTACGGCTCGACGGCCAGCCAGTCGCAGAACGGCGACAACTGATAGTCGTTTCGCACGCAACAAAAAGCCCCGCTTCATGCGGGGCTTTTTGTTTTCCAGCGACGGCTGTGGCGTCAGCCGCGCGGCTTGCCAAGCAGTGGTTTCAGCGTCGGCCACACGTTGTCGAGCAGAATGCCCTGCGCTTGCTGTGCAGGGTGCATCTGGTCGGCCTGGAACATCTCGGGCTTGTTCTCGATGCCGGCCAGCAGGAACGGCACGAGCGGCACGCCGAGATCCTTTGACAGCCGCGTATAGACGGCGTGGAACTTCTGCGTGTAGTCGGGGCCGTAGTTGGGCGGCACGTACATGCCGACCAGCACGACCTTCGCCCGCGCCTGTCGCGCGCCGGCGATGATGTCGCGCAGGTTCTGCTCGGTCGTCGCGAGCGGCACGCCGCGCAGCGCATCGTTCGAACCGAGCTCGACGACAACGATCGACGGCCTGAGTCGCTGCAGTACCGCGGGCAGGCGCGCACGGCCGCCGCTCGTGGTGTCGCCGCTGACGCTGGCGTTCGCGACGCTATAATCGATTCGCTCGGTCGTGAGCCGTTGCCGCAGCAACGCCACCCAGCCGGTGTCGCGCGGCAGCCCGTATTCGGCCGACAGGCTGTCGCCGAGCACGACAATCACGGGCTGGCCCGATGTCGCGGGCGTCGTCGCGGCGCGTGCCGGCACGGTGGCGGCGAGCAGGGTGCCCAGCAGCGCGGCGACCGCCGCGCGTCTTTTCCAGCGAAATGTCGTGTCCATGTTCAAGATTACCGATCCGATCATCGAAGTCCATGACGTGTGCAAGCGGGTTGCCGATGCAACGGGCGAGTTGACGATCCTCGACGGCATCACGCTTGCCGTGACACCGGGCAGCAGCCTCGCGATCGTCGGCGCGTCGGGGTCGGGCAAATCGACGCTGCTCGGCCTGCTTGCGGGGTTGGACAGCGCGACGAGCGGCACGGTTCGCCTGCTCGGTCGTGCGCTCGACCAGCTCGACGAGGATGCGCGCGCCGCGCTGCGCAATGGCTCAGTCGGGTTCGTGTTCCAGTCGTTCCAGTTGATGCCGCACCTGACGGCGCTCGAGAACGTGATGCTGCCGCTCGAGCTGCAGGGTGGCATCAGCGCGCGCGACGCAGCCGATCGTGCCCAGGCGCTGCTCGTGCAGGTCGGTCTCGGCGAACGCACCGCGCATTATCCGAAGCTGTTGTCCGGGGGCGAGCAGCAGCGCGTCGCGCTTGCGCGCGCATTCGTCACGCGCCCGGCGATCCTGTTCGCCGACGAGCCGACCGGCAGCCTCGATGCGGCCACCGGCCATGCGGTCATTGACCTGATGTTCGAACTCAACCGCACGCACGGCGCCACGCTCGTGCTCGTCACGCACGATGCCGAACTCGCGCGCCGCTGCGCGACGACGGTGACGCTCGACGCCGGGCGCATCGTCGCACCGCAAGCCGCGCCGCGCGGCGCCTGAATTTTTTGGCCGGCCGCGCAGGCAGGGCTGCGCGGCCGGCATCGGCATGACGCCGTTGCGTCAGCGTTTCAGCGCCGCGCGGGCGCGCTCGATCAGCGCGGCCGTCGACGAATCGTGCTTCGCCGGATCGACCGACTCGGCCGACAGGTCGGCTTCCACCACCTTGCCGAGAATCTTGCCGAGCTCGACGCCCCACTGGTCGAACGGATTGATGTCCC
>NZ_JAUJQH010000010.1:0-245596 GCF_030482905.1 Burkholderia sp. AU45251 | reverse complement strand
CGAGCGTGATCACGAACACGTGGCGAATCTGCTGCTGGCCGCTCGCCTGCATCGACGACGATCCGCACGCGGTGACAATCAGCGCGACGAGCGATCCGAGCGCGGCCACCAGCGTGGCACGCATCCAAAAACGAAAGGACATGACGATTCCGGAACTGAAGAAGTTGATGAACGGGAAAGGTTCAGCGAACGTCCGGCGGCTTCAGCCGTTCGGGTATTCGCGGTTGATCAGGTCGAGCCGCAGCATGCCGAGCTGCACGCCGACGTTGCTCAGCAGGTACAGATCACGGCGCCGCAATGCCGGCATCTGCGCGGACGCATCGTAGAGCGACGGCAGCGTCAGCCCCGCCGGCACTGCGGCCTGCATCCCCACAGCATTCGACACGCGCACGGCAATCGACGCCTGATCCGAATGGGTGACGACACCGACGTTGCCGAGTGCCGAGGCCGAGCCGGCCTGCTTGACGATCGCGGCAGCAACACCGTCGGGCGTCGGGATCGGGCTGCCGGCGGCCAGGGCCGGGGTCGCGATCGACGTCACGCCGGCCGTCAGCCCGTATTTCGACGCGAGCACGCTCGCGACCTCCTGCTGCGCGAAGATCCGCACGGCAACCTTCTGGCGCAGCAGGAACACGGCGTCGGCAATCGCCTCGTTCACGGGGCCCGGCACTGGCGCGGCACCGGACGACGCCGCGGCGCGACCGCCGAAGCTGAATGCGGCAATCGTGTTGATGGCCGTGTTCTGGACGGTCGGCGGCGTCCACGAGAAAAACGTATTGAACAGGTAGCCGGTCTCGTCGGTGGCGACTGCGCGGTCGTTCAGCTCGTTCGTCAGCTTGCCGAGCATCTGGCGTTGCAGTTCGGCGTCTGAAACAGGCGCGTCGCTCGCAAAGGCGGGCGTGCTGGCGGCCCCAGCCGCGGCAAGTGCGGAGGCGGAGGCGAGGAAATGGCGTCGGGTCTGCATGGTCATTGGAATCGGGAGAAAAAAAGTGCGTCAGCCCTTCGGGAACGCCTGCATCGTCGCGCCGATCGCGCGGCCGAGCATCTGCGCATATATGTCGTGTACGAGGTACAGGCTGCGGTTGCGCGTCCACGGCTGGCCAGACAGCGGGTCGTAAAGCGTCGGCAACGACACCTCCGCAACCGCGGCCGCCTTCATGCCCGCCTGCTGCGACGTCTGGATGCAGCGCTTCGCGTGATCCCGATGACCGACCACCGCGACGCTGCCCATCGCGGCTGCGCCGCCTGCGCGCGACACGGCCTCGGCGGCCACGCCGGCCGTGCTGAGGTACACGATCGAGCCGTCACTCGCGATCACCGGCTCGATAGACGACAGCACGTCGGTGCCCATCCCGTACTTCGATACGAGAAAGCGCGCGATCTCCCACTGCGCGTACACCTTCACCGGCTTCAGCTGGCGGATGCGATACACGGCATCCGCGAGCGCTTCGTTGACGGGCCCCGGGTCGGGCAGCGCGGATTGGTTGCCGCCGGTGCTCGACGTGTTGCCGCTCGCCGCGTTCGGGCGATTGCCGAAGCTGTACGCGACGATCGCGCCGACCTGGGCCGCCGGGAACGTCGGCAAGTCCCAAGTAAATCCGACGTCGGTCAGCGCCGGCACGATCGCGTTGACCGTCGCCGCGTCGCCGAGCTGCGTATTCAGCTTCGCGGACATCTGTGCGGCCAGCGCCGCGTCGGTAACGGGCGCCGACGTAACGTCGTCGCCGCCGCACGCGCTCAGCAGCGGCACCGCCGCGACGGCCGGCGCGGCGGCCAGGAATTTTCTGCGTGAAGAAGCCAGCGGATTCAGTTTCATAAGAAATACGAAATGATGCGAATGGCGTCGACGAGATGCCTCGGCGTCGCATTCACGGTCACGGGAAATGGCAATCGGACGTGTCGCGCAGGTGAGCGACTGACGGCAGTGCTGCAGCGCGAATCGATTCGCTGCGCTTTTGTAGATTGACGAGGCCGGATCGTAGTCGGCGTTTATTAAATTGCGGTGAAGCTCACGATCGAATCCGCGCAATCGCGTCGTCGTTTCGCGGATGGACGCCCGCGTTTCACATATGGCGAGCTCACGCTTGATTCGTTCCACCGGTGGCGATCTTGCGTTCCACGCGCGCCGTACGACGCCCCCGGCATTTCGCGCTACGATGGCACGACGCACATGGCCCGATCCCCACGATCCAGACCCGGAGCACATCAGAATGAAGCTCGGCCTGAACCAATCACTCGCCCGCCTCGACGAAGCAGGCACGCTGTTCACGACACTGTTCCACCACGGCACGCTCGAGGTCGAGCTGTACCGGCCGCGCATCGAGGACAAGCAGAAGCCGCATACGCGCGACGAGGTTTACGCGATCGCCACCGGCACGTCCCGCTTCGTCATCGACGATCGCACATGCGAGGTCGCGGCCGGTGACGTGCTGTTCGTCCCCGCACACGCCGAGCACCGCTTCGTCGGCTTCTCCGACGACTTCTCGACCTGGGTGTTCTTCTACGGCCCCGAGGGCGGCGAGCGCGACGCGTAGCGCGCGATGCGCGCGGCACTTTTCCGGCGATCGCCTAGACTGTCTATTCGCAGCGGGCGGCGCGCGACACGCGGCCGCCCGGTCGTCACGATGCCTGTGGCAGCCGGTTCAACGAACGGGAAAACAGCATGCGATACGAACTGTATTACTGGCCCGAGATCCAGGGCCGAGGCGAATATGTGCGGCTCGCGCTCGAAGCGACCGAAGCCGACTATGTCGACGTCGCGCGCGAATCGGGGCGCGGCATGGGCGTGCCGGCGATGATGCGCATGATGGACAGCACGAAGGCGGAATGCGTGCCGTTCGCGCCGCCGTTCCTGAAAGCTGGCGACGTTGTCATCGGGCAGACCGCGAACATCCTGCTGTTTCTCGGCGCGCGGCTCGGGCTCGCGCCCGACGACGAAGCCGGCCGGCTGTGGGTGCACCAGCTTCAGTTGACCGTCGCCGATTTCGTCACCGAGATCCACGACACGCATCACCCGATTGCAAGCGGCCTCTACTACGAGGATCAGCAGGCGGAAGCCGCCGAGCGCGCAGCCGATTTCCTGGAAAGCCGGCTGCCGAAATTCCTCGGTTACTTCGAGCGCGTACTCGACCAGAATCCGCACCAGAGCGGCTACCTCGCCGGCAACGCACTCAGCTATGCGGACCTGTCGATGTTCCAGTTGATCGAGGGCCTGCGCTACGCGTTTCCGAAAGCGATGAAGCGCGCGGAGCGCAAGATCGCGGCGCTGGTCGCGCTGCACGACCGCGTCGCACTGCATCCGCCCGTCGCGCACTATCTCGAGTCGGAACGCCGTATCCCGTTCAACGACATGGGCATCTTCCGGCACTATCCGGAGCTGGACAAGTAACGCCGGCCCGGCGTCCGCACCGCTTCGTGCACGGCGGCGGACGCCCTCCTCACGCGGCGACCGCTGTCTCGTGCAGATGGCGCCACACGATCAGGCCGTCCGCCTCGCGCCGGAATACGGCCGTCGAACGCCGCACCGTGCGCCGCCCCTCCGCATCGGTCTGCGTTTCGCGATAGCCGATCGTCGCGCCGTCGGACCATACGGCCAGCCCGCGCAACTCGTCGATCTCGATCGCCAGCCCGGGACGCGCGCCGTGCCCGTTTGAAAACAGCGCATCGACGCCCGCGTAATCGAGCACCGCACCCGACATCGCGATCATCGAAAATCCCGGCGAAAAACGCGCCATCAGCGCCGCGAGCCGCTCGGGTGCAGCACGGCCGGACAACCAGCACTCGATGTCGACAACGGTATCGACGACTTCCTTGAAATATGGATTCGGCAAAGACATAAGGCTCTCAGGTTCTCAGGAGTGGGATGAAACGGGTTGTGCGGCCGGCGCAGCGTGCGCAGGAAGCCGCGCGATCAGACCGAGCGGCAGCAAGGTCAGCGCGACCGCCAGCCCGAAGCACCAGCGGTACGGCGCGAGCGACGGGCCGCCCGCGTCGAACGCCAGCAACACATTGAGTGCGCTGCCGAGCACGGCCACGCCGATGCAAAAGCTCAACTGGCGGTTGATGTTCCACAGCGCGCTCGCGTCGCCCATCCGGTCGGCCGGCACATCGACGAACGCCGCGCTTTGCGACGTGCTCGTGCACAGGCTCGCGCCGAACCCCATCGCCACGAATGCGGCGATGCGCACGGCTTCGACGCCGGCCCACGGCGTCGCGAGCAGTGCGATGCCGACACAGTCGATCGCGATGCCGCACGCGAACAACGGCTTCGCGCCGTGGCGCGGAAAGCAGCGGCGCGTCGTCGCGATCGCGAAGCACGCCGCGATCGCCCACGGCAGCATCAGCGCGCCGGCATGCGCGGCGCTCAATCCGAGCGCGTTCTGCAGATAGAGCGACGCAACGAGGTTGACGCCCGTAAAGATGCCCGGCACGCACAGATAGACCACCACGCCGATCCGCAGCAGCGGCTGCGCGAGCAGGCGCAGGTCGACCACCGGCGACACGGCCCGACGCGCATGCGCCGCATAGCCGGCGCCTGCCGCGAGCGCGACGGCCAGCATCGCGAGCGGGAATGCCGCGCCGCCGGGCTGCCCCGCTGCAGTCAGCCCGAGCAGCAACGCGACGAGCGTTGCCGCACTCAGGCCGAGCCCCGGCCAGTCGAGCCGCGGCGGCCGGTCGCGCGCGCCGTCGCGCGGCAGCCACACGAACGCGAGCGCGCCGGTCGCGGCCGCGATCGGCAACATCGCGAAGAAGATCGCGCGCCACGACCCGCGATCGACAATGGCACCGCCGATCGCAGGCGACAACGCGGGCACGAGCAGCGCGACCATCATCACGACCGACGTGAGCCGCGCCCGCGCCTGCGGCGGATACGCGCGATAGGCCATCGTCTGCCCGACCGGAATCAGCAGCCCGCCGCCAAGCCCCTGAACCAGCCGCCACGCGAGCAGCACCCCAATCGACGGCGATGCGCCGACGCCGGCGCTGCCGAACCCGAACAGCAGCAGCGATGCAGCGAACACGCGCCGCTCGCCGCAGCGGCGCGCGAGCCACGTGCCGAACGGGATCACGACGGTCAGGCCGAGCACGTACGCGTTGCCGACCCACGCAAGCTGCGCGACCGACGCGTGCAGTTCGCGCTGCAGCGCCGGATACGCGGCGTTCAGCATGAACATGTTCGCGAGATCGATCGCGAAGCCGAGCAGGTAGACGGCGGCGATTCTGGAACGGTAGGTCATGGCGGCGGCAACATCACGAAACGCCGCAGTGTAGAGGCCGGCCGGCTCATCGGTAAGCGGCCGGATTCGACCGGTTCCGTCGAATTTTTTTGACAATCGGATCACGCCCCGGCAACCCCGCGCAGCCGCGGCCACGCACCGCGCGCCGCGCGCGGCCGCACATTCGGGTACCCTTCGAGCGATCCAACGCATAGACAGGACCCACGCCCCAACCATGGTGAGCCTCGATCGTTTCGCCGTCTTCCGTGCCGTGGTCGAGGCCGGGTCGTTCACGGCCGCCGCCACCGCGCTGAACCAGGCGCGGGCGGCCGTCAGTTTCAACATCAAGCAGCTCGAAGCGGAGCTCGGCGTCACGCTGCTCACGCGGACAACCCGGCGTGTCGAGCTGACCGACGCCGGCGAGCGCTTCTACCAGCGCTGCCTGCGCGTGCTCGAAGAAGCCGAAGGCGCGATCGACGAGGTGCGCGGCGAGCATGGCGGCATGCACGGCATCCTGCGCGTGACGTCGACGGTCGAGTACGCGGCGCGCGTCCTCGCCCCGATGCTGCATGCGTTCACCGCGCAACATCCCGCGTTGCGCGTGCGGCTCGAAACGCATACGTCCCAGGCCGATCTCGTGCGCGACCGCTTCGACGTCGCGATCCGGCTCGGACGCAACGAGCACTTTCGCGACCTGCCCTATCGCGGTGTCTGCCTCGCCACCTACGATGTGCTCGCCGTGATGGCACCCGGTCTGCCCGCGAAAGCCGGGCTGCCGCACCCGACGTCGCCCGACGACCTGGCCCGCTTGCCGCAGCTCGGCCACAGCCGGCTCGAGCGGATCGCCGAATGGATGCTCACCGACCGCGCGGGCAACGGACATGCGTTTCGACCGGCCCAGAAGCCTCGCATCGTCGTCGACAACGCATCGGTATTGAGCGAACTGGCGCGCCAGGGCAGCGGCGTCGCGCTGCTGCCCGAATGGCTGGTACGCGACGATCTCGAAAGCGGCACGCTGGTCGACGCGCTGCCCGCGTACCGGTTTCCGCAGCAGAACGTCTACGCGCTATACGTCGCGACGCGGCACGTCCCGCAGAAAGTGCGCGCGTGGGTGGATTTCATGAAGGCGCGACTTGCGCGAGCGGACTGACGCAACGTGCGTGCGCGCGGCCCTACCCTTGCGCCCTACCCGGGCGCCGCCCCGACAGCAACACGCGCAGCAGCGCCGGCAGCACGAGCAGCACGAGCGGCAACTGCACGATCAACCCCGAAATGATCGCGACCGCAAGCGGCTGCTGCATCGCCGAACCCTGCCCGAGTGCAAACGCGAGCGGCAGCAAGGCCAGGATCGCTGCGATCGTCGTCATCGCAATCGGCCGCAACCGGTTGCGGCCGGCCGCCAGCAGCGCCACATCCGGCGCCATGCCTTCGTCGCGCACGAGCCCCTGGAATTCCGACACGTAGAAGATCGCCACCTCCGTCACGATGCCGACGATCATCGTCATCCCCATCATGGCGGAGATGTTCAGCTCGATGCCGGTCACCCACAGCCCGACGAACACGGCACCGGTCGCACACAGCGGCATCGCCATCACGGCGAGCGCCACGCGGAATCGCTCGTAGAGGAACAGCAGCAGCGCGAACACGAGCGCAACGGCCGCGCCGAACACCGCGATGAGCCCGCGGAAGGCGATCTGCTGTTGCTGATACAGACCGCCCAGTTCGTAATAGACGCCCGGCGGCAACAGGTTCGCGTCGCCGAGCGCGCGCTGCACGTCCGCGATCGTCGAACCGAGATCGCGACCGTCGATCCGCGCGGTGACGGACACCATCCGCTTCAGGTTGTCGCGGCTGATCTCCGGCTGACCGCTGATGGTGATACGGTCGGTCACGCGGTCGAGCGGAAACAGGTGCCCGTCCGGCGCGCGGATCTGCAACGCGCCCAGCCCCGTGCCGTTCATCCGCATCGCGTCCGCCACCCGCACGCGCACGCCGACCGTCTTCGGACCTTGCTGATACTGCGTCGCGACGCTTCCCTCCAGCAAGTCCGACACCTGCTGCGCGATCGACTGCGGATCCATCCCTTCGGCGGCCGCCGCGTCGGGCCGGATATGCAGGTCGAGCGCATCGCCCGCCGGGTTGATGCCGTCGTCGACGTCGACGATGCCCTGAATCTTCCCGATGCGCGCCGCCACACGTCGCGCGGTTGCTTCGAGCACATTCGGATCGTCCGAATAAATCTTGATCTGCACGGGTTGCGGCACCGCGGTCAGGTCGCCGATCAAATCCTCCATCAATTGCGCGAGTTCGATATTCACGCCGGGCACGTTCGTCTCGACCTTCGAACGGATCTCTTCCATCACGGTATCGATCGGCTCGCGCGACCCCGATTTCAGGCGAACGAAGAAGTCTCCCTTGTTCGGTTCGTTGAGATCGCCGCCGAGGCCCGCGCCCGTCCGGCGCGAATACGTCGCGACGTTCGGGTTCTCGCGAATGATCGTTTCCACCTCGCGCATCAGGCGATCGGTCTCGGTGATCGAGGTACCGGGCGCCGTATGGTAGTCGAGCACGAAGCCGCCCTCGTCCATCGACGGCATGAACCCGCTGCCGACGCGCGTGAACGCGAACGCGGCCACGACCAGCAGCGGCACCACGCCCGCGAATGCCAGCCAGGGCTGGCGGCTGACGCGCTCGACGAGCGTCGCATAACGTGTGTTCAGCCAGTGGGCGAAACGCGACTCGCGATGCTCCGCCGCATCGGCCGGCGTCAGCCAGTGATCGCACAGGATCGGGATCGCGAGCCAGCTCACGATGAACGAAATGAACAGCGCGCTCGCCATCGTGATCGACAGCGCCTTGAAGAACGCACCGGTCACGCCCGACAGGAACGCGAGCGGCACGAAAATGATCAGCGTCGCGGCCGACGACCCGGCGAGCGGCCGCGTGAATTCGAGCGCCGCGCTCATCACGCGGCCGTGAAATGCGTGAGCGCCCGCCTCGCGCATGCGTCGCGCGATGTGCTCGATCATCACGATCGCGTCGTCGATCACGAGCCCGACGGCCGCCGCCATCCCGCCGAGCGTCATGATGTTGAAGCCCATTCCGAACACGTCGAGCAGCAGGATCGTCGTGCTCATCACGATCGGCACCAGGGCGACCGCGATCGCGGTGACCTTCCAGTTGCGCAGGAATACGAACAGCGTGAACGCGGCCAGCACGACGCCGATCAGGATCGCGTCGCGCACGCTCGATGCGGATGCGATCACGAGCTGGCTCTGGTCGTACCAGTTCGCGAGACGGACACCCGACGGCATCTGCTTGCGGAAATCGGCGAGCTTCGCGCGGATCGCCGCGGCCATCGCCACACTGTTCGCGCCCGGCTGCTGGAACACGTTGACGAGCACCGCATCCTGTCCGTCCGCTGTCACGCGGATCCATTGCGGGACCGTGCCGCGCGACACCGTCGCGACGTCGCCCACGCGCACCTGGTTGCCGCCCGACGACGCGACGACCGCGTTGCGCAGCGTATCGAGCGACGTGATCGTCGTATCGGCAACGACGAGATATAGCTTGTAGTGATCCTCGATGCGCCCGGTTGCCATCAACACGTTGCCGGCGCCGATCGCCTTCGACACGTCCTCCACCGACAGCTTGTACGCGGCAAGCCGCGCGGGATCGATCGCGACCTGCAGTTCGTCCTGCGCGCCGCCCGTCACCTCGACACGTGCCACGCCGTCGACCGACGACAGCAGCGGCCGCAACTGGAACTGCGCGAGATCGCGCAGTTCGGACAGCGACTGCCGCGACGACGTGAGGCTGTAGGCGAGCACCGGGAACACGGTCGGATCCATCCGCTTCACCTGCATCGTCGTGCCGGCCGGCAGCGACGGCAGGATCTCGGCGATCGCCGACTGCGCCTGCAGCGTCGCCTGCGCCATGTCGGTGCCCCAGTCGAAGTTCAGCGAGATCTCGGCCGAACCGCGGCTCGTTTTCGATTCGACGTCGCGCACGTTCGGCACGCGCCGCAGCGCCTCTTCAACCGGCATGGTCACGAGTGTGGCCATCTGCTCGGCCGGCCGGTCGCCGGCGTCGAGCGACACGACGGCGCGCGGGAACGACACGTTCGGAAACAGCGAGATCGGCAGCCGGAACGCCGTCAGCGCACCGGCAATCGCGAGCAGCGCGACGACGAACAGCAGCGAGCGCCGGTGCCGCTGCATCCATTGCCCGAAGTTCATCGATGCACGCCTCCGGCAAGACGCACGGCCATCCCGTCCTGCAGTTCGTAGTTGCCGGTCACGACGAGCGGCTCGGCCGCATTCAGCGGGCCGTCCACGCCGTAACGGTCGCCGCTTTCGACGCGCACCGCGACATCGACGCGACGTGCCGCCTGCTTCGGCGTCACCTGGAACACGTACGCGCCCTTTGCATCGCGCAGTACCGCCGAGCGCGGCACCACCCACCACGTGCCGGTCTGCGTCGCGATATCGGCGCTCACGCGCGTCCCGGGAATGAACGCGGTGCCGCCGAGCGGCACGTTCGCGCCGACGTTCACGAGCTGGCTCTGCGGATCGATCGACGCGCCCGCGACGACGACCTGCCCCGCCGGATTCGCGTGTTCCAGCGCGGTCGACAACCCGTGCAGCACGACGGCGTCACCCGCATGAATCGACGCGGCCGACGACGGATCGACGCCGAGCGTGACATTCGCCTGGTGGCTCGACGCGCCGGTGGTCGCAGCAAGCTGCGCGATCGTCGCGCCGGCCTGCAACTGGTCGCCGGGCAGCGCCGACAGCTGCGACACGACGCCCGCGGCCGGCGCCGCGATCGTCACGTCGCCGCCATGCACGCCCATCTGCCGCTGCGCGGCCAGCCCCTGCTGCGCATCGTCGAGCGCTTTCTGCGCGGCGGCCAGCTGCGACTGCGTCGCGAGACCGTCGTCGTACAGCGAGCGCGTACGCGCGAGTTCGCCGCGCGCCAACGTCAATGCACTCGCCGCCTGCGATGCGGCCAGCACCGCGGCGGGATCGGCCTGCACGACGACGAGTGGCGTGCCGCGCGCGACCGTCTGGCCGGGCAGCACGAGGACCTTGCGCAGACGCGCGGTGTACGGCAGGTTCACCGACATCACGCTCGCCGACGACGCGGCGACAATGCCGTACGCACGCACTTGCTGCGAGATCGGCGCACGCTGCACGCGCACGGCTTCAACCGAGGCGGTCACGGGTTCATCGGCACTCGCAGGCCCGGCGCACGGCGCAAGCGCGGAAAGCGCGACGGCGAATGCTGCCGCGCGGCGGCGTGTAAGGCAATTCAGGACTGCTGGCATGAAGTCAACGCTGGGGGGAGTCGGTGGAAAAGGCATCGGGGACGGCACTGCCGAGCAACGCCTGCAGGCCGATGCGTTGCTCGGCGAGCGCATCGCGCTGCGTCGCCACGTCGATCCGCTTCGTCAGCGCGACAAGCTGCGCGTCGGTGTACTGGCCGAGCGCGATATCGTGCGCGGCGTACGCGTGCCCGGCATGCTCGGTGGCCCGTTCGAGCGCGGGCAGCGCAGCCTCGTCCTGCGCAAGCTGCTCCGTCGCGAGACGGGAATCGGCACGCAGGTGCGCGATATCGGCATAGGCGACGTTCAGCCGCGACTGGTATTCGTCGCCCAGCCGCTGGCGGGTTGCCTGCTCGATCGCGACGTTGCCGCGGTTGCGATTGAAGATCGGCAGGCTCAGCGCAATCTGAAAGCCGGTCGTATAAATGCCCGACGTGTCGCGTGCCCGATTGAAGCCGACATTCAGGCTCGGAAACTGGTTCAGGATCGCGGCGCGATATTTCTGCTCCTGCGCGTCGTAGCCGGCCTGCAGCGCGATCAGGTCGGGCCGCCGCTGCGGCAGCGCGGCCACTGCGGCGTCGAGCGTCGCATCGGTCAGCGGCACCGCCCGGTCGGAGCCGGTCAGTCGCAGTTCGACGTCCGGTGCGAGCCCGAGCAGCGCGTTCAGGTCGTGGTGCGTCTGCTCGCGTGCACGCACCATGTCGTCGTATTGCTTGCGCGCATCGCTGCAGGCAGTCGACGCGACGCTGACGACGTCATCCGTCACATTGCCCGCCTGCCGCGCATGCGCGATCCGCTCGTAGCGCGCCGTATTGAGCGCGCGCGCCTGCGCGAGCAGCGGCAACGTCGCGTCCTCGTAGCGCGCCTTCGTGTACAGCTGCTTCGCCTGCGCGACGACCTGCCACTCCTGCCACAGCAGACCAAGATCGGTCTTGCGCACAGTCGCGTCGGCGGACCGCTTGTTCGCATTGCGCGTGACGATCGCCATCACGTCCATGCTCAGGCCGTAGTTGAACGCGCGCTCGAGACCGGCCGCGCCCGGGAAATCGCTCGACACCGACAGTTGCGGATCGGGCAGCAGGCCCGCGGAAAACGCCTGCGCTTGTGCAATCCCGAGATCGTCGCGCGCAAGCTTCAGGTCGGGATTGTTCGCGACCGCGAGCATCGCGATTTCCTCGATGTCGAAGCCATCGGATGGATCGAAGCGATGCGCAGCCAGTTCCGGCAGCGGCATGGCCGCCGGATCGATGCGAATCCGGTTCAGCGCGTCGGTGGTGGTCAGTGTCGCGTGCGGGGTCAACGGTCGCGGCTGGTATGCCGTGCAGCCGCCGAGCACGACGGCACACGACACGGCACCGGCAAGCGCCGCACGCAAACAGCAAGCGGAGAACGACGACGAAGCAAGCGGAGAGCGGGACAACGATCGCTCCTGAGCGGATGAACGTGAGAATGGACGCGTCCGCGACAGGTCGAGGCAAACGCGACGCCATTATCCCGACCGCTTGCTTAAGGGCCGATTAAGCAGCCGCCGAACGGGCTGCGAAAGGATTGCGCGGGTGGCGCGCGATGGACGAACGCGACATGAAAGTGTCACGCACCCGCACCGAGCGCCAGTCGAAAGGGAATCGACAGAAAGCGATGTACCCCGGGCACGCGAGATGCCGGGCGAGCGCTTCGATCGCCCGGCAGCGTACGTGCCATCGCTCAGTTGCCGCGCCCGGGCCGGCTCGCCCCTGCATCGACCGCCTCGACCGAACGCGTCAGCCACGGCCCGATGTCCATCTCCTCGTAGCGCACGAGCCGGCTCTTGCGCGCGCGGCGATACGCCCACCAGATCGCGACGAACAGCGGAATCCACACGTAGATCGACAGCACTTCCATCCAGTCGATGCGGGCCGCGAAGAACGCCTGATAGTCCTGCCCGAGCGAGATCACGATGCAGATCGCGATCGCGAACAGCGGCCCGAACGGGAACCATTTCGCGCGGTACGGCAGTTGATCGAGCCGGTAGCCCTGCTTCAGGAAGCCCTTGCGGAACCGGTAATGGCACACCGCGATGCCGAGCCACGCGATGAAGCCCGTGATGCCGACCGTATTCAGCAGCCACAGATAGATGCTCTGGTTGTTGGTCAACGACGTGAGGAAGCACAGCCCGCCGACGGCCATCGTCGCGTACAGCGCGTTGCGCGGCACGCCGCCCGGCGACAGCGTCGCGAACATCGCGGGCGCGCGCCCTTCCGCGGCGAGGTTGTACAGCATCCGCGTCGCCGCGTAGGTGCCGGAATTGCCGGCCGACAGCACGGCCGTCAGGATCACGAGATTCATCGCGCCGGCCGCGAGCCGGAAACCCGCATGGCTGAACACCAGCGTGAACGGACTCACGCCGATGTCGGTCACGTCGCTCTTCAACAGGTTCGGATCCGTGTACGGCACGAGCAGGCCGATCACGAAGATCGCGAACACGTAGAACAGCATGATCCGCCAGAAGATCTGCTTCACCGCGCGCGGGATCGTCTGGCGCGGATTCTCCGATTCGCCGGCCGTGATCCCGACCAGTTCGGTGCCGAGAAACGAGAAGCCCGCGATCAGCGCGACGCTCATCATCGCGTGCACGCCGCCGACGAACGGCGCGTCGCCGGTCGTGAAGTTGCGCAGGCCGACCGGATGCCCGTTCCCGATCAGGCCGGCGGCGATCAGCAGCCCGGCCGCGATGAACGCGACCACGGTGACGACCTTGATCAACGAGAACCAGTATTCCGATTCGCCGAAGCCACGCACCGACAGCGTATTCAGCAGGAAGATCAGCACGAGAAAGCCCGCGCCCCACCAGATGCCAGGTATGGTCGGAAACCAGTAGCGCATCACGATCTGCGCGGCGACCAGCTCGATCGCGATCGTCACGGCCCAGCTGTACCAGTAGGTCCAGCCGAGCGCGACGCCGAAGCCTTCGTCGACGTACTTCTCGCCGTAGATCGCAAACGAGCCCGATACCGGCATCAGCGCGGCCATCTCGCCGAGGCCCGTGACGACGAAGTACACCATCAGCCCGATCGCGATATACGCGGCGATCGCGCCGCCCGGCCCCGCCTGCGCGACCGACGCCCCCGATGCGACGAACAGCCCCGTGCCGATCGAGCCGCCGATCGCGATCATCGCGATGTGGCGGCCCTGCAGACGACGCTTCAGCGTCGTTCCGGACGGCGCGGCCGTCTCCGCTGCCGCTTGCAAAGCATCCATAGTGTTCACCCTGATTGGATTCGGGGCGGGCGATTTGATTCGGAATGCGAATCGCCCAGCCCGGTCATTCGCGTCGAAACCAGCCCTTCCCGGCCGGCCGCCTCACACGACGCTGCGCTTGATCGCCTGCAGTTCGGCCGTCGTCACGATCTTCTCGATCCGGAACCGCGGGCTTTCCAGCCACGCGTTCGCGATCCGCCGGTACTCGTCGAGATCCTCGCACGCGAGCCGCACGAGAAAATCGAACGTGCCGCTGACGAGCCAGCAATCGAGCACGGCCGGATTCGCCCGCATTTCGTCCTCGAACGGCGCCTGCGAACGCCCGTGGTCGGCCAGCGTGATCTGCGCGATCACGACGATCGGCTTGGTCGCGCGCGGCGCCTTGATCACCGCGCGGTACCCTTCGATCACGCCGAGCGCCTCGAGCCGCTCCACGCGCGCCTGGCACGGCCGCGGCGTGAGGTTCACGAGCTCCGACAGCTTCCGGTAGGAAATCCGTCCGTCGGTGCGCAGGATGTCGAGGATCCGGAGATCGATCTTGTCGAGCTGCATCTTCTTGTCGGTCATCCGCGTTCGCTCCGGTCGGATCGTGGCTGGTGCGCGGAACGTCTCCGTTGCCGCGCGGGGGCCACATTATCCGGCCGAAGCGGCCGCGCGCCAATCGGCTAGAACCGCAGCGACAGGCAGGTCAGGCCGCCGTCCATCTTGCGGAACTCGCTCGTGTCGATCACGTGCAGCGGCAGCCCGAGCGGCGCGATCGCGTCATGGACGCGCGGATAGCCGGCCGGCGTGATCAGCGTGCCGTTCACGCGCAGCGTGTTGCCCGCGTATTCGTCGGCGGCCGAGATCGCGATCCGGCGATAGTCGGCGAACGCCGGATGCGCGGCCAGCGCTTCGGTCACGAGCAGCGTGTCGTCGCCGAGCGCGTTGACGACCGACTTGAGATGCAGGCCGGCGCCCACCGGCACCGCGACGACCGAGTAGCCGTAGCGCGACACCAGCGATTCGAACGCGGCGATGCCTTCGGCGTCGGTGCGGCCCGTCAGGCCGATGTAGAAGCGCTTGCCGACCTGCATCACGTCGCCGCCGTCGAGGCGGCCGTCCTGCATCGGCAGCAGGTCGCGACGCGCAGCCAGTGCCGCTTCGATATGCACCGTCTCGCCGCGTCGCGCGGGCGCACCCGGGCGCGTGATCACCGCGAATTCCGGCGTCACGACCGCAGTGTCCTCGACGAAGTGCGAATCGGGGAACGCGTCCAGCGGCGGCAGTTCGGTCAGCTCGACGCCGAGCGTGCGCAGCGCTTCGCAGTAGGCGTGAAACTGCGTGAGCGTCTTGTCGTAGTCGGGCGCGCCGAGCTCGGCGGTGGTCAGGCCCGCGCCACAGGACGGCGCGGGGCGGCGAACGATCGCTTGCGTGAATTGCATCGACTCCTCCATGGTCAGCGCCACACCCGTGCTTCAACGGGGCGGCTGCGTTGTGTCCGGACCATTATCGGAAGCCAAATTGCGCAATTCGCGTCGATTTCGGCGGCGCCGACAGCCGATTGCGTCGAATTGCACGCGGTACGCAGCGGATTCGGCAAACGGCCGTTCACCGTCCGGCGAACGGCCGCCTTCGCCTGCTGTGCGCCTGCTACACGCCCGGCCCGACACCCATCTGCGAACGGCCGAGTGCCGTGAGATCGCCCTCCCCGCCCCGCCCGTCGAATTCGACCTCGAAATGATCGGCCGGAAAATCGGGCGGGCTCTCGCCGCGCAGGAACGCAGCCCGCTGTCGCTGCAGGTACGCGTCGTTCTTCGCGCAACCGGGCGCAGCCGCGATGTACATCACGTTGCTGTCGCCATTGCCGCGATGCGCATCCTCGACCGCGTGCACGACGTCGCCATGCCAGAACACCGCATCGCCCGGCTCCATGTGCGGGATCGGCACCAGCGCGTCGAGCAGCAGCGCATGCCATTCCGGCAGGATCGACAACGCGCGGCCCGGACGCGCGCCGCACAGGTCGTCTTCGGCGACATCGTCCTGCAGCGCGCGCAGCACGACATAGGCCATCGCGTTCGCGACCGGGATCAACTGCAGCGTACCGTCGCCGGGCCCCTGCGGCGTCAGCGCGGTCCAGCCCTGGAACGTGCGGAACATCGAGCACACGGCCGGCGACGGGATCTCCTCGACGTCCGGACGGAACGCCGCATCGAACGGGTCGTAATCGCGCCAGCGGCCGGCCAGCACGTGACGGTAGACCTGGCGGAAATTCGCGCCGAGCCAGCGTTCGACGGAGCCGCCGTCGACGTGCGGCGACAGCCCGAGCGACGTCGAGCCGGGCGGGCGGCGGCGAATCCGGTCCGCATAGGCCGGCACCTGATCGGGATCGAAGTGCGTACGCCCGCCTTCCGCGTGCCGCCACAGGCGGTTGAGGAACACGCGTGCCTGGGTCAGCGCCAGAGACTGGCGCGCAGCCACCTGCGGCTTCGACCAGTAGACGCCGTAGATCTGCGGCTTGCCCGACGCGAGATTGCCGAAATAGCGGTCTTCGGCGCGTGCGTGCAGCCGCTCGGCGAAGCGGTTCGCGTCCAGGTACGCGCCGATCTCGTCGTTCCAGTCGCGCGCCTGCTGCGCATCGAATACACCGCGAATCACGACCGCGCCATGCGTGCGGATCGCGGCAACCGCGTGCGGATCGACGGTGCCGCCCGCGATGTCCGCGAACGGCACCACCGGAATCACGTCATGGCCATGCGCATGCGTGCGGCGAATCGCGTCGACCTGCCGCGCAATGTCGCCCTCCAGTTCGCGGAACGTGGCCGCATAACCGGGCAGATCGGCGCGCAGCCCCCTTTTCGCCGCGCGAATCGCGGCAGGCAGGTCGTCAATCGTCAGTTGCATCGTGGTCTCCTCGCTGACAGGTGTCGTGATGTGCTGTCAGCGTACGGCCGGCACGCGACCGCCATCCCCGTTATCCGGCCAACTATCGATACAATCCTGACAATCGTGCGTCACTCGGGACGATGGCAGACCACGCAGAGCTTGTTGCCGTCCGGATCGCGGAAATAGGCGCCGTAGTAGTCGCGGTGATAGTCCGGCCGCAGGCCCGGCGGCCCTTCGCAGGTACCGCCGTGGCGCAGCGCGAGTGCGTGGCAGCGATCGACGTGCGCGTGCGTCGGCGCAACGAACGCGATCGTGTGGCCATTGCCCGGTTCGGGCGCACGGCCGTCGAGCGGCTGGCCGAAGAAGAACAGCGGCCGGTCGGCGTCGGCCGGCATCCAGCCCGACCAGCCGTCCGGCTCGCGGAATTTCAGGCGCAGCCCGAGTTCCGCGAACAGCGGCGCGTAGAAATCGTAGGCGCGCGCGGTGTCGGTCACACCCACGCAAACATGTGAAAACATCGTATCGCTCCGTCGTGACGAATGCTCACGATCATGCCACGGCGCGATGCCCACCCTCGCCCGGAGGCCGCGATGAAACCGCAGTACGAGCACGTGACGTTCGCCCCCGGCTGTTCGATCCGCGTGTATCACCGCCAGCTCGCGCGCATCCCGTTCGAATGGCATCGCCATCCCGAATACGAACTGACGCTGACGCTCAACAGCCGCGGCCAGCGCTTCATCGGCGATCACGTCGAGCGCTACGCGGACGACGATCTGGTACTCGTGCCGCCCAACCTGCCGCATACCTGGTCGTCGAACGCACGCATCGATCGCGATGCGCCCGAAGTCGCGCTCGTCATCTGGTTCGACGGTGACTGGGTGCGGCGGCTGGCCGACTGTTGCCCCGAATACGCGCCGCTGCGCTCGCTGCTGCGGCGTGCCGCACCGGGCCTGCGCTTCGATGCGGACGCGGCCCGCGCGATGCGCGCGCGGCTACCGCAGTTGCTCGATCCGTCGCCGCGCACACGACTCGCAGCCGCGCTCGACACGCTCGCCGATCTCGCGGACGCCACCGGCGAACCGCTCGCCACCGCACACGCATACGACCGCGCCGACGGCACGGCACCGCCCGCCGACGCGGCCGCCCCCGAAGCCGAACGCCTCGATCGCGTGCTCGACGCAATCGACCGGCACTTCCACGAACCGCTGCGCGTCGACACGCTCGCCGCCGCTGCGCACATGTCCGAACGCACGCTGCAGCGCCTGTTCGTCCGGCATCTCGGCGAAAGCGTCGGCCGCTACGTGCAGCGGTTGCGGCTCGCGCATGCGTGCCGTCATCTCGTCGGCACCGACTGGCCGATCGCGACCGTGGCTGCGCGCTGCGGCATTCCGAATGCCGCGAACTTCAACCGCCAGTTCCTCGCCGCGCGCGGGATGACGCCCGGCGCATACCGGCAGTTCTTCGTGCAGCACGGCCACGCGCCCGATGACGACGCACCCGCACTCGACACGCGCCCGCCGTCGCTGGAGCGCCGCGCCGGACCGAGCGAACCCCGGCCGCACAAATGAAAACACCCCGACGGGATAACCCGTCGGGGTGTCATGGCGTTGCGATCGCCCGGCGCGAGCGGCCTGCCGGCCGTTCGCGCCGCGCACGACTTAACGTGCGTTGAGCGGCTTCGCTTCGCGCGGCGTGTTGCCGATGAACAGCTGACGCGGACGGCCGATCTTCTGCTCCGGATCGCCGATCATTTCGTTCCACTGTGCGATCCAGCCGACCGTACGTGCCATCGCGAAGATACACGTGAACATCGACGTCGGGATGCCCAGCGCGCGCTGGACGATGCCCGAGTAGAAGTCGACGTTCGGGTACAGCTTGCGCGACACGAAGTATTCGTCTTCCAGCGCGATCTTCTCGAGCTGCATCGCGAGCTTGAACAGCGGGTCGTCGTGCAGGCCCAGTTCGTTCAGCACTTCGTAGCACGTTTCGCGCATCAGCTTCGCGCGCGGGTCGTAGTTCTTGTACACGCGGTGACCGAAGCCCATCAGCTTCACGCCCGAATTCTTGTCCTTCACCTGCTTGATGAACTCGGGGATGTTGTCCGGCGAACCGATCTGCTCGAGCATGTTCAGCGCGGCTTCGTTCGCACCACCGTGCGCCGGGCCCCACAGACAGGCGATACCGGCTGCGATACACGCGAACGGGTTCGCGCCCGACGAGCCGGCCAGGCGGACCGTCGACGTCGATGCGTTCTGCTCGTGATCGGCATGCAGGATCAGGATACGGTCGAGCGCGCGAACGAGCACGTCGTTGACCTTGTACTCTTCGCACGGGTTCGAGAACATCATGTGCATGAAGTTCGCGCTGTACGACAGTTCGTTCTTCGGATAGACGAACGGCTGGCCGATGCTGAACTTGTATGCCATCGCGACAAGCGTCGGCAGCTTCGCGATCATGCGGATCGCCGACACTTCGCGGTGACGCGGGTCGTTGATGTCGAGCGAGTCGTGGTAGAACGCCGACAGCGCGCCGACGGCCGCCACCAGCACTGCCATCGGGTGCGCATCGCGACGGAAGCCACGGAAGAAGAAGTGCATCTGCTCGTGCACCATCGTGTGCTTCGTGACGGTGTCGACGAATTCCTTCTTCTGCGCTGCGTTCGGCAGCTCGCCCTTCAGCAGCAGGTAGCAGCTTTCGAGGAAGTCCGCGTTTTGCGCGAGGTTGTCGATCGGGTAGCCGCGGTACAGCAGCTCGCCCTTGTCGCCGTCGATGTACGTGATCGCCGAATTACAAGCTGCCGTCGACATGAAGCCCGGGTCGTACGTGAACTTGCCGGTCTGGCCGTACAGCTTGCGGATGTCGATCACGTCCGGGCCCATCGTGCCCTTGTAGATCGGCATTTCGACGCTCGGCGAGTTGTCGCTGAACGATAGCGTGGCTTTTACATCAGACGGAGTCATGGCACATCCTCAATCGAAATATAGAAACGGGATTCGATAACGGGCGTAACGCGTTACACGTTGCGCAGCATCTCCAACAGCCGGTGAATATCCGGGCTGTCTAGGTCGCCTTCTGGTTCCTTGCGCGCGAGGAGCAAGTCCATCAGGTCGTTGTCGCTCAGATCGAGCAGGCGCGACAACGCGCCTACGTCTGCATCGGTGAGGTCATGCTCGTATCTGCTGAAGAAACGCTCGAAGATGATGTCGTTTTCCAGCAGACCCCGCCGCGCACGCCAGCGGAGGCGTGCGCGACGGTGCGGGTCGGATTGATGCGAATCGTCGCTCATCTCGACCTTAAACCGCGCGGCGGACCATCAGTTCCTTGATCTTGCCGATCGCCTTCGTCGGGTTCAGGCCCTTCGGGCAAACGTCGACGCAGTTCATGATCGTATGGCAACGGAACAGACGATACGGGTCTTCCAGGTTGTCGAGACGCTCGCCGGTGGCCGTGTCACGGCTGTCCGCGATGAAGCGGTAAGCCTGCAGCAGGCCGGCCGGGCCGACGAACTTGTCCGGGTTCCACCAGAAGCTCGGGCACGACGTCGAGCAGCTCGCACACAGAATGCACTCGTACACGCCGTCGAGCTCGTCGCGCTCTTCCGGCGACTGGAGACGTTCCTTCTCCGGCGGCGGCGCGTCGTTGATCAGGTACGGCTTGATCGAGTGGTACTGGTTGAAGAAGTGCGTCATGTCGACGATCAGGTCGCGCACGACGGGCAGGCCCGGCAGCGGACGCAGCACGATCTTCTGCGGCAGGTCGTTCAGGTTCGTCAGGCACGCGAGACCGTTCTTGCCGTTGATGTTCATCGCGTCCGAACCGCACACGCCTTCGCGGCACGAACGGCGGAACGACAGCGTCTCGTCAACGGCCTTCAGCTTGACCAGTGCGTCGAGCAGCATGCGCTCGTGCTCGAGCTCCAGCTCGTACGTCTGCATGCGCGGCGCTGCGTCCTTGTCCGGATCGTAGCGGTAGACTTCAAAAATGCGTTTTGCCATTTCGGATTCCTTTGACTCGGCTTAGAACGTGCGCGGCTTCGGCGGCACGGATTCGACCGTCAGCGGCTTCATTTGAACCGGCTTGTAGTCGAGGCGATCGCCTTCGCTATACCACAGCGTGTGGCGCAGCCAGTTGTCGTCGTCGCGGTGTTCGTAGTCGCTGTGAGCGTGTGCGCCACGGCTTTCCTTACGTGCTTCCGCCGACACCATCGTTGCGCGAGCAACTTCGATCAGGTTCTCCAGCTCGAGCGCTTCGACGCGCGCGGTGTTGAACACCTTCGACTTGTCCTTCAGGTGGATGTTTTCCACACGTGCCTTCAGGCCGGCCATCTCGTCGACGCCTTCCTTCAGCAGTTTCGACGTGCGGAACACGCCTGCGTGCTTCTGCATCGTCGAGCGGATGTCGTTCGCGACGTCCTGCGTGTATTCGCCCGAGGTCGACTTGTCGAGCTTCGCCAGGCGCGCCAGCGAGAATTCGCCTGCATCGGCCGGCAGCGGCTTGTGTTCCTTCTGGTTCTTCACGTGCTCGACGATGTGGTTGCCGGCCGCACGGCCGAACACCACGAGGTCCAGCAGCGAGTTCGTGCCGAGGCGGTTCGCGCCGTGCACGGACACGCACGAGCATTCGCCCACTGCGTAGAAGCCGTTGACCGGATCCTTGTGACCGCCGCGCGACGTGCCGACGACCTGACCGTGGATGTTGGTCGGGATGCCGCCCATCTGGTAGTGGATCGTCGGGACGACCGGGATCGGTTCCTTGATCGCGTCGACGTTCGCGAACTTCAGCGCGATTTCGCGGATCGACGGCAGACGCTTCATGATCGTCTCGGCGCCGATGTGCGACAGGTCGAGCAGCACGTGATCCTTGTTCGGACCCACGCCACGGCCTTCCTTGATTTCCTGGTCCATCGAACGCGACACGAAGTCACGCGGCGCCAGATCCTTCAGCGTCGGCGCGTAGCGCTCCATGAAACGCTCGCCGTTCGCGTTGCGCAGGATACCGCCTTCGCCGCGCACGCCTTCGGTGATCAGCACGCCCGCGCCGGCCACGCCGGTCGGGTGGAACTGCCAGAACTCCATGTCCTGCAGCGCGATGCCCGAACGCGCAGCCATGCCGAGGCCGTCGCCGGTGTTGATGAACGCGTTGGTCGATGCCGCGAAGATCCGGCCTGCGCCGCCCGTCGCGAACAGCGTGGTCTTGCCTTCCATGATGTAGACGTCACCCGTCTCCATCTCGAGGGCCGTCACGCCGAGCACGTCGCCTTCCGCGTCGCGGATCAGGTCGAGCGCCATCCATTCGACGAAGAACTGCGTCTTCGCTTCGACGTTCTGCTGGTACAGCGTGTGCAGCAGCGCGTGACCGGTACGGTCGGCGGCCGCGCAAGCGCGCTGGACCGGCTTCTCGCCGTAGTTCGCGGTGTGGCCGCCGAACGGGCGCTGGTAGATCGTGCCGTCCGCGTTACGGTCGAACGGCATGCCGAAGTGCTCGAGTTCGTACACGACGTTCGGCGCTTCACGGCACATGAATTCGATCGCGTCCTGGTCGCCGAGCCAGTCGGAGCCCTTGATCGTGTCGTAGAAGTGGAAGTGCCAGTTGTCTTCGCTCATGTTGCCGAGCGACGCGCCGATACCGCCCTGCGCGGCGACCGTGTGCGAACGGGTCGGGAACACCTTCGACAGCACACCGACCGACAGGCCCGCGCGCGACAGTTGCAGCGCTGCGCGCAAGCCGGAGCCGCCCGCGCCGACGATCACCACGTCAAACTTGCGACGCGGGAGGTTAGATTTGATTGCAGCCATTCTTTACACTCTCCAGAGAATCTGCGCGGCGTAGCCCGCACATGCGAGCAGCCAGACGATGGTCAGCGATTGCAGCAGCAGGCGCACACCGACGGGCTTCACGTAGTCCATCCAGATGTCGCGCACGCCGACCCATGCGTGGTAGAAGAGGGAAAGCAGCATCACGAAGGTCGCGAGCTTCATCCATTGCGCGGCGAAGATCGAGGCCCAGCCTTCGTACGAAAAATCGTGCGCGCCGAAGAACAGGACGAGCAGGATGACCGTGTAGACCGCCATGATCGTGGCGGTGATGCGTTGCGCGAGCCAGTCGCGCAGGCCGTAGTGCGCGCCGACGACGAGGCGCTTCGAGCCGATTCGGTTATTGGCTGCCATTTTCTTAGAATGCTCCGAACAGTTTGAGTGCCATGGCGATCGTCAGGGCGATCGAGACGACAAAGACGACGACTGCCGTCCGCTTGCCGCCTTCCTTCGTGACGGCGTCGTGATTGACGTCCATCAGCAGGTGGCGAATGCCGGCGCAGAAATGGTGGAAGAAGGCCCACGACAGTGCGAGGACGATCAGCTTGACGATGATGTTGGAGAGGAAAGCCTTGAAGACTTCGAAGCTGAGCTCGGACGTGAGGCTCTGGTCGAAGAGGAACAGCAGGAACGGCAGGAACAAGAACAGCAGCGCGCCGCTGACTCGATGGAGAATCGACAATATCGCTGCCAGCGGCATGCGATATTTCATCGTGATATCGCCGAATCCGATGTTCCGGTATTCCGGCCTCGGCTTTCTTACTGCATCAGTCATGCTAGACCCCTACTATGTTGTCACACTAATCCGCGATTTTAGCGCCTTTTTATATCGCGCTGCAGCGAAAGTCTGCTCTGGATAGTTGCGCGAACAAGAACAAAAGGCGGCCCGAAACGTGCTTCGCGAACGTGGGGAACGCGAACGCACTCGGCTTGAGCCGATACACCGTCAACTCAAGTCATTCTGATAGTAGTACCCGGTTGTGACATACCAGCCGCGACGCACTTCCACCGGCCGGTCTCCGTATGTATAGGACACGCGCTCGACCGACAGCAAAGGAAAACCCGCTGGCACGTGCAGCAGGTCGGCCACCGCCGGCTCCGCCGCGACCGCGCGGATCTTTTCCGTCGCGCGGATCATCCGCGTGCCGAACTCCGTCTCGAACATCGCGTAGAGCGGCCCCTTGTACTCGCTCAGCCGCTCGAACGTCAGGCCGCGGAACATCGCTCCTGGCAGCCAGATCTCGTCGAGCACCGTCACTTCCTTCTCGAACTCCAGCAGACGGCGCACCTGCACGACGGGATCGGCCGGCTTCAGGTCGAGCTGCCGCGCGATCTCGGCCGGCGCGCGCAGGCGCCGGCATTCGAGCAGGCGGCTCACGTGCGGATGCTCGGCACCGTCGTCGGCCAGCAGGCGGAGGAAGCGGAACTGCGCGCGATCCTCATTGTGCGTCGCAACAAAAGTACCCTTGCCCTGCCGCCGGACCACGAGGTTTTCCGCGGCCAGTTCGTCGATCGCCTTGCGGACGGTGCCCTGGCTGACCTTGTAGCGGGCCGCGAGCTCCACCTCGCTCGGGATGATCTCGCCCGGCTTCCATTCACCGGATTCGAGACTTTGCGTGATCAATGACTTAATCTGCTGGTATAACGGGCTGAACGTCGGCGACGACGGCGGCGCCGCCGCAGGCGAAGGTGCGGGATCGCTCGCGCCCGGCTGCCCTGGGCCGCCTGCGCCGGTCTGATTCGCGGTATTCGCCTGGTTCGATGTCATGGCGCGCATTTCATCACAAACCGCACTTTTAAGTCCACTCAATTTCCGCAAAACATCTGTCTTATATAAGACATATGATACCGTTTGACTTTGAGCCGGACGGCTCCTACACTCCGGGTCGAGCAAGGGTTCGCGGGTGCAAAAGCGCGTCCCCGGCTACGTGCCACGGCCGTCTCCAGGTTCACCGCGTCTGCCATCGCGAGTCCTCCGCCCTGCCTCAATGCAACACTCAGCACAACGCGCATAGAATGGCGTTTTCGCGAGTGTCCAACGCTTCACCCGTCCTGGAGATTTTCAATGGCTAAGCCCGCAAAGCGTGTTGCCGTCACCGGCGCCGCAGGTCAAATCGCTTACTCCCTGCTGTTCCGCATCGCGAACGGCGATCTGCTCGGCAAGGACCAGCCGGTCATCCTGCAACTGCTCGACCTCCCGCAAGCCCAAGGCGCCGTCAAAGGCGTCGTGATGGAACTCGACGATTGCGCGTTCCCGCTGCTGTCGGGCGTCGTGATCACCGATGATCCGAAGGTCGCATTCAAGGATGCCGATGTTGCACTGCTGGTCGGCGCACGTCCGCGCTCGAAGGGCATGGAGCGCAAGGACCTGCTGTCGGCAAACGCCGAAATCTTCACGGTTCAGGGTGCTGCGCTGAACGAAGTCGCAAGCCGCGACGTGAAGGTGCTGGTCGTCGGCAACCCGGCGAACACCAACGCGTACATCGCGATGAAGTCGGCACCGGATCTGCCGAAGAAGAACTTCACGGCGATGCTGCGCCTCGACCACAACCGCGCGCTGTCGCAGCTCGCAGCGAAGTCGGGCAAGCCGGTCGCATCGATCGAGAAGCTCGCCGTGTGGGGCAACCACTCGCCGACGATGTACCCCGACTTCCGCTTCGCGACCGCCGAAGGCGAGTCGATGCTGAAGCTGATCAACGACGACGTGTGGAACCGCGACACGTTCATCCCGACCGTCGGCAAGCGCGGCGCGGCGATCATCGAAGCGCGCGGCCTGTCGTCGGCAGCGTCGGCTGCCAATGCGGCGATCGACCACGTGCGTGACTGGGTCCTCGGCACGAACGGCAAGTGGGTCACGATGGGCATCCCGTCGGACGGCTCGTACGGCATCCCCGAAGACATCATCTACGGCGTGCCGGTCGTTTGCGAAAACGGCGAGTACAAGCGCATCGAAGGCCTGGAAATCGACGCGTTCTCGCGCGAGAAGATGGACGGCACGCTGGCCGAGCTGCTCGAAGAGCGCGATGGCGTCGCCCACCTGCTGAAGAACTAAGCATCACGCATCTTGCCGGGCTGCCCTCGGGCAGCCCGGTCTCGGCCCGGGCCGGCATGCCGCCGGCGCGGGCCGACCGATCCGATCCGCGCACGTTTTGCCGCCCGCGCCCGCCGCGCCCTGGCCCAGAACGCGCCCGAATCCGATTTTCTCCACGTTGACCCGCTTCCCTGACGTAGACGAGATGGCCGCGCTCACTCCTGCACAAGTGCTGTACGACGGGGCGTCCCCGCCCGCGATCCTGCCCTGCTGCGATCACTACGCGGGCAGCGAAAAGCTGATGCGCAAGTCGCTCGCGCTGCAGGCCGAAACGGGCCCCGTTTTCGACATCACGCTCGACTGCGAAGACGGCGCGGCCGTCGGCCAGGAGGCCGCGCACGCGGCACTCGTCGCCGAACTGCTCGGCAGCGCCGAGAACCGCTTCGGCCGCGTCGGCGTCCGTATCCACGACTTTTCCCGCCCGCACTGGCGCGACGACGTGCGCATCGTGCTGCGTGCGGCGCGCGCCCCCGCCTACATCACGCTCCCGAAGATCGCGAGTGCCGCCGACGCAGCCGAAATGACCGCGTTCATCGAAGGCACGCGCCGCGAGCTCGGCATCGCGCAGCCGATCCCGGTCGACGTGCTGGTCGAGACGCACGGCGCGCTCGCGCAGGCGGCCGCCCTCGCCGCGCTGCCGACGGTCGGCACGCTGAGCTTCGGGCTGATGGATTTCGTGTCCGCGCACCATGGTGCGATTCCCGATTCCGCGATGCGCTCGCCGGGCCAGTTCGAGCATCCGCTCGTGCGCCGCGCGAAGCTGGAAATCGCCGCGGCCTGCCACGCGCACGGCAAGACGCCGTCGCACAACGTGACGACCGAGGTGCGCGACATGGGCATCGTCGCCGGCGATGCACGCCGCGCGCGCGACGAATTCGCATTCACGCGGATGTGGAGCATCCACCCCGCGCAGATCCGCCCGATCGTCGACGCATTCGCGCCGCGCATCGACGAGGTCGCGCTGGCCGCCGAGATCCTGCTGGCCGCGCAGGCCGCCGACTGGGGGCCGACGCGCCACGGTGATACGCTGCACGATCGCGCGAGCTACCGGTATTACTGGTCGGTGCTGCGCCGCGCGCGGGCCACCGGCCAGCCCGTACCGGCCGAGGCCGCGCCGCTGTTCGGGCCGGCCACCGCGGGCAGCGTGCCGTAAGCGCGCGCCGCCGGCCGAGACACGAGATTCATGCATTCGACGACGCGCGAACCGGATAGAGTTTTGCGAAACGACAAAAAACGTAACGGAGCCCGAAAACCTGATATATACGCGGCCAAATAGGTGAAAATAGCGGCCGCTGCGCGCTTTCGGGGCGCGTGCAGTTTCAAACCGGCCGGCCGCTTCGATTGCCGGCCCTTGTCAACTGATTATCGAAAGGTTCTGACTCCATGAAGAAACTCCTGATCGCTACCGCCATCGGCGCGTTGTCCGCCACGATGCTGGTGTCGGCTCCGAGCGCGTTTGCCCAGGGTACGGCCACGACGACGGCGAAGAAGGCCACGGCCAAGCGCCCGGCGCCGGCCAAGCGCATCATCCCGCGCAGCAAGAAGGCGCAGGCACGCGCAGCCGCCAAGGTCGATCCGGTACCGGACGGCGCGGTCAAGTGGTCCTGTAAGGAAGGCCTGTCGTTCGACCTCGCCGGCGACATGAAGCGCGACCAGGTCGTTACGGTTCACTGGGCGAAGAAGAACTACAAGCTGCCGCGTCAAGCCACGACGACGGGCGCCGACACGTTCTACGATCCGGCAGCAGGCTTCAAGCTGATCGTGATCCCGACCAAGGCAATGCTGTTCTCGGACGCAAACGGCGGCGAGCGCCTCGCGGACGAATGCGTGACGCCGGAAATGGCACAAGGCACGGCTGCGCCGACGCAATCGAACGAGCTGAAGCCGGCAACGAACTAAGCGCGTTCCCATCGGCCCCTCGATGTCCGCCCCGGTCTCCAACGTCCGCCCTGCTCCGGATACGGTACTCGTCGATATCGTCGACTACGTGCTGAACACCGGTATCGACAGCGCGCTCGCGCTGGAGACGGCGCGTCATTGCCTGATCGACACGCTCGGGTGCGGACTCGAGGCGCTGTCCTACCCTGCCTGCACCAAGCTGCTCGGCCCCGTCGTGCCCGGCACGATCGTGCCGAACGGCGCGAAGGTGCCCGGCACGTCCTTCCAGCTCGATCCCGTCCAGGCCGCGTTCGGCATCGGCACGATGATCCGCTGGCTGGACTTCAACGACACCTGGCTCGCCGCCGAATGGGGTCATCCGTCCGACAACCTCGGCGGGATCCTGGCGACGGCCGACTGGCTCTCCCGCACGGCTGTCGCGGCCGGCCGGAAGCCGCTCCTGATGCGCGACGTACTGGTCGCGATGATCCAGGCCCACGAGATCCAAGGCTGCCTCGCCCTCGAGAATTCGTTCAACGCAGTCGGGCTCGACCATGTGCTGCTCGTGAAGGTCGCGTCGACCGCCGTCGTCGGCCGGCTGCTCGGGCTCACGCGCGACGAGCTGATCAACGCGGTATCCAACGCGTTCCTCGACGGCCAGGCGCTGCGCACTTACCGCCACGCACCGAACACCGGCTCGCGCAAGTCATGGGCGGCCGGCGACGCCACGTCCCGCGCGGTGCGCCTCGCGCTGATCGCGAAAACGGGTGAAATGGGCTACCCGTCGGCGCTCACCGCCAAGACCTGGGGCTTCTACGACGTGCTGTTCGACGGCAAGCCGTTCCGCTTCCAGCGCCCGTACGGCACGTACGTGATGGAAAACGTGCTGTTCAAGATCGCGTTCCCCGCCGAATTCCACGCGCAAACGGCCGCTGAGGCCGCGCTGCAGCTGCACGCGCAGCTCGCCGCCGCGGGCCGCACGACCGACGAGATCAGCCGGATCACGATCCGCACGCACGCGGCCGCGATCCGCATCATCGACAAGCAGGGCCCGCTCGCCAATCCGGCCGACCGCGACCACTGCATCCAGTACATGGTCGCCGTGCCGCTGCTGTTCGGCCGGCTGACCGCGGCCGACTATGAAGATTCGGCCGCCGCCGATCCCCGCATCGACGCGCTGCGCGCAAAGACCGTGTGCGTCGAGGATCCGCAGTTCACGAAGGATTACCACGACCCGGACAAGCGCTCGATCGCGAATGCACTGACGATCGAGTTCGCGGACGGATCGAAGCTTGCCGAAGTGGCGGTCGAATACCCGCTCGGTCATCAGCGACGCCGCACCGAAGGCATCCCGCTCCTGGTCGAGAAATTCAGAACCAACCTCGCCCGCCGCTTCCCGGCAAAGCAGCAACAAGCGATTCTCGACGTGTCGCTGGACCAGGCAAAGCTCGAAGCGATGCCGGTCGATGAGTACGTCGACTTGTATGTGATATAGCCGTCATCTACAGGACACGTTGTTTCCTAGCCTTAAACCCAGGAAAATCACCATGGCCCACAATCTCCACAAGACCCTCAAGGAATTCGACAGCGGTTCCGGCAAAGGCAAGTTCTACTCGCTGCCGCAGCTCGGCAAGGAACTGAAGACGAAGATCGAACGCCTGCCGGTGTCGATCCGTATCGTGCTCGAGTCCGTGCTGCGCAACTACGACGGCAAGAAGATCACCGAAGAGCACATCGAGCAGCTGGCGAACTGGAAGCCGACGGCCAAGCGCGTCGACGAGATCCCGTTCGTGGTGTCGCGCGTCGTGCTGCAGGACTTCACGGGCGTGCCGCTGCTCGCCGACATCGCGGCCATGCGCGGCGTCGCGGAGCGCACGGGCAAGAACCCGAAGAAGATCGAGCCGCTGGTCCCAGTCGATCTCGTCGTCGACCACTCGGTCCAGATCGACTACTTCCGCCAGAAGGATGCGCTCGACCTGAACATGAAACTGGAATTCCAGCGCAACAACGAGCGCTACCAGTTCATGAAGTGGGGCATGCAGGCATTCGACACGTTCAAGGTCGTGCCGCCGGGCGTCGGCATCGTCCACCAGGTGAACCTCGAATACCTCGCGCGCGGCGTCCACAAGAAGGCGGACGGCGGCGACACCGTGTACTACCCGGATACCCTCGTCGGCACGGACAGCCACACGACGATGATCAACGGCATCGGCGTGGTCGGCTGGGGCGTGGGCGGCATCGAGGCTGAAGCCGGCATGCTCGGCCAGCCGGTGTACTTCCTGACGCCGGACGTCGTCGGCGTCGAGCTGAAGGGCAAGCTGATCGAAGGCGTGACGGCCACCGACCTGGTGCTGACCATCACCGAAATGCTGCGCAAGGAGAAGGTCGTCGGCAAGTTCGTCGAATTCTTCGGCGAAGGCACGAAGTCGCTGTCGCTGCCGGACCGCGCAACGATCGGCAACATGGCGCCGGAATACGGCGCGACGATGGGCTTCTTCCCGGTCGACGAAAAGACGATCGACTACTTCGAAGGCACGGGCCGCACGAAGGCGGAAATCGCCGCGTTCGAAAACTACTTCAAGGCGCAGAAGCTGTTCGGCATCCCGAAGGCCGGCGACATCGACTACACGAAGGTCGTAACGCTGGATCTGGCAACGGTCGCCCCGTCGCTGGCCGGCCCGAAGCGCCCGCAGGACCGCATCGAGATCGGCAACGTCAAGTCGACGTTCACCGACCTGTTCTCGAAGCCGGTGGCGGACAACGGCTTCGCGAAGAAGGCGGACGATCTGGCCACGCAATACACGACGAGCAACGGCGTCGACGTGAAGAACGGCGACGTGCTGATCGCCGCGATCACGTCGTGCACGAACACGTCGAACCCGAGCGTGCTGCTGGCCGCCGGCCTGCTCGCAAAGAAGGCGGTCGAGGCCGGCCTCACGGTCGATCCGAAGATCAAGACCTCGCTCGCGCCGGGATCGCGCATCGTCACTGAGTACCTGACGAAGACGGGCCTGCTGCCCTACCTGTCGAAGCTCGGCTTCGAACTCGCCGCCTACGGCTGCACGACCTGTATCGGCAACGCGGGCGACCTGACGCCGGAGCTGAACGAAGCGATCACGAAGAACGACATCGTCGCGGCCGCCGTGCTGTCGGGCAACCGCAACTTCGAGGCGCGCATCCACCCGAACATCCGCGCAAACTTCCTCGCGTCGCCGCCGCTGGTCGTCGCGTACGCGATCGCCGGCAACATCACGCGCGACCTGATGACCGAGCCGGTCGGCAAGGGCAAGGGTGGCCGCGACATCTACCTCGGCGACATCTGGCCGTCGAGCGAGGAAATCCATGCGCTGCTCAAGTACGCGCTCGATCCGGAAAAGTTCGAGAAGAACTACGCGCACCTGACCAAGAAGGGCGACCTCTGGAGCAAGATCGAGGGCGAAACGGGCCAGGTCTACGACTGGCCGAAGTCGACCTACATCGCCGAGCCGCCGTTCTTCGGCAACAACTTCTCGATGGAACCGGCTGCGTCGATCCCGACGGTCAAGGGCGCGCGCGCACTCGGCATCTTCGGTGACTCGGTCACGACCGACCACATCAGCCCGGCAGGCTCGATCAAGGAAGACTCGCCGGCAGGCAAGTGGCTGAAGGAAAACGGCGTGCAGAAGGCCGACTTCAACAGCTACGGCTCGCGCCGCGGCAACCACGACGTGATGATGCGCGGCACGTTCGCAAACGTCCGGATCAAGAACCTGATGATCCCGGCCAAGGCAGACGGCACGCGCGTCGAAGGCGGCCTGACGATCCACCAGCCGAGCGGCGAACAGCAGTCGATCTACGACGCGGCCATGCAGTACGTCGGCGCGGATACGCCGACGGTCGTGTTCGCGGGCGAAGAGTACGGCACGGGCTCGTCGCGCGACTGGGCCGCCAAGGGCACGCAACTGCTCGGCGTGAAGGCCGTGATCGCACGCAGCTTCGAGCGCATCCACCGCTCGAACCTGGTCGGCATGGGCGTGCTGCCGCTGCAGTTCAAGGGCGCGGACAGCATCCAGTCGCTCGGCATCACCGGCGACGAAACGTACGACATCGAAGGCCTCGGCGACGACTTCAAGCCGCAGCAGGATGTTACGCTCGTGATCAACCGCAAGAACGGCGAATCGCAGCGCGTGCAGGTGCTGCTGCGCATCGATACGCCGATCGAAGTCGACTACTACAAGCACGGCGGTATCCTGCCGTTCGTGCTGCGCTCGCTGCTCGCAGCGTAAGCGCCCTGCTTTTGCAGGTGCCGCAGCCGCCTCGCGGCGGTTGCGGCCGATTTGGAAGCCCGACCTCGTGTCGGGCTTTTTTTTGCCTGCGGTTCAGGCGGGCGTCATGCCGCCTTGCTGCTGCGTGGCTTCGCGGCCGCACCCGCCCGCGCATTCTTCTTCAGATGCGTGCGGTTGTAGTCAATCGCCGCGCGTACGAGGTTCTTCAGCGCCCGCTTGTCGAGCTTGTCGCCTTCGAAGAAATCGATCGCGCGCCGCGCATTGCCGTCGAGGCCGTCGTTGAACAGCTGGTCGGGATCGGGCAGCTTCGCGCCGTGCATGAAGGTCAGCTTCACCTTGCCCTTGTGCGCGTTCGCGACCGCGATCATTCCGTCGCATTCCCACACGGGGCTGCCCATCCATTTCCATTCCTCGACGATGCCGTCGTCGGACGCGAGGATCGTCTGGCGGAGATCGGCGAACGTCTTGCTGCGCCAGTCGGCGATGCCGGCGATCAGCGCGTCGATACGCGCCGACGGCGTGAGGTCCGTGGTGCTCATGCGTGCGCCTCCGACCCTTCGTCGGGGCGGGCCAGCACCTGTTCGAGCGCGTCGAAGAACCGGACCCAGCCGTGCTGCGCGCCGCGGTACGCCTGCTCCTGGTCGGTGCGGAAGCCGACCTGCTCCATCCTCAGATGCGTGCCGCCCGGCGTCGGCGTGAGCGTCCACGTGACGACGCTTTCGAGACCGTAAGCGGCCCACGTATAGGACAACGCGTGCGGCGGCTCGATCGTCAGGACCGTGCAGTCGACCGAACCCCAGTCCGCGCGGAAGCTGAAGGCGCGGCCCGCGACGGGCTCGAAGTCGCTCTTCATCAGCCACGCCTCGATCAGGTGCGGTTGAGTGAGCGCGCGCCAGATCTTCTCCGGCGGATGAGGCAGCTCCCGGTCGACGACGACGGAGCGCGTTTCGGTGGTGGCCTGGTTCATTACTGATCCATCCTTTTCAGAAGATCTTCGAGGGCATCGAACCGGTTCTGCCAGAAGCCGGCCATCTGGCTCGTCCAGTCGATCAATGGGGCCAGCGCTTGAGGCTGCGCGCTGTAGTGCGTCTGCCGGCCTTCGTGACGGTCGATCACGAGCCCGGCCTGCTTCAGGACGCCGAGATGCTTCGAGACGGCGGGCTGCGAGACGCCCGCATGGACCGTCAGCGCGGCAACCGTCAACTCGCCGTCCGCACACAGCCGCTCGAAGAGCGCGCGGCGGGTGGGATCGGCAAGCGTCCTGAAAAGCATGTCGTGTGCGTTCTGCATGTCCAAATCCATAACCCGATGGTTATGAATCGAAGCATATCCGCTGATCGACGCGCGTCAAGGCGGAATTTCACGAACGATGCCGCGCGATCTTGCTCGGGTCTGCTGTCCGCCGCTCCGGCGCGTACCCGCCTCCGAATTCGAGCATTCCCTCTAATTCGCCATCGCCGCATGCGATCCGAAAGTCGCCTGCAAGACTGCCGGAAGCACCGTTCCACAATTCGGGAAACGTTTGCGCTGGACCGGCCCCTTTTTTGTGCACGCGCGAATCCGTTCCGGCCGTGCCGCTTCGTTTGACCACATAGTGCGACGCGGCATCCGACAACGACCGGTCACGCGCCATGCGTTCACGGGTCGATCCGCTCCGCGATCACGCACGTTCCGGCGCCGCGACGAACGACTCATGCGTGCGAACGTCGCGCCTTGCCGCGCCCTCGGGTCGCGAACCGGTTCCGTTCGGCGCGGGCACGATCGCCGGCACGTCCGACGCAGACCATGCGCGCACCCGCGCCGATGTCAGAACTGACAGCTATGGAAACTGGCAGCTACCCGAACCGCAGCGACGCCCTACGCTCGTCACCGCTCGCGACCCCACAAGGGTCGGGGGCTCCAGCAACGTCGTCTCTCCTAAAAAGGACTCCCGATGAAAAGGAACGCCTGGTTTGCCCTGCCCCTGCCGTCGCCCCGCCGCCTTGCGTGCGTGGCACCGCTCGTGTTCGCCGCCGCTGCGGCGCATGCGGCAACGGACTGGGTCGACACCCATACGAAGGCCTTTCTGACCGGCCCGCAGTTGATGGCGCGCAGCGCGGCGCCGTCGCTCGAACTCGCGTCCGGTGAAACGACCAACGTCGTCGTCAGCCTGAAGCTGCGCAATGCCGCGCAGCTCAAGCAACTGGCGCGCGACGTGAACCGGCCGGGCAGCGCGCATTACCGCCAGTACCTCACGCATGCGCAGTTCCTCGCCAGCTACGCGCCGACCGACGCGCAGGTGAAGTCGGTCGTCGACTATCTGCACAAGAGCGGCTTCGTGAACGTCGAGGTCGCACCGAACCGGTTGCTGGTATCCGCACGCGGCACGGCCGGCACGGTAAAGACCGCCTTCAACACGTCGCTCGTGCACTTCGACTACGCGGGCCGCTCGGGCTTCGCCAACACGTCGACCGCGCAGGTGCCGCGCGCGCTCGGCGACGTCGTCGGCTCGGTGCTCGGGCTGCAGAGCGTCGCACACGCGCGGCCGCTGCTGCGCATCGGCAACGTGTCGAAGCCGCAGGCGCTCGCGGCCGGCACCGCAACCGGCCATTATCCGAAGGAATTTCCGGGCCTCTACAACGCAACCGGTGTGCCGACCGCGGCCGGGGTGACCGTCGGCATCATCACGATCGGCGGCGTGTCGCAGACGCTGCAGGACCTAAAGCAGTTCACGTCGAGCAACGGCTACGGCACGGTGTCGACGCAGACCGTCCAGACCAACGGCTCGGGCGGCAGCTACACCGACGACCAGGACGGCCAGGGCGAGTGGGATCTCGACAGCCAGTCGATCGTCGGCTCGGCCGGCGGCCAGGTCGGAAAACTCGTGTTCTACATGGCCGACCTCAACGCCTCCGGCAACACCGGGCTCACGCAGGCGTTCAACCAGGCGGTGTCGGACAACACCGCGAAGGTGATCAACGTGTCGCTCGGCTGGTGCGAGACCGACGCGAACGCGGACGGCACGATCGACGCCGAGGAACAGATCTTCACGACCGCCGCGGCACAAGGCCAGACGTTCTCGGTTTCGTCGGGCGACGAAGGCGTGTACGAGTGCAACAACCGCGGCTATCCGAACGGCTCGAACTACACGGTGTCGTGGCCGGCGTCATCGCCGCACGTGCTCGCGATCGGCGGCACGACGCTCTATACGACGTCGGCGGGCGCGTTCTCGAGCGAGACGGTGTGGAACGAAGGGCTCGATGCGAACGGCAAGCTGTGGGCGACGGGCGGCGGTGTCAGCACGATCCTGCCCGCGCCGTCGTGGCAGTCGGGCAGCAACCGCCAGTTGCCGGACGTCGCGTTCGACGCCGCGCAAAGCACCGGCGCGTACATCTACAACTACGGCCAGTTGCAGCAGATCGGCGGCACGAGCCTCGCCGCACCGATCTTCACGGGCCTCTGGGCGCGCCTGCTCGCAGCGAACGGCACCGGCCTCGGTTTCCCGGCCGGAAAGTTCTACGCCGACATTCCGTCGAACCCGTCGCTCGTGCGCTACGACGTGGTATCGGGGAACAACGGCTATCAGGGGTATGGCTATAACGCAGGCACCGGCTGGGATTACACGACCGGCTTCGGCAGCCTGAACATCGCGAACCTCAACCAGCTGATCAAGTCGGGCGGGTTCTAAGCGAAGCGTGAAGGCCGGCGCGCGGCGATGGTGGGTTGCGCGCCGGCCGGCGGAAGGCCGCATGAACACGGATCGATTCACGGCAACACCACTATCCACCGCATCAATATCGACATCACAAACATCCGTTGGATCAATTGCCAGGCCGATGCGACAGTGGGCATTCATCCAACCTGCGCTGCCCGCGATGTCGACAACCCACCTGCCTCCCCTCAGCCCGCCCCTTCACGATGGCCTGCCGACGCGACAGCGAATCGCGGCATTGATCGCCCTCTCGCTCGCGGTCGCGATGGCCAACCTCGATACGGCGATTACCAATACCGCGCTGCCGACCATTGGCAGCAGCATCGGCGCCGATCCGGCCTCGGTGATCTGGGTCGTCAATGCGTATCAGCTCGCGATGGTCGCGACCTTGCTGCCGTTTGCATCGCTCGGCGAGATACTCGGCCATCGGCGCATTTACATCGCCGGGCTGATCCTGTTCACCGCAAGCTCGCTCGCGTGCGGCATCGCAGGGTCGCTTCCCGCGCTCGCCGCCGCGCGTGCGTTGCAGGGCATCGGCGCGGCCGCGATCATGAGCGTCAACACCGCGCTGATTCGTTTTGCGTACCCGGCCAGGCTGCTCGGCCGCGGCGTCGGGTTGAATGCGCTCGTCGTCGCCGTGTCGTTCACCGTGGGGCCGACCGTTGCGTCGGCCATCCTGTCGGTCACGTCGTGGCACTGGCTGTTTCTGATCAACGTTCCCATCGGCCTGCTTTCCGTCGCATTGGCGGTCCGCACGCTGCCGATCACCGATCGCGCCCGGCATGACTTCGATGTCGTCGCTGCGCTGTTATGCGCCGGTTGCTTCGCATTACTGATACTCGGATTAGGGACGGTTGCGCATGATGGCTTGTCGCCGACGGTCAGGGCTGAATGGATCGTCGCGGCGGTATTCGGCTACGCGCTGCTGAAGCGCCAGGCACATCACCCCGCTCCACTGCTCGCCGCCGACCTGTTTCGGCGGCCGGTCTTCTCCCTTTCCGCCGCCACGTCGGTTTGCTCGTTTGCGACGCAAGGCCTCGCGTTCGTGTCGCTGCCGTTCTTCCTGCAAGCCGGCCTCGGCCACAGTCAGGTCGACACCGGCTTCCTCATGACGCCGTGGCCCGTCGTGGTGGCCATCATGGCGCCCGTTGCCGGACGTCTGGCCGACCGATACCCGGCGGGCATTCTCGGCACCATCGGCCTCCTGCTCCTGTGCATCGGCATGGCGTCGCTGGCCATGCTGCCGCCCGCACCGTCGACACTCGATATCGTGTGGCGCATGATGATGTGCGGCGCCGGATTCGGCTTCTTCCAGGCACCGAACCTCAAGGCGCTGATGGGCAGCGCGCCGGCCGAGCGCAGCGGCGGCGCCAGCGGCATCGTCGCAACGGCCCGCCTGCTCGGACAGACGCTCGGTGCGGCGCTGGTCGCCCTGTGTTTTCACGTCTCCGGGGCCGGCGGCCCGATCGTCGCGTTGTGGGCCGGCAGCGCCTTCGCACTGGCGGGTACGGTCATCAGCTGCCTCCGGCAATTGCCGCGCTGGGCACGCTCATGACGCATCGGCTGCGTTCAGCCCGCCGCGCGCTGCGCACCGGGCAACCGCATCGGCTTCGCCGCCTCGCGAATCTTCTCCCTCAGCCAGATTTGTGCGGGGACGCCGTCGTGGCGCCGATGCCAGTACATCGACCACTGGAAACCCGCTGACTCGAACGGCAACGCCTTGAGCACCAGCCCGTCTTCCTCAAAACGTTCGGCCAGGCGCGCGGACATCACCGCAACCATCGACGAATGGCGCAACAGATGCGGCACGACCAGCCAGTGCGGGACATTGAGCACCACGTTCCGGGCGCGGCCCATCCCGGCGAGCGTGGCATCCACATAGCGCCCGTCGGTCGCGCTGATGGACACCTTGAGATGCGGCAGAGCAAGGAACCGGTCGAGCGTCAACGCTTCAGCGGCACACGGATGGTCCCGCGCCATCACGCAGACCATGCGGTCGTCGAACAGCGGCGTCGCCTGCACCGCGCCCGCATGCTCCAGATCCATGCTCACCGCGACGTCGATATCGTCGGCATCGAGCGCGGTCACGGTCTGCCCCGGCGACAGGTGCACCACATCGAGCGTCACGCCCGGCGCCTCCTGTTCGAGCTGCGCGAGCAACGACGGCATCAGCAGATATTCGAGCACGTCGGACATCCGTAGCCGGAAGTGCCGGGTCGTCGTTGCCGGATCGAACGCGTCATCCGACACGAGGAGCCGCTCTGCCTGGCGAAGCAGTTGCCTCAGCGGCGCTTCCAGTTCCAGCGCACGCGGCGTCGGCTCCATGCCCGTTGCATTGCGTATCAGCAACTCGTCGTGCATCAGGATTCGCAGACGCCCCAGCGCGCTGCTCATCGCCGATTGGCTCAACCCTACCTTCGTCGCGGCACGCGTCACATGCTTCTCGGTCAGCAACGCATCGAGTGCGACCAACAGATTCAGATCAACGCTGCGCAAATTCATAGGTGCTCGCGATTTCGACGTGACATGCTACGTTGCACCCGGCCGTGCGTTCGGTCAATCACACCGGCCTGCCGCGCGCCACCCGCTACTCCGTCGCACGCTCGCTCACGCGCGCCGACGCGGCCGGCACGCCGGCCCGATGCGACGGCGCAAAGAGCCGCAACCCGCTCGCGACGCTCGCGGCCCCGGCGAAGCCCGCGCCGAGCATCAGCGCGAGCGTCGGCCCGTGGCGCCCCGCGATGCCGAACGACAGCGCGACGAGCGCGGCGCCCGTCGCCTGCCCGATCAGCCGCGCGGTCGCGATGATCCCGCTCGCGCCGCCGCTGCGCTCGGGCGGTGCGCTCGACATCAGCGCCTTCAGGTTCGGCGACTGGAAGAAGCCGAAGCCCGCGCCGCACAGCATCATCCGCCAGCCGATGTCGATGACGCCCGGCGCTGCCGGCAACGCGGCGAGCGACACCATGCCCGCGCTCAGCAACGCAAGACCGATCGCGCCGAGCAGGCCCGGCGGATAGCGATCCGACAACCGGCCCGCGATCGGCGCGGCGAGCGCGACGATCACCGACCACGGCGTCATCAGGAACCCTGTCTCGACCGCGTTGCGATGCAGGACGGTTTCGAAATAGAACGGCAGCGACACGAACGCGAGCCCCTGCGCGGCGAACGCGCACACGGCGGTCAGCGCGGACAGCGTGAACACCGGCCGGCGAAACAGGTCGACCGGCAGCATCGGCGCCGGATGCCCGGCCTGGCGGCGGATCAGCAGCCAGCCGAATACGAGCGCGACCGCGGCCATCGCGAACACGACGGCAAGCGGCCCGCGCTGCGCGAATTCGCCGAGCGCGAAGATCAGCGACGCGAACGTGATCACGTTGAACAACGCAGCGACCGGATCGAACGCATGCTTGCCGCGCGCCGTCTGCGGCAGCGACGGAATCGCCACCGCAAGCGCGAACACGCCGAGCGGCACGTTCACCGCGAACAGCCACGGCCACGCGGCGACCGACAGGATCAGCGATGCGATGGTCGGCCCCACCGCGAACGACACGCCGACCACGAGCGCATTGAAGCCGACGCCGCGCCCGAGCCGGTGCGCGGGGAACAGGCCGCGGATCAGCGCGACGTTGACGCTCATGATCGCGCTCGCGCCGAAGCCCTGCACGATCCGCGCGGCCGTCAGCATCGGCAGCGTCGACGCGAGCGAACAGCCGAGCGACGCGAGCGTGAACACCGCGAGCCCGGCGATATACACGCGCTTGTGGCCGACGATGTCGCCGAGCGATGCGAACGGCAGCAGCGTCGCGACCATCGCGAGCTGGTACGCGTTGATGATCCATACGGACGCGGCCGGCGATGCATGCAGGTCGGTGGCGATCGCGGGCAGCGCGGTGTTCGCGATCGCGGTGTCGAGCGTCGCGAGCGCGACGGCCAGCAGCACGGCGGACATCGCGCGCCAGTTGACGGCCGGCTCATGCGCGCCGGCGGGGGAAGCGAATTCGGACAAGATGAGGCTCGGCTGACGAGCGACGCGTTGCGCCACGTCGCGGATTGGACTCGCGGCGGCGTTCCGGTCGCACTGCATGGAACGCGCGCCGCCGCGCCCCGTATTGTTGCAGAGCCGCATCGAACGTGCAGGCGGCCGCCTCGTCAGTTAGCGAAATGAAAGAAAACGCGTTGCCGTGCAGGACGCGCGGCAACGCAGGCGCAACAGGCAGGCTCGCTGCGTCAGCTCACCGCACGCCGCGCATTGCGTCCGCGCAACCATTCGAGCGCCAGCAACAGGCTCGTCGAGAAAATGATCAGGATCGTTGCGAGCGCAGCGATCGTCGGGCTGATGTTCTCGCGGATGCCCGTGAACATCTGGCGCGGCAGCGTCGTCTGGTCCGCGCCCGCGAGGAACAGCGTGACGACGACTTCGTCGAACGACGTCGCGAACGCGAACAGCGCGCCCGACATCACGCCCGGCGCGATCACCGGCAATGTCACGCGGAAGAACGTCGACACCGGATTCGCACCCAGCGACAGGCTCGCGCGCACGAGGTTCTGGTTGAAGCCCTGCAGCGTCGCGGCAACCGTCGTCACGACGAACGGCACGCCGAGCGCCGCGTGCGCGGCGATCAGCCCCGTGTAGGTGTTCGCGAGCCCGAGCGGCGCGAAGAACAGATACATGCCGACGCCGACCACGACGACCGGCACGATCATCGGCGACAGCAGCACGGCCATCAGCAGCCCCTTGCCGCGGAAGTCGGCCTTCGTGAGACCGATCGCGGCGAGCGTGCCGAGCACGGTCGCGACGATGGTCGCCGACGGTGCAACGATGAAGCTGTTCTTCGCGGCCATCCGCCACTCGTCCGACGCGATCAGGTTCTCGTACCAGCGCATCGAGAAACCCGGGATCGGATAGACGAGGAACGTGCTCGACGAGAACGACAGCGGCACGATCGCGAGCACCGGCAGGATCAAGTACAGCAGCGTCAGCACGACGAGCACGCGCAGCGCGACGTACCACGCGCGCTCGACGAACGACATGTGCGGCGCGAACAGTGGCCTGGCGAGTTTCATGGTCGGATTCCCCTTCCCGTTTCGTTGTGCGCGGCGCTCAGCCGAGGCTCACGTTCGTACGCGTGAAGCGCCCGTACACCGCGTACAGCACGAGCGTCGCCGCCAGCAGCAGCCCGCCGAGCGCGCACGCCATGCCCCAGTTGATCGTCACGTTCGTGAAGTACGCGACGTAGTAGCTGACCATCTGGTCGTTCGGCCCGCCGAGCAGCGCCGGCGTGATGTAGTAGCCAATCGCGAGGATGAACACGAGCAGCGCGCCCGCGCCGACGCCCGGATAAGTCTGCGGCACGTACACGCGCCAGAACGCGGCGAACGGGTGGCTGCCGAGCGACACGGCCGCGCGCTGGTAGGTCGGCGGGATCGACTTCATCACGCTGTACAGCGGCAGGATCATGAACGGCAGCAGGATGTGCGTCATCGAGATATACACGCCGACGCGGTTGAACAGCAGCGTCAGCGGATGCGAGATCAGCCCGCTGCCGATCAGCGCGGTGTTGATGAGCCCTTCGCTCTGCAGCAGCACGATCCACGCGGCGACCCGCACGAGCACCGACGTCCAGAACGGAATCAGCACGAGGATCATCACGAGGTTCGCGCGACGCTCCGACAGCGTCGAGATCCAGTACGCGAGCGGATAGCCGAGCAGCAGCGCGAACAGCGTGACCGCAACGCCGATCACGAACGTGCGGCCGAAGATCGCGAGATAGATCGACTGATCGGGATCGGCCTGCACGATTTGGCCGAAGCCGTCCTGCTTGTGGTCGAGCGCGGCGAGCAGGTAGAACGGCGACACCTGGCTGCCGTTCTTCGCGATCGACTGCCAGTACGCGGCGTCGCCCCAGCGCGCGTCGAGCTCGACGATTTTCTCGCGCGTCTGTGCGGGTGTCAGCGCCGCGTCATTGTCGCCCTTCAGCGGCATCGCGCGCGCCGTCTTCGCGACGAGCGAGCGATAGCCGGGAATCTCCGTGTTCAGGCGTCGTGCGAGCGCACCCATCGCCTCGCTGTCGGCCACCTTCGTCATGTCGGCCGCGAGCGCGACATACGCGGCGTCGGCCGGCGGCGCCTTGCGGTCCCAGCCCGACAGCGCGGCGACCGTATTCGGCAACGCGGTCGCGATCTCCGGGTTCTGCACCGCGCGCGTGAGCAGCGTGCCGATCGGCACGACGAAAATCAGCAGCAGGAAAATCGCGAGCGGCGCGACCAGCAGCAGCGCCATCGTGCGCTTGCGGGCTTCGGCGGCCTTCAGCTCACGCTTGAGCGCGGCCGCCGACGGCGAGGAAGGCGCGATCGTCATCGTATTCAACGGTTCTCTCCGGCCGGGCATGATCCAGCGGAAGGCCGCGCGACACGATCGACGTGCCGCGCGGCCGGTTGCATCAGGACACCTGACCGGTTACTTGGTCGCCCATGCGGCGAAACGCTGCTCGAGCTCGTCGCTGTGATCGGTCCAGAAGCCGATGTCTTCCAGCACCGCACTCTTGCCGTTCGCCGGCGAGTTCGGCAGGTTCGCGAGCGTCTTCGCGTCGAGCGACTTGATCGCCGCGATGTTCGCCGGGCCGTACGCGATGTGCTGCGCATAGCCCTGCTGCGGCTTCGGCGTCAGCGTGTACGCGATGTACTGCTCGGCCAGCGCCTTGTTCGGCGAGCCCTTCGGAATCGCCCAGTAGTCGAGGTCGTAGATGCTGCCGTTCCACACGACCTTCAGGTTCTTGCCTTCCTTCTGCGCGGCGTCGATGCGGCCGTTGTACGCGGTCGACATCACGACGTCGCCGGCGACGAGGAACTGCGGCGGCTGCGCGCCCGCTTCCCACCACTGGATGTTCGGCTTCAGCTCGTCGAGCTTCTTGAACGCGCGGTCCTGGCCGGCCTTCGTGCCGAGCACCTTGTAGACGTCCTTCGGCGCGACGCCGTCGGCCATCAGCGCGAATTCGAGGTTATAGCGCGCGCCCTTGCGCATGCCGCGCTTGCCGGGGAATTTCTTCACGTTCCAGAAATCGGCCCAGCCGGTCGGCGCCGACTTCAGCTTGTCCGCGTTGTACGACAGCGCCGTCGACCACACGAAGAAGCCGACGCCGCATACCTGCGGCGATTCCGGAATCAGGTCGGACTTCTTCGCGATCTTCGACCAGTCGAGCTTCTCGTACAGCCCTTCGTCGCAACCGCGATTCAGGTCGCCCGATTCGACTTCGACCACGTCCCAGTTGACGTGCTTCGCCTCGACCATCGCCTTCACTTTCGCCTGCTCGCCGTTGTATTCGACGGCCGTAACCTTGTTGCCGGTCGCCTTCTCGAACGGCTGGTTGAACGCGGCCTTCTGCGCGTCGCCGTTCGCGCCGCCGAAGTTGACGACCGTGAGTTCGGCAGCCGATGCCGATGCGCCGACGACGGCGAGCGCCAGTGCCAGCGCGGTGCGCCGCGCGGTAAAGCTTGCTCGGTTCATGGTGGTTCCTCTCCTCTCGTGGTGGAAGTGGGCAGTTGTTGTTGACGACGTGCTACGGAAAATCGGGGAAACCCTGCTCACGCGAACACGCGCAGGTGTTCGGGTGCGAACGCGAGCGCGACCGGTACGCCGGGCGAGAACGCGTCGAGCGCGCCGGTGCCGAGCGGCACCTTCACGAAGCATTCGTCCTGGCCCGGCAGCGCGCAGCGCATGCGCACGTGATCGCCGAAATAGATGAGGCTGCGCGCCTCGCCGCTCAGCCGGTTGGCGGCCGAGCCGTTCGCATGCCCGTTCGCGCCGTGCGCGGCGAGGCTCATGCGTTCGGGCCGGATGCACGCGACGGCCGGCGCGCCCTCGGCCGCGTCGCCGATGCGGCGGCCGACGAGCTTCGTGCCGTCGTCGAGCCGGAATTCGCAGAATTCGCCGTCGACGCGCGCGATGGTGCCGCGCAGCCGGTTGCTGTCGCCGATGAAGTTCGCGACGAATTCGTTGCACGGCGATTCGTACAGGCGGTCGACGGTGTCGAGCTGCTGCACGATGCCCTTGTCGAACACGGCGACCCGATCGGACATCGTCAGCGCCTCGCCCTGGTCATGCGTCACGTACACGAAGGTCACGCCGAGCTTTTCGTGCAGCGCCTTCAGTTCGTACTGCATGTGTTCGCGCAACTGCTTGTCGAGCGCGCCGAGCGGCTCGTCCATCAGCACCAGCTTCGGTTCGAACACGAGCGCACGCGCCAGCGCGATGCGCTGCTGCTGGCCGCCCGACAGCTGCGCCGGGTAGCGTTTCGCGAAGCGCTCCATCTGCACCATCTTCAGCGCGTGCGCGACGCGTTCCGCGCGCTCGGCCGCCGGCAGCTTGCGTACGGTCAGCGGATACGCGACGTTCTGCTCGACCGTCAGATGTGGAAACAGCGCGTAGTTCTGGAACACCATGCCGATGTTGCGCTTGTGCGGCGGCACGTTGTTCAGCAGCTCGCCGTCGAGGCGGATCTCGCCGCCGGTCGGAAATTCGAAGCCGGCGAGCATCATCAGGCAGGTCGTCTTGCCCGAGCCCGACGGCCCGAGCAGCGTCAGGAATTCCCCGCGGTGGATATCGAGGTCGAGCGATTTGACGACCAGCGTCTCGCCGTCGTAGGTCTTCCGCACGCCGCGAAAGCTGACGATCACATCATCGGACTTCATCGTGGCTGTCCCCTTGCTTCGCGACAATTGATTTTGAGATGCGAACCACTATACGGCGCGCACGGTTCTACAATAGGGAACCATTTCAATATTCCGCGTGGGACCACTTTGGACACCGTGATCGTCGCCGACTGGCTCTCCGCCCGCCTCGACCGTAGTTCGCCCGAGCCGATGTACCGCCAGTTGCTGCAGTTGATGCAGCAAGCCATCCTGACCGGTGAATTGGGGCCAGGCACCAAACTGCCGAGTTCGCGCACGCTCGCGGCCGACCTGTCGATCGCGCGCAATACCGTGCTGCACGTGTACGACCAGCTGACGGCCGAAGGCTACGTACTGACGACGACCGGCAGCGGCACCTATGTGGCCGACACGCGGCCGGATGCCGCCGCGATCCACGTGCCGGGCGCCGCGCCGCCGCCGTCGACTGCCGACGAACCGCCGCAGCCCGACGCGCAGGGCAGCCTGTCGGCGCGCGGCCGGCAACTGATCGAGCACGCGGGGGTGTCGCGACGCCAATGGGGCGCGTTCATGCCGGGCGTGCCGGACGTGTCGGAATTCCCGAGCCGGACATGGAGCCGCCTGCAGGCGCGGCTGTGGAAGGAAGCGAACCCCGAGCTGCTGACCTATGCGCCGGGCGGCGGCTACCGGCCGTTGCGGCGCGCGCTCGCCGATTACCTGCGCGTCGCGCGCTCGGTCAAATGCTCGCCGGACCAGGTGATCATCACGACGGGCATCCACCAGTCGATCGATCTCGCGGTGCGGCTGCTGTCCGACATCGGCGATCGCGCATGGGTCGAGGAGCCGTGCTACTGGGGCGTGCGCAGCGTGCTGCAGGCAGCCGGCCTCACCCTGACGCCGGTGCCGGTCGACCAGGAAGGGCTCGACCCGCGCGCCAGCGACATGCAGCATCCGCCACGGCTCGTGCTGGTCACGCCTTCGCATCAGTACCCGCTCGGGATGGTGATGAGCCTCGCGCGGCGCCGGATGCTGCTCGAATACGCACGCCAGCACCGCTGCTGGATCATCGAGGACGACTACGACAGCGAATTCCGCTATGGCAGCCGCCCGCTCGCGTCGCTGCAGGGGCTCGACGACGGCGGCCGCGTGATCTACGTCGGCAGCCTCGGCAAGATGCTGTTCCCGGGGCTGCGGATGGGCTACATGGTCGTGCCCGAGCATCTGGTCGACACGTTCCGCACGGGGCTGTCGGAGCTGTATCGCGAAGGCCAGCTGATGCAGCAGGCCGTGCTCGCCGAATTCATCATGGACGGCCACCTGACTTCGCACGTCAGGCGGATGCGCACGCTGTACGGCGAACGCCGGCAACTGATGATCGACGCGATCCGTGCGCGCTTCGGCGACGCGCTGCCCGTGATGGGCGACGAGGCCGGCCTGCATCTCGTGCTCGGCCTGCCCGACGCCTGCGACGACCGCGCGGTCACGCAGAGCGCGTTCGATGCGGGCGTGATCGTGCGCCCGCTCACCAGCTACTACAGCAGCCTCGACACCGCGCGGCGCGGCCTGCTGCTCGGCTATGCGTGCGTTGCGCACGAAGGCATCGGGCCCGCATTCGACACGCTCGCGAATACCCTCGAGCAACACCTGCCGCGGGACCTCACGCGCGCGGCATAGCGGCGATCCTGCGCCGCGCCGCCCGCGTGACTCACGCTTCCCACATTACCGCGCGCTGCCCGCCCCGCGATCGAGCGAGGCCGCACGCACCGCTTCGCCGGGCTTCGTGAACACGCGCTGTCGCAGTGCAGCGATCTGCGCGTCGCGATCCTGCGGCGACAGGCCCGCCGACGCGATCTGCGCACGCTGCGCCGCATAATCCGCGTAGCGGCTCTGCCACGATGCGTCGTCCTGCTGCATCTGCGCGACGCGCGCGGCCGCTTCGGGGCCGAGCGTCTGCGTCAGTTGCGCGCGCATCGCATCGGGCGTCGCCCCGCTCTTCTGCAATTGCGCGATCTGGTCGATCGCCGCACGCTGCTGGTCGATGCGGTGTTGCGCAGCGCGTTCGTCGGCCGGCATCTGCTGTTCGAGCGCAGCAAGTCGTTCGGCCTTCTGCGCATCCGTCAGCGTGGGATCCTGTGCGATCTTCAACCGCGCGAGGTCGTAGCGCTGCCGCCACTGCTCCGCGCCGAAGAACGGCTGGCTCCAGTCGCCGAGCGTGCGATACGCAATCGACGCACGCTGATCGAGCGCGAGCTGCAGCGCCCCCAGGTCGGACTTCTCGACCGCGCCGGCATCGCGCAGTTTCGCGAGTGCGTCGAGATACGCGCGATACCGGTGCCACACGTCGAGCGCCTCGGCCTGCGCAGCAGTGCCGTCGAGCTGTGCGGCAATCTCGCGCGCGACGAACGCATCGAGCGCGGCCACGCTCAGGTCGCTCTGCGCGGTCAGGCAGTAGTCGAAGAAATCGCGCACCGCACGTGACTTCGCGAGATGGCCGCCGGCATCGAGCGGCAACCGGGGCACGCTGGAGCCGGCGAGTGACGGCGGCAGGCCCGCGCTTGTCGGCGCGACGGCCTGCGGCGGTGCGGCAGTCAATCCGCCTGTCGCCGGCGCATCCGGCGATTCGCCGGCCGTGCCCGCTCCGCGGTGCCAGCCCGCGCCGCTCCACATCGCGACGCCGGCAATCGCCGCCAGCCCCACGACACCATAGATCATGGCGCGCCGCGCCAGCGGCGCGCGTCCTTCACGTACCGTCATCGATTACACGCCCGCCAGCTTCAGCCGGTTCGCATGCGTGCGGATCACCGCCACCGGATCTTCCGCATACGCGCCGCGCACGCCGAGCAGCTGGTTGATCTCGTCGAGGTGGTTCCACTTGTAGCTCGTGCTCAGCACCTTGCCGTACAGCGCACTGCACTTCGACACGAGCCCGTCGTTCTGCCCGGAGCCGCGGTTGATCATCACCGTGCCCGTGCCGAACAGCGCGAGCGTCGACGGGTCGAGCGCGTTCGCCAGATCGACGAGCGGGACGGTGCTCGTGTCCGCCGCACCCGTGACGCCGAACGCGGAGAGGGTCGGCTGGATCGCCGTGCCGGCCCACGAGTACAGCAGGTGCGTGTTGCCGCCGACGGTTTCCGTCGGTGCGCCGGTCTGGCAACTGCCCGGCGCCCCCAGGCCCGCACTCGGATAGTTCCGGTTGTACGCGGCCGCGCGTGCGGTCGTCAGCGTCTGCAGGGCGGCGAGCGCGTCCTGGTTCGTGTTATGGCTGCTGCTCGTCAGGATTCCGAACACATTGACGAACGCCGCGATCACCGATGACGACAGCCCGGTCGGATCGTACGCGAGCACGTTCTGCACGAAGTCCGCGAACTCGGAGCCGCGATGCGGCGTGCCGATCGTCGTCACCGACGCGACGAGATCGGGGGCGACGGCCGCGACATAGCGCGACGTGAGGCCGCCCTGGCTGTGTCCGACGAGATTGACCTTGGTCGCACCCGTCGCGGCGAGCACCGTCTTCACGTAAGCGAGCAACTGTTCGCCGCGCCCGTTCGGGCCGTCGTCGCTCTGGAAACCCGACAGGTTCGCGACGTAGACGGTCGCACCGTTCTGTTGCAGGTCTTCCTGAATGCCGTACCAATACTCGAGCACGCCGGCGTACTTGTCGGTACCCGAGAGCCCGTGCACGAGGATGATCGGATAACGCGTCGCCGCGTAGCCGTCGGCGGGCGCGGTCGCCGCCATCGCCGCGTGCGTCGTCGCGAGCGTCATCACTGCCGTCGTCCCCGCGAACGGCGCGATGCTCATCGCGCATGCCACTGCTCCTGCCACCACCCTGGAACGCATCGTTCTGGCCATGCATGTTCTCCTGATTATTGTGCTGCCGGTGCGAATGAAGCCGGATCGACGCGCACGATGCGTCGCAAACGTCGCGCGTACCGTGTGCGTCGAATGCGGGAGTGAATCACGAGTCGCGAACGTTTGCGCCCCGACTAGATACGGTTCTCTAATCGGTTGACGCGCCCCGCCCGTTCAGGCGGGGCCGCGTTCCTGCGCGCGCATGCTGCGGCGCACACGCGCGATGCGTCACAGCTTCGCGCTGACGCGCAGCCATGCGGTCCGGCCCGGCTCCATCACCGGCGCGTTCGCCGGATAGCCGAAACCCGCGTTGCCGGCGAGGTTCAGGTGCTCGGTGTAGGCCTTGTTCAGCACGTTGTCGACGCCGACCGAGATCTGCACGGTCTTGCTGACGTTGTACTGCGTATGCAGCGACAGCACGCCGAATCCGGCGCTCGGGCCGAAGTCCTTGCCGACCACGTTGCCCTCATTCAGTGCATAGCGATGCTGCGGCGCAACGATGCGCCACAGGCCACCCGCCGACCACGCGCCACGCGTGTATTCGAGCCCGATGCGCGCCTCGAGCGGCGGCATTTGCGGCATCGGATCGCCCGTTGCCACGTTACGCCCCCACGCATATGCGAGCGACGTGTCGACGCGCAACGGTGCAACCGGTTTCCACGACACGCCCGCTTCACCGCCCATGATCTGCGCATTGACGTTGGTCGCCTGCGTGGTCGGGCCCATCATGCCGGCCGCGTAGTTGAACAGGATGAAGTCCTGCACGTAGCCGGCGTAGGCCGACACCCATGCATCGAGCCGGTCGCTCTTGTATTGCGCCCCGATGTCGAGCTGCGTGGTCTTCTCCGGCTGCACCGCCGAAAACGCGTTGATCGAACCGGCCGGCCCGCGCTTCGCGGAGAACAGCTCCCAGTAGTCGGGATAGCGCTCCGTATGGCCGATCCCGGCGTACCACGTGACGGGCAGCGACGCGAGATCGCGCTCGTAGCGCACGAAGCCGCTCGGCAGCACGCGCGTGCGATCGTCGTCGAAGGTCGGATTCGGCTTGCTCATCATCATGCCGCTCGTCGTCGCGCGCTTGTCGCGTGCGCTCGCATAGTCGACACGCGCGCCGCCGATCACGCGCGACACGTCGCTCGCGTACCACGTCAGTTCGCCGAACACGCCCGCGTTCCACATCGTCGCCTGCGCATCCCACGGCTTGTCGCCGTAGTTCTGCCGCCCCATCGCCGAGCGCGAGTCGAGCCGGTTCGATTGCGCATCGACGCCCGTCACGAGCTTGAAGTCGTCGGCGAAACGAAACGTCGCGGCCGCGCGCGCGCCGAACGTGCGACGCCGCACTTCCGACGCCATCCGCATCGGCATGCTGCTGGTCGGATCCGGTTGCCGCAACGTGTAGTTGTCCATCACGTGATCGGCTTCGTTGTAGTACACGCGCGCCTCGATCCGGTCGAGCACGTCGCCGAGATGCTTCTTGTCGAACGACAGCCCGAACGTCTCGCGGCGGAAATGCGCGCCGTCCATCCCGCGCCCCGCGTAGCGCGCATAGCCGTCACCGGTGCCGGCGGTCAGCTCGACGCGCGTATGGTCGTCCGGCGTCCAGCCCAGCGCCGCATCGGCGTTCCACTTGTCCCACTGCGACGGCACGGTGTTGCCGTTACCGTCCTTGTAGTCCTGCGAATGCGCATGGTTCGCGGTCACGCGGCCATAGACGTCCGGCGTGCCGGCCGTCACGTCGATATTCTGGTCGTTGCGGCCGAACGACCCTCCGACCAGGCTGCCGTCGAAGCGCATGCCGGGCTTGTCGAAGCGCGGCGTCACGCGCTCGAACATCACGGTGCCGGCCGATGCGCCGGGACCGTACAGCACGGTCTGCGGCCCCTTCACGACCGTGACCTTGTCATAGCTTTCCGGTGCGATATACGACGTCGGCGCATCCATCCGGCCCGGACATGCGCCAAGCGTCGACATCCCGTTCGCCAGGATGTTCAGCCGCGAGCCGAACATCCCGCGCAGCACGAGGTCGCCGTTGGTGCCGCCGCTGCGGATCGACGTGAAACCGGGGATCGTTTTCAGGTAATCCGCGCCGTCGCTGGCGGGCAGCGGCTGGCGTGGCGTCTTCGGATCCGTGACGACGACGAGCGGCGTCCTCAGCGGCGATGCGACGACTTCGATGGCCGGCAGCGGCGCGGCCGTATCGTCGGTCGGCGCGCCGGGTGCGCGCGCCGTTTCGGCGGCCGCGGCGCTCGCGGCCAATGCGCCGACAGCCAGCGCGGGAACGGTGAGTTTCAGCACGCGCGGCATGCGCCGCGCACAGGCATTGCGTGACGCCCGCGGCGCACGCAACTGGAAAATGGTCATGATCGAAAGCCCGAGTGACGCCCTCCACGCGGCCTCGACGGGCCGCACGGATATCGGCGGTGAAAAGAACGGAAACAGCGCGTCAGGCGCGCTCGGGCGGTGCGCGTGGATACGCGCGCGGGTAGCGGTCGACGTGCGCCGCGATGGCAGGCGGCGCGACGGCGGAAACGGAAACGGCGGGAACGGAAGCGAGTGCCGCGGCGGCAGGCCCACCGATCGCGGGGCTGTGCGCGAAGAAGCCGCAGTAGCCGCACGCATCGAGATGCAACGCATGATCGTGCATGCGGCCCGCATCGGATGACTGATGCGCACCATGCTCTGTACTGCAGACGATCGCGTCAGGCGTGGCCGCCTGCGCGACGCGCCACTGCGACACCAGCGGCGCCGCGATCGCGAACCAGATCGCGAGCACGCCAAGCCAGGCGGTCAGGTGACGATGTCGGGGCAGCATGCTCGGCAACGAGTAAGCGGAATGTAAAAACAGCCGAGATGTTACAGAATGTTTAACGTGATGACCAGCGCGGATGACGGTAAACGAACCGGGGGCACATGGTTGTCAACACAACCATGCGCCCCCCGCCTGCTGCATGCTTCCGGAGCGTGTCGTTCAGGGCGCCATGCGCCGCAGCACGTCGTCGCGCCGGATGAAATGATGATAGAGCGCGGCCAGCGCGTGCAGGCCGATCACGAAGTAGAACGCGTTGCCGATCAGCTCGTGCGCTTCCTTGATCGTCGGCCGCAGCGCCTTGTCGGGGCCGAACAGCGTGAACGACAGGCCGAGCCAGTCGAGCGACACCGGCTTGCCGCCCAGGTTGATCATCATGATGCCGAGCAGCGGCTGCGCGATGATGAATACGTAGAGCGCGACATGTGCGAGCTTCGACAGCCAGCGCAGCAGCGCCGCTTGCGGAATGGCCTCCGGCACGCGGCTGACGGCTCGCCACAGCACGCGCAACACCGACAGCACGAGCACGAGCGTGCCCGCGGTGAGATGCACGTTCATCCAGAACACCCGGCTGTCGCTGCCTTTCGGCCCGCGGATCTCGATGGCCAGGTAGGCCAGCGCCACCAGCAGGAAGACGGCCCAGTGGAAGAAGATCGCGGGCGAGCTGTAGCGCGTCTGTTTCGCGAGGATGTTTCTCATGCTTCGTCTCGTGTTGTATGCGGGGATGGGTGCAGGCGGCAACCGGCCTGCGCCCGGCAAAGCTGCCCCGATTGTAGCCGCACGTGCGCCCGGTTTTGCACGACTCGCGCAAATATCCGACGAATCGTCAACGTGCGTCGCGCGGCGCGCCATATGGAAAATCCGCATCGCGCGCCCAGACGGCTGTGGCACGATGGAGCTTTGGTGCGACGGCACGCGGGCATCATGAGCAAGGCGTTCTTCGTTGCGGCCTATCGGCTGACCGCCGCGTTGCTCGCGGTATCCACCACGCTGCACAGCGTCGCCGACTACTGGCACCTGCCGGGCTTCCATCTCGGCAACTACCTCAGCTACTTCACGCAACTGAGCAGCCTCTACGCGGCCGTGATGCTCGCCGCCGGGCTCTGGCGCATCGCGCGCCCCGGCTCGGCCCGCTACGAATCGATGCGCGGCGCCGCGGTGCTGTACGTCCTGATCACCGCGATCGTCTACGAACTCCTGCTCGCCCGGCTCGATGCGCTGCGCCACGTCACGCCGGCGTTCAACAACTGGGTGCTGCACCGGATCGTGCCGCTCGTCATGCTGTGCGACTGGCTGTACGTGGAGCCGCGCTTGCCGATCCCGTGGCGCAGCGCGGTCGCGTGGCTCGGCTTTCCGGTCGTCTATCTCGGCTATACGCTCGTGCGCGGCGCGCTGGAGAACTGGTATCCCTATCCGTTCGTCGATCCGCGGCCGCACGGCTACCTGCCGGTCGCGATCCAGTGTTCGATGATTGCGATCGGCGCAGTGGCGCTCGCACTGGGCATTCGCTGGCTCGGCAATCACGCGAGAGCGTCCGGCGCGATAACGTTCAGGAAAGGATGAAGGCGGGAACGTGTGCGCCGCCCGGCGCACACGGGTTGAGGCGGGTCGTCAGCCGCCGTTGCGCGGCAGGAAGTTCATCGGATCGACGACCTTGCCGTTCTGGCGCACTTCGAACTCGAACGTCGAACGGCCGCTTGCGTCGGTGCCCATTTCGGCGACCGGCTGGCCCTGGCGCACCGCGTCGCCTTCGTTGACGAGCAGTTTGCCGTTGTGTCCGTAGGCCGTGATGAGCCCGTTCTCATGCTTCAGGATCACGAGCGGGCCGTAAGCCTTGACGCCGGACCCGGCATAAACCACGCGCCCGGCCGCCGCGGCCCGCACCGAATGGTCGGGCCCGGATGCGGCGATCACGACGCCGCGCGTCTTGCCGGCCGCGAACGGCGCCGCCACGACACCGGTGGCCGGCCACGCGAGCGAGCCCGGCTGCGCGGCCGCCGCGGGCGGCTGCCCGAGCGACGTCGCGGCAGACGGCGGCGCGACGCGCAGCACCTGGCCGGGATACACGGCATCGGTCGGCGCCATGTGGTTCCAGCTGGCCACGTCCTGCACGCGCTGCCCGTACGCATTCGCGATGCCCGCGAGCGTATCGCCCGGGTTCACGCGGTAATAGCCGGCGATCACGCCCGGCGTCGCGGCCGACGTCGGTGCCGACTGGCGCGCCGGCTGCCAGCTATCGGTCCACGGCGTCATCGTGCAGCCCGTCAGCGCGATGGCCGCGGCAACCAGCGCCGCCTGCGGCAGCCAGCGCGTCAGCGCATCGTGGATGGGAATAGTTTCTCTCAAGGGTCCTCCCGGATTTGCGTCGCTGCGCCGCCCACCGCCCCCCGGCGCGCGACGCACGATGTCCGGCCGAAAGGCCGGACCAACCATTATCCGACCGCTGTCGCGGCCGTCAGTTTCCACAGTGGGACGTCGGCACGAACGGGCTCACCGGCCCCTTTTTCGCGTCGTCCCAATCGGCAAAGATACCATTTGTCGCGGTCAGGGCCGCGTCAGGTGCCCGGACCGGCAACAATCTTGCGTCATCGCAGCGGCGTGCCGGCGGCCTGCAAGCCGCGCCGCGCGGGCCGCCGGGCGGGCCTGTCGCGGATCCGCCGCCTGCCTCGCCGCCCTCGCCCGCCGTATCGATCCCGTCACATTCTCCCCTTCGAACGCCACCTATACTCGGTGATGCACTGCGCGATCCAACGACAACGAGGAGCATGACAATGAACAACGCGACGTTTCTTTCCGTGCAGCTCAACGCCGACGATTTCACCGGTTCCAGCGGCCTGGTCGAACTGCTCAACCGGCACCTGCTGTTCGCGACCGATGTCGCCGAGGCGGCCGATGCGCTCGTCCAGCTGGCGAGCGTCGCGCATATGACGGGCGCCACGCGCCATAGCGTCGAGCTGCCGGTCCTCGCGATCGAGCGGCTGCGCGATGCGCTCGACACGCTGAGCGGCTACGACGAAACGTGGCTGCAGGTGCTGGAACCCGCCGAAGCGCTGTTCCGGGATATCGGGCGCGGCCGGCGCCCGCTGCACTGAACAGGCCGCTGGCGCGATACACGCGCCGCCAATGAAAACAGCCCGCCGTTCCGCATGACGGAACGACGGGCTGTTGGATCTTCCAGGGTCGGATCAGGCCGCCGATGCGGCCGCACCATTAACGACCCTTGTAGATCGGGGCGTCGTCAGCGATACGCTTGACTTGCCAGCCGGTCTTGGCCTTGGCCGGCGCACCGGATTCTTGTGCGGCAGCCGGTTGGGCGCCGTAGCCGGTCGTGTCGGCAGCGGCGACGTTCTGTTGCGGGTTCAGGCGGGCTTCAGCAGCCTGGATGCCTTCCGGGTAGTTCGTACGGTCGCTGCCCAGCTTGTAGCCAGCCTGTTGCACGGCGACCAGATCGGCCTTCACCTGTGCACGGGTGACGGGTGCATTCTGTTGGGCGAACGAGACGGCGGGAACGGCGAGGACGGCAGCTGCGGCGAACGTTGCGATCAGCGATTTCATGATTACCTCCGGGATTTTTTTGCTCCGCCGCACACACCATGTCTGCAGCGATGGAACAGAGTTTAGTCCCGGCGTCCCCTAGGGAAAACCATGAAACAACGAAAACACTGTTTCCCCGGAGCCAACAATGTCGGCATCCGGGATCGAAAAACCCTACTCAAAGAATAGATTTTCGCAACAATGCTGTCCCCGCCAGCCGGTTACGACCAGTTCGCGTGGAAGCTGCCCGGCTTGTCGGTACGCTCGAACGTGTGCGCGCCGAAGAAATCTCGCTGCGCCTGCACGAGGTTCGCCGGCAGCCGCTCGGAGCGGTAGCTGTCGAAGTACGCGACCGCCGACGCAAACGCCGGCACCGGCACGCCGGCCTTCACCGCGGCGACCACGACGTCGCGCAGCGACGCCTGGTAATTCGCGGCGATGTCCTTGAAGTACGGATCGAGCAGCAGGTTCGCGAGCGCCGAATCCTTCGCGTACGCGTCGGTGATCTTCTGCAGGAAGCGTGCGCGGATGATGCAGCCCGCGCGGAAGATCTTCGCGATCGTCCCGAGATCGAGGTTCCAGCCGTACTCTTCGGACGCCGTGCGCAGTTGCGCGAAGCCTTGCGCGTACGAAATCACCTTGCTCAGGTACAGCGCGCGGCGCACCGCTTCGACGAACGCGGCGCGATCGCCGTCGAACGGCACGGCGGCCGGGCCCGACAAGACCTTGCTGGCCGCGACACGCTCGGTCTTCAGCGACGACAGCACGCGCGCGAACACCGATTCGGTGATCAGCGGCAGCGGCACGCCGAGATCCAGCGCATTCTGGCTCGTCCACTTGCCGGTGCCCTTCTGCGCAGCACGATCGAGGATCACGTCGACGAGGTGCTTGCCGGTCTCTTCGTCCTTCTTGCTGAAGATCTTCGACGTGATCTCCATCAGGTAGCTGTCGAGCTCGCCCTGATTCCACTCGGTGTACACCGCGCCGAGCTCGTCGTTGGTCAGGCCCGCGACGTCCTTCAGCACCGCATAGCTTTCGGCGATCAGCTGCATGTCGCCGTACTCGATGCCGTTGTGGACCATCTTCACGTAATGGCCTGCACCGTCCGGGCCCATGTACGCGACGCACGGCTCGCCGTCCGACGGCGCCTTCGCGGCGATCTGCTTGAGGATCGGCTCGACGAGGTCGTACGCGTCGCGCTGGCCGCCGGGCATGATCGACGGGCCGCGCAGCGCGCCCTCTTCGCCACCCGACACGCCGGTGCCGATGAAGTGCAGGCCCGATTGCGCGAGCTCCTGGTTACGGCGGATCGTGTCGGTGAAATGCGTGTTGCCGCCGTCGATCAGCACGTCGCCCTTCTCGAGCAGCGGCTTGAGCGATGCGATCGTCGCATCGGTCGCCTCGCCAGCCTTCACCATCATCAGGATCCGGCGCGGCGTTTCGAGCGACGCGACGAACTCCTCGAGCGTATAGGTCGGCACCAGATTGCGGCCGGGGAATTCGGCGATCAGTTCGTCGGTTTTCTCGCGGCTGCGGTTGTACACCGACACCGCGTAACCGCGGCTCTCGATATTGAGTGCGAGATTGCGGCCCATCACCGCGAGCCCGATCACACCGATTGCTTGTTTGCCCATTAGTCAATTCTCCGGAAAAAACGGGGCGCGACCCGAGCCGGGTCGCGCGCACAGGCGAAAGGATAGTGGAAACCCGGCAGCGATGCGCGCTTCCGTGTCATTGCTCCGCGTGCGGCAGCCGCCGGAACACGACGCTCAGGTTGTTCGCCGGCATCTCGACCACCTCGATGCAGTCGAGCCCGCGATCGAGGCCGAGCGCGACGACCGTCTCGAGATCGCGCACGCCCCACGACGGGTCGCGGCTGCGCAACTGCAGGTCGAACGCTTCGTTCGACGGCGCCGTATGCCGGCCCTCGCGGCGGTACGGCCCGTACAGGAACAGCACGCCGCCCGGCCGCAGCAGGCGCGACGCGCCCGCGAACAGCGCGTCGGTGCAGGCCCACGGCGAGATGTGAATCATGTTGATGCAGACGATTGCATCGAGCGCGTCGACCGGCCACGACGCGTCGCGCACGTCGAACGCCAGCGGCCCGGCAACGTTGGCGAGGCCCGCATGGGCAACCCACGCGGCGATCGAGCGCCGCGCCTGCGCATCGGGATCGCTCGGCTGCCAGTGCAGGCCCGGCAGCGCCTGCGCGAAGTGGACTGCGTGCTGCCCCGTGCCGCTCGCGATTTCGAGCACGCGGCCGCTCGCCGGCAGCACGCGGCGCAACACGTCGAGGATCGGCCCGCGATTGCGTTCGGCCGCCGGCGCCGACAGCCGCGCGGACGGATCGGGCGAAGCGGTCGGGCCGGTCACGATGCCTGCTCCGGTGCGTGGCCCGCGAGGCCCAGCCGCGCAGTCAGCGCGTCGAGCGCGGGTGCGCAGCGCGCCTCGACCTTCAGCGTCAGTATCGGATCGGCACGCGTATGGCCGAGATTGAGCGCGGCGACCGGCTTGTTCTGCGCCTGTGCCCACACGCAGAAGCGGTAGCCGGAATACACCATCAGCGACGAGCCGACGACGAGCAGCGCATCGGCCGCGTCGAGCGCCTGCGACGCGAGCGCCACGCGCTCGCGCGGCACGTTTTCGCCGAAGAACACGACCGCCGGCTTCAGCAGCCCGCCGCACGCGGGGCACGCCGGGATGCGGAACGTGTCGAGCGCGGCCCATTCGAGGTGCGCGTCGCCATCCGCGGCCGGCTCGGCTTCCGCGCCCAGCAGATCGGGATTGTCGGCCTCGAGCATGACCTGGATCGTCGCGCGTGCATGATGCGCGCCGCAGCCGAGGCACGTGACGCCGTCGATGCCGCCGTGCAGCTCGATCACGTCGCCACTGCCCGCGCGCTGGTGCAGGCCGTCGACGTTCTGCGTAACGAGACGCTCGATCCGCCCCGCGCCGCCGAGCCGCGCCAGCGCGACGTGCGACCCGTTCGGCTGCGCGCGGCCGACGACGGGCCAGCCGATCATGCTGCGGGCCCAGTAGCGCCGCCGCGCGGCATCGGAGCCGAGGAATTCGTGGAGCTGGATCGGCGGCGAGCGCATCCATTGACCATTGCGATCGCGATAGCCGGGAATACCGGAGTCGGTACTGATGCCCGCGCCGGTCAACACCAGCAGGCGCGGATGACGCTCGACGAACGTGTGCAGCGCATCGAGCGCGGCCGGGTCAACGTCGGCGGTTGAAGAGTCGTGCAGGGCTTTGTCGTTCATGTTGGCAACGCGTGATCGGGCGCGCCGGCAAGCCGTGCGCCCGCACGGGCGGCCAGGCACGCCAGCACATGATACAGAACGCCGCGCGATCGGGCCGATGGCTCGCGTCGCAAACCGGCGCACAAAAAAAGACGCCCATCCGCCACTTGGCGATGGGCGCTTCAACAATTGATCCATCGGGGTAGTGGATCAACTGACAGCACAATTTCGCGGCGCCCGCCCTGCTACGGCCGGCGAACGCTTCCCCTGGACACCCTGTGTTCCGCGATGCCGAATGCATCGATGCGCTGCCGGCTTTCCGGTGCGATCCGGTTCGGACCCGTCGCGCCGACGCGATGCACGGCGCGCGCACGCCTACGCCGCGCGACGACTCGCGTTGCGCGCGGCTGCATGACGATCCGGGATCCGGGCCGGGCCATCCACAGGCATTCACGGTTCATCCCCGACGGCCGACCGGCACCAGTCGGCCTCGTGCGTCACCCCTGCACGTCGTCGTTCAGAACGAACCCGATTGCTCGGATGGAACGGAAAGCCGCGCGCTCACGTCGCCTCGAAAAACGGCGAAGCGAACAACCCGGCAGGTCGGCGATTCATGTTTGCAACATGACATGTTGCGATTCGGTCTGTTTTCATTCTCTTGTCCCCGTCTCCGATACGTCCGACCCACTGAAGCGATTGCCGGACCGACTGCGTCCGCGACCGCGCTCACGGCCTGCACAGATATGCAAGGAGCGCACCATGCTTCATGCCACAAGGCCGCGCGGGCCGAAACGGGGCCAGCGACGCGAATCGCGCACCGACAAGCAGCGCGAACGTTTCGAAACTGAAACGCCTGCCGGATCGGCAGCCGTCGGCCGGGCAGGCCGTCACGCCGGGCCGGCCCGGCCGGTGCCGACGTCACGGCGTTGCATCTGCGCGCGATCGTCGATCGGCTTACAATCGCCCCACAGTGCGGCGCGCACGAATGGACGCGCAGGCCCGCCCTGGCATTCCTCGCGCAGCTCGCCGCCACCTGACCGGAGCCTCCTACCCGACGCATGCCTGACACACACGACTGGCTGGATATCAACTACCGCACGCTGTTCCGCCTGCATCCGGATCGTCGGATCGAACGCGAGAACGATCCCGACTGCTCGCCGGGGCCGCGCTTCTGGCTCGGCCGATGCGCGGATGGCAACCTGGCCGGCGTACGCGCCGACGTGCCCACCGCTGTCGCGGACGAACTCGCGCGCCTGGCCGACAGCGAACCGCTGCTGGCGGATCGCACGCCCCCCGCGCATCTCGAACGCTATCTCGCGCGGCTCGCGCCTGTCTCGCACTGGAACATCGGCTTCGTCTACGCGCTGCCGCACGCACTCGGTTTCGACACCGACGCGCGCGTCGCGCTGATCGATGGCGACAGCGACGCAGGCCGGCATCTGCTGCATGCGCTGTCCACTCGCGGGACGCCCGAAGGCCTGTGCTCGATGGGGTTTCGGAGCGTCGCCGATCTGTGGGCGCCGTGGTGCGCCGCCGTCGTAGACGGAGAGGTCGCATCGATCGCATTCGCCGCGCGGCTCTCTGACGTCGGTGCCGAACTCGGTCTTGCGACGGCCCCCGCGTTTCGGGGGCGCGGCCTCGCGGCGGCGGTAACCGCCGCGTGGTCGCGGCTGCCGTCGCTTCAAACGCGCACGCTGTTCTACAGCACCGACAGCGACAACCTCGCGTCACAACGCGTGGCGTCGCGCCTTGGCCTCACGCTGCGCGGCACGACGCTGCGGGTGGCATAGCGCCGGGGCCGGCGCGCCACCTCGACACACCTCAACGAAAGGCTTCGATCGCCTTCACGCGACGCTCGGTTTCGTCGACGAAGCAGCTGTCGACCTCCACCAGCCCGAGCGTGCCGCCTGCATCGGGCTGCCGCGATTCGGCGCAGGCGGCATCCCGCGCCTTGAGCCAGCGGCGCTCGTCGTGGCGCAACCTCGCCTTGCCCGGCTCATCCAGGTTCGCCATCTTCGTCTTGTAGACGGCATTCAACCGTTTGTCGGCCGCTTCGTATTTCAGCCGGAGGCAATTGCGGACATCGGCCGTGTAGCTCGTTTCCTCGGCGGTCTTGCAGATAGCGGCGCGCTCCGCGTCGTCCGCGAGCGCATCGGATGCAACCGCGAAGAGCATCGCGCTCGCCGCCAAACCGATCATCGTGTGTTGAAGGACGTTCATCCGGATTCGTTGTTTTCAATGACGGAAGGCACCGATTATGCCCGGCCCGCAGCCCGCATGGCCCCCGTCGTCTCGACACCAACCGGTCAGCCTGCCATGCCGCACAGCCGGCGTGCAAACACGCTAGCATTCGGACACGCCACATCACGCGTTCGCTTTGCACCGCCGCCAAGGATTCCCCATGACCACGCCCGCCCCCGCCCAACCCGATGTCGCGCATCGCGTCTTTTCGGACGGACGGTTGTCGATCGGCCTCACGCTTCCATTGCTTCGCACCGGCCATATGGTCGCCGACTTCGACGAGCAGCTCGAACTCGCGGCGCTGGCCGACACGCTCGGCTTTCGCGCGCTGTGGATTCGCGACGTGCCGCTGAACAGCGCCGACTACCCCGATCCGGTCGGCCACCTCGACCCGTGGGTCCTGCTCGGCGCACTGGCGTCACGCACGCGCCGGATCGCGCTCGCCAGCGGCGCGATCGTGCTGCCGCTGCGTCATCCGCTGCATATCGCGAAAGGCGCGCTGTCGGTCGCGACGCTGTCGGGCGGACGCTTCATCCTCGGGCTCGGCTCCGGCGATCGGCCGCCCGAATATGCGGCGTTCGGCGTCGATGCGGAGACGCGGCGCGACCGCTACCGCGCGCACTGGGACGTCGTCGCGGCCGCGCTCGGCGCGCCATCGCGCGTCCTCCCCGATGAAGCGCCGCCCGATGCGCCGGAATTCACGCTGCTGCCGCGCGGCGCCGACGCGGTACCGATGCTGGCAGTCGGCTCGGGCGGGCAAAGCGTCGACTGGATCGCGCGTCACTCGATCGGCTGGATGACGTACCACCGCGATCCGGACACGCAGCGCGCACGCTATTCGATGTGGCGCGCGGCGGTCGACCGGCTCGCGTCGCCGGCCTTTCGCGCATTCGGCGTGTCGATGCGGCTCGACCTCGCCGCGGATCCCGATGCGCCGGCCGCCGCCTTGCCGCTCGGCTATGCAACCGGACGCCGCGCATTGATCGACATCCTGCAGGACATGCGCGCGGCGGGCACGCATCACGTCACGCTGAATCCGGGTTCGGACCGGCCCGTGCGCGAAGTCATCGAAGAAATCGCCGAGCACGTTCTGCCGGCTTTTCACGACGGGCACGCATGATTCAGCAGGATTCCAGATTAATTATTCCGATGCGATGGGTGCGTCGCTCACCGTTACCGACACGCGGGCATTACAAACGCCCTACATTTCGGTACTTGAAACGCTCCCACCCGTCTGACTGCCTACAGTCCACGTCAGACACATGACTGCGCAAATACGCCGCAATCGCCCGCAGCGCGTCGTGTATGCCCAATTCGAATGATTGTCGACGGAACTATTCGGTTCCGCTCGCGATCATGTTAACTTCCGTCCATCGTTCAGCCCGGCGGGCCGCGCGCCGATGCGCGCCCGCATGCCAACTCCATGCGACATTTCCTCCTCGGCTGGCTGCTTGCCGCCGTCGTCTCGGCCGCCCACGCGGCCATGCCCGCCCCGGCCGCCGCGTCGGCCGCTTCCGGCACCGCGCCCGCGCTGACGCCGCAACAGGCGCAGCAGGCACTCAATGTGCTCGAGAATCCGCGCGATCGCGCGCAGGTCGAAACGACACTGCGTGCGATCGCGGCCGTCGGCGCGCTTGCCGCGCCCGCGGTCCCGGCAAGCGATGCGGCTGCGGCCAGCGGCGCGTCGGCTGCCGCGGCCCCGGCCGCGCTCACGTCGAACGGGCTCGCGTCGATGCTGGTCCGGCAGGGATCGCGCTGGACCACCGAAATCGGCGATGCGCTGAAGGAATCGCTGCGCTCGCTGCTCGATGTCGGCTCGGTCGGAAGCTGGTGGCATGACCGGCTGGTGCGCGCCGACGCACGCGCGGATCTCGCGCACGCGCTCTGGATCATCATCGCCGTGCTCGTGCCCGCGCTCCTGGTCGAATGGTTCGCGAAGCGGCTGTTGCGACGTGCGCTGGCCGCAGTGGCCGCACGGCGCGCCGACACGTCGCGCCGCACCGCGCCCGAGTCCGTTACCGTCGAATCCGCCACGCCCGACGACGACGACGCGCCGCCGGACACCCCCGACGCCGCGCCCGCCTCGTCGGAAGGCCGTGGCCACGCACGTCGCCACACCACGCTGCTGTACCGAATGCCGCGTGCGCTCGTCAGCCTTGCGCTGCGCGCGGTGCCGCTGCTCGTGTTCGTCGGCGTCGCGAGCCTGACGATGTCGGCGATCGGCGATGCCGGCGGCCCGATCGAATCCGCGCTCGAAGCACTGATCGACATCTACGTGATCTGCCGCCTCGTCACGATCGTCAGCCGGCTGTGCTTCCAGCCCGATGCACGGCAATTGCGGCTGCTGCATATCAGCGACGCGTGGGCCGACTTTGCCCAACGCTCGATCGCGCGAATCGCGATCGTCGTCGGCGCCTGCACCGCAGCGGTCGAGGTCGCCGCGAACTTCGGTCTGAGCGACGCCGGTCACCTCGCGCTGCTGAAAGCCGTCGCACTCGTCGGGCACCTGATGGTCTCGGCGCTGATCCTGCAGTGCCGCCGGCCCGTCGCCGCGCGGATCCGCGCGGCCGGCGAGGACCGTCCGTCGTTCGCGATGATCGGCAACGCGCTCGCCGACGCATGGGCGCCCGTGTCGGTATTCATCGTGATGGCGTTGTGGTTCGTGTGGGCGCTCGACGTCCACAACGGCTACCGCGTTTTGATCACGCTCGGCGGCCGCTCGATCGCCGTGATGATCGGCATGCGGATGGTGTCGATCGTCGTGTTCGGTGCGCTCGCGCGGCTGTTCCAGGGCCGCGACGAAGACCGCACGCTCGTCCATGCGCACGCGTACCGCTACTACCCGCTGCTACGCCAGATCCTGTCGGGCGCGATCGGCATCGTGACCGTCGCGCTGCTGCTGCAGATCTGGGGCGTACCGATCTTCCGCGCGTTCGAAACCGGCACGATCGGCCACCGGCTTGCGTCGGCACTGGTGACGATCGCGATTGCGGCCATCGTCGCGCTCATCGTGTGGGAAGCCGCGAACATCGCGATCGAGCGCCGGCTGCAACGATGGACGCGCGAAGGCAATCTCATGCGCGCGGCGCGGCTGCGCACGCTGCTGCCGATGCTGCGCTCGCTGCTGTTCGTGATGATCGCGCTCGTCGTCGTGCTGACGGGCCTCAGCCAGCTCGGCGTGAACGTCGGCCCGCTGCTTGCCGGCGCCAGCATCTTCGGCGTCGCGCTCGGCTTCGGCTCACAGAAGCTCGTGCAGGATTTCATCACCGGGATCTTCCTGCTGATGGAAAACGCGATGCAGGTCGGCGACTGGGTCACGCTCGCCGGCGTGTCGGGCACGGTCGAGTACCTGTCGATCCGCACCGTGCGACTGCGGGCCGGCGACGGGTCGCTGTACACGATCCCGTTCAGCTCGGTGACCACCGTCAACAACACGAATCGCGGGCTCGGCAACGCGGCCGTCAAGATCAGCATTGCCTACGGCGAGGATATCGATCGCGCGATCGCGACGCTGAAGGAGATCGGCGCCGCGTTGCGCGACGATCCGAAATACCGCGACGGCATCCTGTCGGACTTCAGCTACTGGGGTATCGATCAGGTCGACGGCGCAACGCTCGCGCTGGCCGGACAGATGCAATGCACGGACTCGACGCGCTGGAGCGTGCAGCGTGAATTCAACCGGCGGATCGCGGAGACGTTCCGCGAACGCGGCATCCGGATCGCCAATCCGCAGCGCAGCGTCGTCGCGTACGCGGACGGATCGCAGCCGGTCGTCGATGGCGAAAACGACAGCAACGGCAACAACGGCCATGCCGTCGAAGCGACGGCCCGGCCGCCGTCGCCGGCCGAACCCGCGCGCAAGCCGAATTGACCGGCCGCGGCTGACGATACGCCGCGTTCAGCGCGCGGCGGGTTTGTTCACACGCCGGGGGCTTTTCGCGGCAGGTGCCGGCGCCTTCGCCTTCACCGTGCGTTTCGCCGCCGCACCCTGCCCGCGCTTCGGGCCGGATTCAGGCGCCGCAGCCGCGACGTCGCACTGCGCGTGCCATTGCTCGAGCAGCATGCGCGTCTGTTCCGCGATCGTGTCGATCAACAGCGCCGCGCGCTCGCCCTCGAATGCCTCCCATTCGAGCAGCTGCAGCGCCGAACGCTGCGCGATGTGGAACACCGTGATCTGCCCGAACAGGCTCAGCGCGCGCAATCGCGTGACGGGATCGTCGGCCGGCCGCCCCGAGATGCGGCCGATCAATTCGGCGCTCACGTCGTTGAGCGGCTTGCGCATGCGCGTCATCAGGATTTCGCTCGCGCTCGCCGGCTCCTGGCCGCCTTGCTCGCGCGCGAAGAACATCCGCTGGTTCATCGTCTTCGGCGCCGTGAACATCCGGTCCGACAGCGCACGCAGCAGCCCGACGAACGCGTCGATCAGCACGTCGACGTCCGCGTCCGCATCGAGCATCGCCCACGCATGGCCGACCGACGGTGCGAACACCTCCCAGCCGTGCTCCGCGATCGTCTCCACGCACGCGCGGTACACGCCCTCCTTGTTCTCGAAGTAGTACTGGAGCGCCGGCGCGTTCACGCCGGCCATCGCGGCGATCTCGCGTGTCGATGCACCCGCGAACCCGCGCTCGCCGAACAGTTCGATCGCCGCCTCGATGATCCGCTGGCGCGTTTCGTCGCCGCGGGCGTAGCCGCCCGCCGACGTACGGCGCAGCTTCTTCGCTTCGTTCATGCCTTCCTCGTCATTCGATCGATCGACATTCTACTTGACACAATTTTATCAACTGGAATAATTCTTCCACTTGGAATAAATTGGACGCCAGCATGTCGACGCTGCAAGACCCGCCACAGAAAGCAAATCGTCAGGAAAACGGAACAACGTCGCGCAACGGCACTGGCTCGAAGCGGCGCGTGCTGCTCGTCGCCGTCGTGCTCGCTGCCATCGGCGGCGCCGTCTGGCTCGGCCGATGGTGGACGGTCGGCCGCTTCATCGAGAGCACCAACGACGCGTACCTGCAGGCGGACAGCATGACTGCCGCGCCGAAGGTCGCCGGCTACGTGACCGACGTGTATGTGCGCGACAACCAGGCCGTGAAGGCCGGCGATCCGCTCGTGCGGCTCGACGTCCGCCAGTACCAGGTCGCGCTCGCGCAGTCGCTTGCGACCGTCGACGCGCGCCGCGCGGATATCGCACGCGCCGAGGCCGACATCAGCCAGCAGCACGCGAATCTCGAACAGGCCGACGCGCAGGCGAAGGTGTCGCGGATCAATGCACAGCACGCCAGCGACGAATACACGCGCTATGCGCCGCTCGCAGCGACCGGTGCGGAAACGCACGAACATGTGGCCGACCTGAAGAGCACGCGCGATCAGGCGACCGCGACGCTCGCCGCGAACAATGCGTCGATCGCTGCCGCGCGCACGCAGATCGCATCGTTCACCGCGCAGCTCCAGCAGGCACGCGCGCAGTTCGAAGCCGCGCAGGCCAGCGCCGCGCAGGCGCAGCTCGACCTTGACAACACGATCGTGCGCAGCACCCTCGCCGGCCGCGTCGGCGATCGCACGGTGCGGGTCGGTCAATACGTGCAGCCCGGCACGCGCATGCTGACCGTGGTGCCCGTCGACGCGATCTACCTCGTCGCGAACTTCAAGGAAACGCAGATCGGCAACATGCGCATCGGCCAGCCCGTCGAACTGCATGTCGACGCCTTGCCGGACGGCGCGTTGTCCGGCGTCGTCGACAGCTTCGCGCCCGGCACCGGCGCGCAGTTCGCGCTGCTGCCGCCCGAGAACGCGACCGGCAACTTCACGAAAATCGTCCAGCGCGTGCCGGTGCGCATCCGCCTCGCCGCGAACGCCCGCGCGCAGCGCATGCTGCTGCCGGGGCTGTCGGTGACGGTCGACGTCGATACGCGCTCGACCCGCGACGAGACGCACCATGGCTGAACCGTCCGCCACGATGCCCGCGCCGCCGCACGAAGGCCGTGCGAGCATGACCGACTGGATCGCAGTCGCGGCCGGCGCGCTCGGCGCGCTGATGGCGACCCTCGACATCTCGATCACGAACTCCGCGCTGCCGCAGATCCAGGGCGAAATCGGCGCGACCGGCACCGAAGGCACGTGGATCTCGACCGGCTACCTGATGTCCGAAATCGTGATGATCCCGCTCGCTGCGTGGCTCACGCGCGTGTTCGGGCTGCGCAATTTCCTGCTGACGAACTCCGCGCTGTTCATCGCGTTCTCGATGATGTGCGGCTGGTCGCATTCGTTGCCGATGATGATCGCCGGCCGGATCGGCCAGGGCTTCACCGGCGGTGCGCTGATCCCGACCGCGCAGACCATCATCCGCACGCGGCTACCGCTGTCGCAGTTGCCGGTCGGCATGACGCTGTTCGGCCTGATCGTGCTGCTCGGGCCGCTGTTCGGCCCCGTGCTCGGCGGCTGGCTCGCTGAGAACGTCAGCTGGAGCTGGTGCTTTTTCCTGAACCTGCCGGTGTGCCTGTTGCTGATGGCGCTGTTGATATTCGGGCTGCCGTCGGACCGCCCGCAATGGCACTCGTTCCTGAACGCGGACTGGCTCGGGATCTTCGGCCTCGCAATCGGCCTGAGCTCGCTCACCGTCGTGCTCGAGGAAGGCCAGCGCGAACGCTGGTTCGAATCGCAGATGATCGTCACGCTGAGCCTCGTGTCGCTCGCCGGGATGATCCTGATCGCGTTATCGCAGATCTTTGCGAAGCGGCCGATCATGCGGCTGTCGCTGATGCGCAACCCGCGCTATGCGAGCGTGATCGTGATCGTGTCCGCGGTCGGTGCCGGGCTGTACGGCGTGTCCTATCTGCTGCCGCAGTTCCTCGCGATCGTCGCCGGCTACAACGCGGAACAGGCGGGCGCGATCATGCTGCTGTCGGGGCTGCCCGCCTTTCTCGTGATGCCGATCCTGCCGCGCCTGCTCGGCAAGGTCGATTTCCGCATCCTCGTGATCTCGGGGCTGCTGCTGTTCTGCCTGAGTTGCATGCTCGACATCAGCCTGACCGCGCAAAGTGTCGGCCACGACTTCGTCTGGTCGCAACTGATCCGCGGCGTCGCACAGATGCTCGCGATGATGCCGCTGAACCAGGCATCGATGGCGGCGGTCGCGCGCGAAGACTCGGGCGATGCGGCCGGGCTCTACAACATGGCGCGCAATCTGGGCGGCTCGATCGGGCTCGCGATCATCGGCACCGTGATCGACCGGCGCACGACCTTCCATACGGCCGCGCTCCGCGAATCGGTGACGGCCAACTCGCTGATCGGGCAGGACCGGCTGTCCGCCTATGCAGCCAACTGGTTCGCGCACACCGGCGACCTCGCGTATTCGAACATGCGCGCGCTCGGGCAATTGGCGCAGCAGATCCAGATCCAGGCCGTCGTGATGACCTATTCCGAAACCTTTTATCTGCTGGGCCTTGCGCTGCTCGCCTGCGTGCCGCTCGCGCTGCTGCTGAGAACGCCGCGCGGGCCGCAGCCGATGTCGTCCGGCCACTGAACCGTCTGATGCGATGAAATCCTTCTCTCTGCCCCGCCACCCTGCACTCACGCTGTGCGCGGCTGCGTGCCTGCTCGCCGGCTGCACGGTCGGCCCCGATTACCGCGGCGCGCCCGCCGCACCGGATGCCCCGACCTTCGTGCGTGCGCCGGCCTCCGGCATCGACACCGCTACGCCCGCGCCGAGCGCGTGGTGGCACGCGCTCAACGATCGCCAGCTCGACGACCTGATCACCGCCGCACTCGTGTACAACCCCGACCTGCACGCTGCGCAGGCCCGCTTGCGCGCATCGCGCGCGCAGCTGTCGCAACAGCGCGCGGCGCAGTTGCCGAAATCGTCGGCCACCGCCGCCGCGATCCGCATGCGCGAGCCGGACGTCAGCGCGCTCGGTTCGCTGCTGCCGTCGAACGGCTCGAACCAGTCGGGCGGCACGTCGCCGTCGCTGGGCGGCTCAGGCCCGCTGCAGCTCTATTCGGCAGGCTTCGACGCAACCTGGGAAATCGACCTGTTCGGCGGCACGCGCCGCGCAGTTGAAGCCGCGTCCGCGCAGGCGGAAGCGGTCGACGCCGATCTCGCCGATACGCAGGTGTCGATCGCAGCCGAAGTCGCGAACGCGTATGTCGACCTGCGCGACCAGCAGCAGCGGCTGGCGCTGTCGCAGCGCACCGCCGAGTTGCAGCAGACGATGCTCGAACTCACGCAGCAGCGTCGCGCGCGCGGGGTCGCCGCCGATGTCGACATCGAACGCCTGACGACGCAAGTCGAAAACACGCGTGCATCGCTGATCCCGCTCGACGCGCAGGTGACGGAATCGCTCGACCGGCTCGCGATCCTGACGGGCCGCGCGCCCGGTGCGCTCGACGCAACCTTGTCGACACCGGATGCGACGCTGCCGACGCTACCCGGCAACGTCGCGATCGGCGATCCGGCCACGCTGCTGAAACAGCGCCCCGACATTCGCGCGGCCGAGCGACGGCTCGCATCGAGCAATGCGCAGATCGGCGAGCACGTCGCCGACTATTTCCCGAAGGTGACGCTGCTCGGCGATCTCGGCTTCAGCGCGACCGACCCGGGCCACCTGTTCCGCAAGCAGAACTTCACGTGGGTCGGCGCGCCCTATCTGCAATGGAACATTCTCGACTTCGGGCGGACGCGCGGCGCAGTGCGCGCGGCCGAAGCATCGCGCGACGAAGCGGAAGCGAATTATCAGAAGGCGGTGCTCGGTGCGTTGCAGGATGCAAACACGGCATTGCAGCGCTACGGGCACCAGCGCGAGCACGTCGTTGCGCTCACCAAGGTGCAGACGTCGGCCGTGCATTCCCGATCGCTGATGGACGAGCGCTATCGCGCGGGCGTCGCATCGATGATCGACCTGCTCGATACGCAACGCGAAGCGCTGTCCGCCCAGCAGAACGTAATCGCCGGGCAGGCGGAACTGATCAAGGACTACGTGTCGGTGCAGAAGAGCCTCGGGCTCGGGTGGCAAACTGGCGCGGGTTGACGTCGCGTTGATCGGTGCCGCGCAGCCGGGTTCGCCGAGGCTGTCGCGGTGCCGATGCTCGATCTGCAGATCGCATCACCCACGCAAGGCATCGCACGTTCAAGCGTCGGTGTTCGACGCTCGCGGATCGCTTTGCGAAGCGCGACGCAACAACTCATTGCGTGCACAACAATATTCACCGTCTGCGCCGACAACAAGCGGGCTCGCGCCGCATCGGCGACGCCGCTATCGGAAACATATCGAATATCAATTAGCCAATCATCTGACGATCTCTTCTAATTCAGTCGGCTTCCCCACCACCGATCGGATTCAAGGAGTTCCATCGTCATGTCTTCATCCTCCAGTCGTGTGCTGAGACACGCAGTCGCCGCTATCTGCGTGGCACTTTCCGCGTCGCCTCATGCCGCCGAACTCACTCGAGACACGGGCGCCCCCGTCGGCGACAACGCGAATTCGCAGACGGCCGGCCCTGCCGGCCCCGTGCTCCTGCAAGACTCCGCACTCATCGAGAAACTGCAGCGCTTCGACCGCGAACGCATTCCGGAGCGCGTCGTGCACGCGCGCGGCACCGGCGCATTCGGCGAGTTCGTGCCGACCGCCGACATCTCGAGCCTGACGAAAGCAAAGGTCTTCACACCGGGCACCCACACACCGGTGTTCGTGCGCTTCTCCACCGTGATGGGCTATCGCGGCTCGCCCGAACAGGCGCGCGATCCGCGCGGCTTCGCGGTGAAGTTCTATACGCAGCAGGGCAACTGGGACATGGTCGGCATCAACTGGCCTGTGTTCTTCATTCGCGACGGCATCAAGTTCCCCGACTTCGTTCACGCGAACAAGCCGAGCGCCGTGACCGGCGTGCAGGATCCGAACCTCGCGTTCGACTTCTTCGCGAACACGCCCGAAGCGACGAACATGCTGACGATGCTGTACACGAATGCGGGCATGCCCGATTCGTATCGTCACATGGACGGCTTCGCGGTGCATGCGTTCAAGTTCGTCAATGCGCAGGGCGACGTGCACTACGTGAAGTTCCACTGGAAAAGCCAGCAAGGCGTGCACGGCCTGCGTCCGCAAGATATCGACGCATCGATCGGGCGCGACTGGAACATGATGACGAACGACCTGTACGGCGCACTGAAGCAAGGCGACTTCCCGAAGTGGGATCTGTACGTGCAGGTGCTCACGCCGCAGGACCTGAATCGGTTCGACTTCGATGCGCTGGACGACACGAAGGTGTGGACCGGTGTCCCCGAGCGCAAGATCGGCACGATGACGCTGAACCGCGTGCCCGACAACTACTTCCAGTCGACCGAGGAATCGGCGTTCGCGCCGTCGCGACTCGTGCCGGGCATCGAGCCTTCCGAAGACCGGATGCTGCAGGATCGCCTGTTCGCGTACGCCGACACGCAGATGTACCGGCTCGGCGCGAACTACATGGATCTGCCGATCAACCGGCCCGTCGTACCGGTGGTCAACAACAACCAGGACGGCAAGATGAACGCCGGCGACCGCAAGGGCGAGGTGAACTACGAACCGTCGACGCTGCATGAACTCGCGCCGGATCCGCAGTACAAGTCCGTGCGCATGGCGCTCGGCGGAACGACGCAGCAGGAAGCGATCTACAAGAAGCTGCGGTTCCGTCAGGCTGGCGAGTACTACCGCAGCCTGTCGCAGCAGGACAGGGACGACCTGATCACCGCGCTGTCCGGCGATCTCGGCAAGGTCACGAACGCGCACAACCAGTACGCCATGCTGTCGTACTTCTACAAGGCCGATGCCGACTACGGCACGCGTCTCGCGCAGGCAGTTCATGCCGACGTCCGGCAAGTGCAAGCGCTCGCGGCAAAGCTGAGCGAGAACTGATCCCGCGGCTCCGGTCGCTGTCGACGTGCGGGGCTGCGCCGCGCGCGTCGACCTGACCCACACATCAGGACATCCACATGCAATCCAAACGCCTGACGCGCGCGATCCGTTCGACCGCAACGGCCCTGGCGCTGGCCGCGATCGCCGGTTGCGCGCACCTTCCCGACCGGCCCGCGTATTCGCGAGCCGATCCTGCCGCGCTGCGCCGTTACGACGGCGACTGGTTCGATGCCGCCCGCGTCGGACGCGTCGACATCCTGCGCGCATTGCACGACGCCGGCTATCCCGTCGACGCCACCGACAGTCACGGCTTTACGGCCGTGATACTCGCGTCCTACGACGGCCAGCCGGCCGCGCTCGACTACCTGCTGTCGGCCGGTGCAAACGCATGCGTGGGCGACCGTCACGGCAACACGGCGCTGATGGGCGCCCTCTTCAAGAACGAACCCAATATTGCGCGGCGCCTGATCGACACGCCATGCCCGATCGACCAGACGAACGGCGCCGGAGAAACCGCGCTGGGATTCGCCACGCTGTTCAATCGATTCGAGCTGATCCCGCTCCTGGTCGCACACGGTGCGAATCCGAATCATGTCGATCGGCGCGGCCAGTCGCTGCTGCAGCTCGCGCAGTCGCACGACAACGCGGAAGCTGTGGATGCGCTACGACATGCTGGTGCACGACAGTAAAAGCAGGATTCCTGCTGATTTCAGGCGAAACGGGAAACAAGGCAGCAATCTCCTGCGCCATCCGCAACATCAAACGGACTCAGAAAAATTCGTCGAGCAGCCGGTAGAAAGCAATCCGATCCGGATCGGGCTGCCCGATCCCGTATCGCGCGAAGAACGGCGCGATCCATTCGCTGCCGAGATCAGCTTCGATATCACGCGCCGCCAGCGCCAGATCCTGATAGCGATCGGCCACACCGAGGCGTCCACAGTCGATGAAGCCCGAGAAGCGACCGTCTTCAACCATGAAGTTGGGCAGACACGCGTCACCGTGCGTAACGACCTTGTCTTCGATCGACGGCCGGCTCGCATGAAGCCTGGCGAACAGTTCGTCGATCGGTACGCCCGTATTCGCATCGTCGAGGTTATCTTCGTCAACGAGCCCCGCGTGCATCCGCGCACGGGCACGCTCGATGCGAGAGGCGGCGCCGTGATCGAACGGGCAGGTTGCCGGATCGAACCGATGTAGTTCTCGCAGCGCATCGGCCATGATCGCGACCTTCGCCGCCGGCGCGAGCTGCGCGACTTCGAGATTTTCACCGCGCACGGCACTCAGCAGCATCCACTCGCGCCCCGCCGCCGACGCCACGTCGAGCACCTGCGCACCCGGCAAACCCGCCGTCGTCAGCCAGTGCAGTCGCGCCGCCTCGTCGCGCAGTTCGCCCAGCGGCCCCGCCGGTTCGGTCTTGATGAATCGGCGCGATCCATCGCGCGCATCGAGCCGGAACACCGCGGCATCCGACTGCCCTTCCGTCTGTCGCGTCCATCGGGCATCCGCCAGCGCGGCCTTCCAGGTCGCGGGCACTTCGATGCAAAGCTTGTCGTTATCGATCACGTCAGGTTCGATCCTCGTTGACTGGGCCGGCATGCGGCATGTCGGACACCTCGCGACTTCATGCCTCGCTTCCTGCCGTGCGCGGACTCGCCTTTCTCCAGCGCGCCCCGACGATTCGAGGCACGCGTCGAACACGATCGGTCAATCGCACCCATTACGCATCGAACCAGAAACGATCGGCAAATCGCATTCAGCATTACTTTCTTTGTTGGCTCCGAATATTACAAAATACTGCCAATATTTTCAAAAACATTGCACTTATTCGCTTTAATTTAGTTTCATATAATCAAAAAAAGTTTGACACCTCGCTTTCGTTCTTGATACCGTCAGACGCAAGCAATCTGACGAATTGCTCACTACGCAATCGCTTCCGCTCTACGTTTTTTCGCTTCCGCCGCACCGAAGTGCTCGCCGCCGGCCGTATCGTTCGCGCGCCGGTGCATGCAACATCCCGATGCATCTCATTGGACAACTGCCATCCGGCAGCGGGCCTAAGGATCGAATCAAATGAGCAGGACACCGAAACTGTTGCTCTAGCAATCCCGCCCGCGCCATTCGCTGCGCAGTTGCGTCGTTTCGCGGCGCAGCCTTCCCGTTACCGCGTTTTCCGTATTTCGCCTCCGGAGAAAAAACACCTTTCCGGATCGGGCGAAAGGCCCTGTCGCGTCCGCGCCATCCGCACGCGTGCGACAGAAATCGGCGGTGCATGATCCGCACCGCTGTCGACCGTTGTTGTTCGTGCCGTTCGATGTTCAACCGGAGGGGTAATTCAAATGAACCAGGTTGCAGACAAGAAACAAAAGCACATTCGCTTCGTCAAGCTCGCATTCGCCGCCGCTGCTGCCGCATCGTTCGGCATGGCGACGGTCCATGCCGCGCCGGCTGCCGGCTGGACGGAAACGCGCACCAAGGGCTTCCTGCCGCTCGTGCAGCAGAGCGAAGCCGGCACGGCCGGTGCGCCTGCCGCGAGCACGGCCGCCGCTGCCGCCGCGGCGGTCGAGCTGGCGCCGGGCGAATCGGTGGACATCGTGCTCGGGTTGAACCTGCGCAACGAAGCACAACTCGACCAATACCTGCACGACCTGCATACGCCTGGTTCACCGCATTACCGGCAGTTCCTCACGCCGGCGCAGTTCGCGGCGCAATATGCGCCGACCGACCAGCAGGTCGCCTCGGTCGTCGCGCATCTGCGCAAGGCAGGCTTCGTGAACATCGTGGTCGCGCCGAACCGCCTGCTGGTATCCGCGTCCGGCACCGCGGCGACCATCAAGTCCGCGTTCCGCACGACGCTCAAGCGTTTCACGCGTAACGGCCGCAGCGTCTATGCGAATACCGATGCCGCGCAAGTGCCGAACGCGATCGGCGGCGTCGTGGGCGCGGTGCTCGGCCTGCAGAACGTCGAGCTGATGCACACGGGCGCGGGCAGCCAGCCGCAAGGCAACACCAGCAACCTGACGATTCCGGCCGGCGCATCGGCGGTGCCGCACAACCCGACCGAATTCTCGTCGATCTACGGCGGCGACGGCACGCCGACGGCCTCGCAGACCACCGTCGGCATCATCTCCGAAGGCGACCTGTCGCAGACGGTGAGCGACCTCAATACGTTCGCCGCGAACAACAGCCTCGGCACGATCAGCAGCAGCATCGTGCAGACGGGTCCGTCCGGCAGCTCGTACACCGACACCGACGGCACCGTCGAATGGAACCTCGACAGCCAGTCGATCGTCGGCGCGGCCGGCGGCAGCGTGAAGCAGGTCGTGTTCTACGTCGCACCGTCGATGACGCTCACGGCGATCACCGCCGCCTACAACAAGGCCGTGACCGACAACGTCGCGAAGGTGATCAACGTGTCGCTCGGCGTGTGCGAATCGTCCGCGAACAGCACCGGCTCGCAGGCCACCGACGACACCATCTTCAAGCAGGCGATCGCGCAGGGGCAAACCTTCTCGGTATCCGCCGGCGACCATGGTGCGTACGAATGCGCGGGCGGCACACCGTCGCGCTCGACCTACACGGTAAGCGAGCCGGCAACGGCGCCGTACGTGATCGCGGTCGGCGGCACGACACTCTTCACGAATACGTCGACCCACGCGTACAACAGCGAGATCGTGTGGAACGATCCGAGCTGGCAGCCGGGCACCGTGTGGTCGACGGGCGGCGGGTACAGCAAGTACGAAGCCGCGCCGTCGTGGCAATCGTCGAGCCTCACCGGATCGACCAAGCGCGCACTGCCTGACGTCGGCTTCGATGCGGACCTGCGCACCGGTGCGATCCTCGTCGTGAACGGCCAGACGTCCAACACGCTGTGGGGCTCGGGCTACCTGAACAACGAAGGCGGCACGAGCCTTGCCGCGCCGATCTTCACCGGCATCTGGGCGCGGCTGCAGTCCGCGAACAACAATGCGCTCGGGTTCCCCGCGTCGAGCATCTACAAGTACTTCCCGGCCAACGCGGCGCTGCTGCACGACGTCACGTCCGGCAACAACGGCAGCGGCACCTACGGCTACAAGGCGAAGGCCGGCTGGGACGCGACGACGGGCTTCGGCAGCGTGAACATCTCGAAGCTGAACGCGTTCATCCAGAGCACGCCGGATTTCGCGCGCTGATGCACCGATGACCGCCCCGGTTCCGCGTGCGCGCTAGCGCACGCATCGAACCGGATGTGATCGTTTGAACGACCCGCGAGGGCTGCCAAGCCCTCGCGGGTTTTTTGCGTTCCGCGCAATCTCGCGGGGCAGCATCCGGCGCGACGACACACTCGCCGACCTTGCAATCGTTGCGCGAACAACTTTCAGATCCATTACCCGGGCAGCGCCAGCCTGCTTACGGACTGCAAGGCACACACACTGTTACACAACACCCAGACAACTTCCGCGCGTGTCACGCGTTTAACTGGATATATCGATTCGTCGCGGGACCACCACCATGCGAACACGACCCTGCCACCTGCACCGGCCGATACCCCCGGAGCAGACGCGGACGGTCGCGGCACCGTGCTCAAGCCGATCGCGCGGCCCGCGTGCCTGCCAACGCCGACACAACACCGAACGAACAACATGAACAACATACGTGCACACCGCCCCGTCAGAACGCTGATCGCGTCGTCCCTCATCGTGTCGCTGCTCGGCCTCTCGGCCTGCAACAAGAACGGCGACAGCAGCGCCACTTCGCCGGCCAGCGACGCGAGCGCGGCCGCGCCGGCCCAGCCCGCTTCGACGCCCGTCGCCTACACGCCGCCGACCGCCGACCAGCTCTATCAGATGGTCGCGCCGATCGCGCTGTTCCCCGACAAGCTCGTCGCGCTGGTGCTCGCGGGGGCAACGTACCCGGACCAGGTCACGGCCGCCAACAACTGGGTGACGCAGAATCCGTCATTGAAGGGACAGGCACTCGCCACCGCCGCCGATACGCAGCCGTGGGATCCGTCCGTCAAGGCCTTGACCGCGTTCCCCGCGGTGCTGTCGCAGATGGCGTCGAACCCGGCCTGGACCACGTCGCTCGGCCAGGCGTACTACAACGATCCGACCGACGTGATGAACGCGATCCAGGCGATGCGCCAGCGCGCGCAGACGTCCGGCCATCTCCGCTCGGGCGGCCAGATGCGCGTCACGCAAGTCGCGCAGGCCGCACCCTCCGGCTATACGCCGGCCACCGACGCGCCCGTCGTCTACGCCGGGCCGGCGATCGTGCCGCCGCCCGCGCAGGCCATCGAGATCGAATCGGCCCAGCCCGACGTCGTCTATGTCCCGACTTACAACCCGACGGTCGTCTACGGCGAGCCGGTCTCGTCCTACCCCGGCTACGTGTATCGGCCGCCTTCATACAGCACGGGTGAAGTCGTTGCCGCCGGCGTGATCACGTTCGGCGTCGGCATCGCCGTCGGCGCCGCGATCTTCGGGCACCACGACTGGGGCTGGCATGCATGGGGCATGAACTGGGGCGCGCCGCGTCCGGAAGGCCCCGGCTGGAACGGCGGCTGGCAGCGCCCGGCCGTGGTGTACAACCACACCACGTACGTGACGAAGTCGACCACCGTGATCAACAACATCACCAATATCCGCAACACGCGCATCACGAACAACTACGGCGGCAACGTCACCAACAACACGACGAACACGACGATCGAACGCAACACGATGCAGCCGGGCGCGACGCCGATGCGCGGGCAGGCCATGGAGCAGCACCCGGGCGCCGTGCCGATGACGATGCCGCACTTCGGCGCGAACGATACGCGCCCCGGCGCGCGGCCGTCGCCCGACGCATTCGCGCAGAACCGTGCAAACGAACCGCATGCCGAAACACCGGCGCCGCATGCGCCCGGCGCGATGCGTGACGAGCATCAGCAAGCGCTGCAGCAGGAGCGCGCCGCGCAGGAAAATCGCGCAACCGCGCAACAACAGCAATTGCAGCAACAACAGCGGAACGAAGCACTGCAGCAACGCGAGGAACTGCAACAGCACAACGCGGCACAGCAGCAACGCGCGGAAATGCAGCAACACAACGCAGCGGAGCAACAGCAACGCGCGGAAATGCAGCAACACAACGCAGCGGAGCAACAGGAACGCGAAGCAACGCAACAACGTAACGAGGCCCAGCAGCAACTGCACAAGGAGGCGCCGCCGCACAACGAAGCGCACCCTCAGGAACACGCGGCACAGCCGCCGCGGCAACCGGCCCCCGAGCACGCGCCTGCACCGCATCCACACGCTGCGGAGTCGCATCCGCCGCACGACGCGCATGAGCACCGCACCGAGTGAAACGCACCCCGTCACGACAGCGCGACCTTCGCGCTGTCGGCCCGCGAAGGTCGTGTCTCGCTGCCATGCAAAAGCGGCACGGCTCAAAGCACCGCGCGCTGCCGCTTCCAGCAAAATCGCACGGCCTTGTCGCGCAACTCACTCGGTCCAGTTGCGGACGTAGTCCGGCACCGGCATGGCGCCGTCGGCATGAACCGGTGCGCCGCGTGTCGTTTTCAGCGGCAGGATCCCCGTCCAGACAGCGAGCGCGAGATCTTCGTCCTTGTCGGACGGCATTGAATCGCTGACTTTCACGGCGGCTTCCTCAAGCGCAATCCGCAGCACGCTGGTCGCATTGAGTTCCTTCTCATTTCCGGGCCGCGCGTCATGCCGGCGACCGGGCGCGATCTTGTCCATCAACGCATCCAGCGCCATCAGCTTGTCCGCACTGCCCTCCACCACCTCGAACCGTCCGTAGATCACCGCGGATCGATAATTCATCGAATGGTTGAAGGCCGACCTGGCCAACACGAGACCGTCCAGCAACGTAATCGCGATGGACACCTGCGCACCCGCCGACAGCGCCTTGATCATCCGGCTGCCGTTGGACCCGTGAATATAGAGGTCATCGCCCCGTCTCCAGTGCGCGGTCGGGATGCAGTGCGTGTCGTCGCCTGTACCGAACGCGACATGGCAGACGTAGGCCTCGTCCACGATGCGATGAAGCATCATGCGATCGCGGTTCGCCAGTTCCGGCAGGCGGCGAATGGTGGTGCGGGAGGTGGGAGAGATGACGGTCTGGTCTTTCATGTTTCGTGTTCCTGTTCGCGCGCGCTTGCACGCATCGAGCGGCCCGCGTTCCGACACGACGCGGGCATCCACTCTGAATAGTTTTGCACTCCGAAGTTGATCGAATCGGATGCGTGCGGCTTCCACGGCTGCGCCGACCCGTCGATCGGCCCATCGACAGTCGCTTGCCAAATCGATCAAAATACGCGCGTGCCGCTATCGTGGACGATCGCCGGAATGACCCGCACGCCGGCCGGCACCGCGAGAACGTGAACGATACGATGCGCGTCGAATCTTCAAAAGAACCAGCTCAACGAAAAATTCTAGAACCAGCCCATGGATCTCGCGCTGCTCATCTCATCGCTTTCCAGACAGGACGGCACGACCCGACACAGCCAACAGGAAGCCCTCTACCGGAGCCTGCGCAACCTGCTGCTGGACGGACACATTCCGTCCGGCACACGGCTCGTGTCGACGCGCGTGCTCGCGGCGGAGCTGGGCATCGCGCGCAATTCGGCAGTCTATGCGTACGAGCGCCTTGCCGAAGAAGGCTTCGTGGCGGCGACGCGCAACGGCACCATCACGCTTTGGGACGGATGCGGCCGTTCGAGCGCCGGGCTCGACAGCGGCCCGGCCCCGGTTCAATTGTCCGAGCGCGTGCATGGGCTGGAGAACGCCGATCCCGAACCCGAACGCATGCTGCCGTTCGTGCCCGGCCTTCCGTCGCTCGATGAATTCCCCGTTACCCCATGGCGTCGTTGCATCGAGCGCGCATGGAAAGTCATCAAGCCTGCGCAGCTCGCCTATGGCCCGGTCGAAGGGCTGCCCGAATTGCGGCGCGCCGTGGCCGCCTATATCCGGGTCTCGCGAGGCGTACGCTGCGACACAGGCCAGGTATTCATCACCGACGGCACGCAAAGCAGCCTCGAACTATGCGCGCGCATGCTGGCGAATCCCGGTGAATTCGGCTGGCTCGAGAACCCCTGCTACAACGGCGCCCGAACCGCATTCCGGTCGACCGGCCTGGAGCTCGTGCCGATCGAGGTCGACCACGAAGGGATGGCGCCCACCGACGAACAGTGGCGCACCCGGCCGCCGCGGCTGATCTATACGACGCCATCGCATCAATACCCGCTTGGTGCGCTGATGAGCCCCCGGCGGCGTACCGCGCTCGTCGAGCACGCACGTACGTGCGGCGCGTGGATCATCGAGGACGACTACGACAGCGAGTTCCGCCACGGCGGCCAGCCGCTGCCGGCGATCCAGGGCCTGCATGCCGACGCACCGGTCTGCTATCTCGGCACCTTCAGCAAGACGATGTTTCCCGCCCTGCGGCTCGGTTTCATGGTGGTTCCGCCGGTGTTGGTCGAACGCTTCACCCGAACGCTGCGCGAACTCGTCCATCGCGGCCACTCGGCCGACCAACTGGCGATGGCCGAATTCATCGACACGGGCCTCTTTGCGCGGCACCTGCGCAAGATGCGGATGCTGTACGCCGAGCGACGAAGCAGCCTCGAAGCGGCACTCGCCCGCCACCTCGGCACCGCGCTGAGCGTTCGCGAAAGTCCGGGTGGCATGCATCTGTCGGCGGATCTCGCGATGCCGCTGCACGATACCGACGTCGCCCGCGCCGCAGCTGCGCATGGCCTGCTGCTTCAGCCGCTGAGCAGCTATCGGGTCGGCGACGGCCGGCCGTACAACGGCTTCGTGCTGGGATACGCCGGCCTGAACGACGCGACGATCGAGACCGCGACGACGCAGCTCGCGGCCGTCATCGAGCAGTTCGGCCGCACGCGCTGCTGAGCAGCGTGTACGGCATCGCCGCTCACAGTTGCGATTCGATCGGAAGCAGCCCGAGAAACCAGATTTCCATCCGCCGCGCGGCCGACACTTCCGGTTCGTGATCGAGCTCCGTGACCTTCCCGTCCGAATCGGTCTGAATCCACTTGAGCTGCCCTTTGCCCGCCGGATCGGTCCTCGGCTCGACCCGCCACGCAATTCGATCGAGCCGTCCTTCCAGATCGTTTGCCACTTGCGACGCAATCGCCGGACTCTCGCAGTACACGCCGATTTCCGTATTGAGGTTCAGCGAGCGCGGATCGAGATTCATCGACCCGATGAAAATGCTCTTGTGGTCGAACACGTAGGTCTTGGCATGCAGCGACGCGCGCGACGACCCGATGATCACCTTCTTCGAAATGCTCTTGTCGCCCGACGGCCGCCGTTCGTAAAGCCGCACGCCGGCCGCCACGAGATCGCTGCGGTATTGCCGGTAGCCCGCATGCACGGCCGCCACGTCGGTCGACGCGAGCGAGTTGGTCAGCACCGTGACACGCACGCCGCGCGCCGTAAGCGCGCGCAGCCGCTCGACGACCTCCTTGCCCGGCACGAAATACGGAGACACGATCAGCAGGTCATGTTCAGGCTGCAATGCGAGCGCCCGCAACTGCGGCATCAGGTGCCCGTCGCTGTCCTTCGGCGCGTGCGCGATCTTCGACGGATCGTCGTACAGCACCGTCGCGTGGCCCCACGACAGTTCCGTGCCCGCCCCGTGAACAATCTGGTCGAGCCGTTGCCTCGCCTCGAGTACGTACGGGTTGTCCTCCATGGTCCTCAGGTAGTCGCGCAATCGTTCACGCTCGCGGTCCAGCCCGCCCGGCGCCGCATCGTGTCCGACCAGCGCACCGATCGGATACGCGTACGGGGAATTCCAGAACGTGTCGAATTCGGTCGAGATGTTTTTCACGACCGGGCCGTGGACGACGACATCGAGATCGCCGAATTCCAGCATCGACGAAGCGCCGAAATACTCGTCGCCGATATTGCGGCCGCCGATGATCGCCGCCTGGTTGTCCGCGATCATCGCCTTGTTGTGCATGCGCCGGTTGACGCGCGAGAACTCGAACACCGTGCCGATCTTCTTGAACCGGCGCGTGGCGACCGGATTGAACAGCCGGATTTCGATGTTCGGATGCGAACTGATCTCGAGCAGCTTGCGGTCGTCCGCGTTCGTGCCGAGATCGTCGAGCAGCGCACGGACGCGCACGCCGCGATCGGCCGCGCGAATGATCGCGTCGGCCAGTTCGTGCCCGGTCAGGTCGTCGTGCCAGATGTAGTACTGAAGGTCGAGCGAGCGGTCCGCGCGATCGGCAAGCAACACGCGCGCATCCAGCGCGTCGACCGGATCGATCAACAGATGGAACGCGTCCTGCCCCGGGTGCGTACTGGCCTGCCGCTGGAACGCAACGCCCAGCCGCGTGTTGTCGGTATCGGTGTACGCGTGCGTCTGTACGCGATCGGCCTGCGGCGGCAGGCTCGCGCATGCAACGAGCGCCAGCAACGAGAGAATCGCACCCCACGAACGCAGCATGGTCATGATTGCCGTCCCACTCCCGCCGAAGTCTGTTTATTCTTGCCGCCGGATGGATCGCGGGGCTGTCTGGTTTTCCTTCGGCCGCAACCGGTGTTGCGTGTGAAACGGCCGCGCTACAGCATACTTGGATTGACAGCGGCGCGGCACTTTCTCGGTAATTTCCCGATCCGGACGCGCGTCACGCGTCCACGCAAAGAAAAACCCGCGACGCATGAAGCCATCGCGGGTTTTCGGCATGCCGCGCAATCGCGCGCATGAAATCTGGTGGGCCCGGCGGGGTTCGAACCCGCGACCAATCGATTATGAGTCGACTGCTCTAACCGCTGAGCTACAAGCCCTGATGAGAAGCAAAGCGTGTCACACGCTGCCCCGACAAAGAAGCCGGGCCGGCATTGTAACAACAAAGGGGAGAAACGCCACCGGCATCATGCAGATACCGGCGGCGTTCGCAGGAGAGACGCTGGAAATCAGTTCCCTTCGAGGAACGACTTCAGCTTGTCGGAACGGCTCGGGTGACGCAGCTTGCGCAGCGCCTTGGCCTCGATCTGACGGATCCGCTCACGCGTGACGTCGAACTGCTTGCCGACTTCCTCGAGCGTGTGATCGGTGCTCATCTCGATACCGAAACGCATCCGCAGCACCTTCGCCTCGCGCGGCGTCAGCGAATCGAGCACGTCCTTCACGACGTCGCGCATGCTTGCATGCAGCGCGGCATCCGCCGGCGCGACCGTGTTGTTGTCCTCGATGAAGTCGCCGAGATGGGAATCGTCGTCGTCACCGATCGGCGTTTCCATCGAGATCGGCTCCTTCGCGATCTTCATGATCTTGCGGATCTTGTCTTCCGGCATTTCCATCTTCTCGGCGAGCGTTGCCGGATCCGGCTCGAGACCGGTTTCCTGCAGGATCTGCCGCGAGATGCGGTTCATCTTGTTGATCGTTTCGATCATGTGAACCGGAATACGGATCGTACGCGCCTGGTCCGCGATCGAACGCGTGATGGCCTGACGGATCCACCACGTCGCATAGGTCGAGAACTTGTAGCCGCGACGGTATTCGAACTTGTCCACCGCCTTCATCAGGCCGATGTTGCCTTCCTGGATCAGGTCGAGGAACTGCAGGCCGCGGTTCGTGTACTTCTTCGCGATCGAGATCACGAGACGCAGGTTCGCCTCGGTCATTTCGCGCTTCGCCTGACGCGCCTTCAGCTCGCCGGCCGCCATCTGGCGGTTGGTTTCCTTCAGATCCTTCAGCGGCAAGACGACGCGCGCCTGCAGATCGAGTAGACGCTGCTGCTGTTCGCGGATCGCCGGAACGTTACGCGACAGCACCGCGCTGTACGAGTGACCTTCGGCCGTGACCTTCTCGGACCAGTCGAGATCCGTCTCGCTGCCGGGGAAGCGCGCGATGAATTCCGAACGCGGCATGCCGCACTTGTCGACGACGATGTGCAGGATCTGACGTTCGACCTGACGCACTTCGTCCACCTGCGCACGCAGCGTGTCGCACAGGCGTTCGACGGTACGCGCGGTGAAGCGGATCGTCATCAGTTCGGTCTGGATCGTTTCCTGCGCCTTCAGGTAGGCCTTCGACTTGTAGCCTTCCTTTTCGAACGCGCGGCGCATCTTGTCGAACCACTCGCTGATCTGCGAGAACTTGTCGAGCGAGGCGCGCTTGAGGGCTTCGAGCTGGGCGGCGTTGGCCGATGCCTGTGCAGCACCGTCATCTTCCTCCTCTTCCTCTTCTTCCTCTTCCTCTTCGGCTTCCTCGTCCTCGTTCTCGATGGCTTCCGCTTCCTTCGCGGAGAAGCCGTCGGTATCGGCGGAGTCCGAAGCATTCGGATCGAGCAGGCCGTCGACGAGCTCGTCGACGCGGATCTCTTCGTTCGCGACGCGTTCGGCCATCGCGAGGATGTCGGCGATCGTCGTCGGGCATGCGGAGATGGCCATCACCATGTGGCGCAGGCCGTCCTCGATCCGCTTCGCGATCTCGATTTCGCCTTCGCGCGTGAGCAGCTCGACCGTGCCCATTTCACGCATGTACATCCGGACCGGATCAGTCGTGCGGCCGAATTCCGAATCGACGGTGGACAGCGCAACTTCCGCTTCCTCTTCGACTTCATCGTCCGACGACGCGGCGGGCGCGTTGTCGTTCAGGAGCAGCGTTTCCGCGTCCGGCGCCTGCTCGTAGACCGCCACGCCCATGTCGTTGAACGTACCGATGATGCCTTCGAGGGCTTCGGTCTCGGTGAAGTTGTCCGGCAGGTGGTCGTTGATTTCGGCGTACGTCAGGAAGCCGCGCTCCTTGCCGAGCTTGATCAGCGCGCGCAGTTTCACGCGGCGCTCTTCGAGCTCCTCGGCCGTACCCGGCGTGCTCGTCGCGAACGCTTCCTTCAGCAGCGCCTTTTCCTTGGCACGACGATCGCGCACCTTGGACTTGCCCGGAGCAGCCACGGCTGCGGGCTGCTCGTCGCTCTGACTTGCGTTGTCATCGACGGATACTTCGTTCAGCTTTTTGGTCATGGAGTTCGCCGTACCGGCTATATCGACTCGCGGCTGCTGGACGACAGCCGGTTGAACCGTGGGTGCATGAGTAGTACGTACTGCCGTTTCGTCCGCGGCGGCAGTCGTGTCCCTTGCGCTTTTCGCACTTGCCCGCTTCGCCGCCGGCTTGGCCGGCCCGGAGTCGGGTCTGGCGGCAGCCCGTGTTCTGGCTGCCTGCGCCGGCGCAGCTTGAGCAGTGCCGGCCGCGGTTTTCTTTCCTGCTGGGGCTGACGTGGCTGAAGACGTTGTCCTGGTGGAAGAAGCAGACTTGGCCGCTGTGACCTTCTTGGTCGGCTCCGTCGAGCCCTTGCCTGCTGCTTTCTTTCCGCCTGTCGTCTTTGCCATCGCGATTCTCGCCTCTGCTTAGAAAACAAACCGCTGGAAACCTTATATTATAGCACGCTGGGGAGCCCTCTCTAAGCTCTCCGGCCGCCTACAGCCCGAGCCGACGCTTCATGTCGGTTCGCTGCTGGTTCAATTCCGTCAATTCGGCCAATTCCTCGGGTGTGAAGGTGGATTGCCGCGCCAGCCTGTCAAGCCGGTCGCAGCAGGCGTCGTAACGCATCTTGAGTACCGCCGCCTGCAGTTCCTCCCCCGCGATCCGTTCCTGTTCACGCTGCCGCTCGGGCACCGTCTCGTCTTCCGGATTCTGTAACAGCAAGTCGCGGACGTTTTCATCATAGTCCAGAATTTCGCGGAAGATTTCCTCGTAAGTCGCTCCATTCGAGGACGTCCGCAGGACATCCGACAGCAGCCGGAACTCCGCGCCGTCGCCCAGCGCGCGCGCGTGATCGACAACTTCCGCGAACAGTTCGCCGATGCGCGGCAACGCGCGCAGGGTCGCGAGTTGCTCGTCGTCGAGCTGCGTCGCGATGCGCGGATGCATCACCAGCGTGCGCAACGCACGCTTTTCGCTGTCCGTCACGCGGCGCCGCTCGCTGCGCGGGGGCGCCTGGCGCGGCGGTGCCGCGATCCGCGTATCGACGTCGGACAGCCCCGCGACCTCTTCGAACGGGATGTCGAGGCGATCGGCGAACATGTGCATGATCTGCGCGCGCAACGCGTTCGCGGGCAGCGCCTGCAACAGCGGCTTCGCGTCGAACAGCGCCTTCGCGCGGCCTTCCGGCTGGTCGAGCGCCTTGCCGGAAATTGCTTCGTTCAGCAGAAATTGTGACAGCGGCATCGCGCGCTCGACCTGCTCGGAGAACGCCGCCTCGCCGAACTCGCGTACATAGCTGTCCGGATCGTGCTCGGCCGGCAGAAAAAGGAACCGAATCGTGCGGTTGTCGCCCGCATGCGGCAGGCAGGCCTCGAGCGCACGCCGGGCCGCCCGCCGCCCGGCCGAATCGCCGTCGAAACTGAAAATGACCGTATCGGTCTGGCGCAGCAGCTTCTGCACGTGAATCGGCGTGCACGCGGTGCCGAGCGTCGCGACCGCATTCGGGAACCCGAGCTGCGCGAGCGCGACGACGTCCATGTAGCCTTCGACGACCAGCACGTACTTGCGCTCGCGAATCGCGAGCCGCGCCTCGAACAGGCCGTACAGCTCGCTGCCCTTGTTGAACAGCGGGGTTTCGGGCGAGTTCAGGTACTTCGGCTCGCCGCTGCCGAGCACGCGGCCGCCGAAGCCGATCACCTGGCCCTTCACGTTGCGGATCGGGAACATGATCCGCTCGCGGAACCGGTCGTAGCGGCGCGCGACGCCCTGCGCATCGGTCTTCTCGCTGACGATCACGAGCCCCGACTCGACGAGCGACTCGTCGCGATAGTCCGGGAACGCGGCTTCGAGGTTCTGCCAGCCGTCCGGCGCATAGCCGAGCCCGAAGCGCGCGGCGATCTCGCCGGTCAGGCCCCGGTTCTTCAGGTACTGGATCGCGACGGTCGCGCCGCGCAACTGCTTGCGGTAGTAGTCGCACGCGGCGGTCATCGCATCGGACAACGCGGTCGCGACCGATTTCGACACCGGTGCCGGATAGTCGCCGCCACCGCCTCCGCCCCCACCGCCGCCACGCATCGACGGCTCGTGCGGCACGGTCAGCCCGACGGACTGCGCGAGTTCCTGCACGGCTTCGGGGAACGTAAGCCCCGCGTGCTCCATCAGGAAGCCGATCGCCGTGCCGTGCGCGCCACAACCGAAGCAGTGATAGAACTGCTTGGTCGGACTGACGGTAAACGACGGGCTCTTCTCGTTGTGGAACGGGCACAGCCCCATGAAGTTGGCGCCGCCCTTCTTGAGCTGCACGTACCGACCCACCACGTCGACGATATCGACGCGGTTCAGCAAGTCCTGCAGGAACGAATGCGGAATCACCGTGGGATCGAGCGAAAAAAAGACAATACGACACCCCGGCCCACGCACTGCGCGCGCCGGGGAAACAGGGGTTACTTCGTCAGCGCGGCCTTGACCAGCGCGGAAATCGCCGTCATGTCGGCACGGCCGGCGAGCTTGCCCTTCAGCACGCCCATCACCTTGCCCATGTCCTGCGGGCCGGCAGCGCCCGTCTGCGCGACTGCAGCCTGGACTTCGGCAGCCACTTCGGCTTCCGACAACTGCTCCGGCATATAGCCGCTCAGCACGACCAGTTCAGCCTGCTCCTTCGCGACGAGGTCGTCACGGGCGGCTGCCTGGAACTGGCTGATCGAATCCTTGCGCTGCTTGATCATCTTGTCGATCACGGCCGTGATGCCCGCGTCGTCGAGGGTGATCTGATCGTCGACTTCGCGCTGCTTGATCGCGGCCATCAGCAGGCGAATCGTTGCCAGGCGCTCGCTTTCCTTCGCGCGCATCGCGGCCTTCATGTCTTCGCTGATCTGCTCTTTCAAACTCATCTTTCACCCGGGAAGGAAACGTGAATTCGACGCCCGCGAACGGACGTCAACACAAAAACCCGCTTGGGACAGTGTCTCAAGCGGGTTGCTCGAATCCGGCATCGGCGGCTCGCCTGATCGGTCGCACGATCATGCTCGATCTTCCACGATCACACGGAGTCGCCGGTGCGCCGCTCAGCGAACCGCGCGGCGCCCAATCGTTCAGTACAGCTTCTTCGGCAGCGTCTGGCTGCGGATACGCTTGTAATGACGCTTCACTGCAGCAGCCTTCTTGCGTTTGCGCTCCGCGGTCGGCTTCTCGTAAAACTCGCGCGCTCGAAGCTCGGTCAGCAGACCGTTCTTCTCGATCGTGCGCTTGAAGCGACGCATTGCAACTTCGAACGGCTCGTTCTCTTTAACGCGAATGATCGTCATGATCCGACACGAATAAAGGTTTGCAAGGAAAGACTACCGAGTATAGCAGAGCGATTGCCTAAAGGCACGGGGCCTGGTCCCGTCAAAACGGCGCCAGCCCGGCCCCGTCAGGCGCCGCGCGAATACTCCGCCGCGGCCTGCCCGGCCGCCGTGCCGGACGCCCACGCCCACTGAAAGTTGTAGCCGCCGAGCCAGCCCGTCACGTCCACCGCCTCGCCGACGAAGAACAACCCGGGCACGCGCGTGCTCATCATCGTCGCGGACGACAGATCGCGCGTATCGACCCCGCCCTTCGTCACTTCGGCCTTCTTGTAGCCCTCGGTGCCGTTTGGCGTCAGCGTCCAGCCGGACAGCGCGTCGCCGATCTGGCGCAGCGTCTTGTCCGGCAGGTCCGCGAGCCGCGCGTCGGCCGCGACGCGATGCGTGTCGAGCCACGCATGCGCGAGGCGCGACGGCACCCAGTCCGCGAGCAGCGAACCGATCTGGCGCTTCGACGTGCGCTTCGCGTCGAGCAGGTCGGCGACCGTGTCGCGCTGCGGCAACAGATCGACGCGAATCGGGTCGCCAGGCTGCCAGTAACTCGAGATCTGCAGGATCCCAGGCCCGGACAGGCCGCGATGGGTCAGCAGCAGATCCTCGACGAATTCGCCGCCGCGCTTCTTGTCGCCGGTCGAAACGCGCACTTCGAGCGATACGCCGGACAACGCCGCGAACGGCTCCCAGTCCTGCTGCGCGAACGTCAACGGCACGAGCGCGGGACGCGTATCGATGAGCTTGTGGCCGAACTGCTTGGCCAGCCGGTAGCCGAAGTCGGTCGCGCCGATCTTCGGGATCGACAGGCCGCCGGTCGCGACGATCAGTGCGCGCGCACCGATCGTCCCCGCCTGCTGCGTGTCGAGCATGAAGCCGTCGGCCGGCGCGTGGCGCACCGCGTCGACGACGACCGGCCGGCGCCACGCAATGCCGCCCGCATCGCACTCGTGCTTCAGCACGTCGATGACCGCGTCGCTGCCGTGATCGCAAAAGAGCTGGCCCTTGTGCTTTTCGTGCCAGGTCACATGATGACGCTTGAGCAGCCCGAGGAAATCGCGCGGCGTATAGCGCGCCAGGGCCGAGCGCGCGAAATGCGGATTCGACGACAGATAGTTGTCGGGGCCGGCGTACAGGTTCGTGAAGTTGCAGCGGCCGCCGCCCGAGATGCGGATCTTCTCGGCGAGCCGCGGCGCGTGATCGATCAGCACGACGCGGCGGCCGAGCTGCCCGGCAACCGCGGCGCTCATCATCCCTGCCGCGCCCGCGCCGATCACGGCGATATCATAAGTTTCCATGGCGCGGATTGTACCTGCCCGGCATCGAGCCCGGGCCGCCGCCAGCGGGGGCAGGCCCTCGCCTGCTATAATTTCCGGTTACGTTGACCTTCCTGCGGCGCGTCCGATACGGCGCGCCCTGCCCGCACCCATGCTCGTTCTCGGCATCGAAAGCTCCTGTGACGAAACCGGCCTCGCGCTCTACGACACGCAGCGCGGCCTGCTCGCGCACGCGCTCCACTCGCAGATCGCCATGCACCGCGAGTACGGCGGCGTCGTGCCCGAGCTCGCGTCGCGCGACCACATCCGCCGCGCACTGCCGCTGCTCGAGGAAGTGATGGCGCAAAGCGGCACGCGCCGCGACGACATCGACGCGATCGCGTTCACGCAGGGCCCCGGTCTCGCCGGCGCGCTGCTGGTCGGCGCGAGCATCGCGAATGCGCTCGCGCTCGCCTGGAACAAGCCGACCGTCGGCATCCATCACCTCGAAGGCCACCTGCTGTCGCCGCTGCTCGTCGACGAGCCGCCGCCGTTCCCGTTCGTCGCGCTGCTGGTGTCCGGCGGTCACACGCAACTGATGCGCGTGACCGACGTCGGCGTGTACGAGACGCTCGGTGAGACGCTCGACGATGCGGCCGGCGAAGCATTCGACAAGACGGCGAAGCTGATCGGCCTCGGCTACCCGGGCGGCCCGGAAGTATCGAAGCTCGCCGAAACCGGCACGCCGGGCGCGGTCGTGCTGCCGCGTCCGATGCTGCATTCGGGCGACCTCGACTTCAGCTTCAGCGGCCTGAAGACGGCCGTGCTCACGCAGATGAAGAAGTTCGAAGCGGCGAAGCTGGAAGGCGAAGCGCTCGAACGCGCGAAGGCCGACCTTGCACGCGGCTTCGTCGACGCGGCCGTCGACGTGCTCGTCGCCAAGTCGCTCGCCGCGCTGAAGAAGACCAAGCTCAAGCGCCTCGTGGTCGCGGGCGGCGTCGGCGCGAACCGCCAGTTGCGCGCCGCGCTGTCGGCCGCCGCGGCCAAGCACGGTTTCGACGTGCACTACCCCGATCTTGCACTCTGCACCGACAACGGCGCGATGATCGCACTCGCGGGCGCATTGCGGCTCGGCCGCTGGCCCGAGCAGGCGAATGCCGACTACGCATTCACGGTGAAGCCGCGCTGGGATCTCGCGTCGCTCGCACGCTGAGCCGCACCGTGCGACGCAAGGTCGCACCGGCAAACAAAAAGGCCGCTCATTCGAGCGGCCTTGTTCATCGGCGTGACAAAACGCCGCGGCGTTATGCTGCCTGCCGCTTGTCGCGTTCGATCAGCGCATACGCGCTGTGATTGTGGATCGACTCGAAGTTCTCGGCTTCGAGCACGTAAGCCGCCACGCGCTCGTCCGCATCGAGACGCTGCGCGACGTCGCGCACGAGATCCTCGACGAACTTCGGATTCTCGTACGCACGCTCGGTGACGAACTTCTCGTCCGGACGCTTCAGCAGGCCCCACAGCTCGCACGATGCCTCTTCCTCAGCGATGCGGATCAGCGCCTCGACCGGCAGGTCGGCTGCGAGCTCCGCGTCGATCGTCACGTGCGAGCGCTGGTTGTGCGCGCCGTACTGCGAGATCTTCTTCGAGCACGGGCACAGGCTCGTCACCGGCACCAGCACCTTCAGGAACAGACGCGTGTCGCCGTTGCGGCTTTCGCCCGCGAGCGTCACTTCATAGTCGAGCAGGCTCTGCACGCCCGACACCGGCGCCGTCTTGTTCACGAAGTACGGGAACGTGACCTCGATGCGGCCGGCCTCGGCTTCCAGCTTCTCGAGCATCGACGCGAGCATCGTGCGAAAACGCTCGACCGTCAGCGGTGCGCGGTTCTCTTCGAGCAGCGCGACGAAACGCGACATGTGCGTGCCCTTCTGGTCGGCCGGCAGGCGGACGTCGAGGTTCCAGACACCGACGGTCGGCTGCACGTCGCCGCTTTCGGTACACACCGTCAACGGGTGCCGGACCGCCTTCACGCCCACGCGCTGAATCGGAATCTGACGGGTATCCACCGTGCTCTGCACGTCGGGCATCACGAAGGCGGGATTCATCTGGTTCATCTTGTTCAATCCTTGTAAGCCGCGCGTTCGACGACGCGCACGCCGCATCATGCGGCAGCCGGAAAAGCAACATGGGCCCGCAGGCCCATGTTTTCCGCATCAATGAAGACCGGTTGCGCCAGTCGCACCGACGCCGCCCGCGGGCGGCGCCAGCTTATGCGACGCGCTTCGCCTGACCGGCGACGTCGGCCGCCGGATTCAGAAAGCGTTCGCGAATCGATTTCGCGATACCCGCGCCGTCGAGGCCGCATTGCGACAGCAGCTTCGCGGGGTCGCCGTGATCGATGAACAGGTCAGGGAGGCCCAATTGTAGTACGGGTCGGATAACCCCACTCTCCATCAGGGCTTCCACGCAGGCCGAGCCCGCGCCACCCATCACGCAACCTTCCTCGACCGTGACGAGGTAGTCGTGCGTCTCGGCGAGTTCACGCACGAGCGCCGCATCGACCGGCTTCACGAAGCGCATGTTCGCGACGGTTGCATCGAGTTCCTCGGCTGCGGCGAGCGACGGTGCGACCATCGTGCCGAACGCGAGGATTGCGACGCGCTTGCCTTCCGGCTGCGACGTCTGGCGACGCACTTCACCCTTGCCGAGCGGGATTTCGGTGAATTCCTTCACCGTCGCCACGCCCGTGCCCGCGCCGCGCGGATAGCGCACCGCGGTCGGGTTCGGCTGCTGCAGCGCCGTGTGCAGCATCTGGCGGCATTCGTTCTCGTCGGACGCAGCCATGATCGTCATGTTCGGGATGCAGCGCATGAACGCGAGATCGTACGCGCCCGCGTGCGTCGCGCCGTCCGCGCCGACGAGGCCTGCACGGTCGATTGCAAACACGACCGGGAGGTTCTGCAGCGCGACGTCGTGGATCAGTTGATCGTAAGCACGCTGCAGGAACGTCGAGTAGATCGCGACGACGGGCTTGAGGCCTTCGGTTGCCATGCCGCCCGCGAACGTCACCGCGTGCTGCTCGGCGATGCCGACGTCGTAGTAGCGATCCTTGAAACGCTTCTCGAACTCGACCATGCCCGAACCTTCGCGCATCGCGGGCGTGATGCCGACGACGCGCGTATCGCGCTCGGCTTCATCGCACAGCCACTCGCCGAACACCTGCGTGTACGTCTTCTTCGCGGGTGCGGTCGACGGCTTGATGCCTTCGGCCGGGTTGAACTTGCCGGGACCGTGGTACAGCACGGGATCCGCTTCGGCGAGCTTGTAGCCCTGGCCTTTCTTCGTGACCACGTGCAGGAACTGCGGGCCGCGCAGTTCGCGGATGTTCTGCAGCGTCGGGATCAGCGAATCGAGATCGTGACCGTCGATCGGGCCGATGTAGTTGAAGCCGAACTCCTCGAACAGCGTGGCCGGCACGACCATGCCCTTCGCGTGCTCCTCGAGCTTGCGCGCGAGTTCGAGCACCGGCGGCGCAACGCTCAACACGCGCTCGACGCCCGCGCGCGCAGCCGCATAGAAGCGGCCCGACATCAGGCGGGCGAGATGGCGATTCAGCGCGCCGACCGGCGGCGAAATCGACATGTCGTTGTCGTTCAGGATCACGAGCAGCTTCGCATCTTCCGACACGCCTGCATTGTTCATCGCCTCGAACGCCATGCCGGCCGTCATCGCACCGTCGCCGATCACGGCGATCGAGAAGCGGTCGTCACCGTTCAACTGGCTGCCGATCGCCATGCCGAGTGCGGCCGAGATCGACGTGCTCGAGTGCGCGGTGCCGAACGTGTCGTATTCGGATTCGCTGCGGCGCGGGAAGCCCGAGATGCCGTCCTGCTGGCGCAGCGAATGCATCTGGTCGCGGCGGCCCGTCAGGATCTTGTGCGGATAGGTCTGGTGGCCCACATCCCAGACGATGCGATCGTTCGGCGTGTTGAACACGTAGTGCAACGCGATCGTCAGCTCGACCGTCCCGAGGTTGGACGACAAATGGCCGCCCGTCTTCGACACACTGTCGAGCACGAACGCGCGCAGTTCATCCGCGAGCGGTTGAAGTTGGCGACGATCGAGGCGGCGCAAATCCGCCGGGTCGTCGATGGTTTTCAGCAAGTCGTACATCGTCGTTCCATTGTAGGAAATCAAACGCGCCCGCATTCTGTTGCACGCACCGTAGCGTGTGCGCGGCGGCGGGCTTTCGCGTCAGCTGACCCGGTTCACCACCAGGTCGGCAAGTTCGGCGAGACGCTGTGCGCGTGCGCCGAACGGTTTCAGCGCGTCGTGCGCTTCGGCGCGCAGTTGCGCTGCGAGCTCACGCGACGCCTCGAGGCCGAGGATCGATACATAGGTCGGCTTGTCGTTCGCCGCGTCCTTGCCGGCCGTCTTGCCGAGCGTCGCCGAATCGGTCGTGACGTCGAGAATGTCGTCGACGACCTGGAAGGCCAGACCCACAGCCCCCGCGTACACATCGAGCGCCGCCATCGTTTCCGCGGACGGCGTCTCGCCGGCCAGCGCGCCCATCCGCACGGCCGCGCGCAACAATGCGCCCGTCTTCATCCGGTGCATCGTCTCGAGCTGGTCGCGCGTCAGCTTGAGGCCGACGCTCGCCAGGTCGATCGCCTGCCCGCCGGCCATGCCGATCGAGCCGCTCGCCAGCGCCAGTTCGCGCACGAGCGCGGCCTGCTGCACCGGCGACAGCGCCGCGGCATCGGTCAGCGCAACGAACGCCTGCGACTGCAGCGCGTCGCCGACCAGCAGTGCCGTCGGCTCGTCGTACTGCACGTGCACGGTGGGCTTGCCGCGACGCAGCGCGTCGTCGTCCATGCACGGCATGTCGTCGTGCACGAGCGAGTAGACGTGGATCATCTCCAGTGCCGCTGCCGCCGCATTACGCGCCGCTTCCGTCGCGCCGGTCAGTTCGCCTGCTGCATGGCACAGCAGCGGGCGAACGCGTTTGCCGCCGCCGAGGACCGCATAACGCATCGCCTCGTGAAGTGTCGCCGGCATCGCGGTTTCAGCGGGCAGATAGTGGCCGAGTGCGTCCTCGACGCGGTCAAGCACGGACCGCATCCATTGTTCGAATGTCATAGATCGTCGTCTTCGCCGTCCGTGGCGGCCGTTCCGGACGAAAGCGGCTTCAGCGTCGCGCCGTCGAGCACGCGAACCTGCTGCTCCACTTTCTCAAGCTGCTGTTGGCAAAACGCAACGAGGGTCGCACCGCGGCGATACGCCGCCAGTGAATCCTCGAGGCTCAACGCGCCGCCTTCCATCCGGGCAACCAGCGTCTCGAGTTCCGCGAGCGCCATCTCATAATTGTCCGGCAACGGTTCGGTGCCATTGCCGGGCGGCGTGGCGCCTGGGGATGCGGTTTTCGCCATGGACGAGGGTGTCAAATTTCAAAACAAGTCGGACATTCTACGGCAAAAGAGAATTTTCCGACCTGCCGTCGTGGGCACCCGGGTACATATTCCGGCCCCATCTTCGACACACATTGTGCGCCCTCCGATTGTCGCCCGACAAAAAATTGACACAAATCAGGCACTTAATCCTAGCCTTGCGAGGCGAACCGGGTATAATTCCCCGTTTCCCTAAATCGATTTTTCGATGGTTGGGTTGTTCACTGCTTTCACGCTAACACCGGGAGTGGGAATGTCCAATCTGAGCGATGCGCTTCAGTTGAAGTCGGCTCACAGCCAGCTTCCAGTCACTGCATACTTCGATGAGGCGCTACTCGAGCGCGAGATCGAAACCCTCTTCAAGAAAGGACCTCGTTACGTCGGGCACGAGTTGATGGTGCCCGAGGCGGGGGATTATTTTGCGTTGCCGTCCGAGAAGGAAGGCCGCGTGCTGGTTCGCAACCAGGCGAATCAGATCGAACTGCTGTCGAATGTCTGCCGCCACCGGCAGGCGATCATGCTCAACGGGCGCGGCCACACGCAGAACATCGTGTGTCCACTGCACCGCTGGACGTACGATCTGGAAGGCGAGCTGCTCGGCGCGCCGCACTTCCCCGACAAGCCCTGCCTGAACCTCGGCAAGAGCCCGCTGCAGAACTGGCAGGGGTTGCTGTTCGAGGCCGAAGGGCGGCATGTCGCGCGCGACCTCGCCAACCTCGGCACGAAGCATCACTTCGACTTCTCCGAGTACCACTTCGATCACGTCGAAGTGCACGAGTGCGATTACAACTGGAAGACGTTCATCGAGGTCTACCTCGAGGATTACCACGTCGTCCCGTTCCATCCGGGCCTCGGCAGCTTCGTGTCGTGCGACGACCTCAAGTGGGAGTTCGGCGACTGGTACAGCGTGCAGACGGTCGGCGTGCACAACGCCCTCGCGAAACCGGGCAGCGCGACTTACCAGAAATGGCACGAGCAGGTGCTGAAGTTCCGTAACGGCGTGCCGCCGGAGTTCGGCGCGATCTGGATGGTCTACTACCCGGGCCTGATGATCGAGTGGTATCCGCACGTGCTCGTCGTGTCGTGGCTGATTCCGCAGGGCCCGCAGAAGACGACCAACATCGTCGAGTTCTATTACCCCGAGGAAATCGCGCTGTTCGAACGCGAATTCGTCGAGGCCGAACGCGCCGCCTATATGGAAACGGCCGTCGAGGACGACGAGATCGCGATGCGGATGGACGCGGGCCGCCGTGCGCTGATGGCACGCGGCGAGTCGCAGGTCGGCCCGTACCAGAGCCCGATGGAAGACGGCATGCAGCACTTTCACGAGTTCCTGCGCCGCCACCTCGGCGATATCTGACGGCAGGTGCGGCGCTTTGACGCCGCCCGGCATCCGGCAGACGAAAAGACGGGCTTCGGCCCGTCTTTTTTTGTTTAGACTTGGAATGTCAGGCCATTCGCACTCCAGGGAGCCGTCATGCCACATACCCACTACACCACGCTCATCTCCGCCGCCAATCTCGCCGAGCGCCTGGCGGCGGCGCCCGGCAGCGTTGCGCTGTTCGACTGCCGCTTCGATCTCGTCGATCCCGCCGCCGGCGAAGCCGCGTATGCAGCCGGCCATCTCCCCGGCGCCCAATACCTCCATCTCGACCGCGATCTGTCGGGCCGCAAGACGGGCACCAACGGTCGCCATCCACTGCCGACCCGCGACGCACTCGCCACGCTGCTCGCGAGCCGCGGCCTCAAGCAGGGCCAGCAGGTCGTCGCGTACGACGCGCAAGGCGGCGCCTATGCGGCGCGCCTGTGGTGGCTGCTGCGCTGGCTCGGCCACGATTCGGTCGCCGTGCTCGATGGCGGCCTGCAGGCCTGGGAAGCAGCCGGCCAGCCGCTGGCAACCGACGTGCCGCATCCGGCCGCCGGCGATTTCCGCGCGGCCGCGCCGCTCGAATCGACGGTCGATGCGGCCGCCGTGCTCGCCAACGTGAACGCACCCACGCGCGTCGTGATCGATGCACGCGCACCCGATCGCTACCGCGGCGAAAATGAAACGATCGATCGTGTGGGCGGCCACATCCCCGGCGCGCGCAACCGCTTCTTCAAGGACAACCTGACCGCCGACGGCCGCTTCAAGACCGGCCATGAACTGCGCGAGGCATTTTCCGCCGTGCTGGCGGGCACCGAACCGAACCGCGTGATCCTGCAATGCGGCTCCGGTGTCACCGCATGTCACAACGCGCTTGCGCTGGAGGTTGCGGGCCTGCACGGCGCGTCGCTGTATCCGGGCTCGTGGAGCGAATGGAGCGCCGACCCGTCGCGACCGATCGCAACCGGCCCGACACCGTAAGCACCCGCACGACGCAGGCGCAACGAAGCGGCGGCATGTGCCGCCGCTTGCCGTTTACATCACGCCGTACTTGCGGAGCCACGCGATCGCGCGCTTCCAGCTCTCCTCCGCATCGGCCTTCACATAGCTCGGCCGGTAATCGGCAAAGAACGCATGGCCGGCATCCGGATACACGACGATCTCCGATTCGCGCGCGAGCTTCGAATCGCTCGCCTGGATCGCCTTGCGCATGTCCGCGAGCGACGCCTGCGTGATGTTCGTGTCCTTCTCGCCATACAACCCGAGCACCGGCACCTTCAGCAGCGATGCATGATCGACCGGGTTGAACGGCGTCATCTCGTCGGTCTTGCCTTCGACGAACCCGTACCATGCAACGGCCGCCCGCACATGCGGGTTGTGCTCCGCATACAGCCAGCTCTGACGGCCACCCCAGCAGAACCCGACCACGCCGAGACGCGACAGGTCGCCGCCGTTCTTGCCGGCCCACGCGACGGTCGCATCGAGATCCTCGGAAACTTGCCGGTCCGGCACCTTGCTGATGATGTGCTCGTCGAGTTCCTTGATCGTCGGGTACTTCGCCGCATTGCCCTGCCGCGCAAACAGGTCGGGCGCGATCGCGAGATAACCGAGCTTCGCGAAGCGGCGGCAGACATCGGCAATGTGCGCGTGCACGCCGAAGATCTCGTGAATCACGACGACGACCGGCAGGTTCGTCTTGTCCTTCGGCTGCGCGCGATACGCGGGCACGCTCGAGTCGCCCGAGCGGATCTCGACGGTGTCGACGTCCAGCCCTTCGCTGTCGGTCGTGACCGTCTGCGCCGACACGGGCAGTACAGCCGCCGCGAAGGCCCCGCCCAGCGCGGCCTGCATGAACTTGCGGCGCGAGAACGGAACGTGGGGAACCAGGCTGTCGACTTCGGGTTTCAACATGAATTGCACTCCTCGATTGGGCGCCGCCGTCACGATCACGGACACGGCATGACGGGGCATCGCGCCGGCGGGCGGCGCGGATGTCGCGGCGATTGGCACATCGCCGCAAACGGAAACCCGGACACGATGCCCAATAATCCGTTGTCGCGTCAACTGTCAGATATGTAAGACTCAATTACGACGCGTCGATTCGACACGTCGATCGTCGCCCGAAAACCCGCTGGCGGCTCGTCGAATCGCGATGTAGCAAGCCGCATGTCGATCGCCGTTGGGCGCACGGATACTTGCGAATTGAAACGAAAAACACGCGGTCGATCAGGCTCGTCGAACGCACGCAAGCGCTGCCGCCCGCAAAAAGACAACGGGCGGAGACCACGCACGACGTGCGCAGTCCCCGCCCGCTCCCCGCGCGAACGCGCGCTCAGTGCAGCTTGACGCGCGGCAGCGTCGTGCGCCGCAGCCAGTGCGCGACCGTGTCGAGCATCATCCTCGGATAGCCGTGCAGCGCGGCGATGTGCATCCGGTACAGCGACATGTACATGAAGCGTGCGAACAGCCCTTCGATCAGCATGTTGCCGCCGATCAGCCCGCCCATCAGGTTGCCGACCGCGCTGAAATGGCCGAGCGACACGAGCGAGCCGAGGTCGCGATACGTGAATTCCGGCAGCGGGCGCCCGTCGAGCCGGCAGCCGATTGCCTTCAGCAGGAAGTTGGCCTGCTGGTGCGCGGCCTGTGCACGCGGCGGCACATTGCGCTCGTTGCCGGGCCACGCGCATGCCGCGCAATCGCCGAGCGCGAACACGTTGTCGTCGGTGAAGGTCTGCAGCGTACGGCGCACGTCGAGCTGGCCGAGCTTGTTGACCTGGAGACCATCGAGATTGGCGAGCACGGACGGCGCCTTGATGCCGGCGGCCCAGACCGTCAGGTCGGCGCGCACCGTCTTGCCGCTCGCCATATGGACGGCCCCGGGCGCCACCTCGGTCACGCGCTCGGCGAGCATCAGCCGCACGCCGATCTTTTCGAGCAGTTCGGCCGTCGCCGACGACACGCGCTCCGGCAACGCCGGGAGGATCCGCGGCCCCGATTCGATCAGCACGATGCCGACGTCGTGCCGCGGGTCGAGCTTGTGCAGCCCGTAGGCCGACAACACCTGCGCGGTGTTGCGCAGTTCGGCAGACAGCTCGACGCCGGTCGCGCCGCCGCCGACGATCGCGACCTGGATGCGCGGCTCGGCCGCCTCACCCGGCGCGGTCGGCGCCGGCGCCTGGTGCTCGGCGCGCATGCACGCGGCGATCAGCCGCTTGCGGAAGCGCTCGGCCTCGCCAACGGTATCGAGCGCGATCGCGTTTTCCGATGCACCCTGCACACCGAAGAAGTGAGTCGTGCTGCCGATCGCGATCACGAGCGTGTCGTATTCCAGCTCGCGCGCCGGCAACAGCTCCTCGCCGTCGCTGTCGTTGACCGGCGAGAGCGTGATGCGCTTCGCCGCGCGGTCGAGCCCGGTCAGCCCGCCCTGCTGGAACTCGAAGCCATGCCAGCGCGCCTGCGCCGCATATTCGAGCTCCTGCGTGAACGGATCCATGCTGCCGGCCGCGACCTCGTGCAGCAGCGGTTTCCAGATGTGGGTCGGATTGCGGTCGACGAGCGTGACAAGCGCACGCGCGGAACGATTGCCGCGCGCGCCGTAACGGTCGCCGAGCCGCGTCGCCAGTTCCAGGCCGCCCGCGCCTCCGCCTACGATGATGATCCGATGCATCTGTTCCCCCTTTGCGATTCGAAACTGCTGCCGCCGGACAGTGCGAACGCGATGCATTCGCGCCACCCGGTGGATTAACCGGTTCGGACATCATCGATGTGCAGTTCGAAGCACTTCGATGCGTCCGCCCCCGGAACGCGGGGCGCGCCGCCCCCGCGTCAATGACATGCATTGTCCGGGAGCTTGCGCGTTGACCACAAGCAAACCATCTCGATATTCAGCATCCCTGCAACAATATGCCGCAGGAATCGGGAACCGCGCGGCGGTGCGTCAGTGTGCCTCTTCCCAGTTCGCGCCGGCACCCACTTCGGCAACGAGCGGCACCTTCAGCTTCGCCACGCCACACATCATTTCCGGCAGTTTCTCGCGTACCAGCGACAGTTCGCCGTCGGGTACCTCGAGCACCAGCTCATCGTGCACCTGCATGATCATCCGCGAGGCAAGCTTGTCGCGGGTGAGCCAGTCGTCCACCGCGATCATCGACAGCTTGATCAGGTCGGCCGCGGTGCCCTGCATCGGCGCATTGATCGCCGCGCGCTCGGCCGCCTGGCGGCGCGGGCCGTTGCCGCCGTTGATCTCGGGCAGCCACAGGCGGCGACCGAAAACGGTTTCGACGTAGCCCTTCTCCTTCGCAACCGAGCGCGTGTCTTCCATGTACTGCGCAACGCCCGGATAACGGGCGAAATAGCGGTCGATATAGAGCTTCGCCGCATCGCGCGTGATACCGAGGTTCGACGCGAGCCCGAACGCGCTCATCCCGTAGATGAGCCCGAAGTTGATCACTTTCGCGATCCGGCGCTGGTCGGAATTGACCTCCAGCGGCGTCACCCCGAACACCTCGGCGGCCGTTGCGCGGTGGATGTCCTCGCCCTGCGAGAACGCGCGCAGCAGCGACGCGTCGCCCGAGATGTGCGCCATGATCCGCAGTTCGATCTGCGAATAATCGGCCGACACGATCCGGTGGCCCGGCGACGCGATGAACGCCTCGCGGATCCGCCGGCCTTCGGCCGTGCGCACCGGAATGTTCTGAAGATTCGGATCGTTCGACGCCAGGCGGCCCGTGACCGCGACAGCCTGCGCGTAATTCGTGTGCACGCGGCCCGTCGACGGGTTCACCATGCGCGGCAGCTTGTCGGTATAGGTCGACTTCAGCTTCGACAGCCCGCGATGCTCGAGCAGCAGCTTCGGCAGCGGGTAGTCCTCGGCCAGCTTCTGCAGCACTTCTTCGTCGGTCGACGGCGCGCCGCTCGGCGTCTTTTTCACGACCGGCAACTGCAGCTTTTCGAAGAAGATCTGCCCGATCTGCTTCGGTGAGCCGAGATTGAATTCGCCGCCCGCCAGTTCGTACGCCTGCGCTTCGAGCTCGATCAGGCGCGTCGCGATTTCGGTGCTCTGCGCCTGCAGGCGCGCATCGTCGATCAGTACGCCCGTGCGCTCCATCTTGCGCAGCACGAGCGACACGGGCATCTCGATCTCGCGATACACGCGCTCGAGACCCGGTTCGCGCGCCACCTGCGGATACAGCGCGTGATGCAGCTGCAGCGTGATGTCCGCATCCTCGGCCGCATATTCGGCGGCCTGCGTGAGCGCGACTTCGTCGAAACCGATCTGCTTCGCGCCCTTGCCGGCCACGTCTTCATACTTGATCGTCTTGACGCCCAGATGACGCAGCGCGAGGCTGTCCATGTCGTGCGTGCGGTGCGATTCGACCACGTACGATTCGAGCAGCGTGTCGTGCTCGATGCCGTTCAATGCGATGTCGTAGTTCGCGAGCACCTGCGCGTCGTATTTCAGGTGCTGGCCGACCTTCTTCCGATCGGCCGATTCGAGCCACGGCTTCAGACGCGCGAGCACTTCGTCGAGCGGAAGCTGTTCGGGCATGTCGGGGCCGCGGTGCCCGACCGGCAGGTAGGCCGCCTTGCCCGGCTCGACCGAGAACGACAGGCCGACGAGCCGCGCGAGCATCGGGTCGAGCGAGGTCGTCTCGGTGTCGAACGCGGTCAGCGCGGCCGCGTCGATCTTCGCGAACCACGCGTCGAATTGCGCCCAGGTCTGGATCGTGTCGTATTCGCGGACGATGTCGGCCGCCACCACCGGCGCCGGCTCGCCTTCCGGCGCATCGGCGCCGCCACCTTCCGCCGGCGCGCTGTCGACTTCGCGCAGCCAGGTCTTGAAGCCGTAGCGCGCGAAGATGTCGCGCATCAGGTCGCGCGCTTCGCCGTCGGTCTTCAACGATGCTTCGATCGATTCGAGATGCGGCGTGAGATTGCAGGCCGTCTCGACGGTCACGAGCGTGCGGCCGAGCGGCAGGAAGTCGAGTGCGCGGCGCAGGTTGTCGCCGACCACGCCCTTGATGTCGCCCGCATGCTCGATCACGCCGTCGAGGCTGTCGTACTGCGCCAGCCATTTCACGGCCGTCTTCGGCCCGCACTTCTCGACGCCCGGCACGTTGTCGACGGTGTCACCGATCAGTGCGAGGTAGTCGATGATGCGCTCGGGCGGCACGCCGAACTTCGCGATCACGCCGTCGCGGTCGAGCGTCTCGTTGGTCATCGTGTTGACGAGCGTGACGTGGTCGGTGACGAGCTGCGCGAGATCCTTGTCGCCGGTCGACACGATCACGTTCATCCCGTGCCGCTCGGCTTCGCGGGCGAGCGTGCCGATCACGTCGTCGGCCTCGACGCCTTCGACCATCAGCAGCGGCCAGCCGAGCGCGCGCACCGCGCCGTGGATCGGTTCGACCTGCAATGCGAGGTCAGGCGGCATCGACGGACGGTTTGCCTTATAGTCGGCATAAAGGTCGTCACGGAACGTCTTGCCCTTTGCATCGAACACGCAAGCGCTATACTCTGCACTGACTTCCTTGCGCATACGGCGCAGCATGTTGATGATTCCGTAGAGCGCTCCGGTCGGCTCCCCGCCAGGGCCACGCAAATCAGGCATCGCATGGTAAGCCCGATACAGATAGCTCGAACCGTCAACCAATAGCAGGGTCTTACCTTCCAGATTTCGTTCTTCAGGCATTATGAACAAGAGAAAAGTGATTCCGAGTCTGCGTTCGCTCGCAGATCAAGAACGCGCGACGGCCAAGAAGGCGCGCGCATCGTGGCAGATGTTCACGATTATGGCAGAGTTTATCGAGGCGACCGAGTACCTGTCGGAGATCCGCCCGGCTGTCAGCATCTACGGTTCTGCCCGCCTCAAGCCCGATACGCCGCACTACAAGCTCGCCGCGCAGATCGCGCGCAAGCTGTCCGACGCCGGCTTCGCCGTGATCTCCGGCGGCGGCCCCGGCATCATGGAAGCCGCGAACAAGGGTGCGCACGCCGGCAAGGCGCCGTCGGTCGGCCTGAATATCGAGCTGCCGCACGAGCAGGCCGGCAACCACTACCAGGACATCTCGCTGCGCTTCCGCCACTTCTTCACGCGCAAGGTCACGTTCGTGAAGAATTCGGATGCGGTGATCGTGATGCCGGGCGGCTTCGGCACGCTCGACGAGCTGTCCGAAGTGCTCACGCTGATCCAGACGAAGAAGTCGCGCCTCGTGCCGATCATCCTCGTCGGCAGCGAGTTCTGGAAGGGGCTGCTGCAATGGTTCCGCGATCAGCTGATTCCGATGGGCCTCATCAATCCGGAAGACATGAATCTGATGCAGGTGATCGACGATCCCGACCAGGTGCTCGACGCGGTGCTCGCGTTCTACGAGGACAGCGGCGAGGAAGAAGGTTCGGACGATGAAGGCCATCCGCCGCGCCCCGAAGAAGACCGGATGTTCTATCTGTAACTCATCCGTGACGCCCGCCGGCCCAACGGGCCGGCGTACTGCTCCCCGCGCGGCAGGCATGGCGATCTCGCCACCTGCCGCGTGTCACTTTGTAACGCGCCATTAATCGCGCTTGGTGCCCTCGCGCCGCCGAATGTCAAATCCGCGCAGCCGGTGCCGTGCGACGCGCGCCACATCATCCGCACGTGCGGGCCGCCATTGTCAAATGACGCGCCCCGGCGCCCGTACCCCGCGCCTGCCGGCCGCCAATCCGCCGTAACAAACCCGCCTCGCCTTTTCCGTCGCGCACCAGCACACTGCATGTGTCGGTGCGGCGTTCCCCCCGGTGGAACGGTCCCCCTCGCTTCCATCGCGTCGCGCCGGCCTCTTACAACGACATCACGGAAAAAAACATGCAACGCTCGCTGATCGCCCTTGCCTTCGCCGGCCTCGGCCTTTCGCTATCCGGCCTCGCCCACGCCGTCAACGTCGACGTCAACATCGGCACGCCCGCACCGGTCATCGTCGCACCTGCGCCCGTCGTGGTCGCCCCGGCGCCCGCCGTGATCGTCGGCTGGCATGGCGACCGCTACTGGGACGGCCACCGCTACTGGGAACGTCGCGAGTGGGACGACCACGAGCGTCATCACGGTCACGACGATCGCGGCTATCACTGCCCGCCGGGACACGCGAAGAAGGGTGAGTGCTGAGCACCCAGCGCGACTGCTCGACGCACGCAAGGCCACCCGTGCGCTTCGGCGCCGGGTGGCCTTTTGATTGTCGAGCGCCGGCCGCATGAATCGACGGCCTGACGACCGGCGGAATCGCTGGGCACCGGGTGGTAGTATCACCGGTGTCCGAGGCCAATTCCGCCACTCATGCCGCTCATTCGAATCTGGGTTATCGACCAGGCCCTTGCATCCGGCGTCGCCGCGCCGACCGACATGTTCACGGCGGCCAACCATCTCGCAGCGACGACATCGCAGGGCCGCACGCGCGCACCGTTTCGCTGGCGCGTCGAATCGATCGACGGACGGCCGGTGCGCGGGACCTCCGGCCAGATCATCCCGGTCGATGGCGCGATCGACGGCGGCAGTCCTGCCGACGCGATCTGGCTGACCAGCCCGTTCGTCGCGGATCTCGAGCGGCTGCTCGATGGGCCCGCCTCACTCGCGCCACTGTTCGGCGCGCTGCGCCGGCAACACGCGCGCGGCACGCTGATCGCGACGTACTGCACCGGCACATTCCTGCTCGCGGAGGCCGGCTTGCTCGACGGTCGCCTTGCCACGACGCACTGGTCGAAAGCATCGAGCTTCCGCGCCCGCTATCCGGACGTGGCGCTGCGTGCGCCGGACATCCTGACCGAGCAGGACGGCATACTGTGCGGCGGCGCCGTCACCTCGTACCAGAATCTCGCGCTGCGAGTCATCGACAAACTGGCGAATCCGCGCCTTGCCGCGTCGGTCGCCAGGCTCATGCTGATCGACATGAACCGCGTCTCGCAGGATTCGTTCATCGACCTCGACAGCATGGGTCATCGCGAGCACGACGATGCAACCATCGCGCGCGCCCAACGCTGGATGGAAAAGCACCTGCGGGAACCCTTCAGCCTCGCCCGTCTGAGCGATCACGTCGCGATGAGCGAACGCACGCTTCATCGCCGCTTCAGGGACGCCGTGGGCGCGCCGCCGCTCAAGTATCTGCAGACGCTCAGGATCGAAGTCGCGAAGCGGCTGCTCGCGGAAACGAAGCTCGCGATCGACACGGTTTGCGAGCGCGTCGGCTACGCGGACATCAGCGGCTTTCGGCAATTGTTCAAGCGCGAGACCGGCATCTCCCCCGGCGAATATCGCCGTCGCTTCACGCCCTGACCGCGCGCAACAGGCATCGGATGCGATGTCGGAAATGGCATCGTCGAATGGCAGTTTCGCCACTCTGCGCGTCAGCATGAGGTTCGTACACTGGGTTCACGTCGCCCCGCCTCGGAGCGACCTCTCCACCGAATCAGGACACCCTCATGCCGATGATCGACGTATACATTCCCGAAGGTGCGCTCGCACCGCATGCCGAAGCACAACTGATGGAAGAACTGACGGACACGCTGATCCGCCACGAGGGACTCGATCCCGACAATCCGCGCGTGCGCGACGTGACATGGATCTTCGTCCATCGGCCCGCGGCCGTGTATCGCGCCGGGGCTGTCGCGCCAGCACCCATTTACCGGATCGTGCCGACCGTGCCGGAAGGACAGTACACGGACGCCGCGCGTGCCGCGTTGATTGCAGACGTGACTGCCGCTGTGGCTCGCGCGGAAGGCGTGCCGGTCGACGCCATTGCGGCACGCGTGTGGGTGTTTCCGTCCGAAATCGACGACGGCTGCTGGGGCAGCCGCGGCGTCGTACGCCGCCTGCCGGACATCATGGCCTACTTCGGCGGCGCGCCGCTGCGGGCACTCGGGGAACAGCGGCTGGCGAACAAGCGGCGCACGGATGCAATCGCGATGCTCGAAGCCGCGCTCGCCGCGATGCGCGAGACGCATCAAGACCTGTCGCACGCTCGCAGCGCCGAGCCCGCGGACTGATGCTCGGCGAGCGCGTGCCGCCTCCCGGCGCCCGAACCCGGCGTCAGGCAATGCGGGCATCTGCGGCGCGTACAACCGCGCGGCGCCCTTGCCCGGCCGGCCGCCGGGGTTCGCGTTGTACGTGGTGACGTCGCACGGCCCGACGAACGCGCCGATCGTGGCCATGACGGCTGTCATTGCCTGCCGGGACGCCTGAAAAAGCGCGAACGCGGCGCAACGACGCGCAGCCGCCGGAGGCGCGTCCGCGATCAGGCGCGCGTCATGCCGGCGCGTCCGCAAACGAAAGCGGTGCCAGATCCGGATGCGCGCCAAGCCGGTCAGCGAGGAAATCCATCAGCAAGCGGCTCCTCCGCGGCAGGTGCATGCGCTGCGGCATGCACAGGTGCAGGCCGTAACGGCAGGTCATGTGCCGGGTCAGCAATGGCACGAGACGCCCCTCGCGAATGTGCGCGCTGACCGAATAGCCGAAGAACTGGCCGATCGCGGCACCGCTCAGCACCGTGTCGAGTTCCGCATCGATGTCGTTGGTCGCGATGAACGGGTCGATCTGTCGTGCATCGACACGGCCGTCGACCAGGAATTCCCACGGAAACGGCTTGCCCGTGCGTGGATACAGGAACGCGGTGCAACGATGATCGCGCAGCGCATCGATCGTCCGCGGCTCGCCGTGGCGACGCAGATACGCGGGCGCCGCGCAGACGATCAATTGCAGATCGGCGATGCGCCGTGCAACGAGCCCGCTATCGGGCAGATTGCCGGTCCGCACGGCGATGTCGATCCGCTGTTCGACGATGTCGGCCATGTCATCGCTGACGATCAGCTCGGCCGTGACGCCCGGCTGACGGTCGCAGAATTCGCCGAGCAGCGGCGCGACAAAGCGCCGGGCCAGCGAATACGGCGCCGCAACACGGATCGTGCCGGTCGCGTGCGCCTGATCGTCGTCGAGCATGCGCAGCGCGCTCTCCAATTCCCCGACAGCACCGCGACACTGTGCAAGCAGGCGTTCGCCCTCGAGCGTCAGCACGATTCCGCGCGTCGAGCGCTGAAGCAGCCGCACGTTCAGCAGCGCTTCGAGCGCAGCGACCTGCTTGCTGGCCGCTTGCGGCGTCATGCCCAGCTCGCGGGCACCCGCACTGATTCCGCCCGCGGCCGCGATACGGACGAATACCGTCAGCGCCTTCAACCGATCCATTCGCAGCTCCCGTCAAGCCCGGAACGCCCGGGCAATCGTCCATGGCATCGCAACGCCTGTCCAACCGGTTGAATCGGTTTCAACCGGTCGGGTGCTATTCGCACGGCACCCTGCTTCGCACAATGGTGATGTCTTCGATCCCCCGGGGCCAAACGGCCCGCCACCATGAACACCCATTCATTTTCAGCCGTCTCGCGAACCGTCGTCGCGGCCGCATTGATCGTCGCTGGTTCGCCGCGCGTGACCGCACAGGAAACAGACGCGGGCAACCGCGTGGCCGAGACGGTGCTGCTGCAAACCACGCATGCATGGGACGGCTCGCGGTATCGCGCCTATCCGTCAGGACAACCGGAGATCACGGTCGTACGCTACACGATTCCACCGCACGCGGTATTGCCGTGGCATACGCATCCGTCGATCAACATCGGCTACGTGCTGTCGGGCCACTTGACCGCCGTGCGCCGCAGCGACGGCAAGCGGCTGGCGCTCGGCCCCGGCGACGTGGTGCCGGAAATGGTCGACGGCGCCCATCGCGGCGAAACGGGCGACGAGCGCGCCGAACTTATCGTGTTCTACGCCGGCACGCCCGGCACGCCCCTGACGGTGCCCGACCGCCAGGACTAAGCACGTCGACCATGCGCCGGCCCGTCGGCCAGCTCGCGTCCCTTTATATGGAGCCACTCCCGTCATGCCCGATTCACGAAGCTCGTCACCCTCCTCCGCCACGACTCGACCCCGGCTCGACGGACGCGTCGCGCTCGTCACCGGCGGCGGCACCGGCATCGGCCAGGCGGCCGCGCTCGCATTCGCGCGTGAAGGCGCCCAAGTCGTCGTGGCCGGGCGGCGCGCGGCGCCGCTCGACGAAACCGTGCGCGCGATTACCGAGCGCGGCGGCGAAGCCTTCGCGATAGCCATCGACATCGCCTCCGCCGATGGCGTGCGCGCGCTCGTCGACGCAACGATCGGACGCTACGGCGCCTTGCATGCGGCATTCAACAATGCGGGTACGGAAGGCACGTTCGCGCCGATCGTGGAACAGACCGAAGCCGACTTCGACAAGGTGATCGCCACCAATCTCAAGGGTACGTGGCTGTCGATCAAGTACGAAATGGAAGCAATGCTCGCGCACGGCGGCGGTGCGATCGTCAATACGTCGTCGTGGCTCGCGAAAGGCGCGCTTGCCGGCTCGTCGACCTATTCGGCCAGCAAGGGCGCGCTCGATGCGCTGGTGCGCGCGGTCGCGCTCGAAGGCGGCCCGCACGGCATCCGGATCAACAACGTGAACCCCGGCATCATCGATACGCCGATGGCGCGCCGTTTCGGCGACGACGACATGTTCCGCCCGTTCGCCGCATTCACGCCCGCACGGCGAATCGGCACGCCCGAAGACGTGGCAGACGCGGCCGTCTGGCTTTGCAGCGACGAAGCGCGCTTCGTGACGGGCGAATCGCTCCTGGTCGACGGCGGCTACACGATCGGCGGCATGCGCTGACCGGTGCCGGAACGGAGGAAGAACCGATGGAATACGTGAGACTGGGAAGGTCCGGGCTGAAGGTATCGAAGCTGTGCCTGGGCTGCATGACCTACGGCGATCCGTCATGGCGCCCGTGGGTCGCGACCGAGGACGCGGCCCGCCCTTTCATCCGCACGGCACTCGATGCGGGGGTGAATTTCTTCGACACCGCCGACATCTACTCGGGCGGCGAGAGCGAGCGCATTCTCGGACGTGCGCTGCGCGATTTCGCGACGCGCGACGACGTGGTGATTGCAACCAAGGCGTTCTTTCCAACCGGCGACGGGCCGAATGCGCGCGGGCTGTCGCGCAAGCATCTGCTCACCAGCATCGATGCATCGCTGCAGCGCCTCGGGACGGATTACATCGATCTCTACGTGATCCACCGGTTCGATCCGGACACGCCGATCGAAGAAACGCTCGATGCGCTCGATACCCTCGTGAGGAGCGGCAAGGTCCGCTACCTCGGCGCGTCGTCGATGCATGCATGGCAATTCATGAAGATGCTCGCGTTTCAACGGCATCACGGACTCGCCCGATTCGTCTCGATGCAGAGCCAGTACAGCCTGATCTGCCGCGACGACGAGCGCGACATGCTGCCGCTTTGCATCGAAGAAGGGATGGCCTACACGCCGTGGTCCCCGCTCGGCCGCGGGCTACTGGCCGGCTCGCGCGATGCGGCGACGACGCGGGCCGCAACCGACCAGCAAATGGTGTCCTGGTACGACGGGCGCGACGCGGTCGCGGCGACCGTCGATGCGGTCAGGCAGGTGGCGCAGGCGCGCGGGGTGGCGCCTGCCCGGATCGCACTGGCATGGGCGCTGAGACGGCCAGGCATCACCGCGCCGATCGTCGGGTTGTCGAAGCCGCATCACCTGACCGACGCGCTCGCGGCACTCGACCTGAGACTCGACGATTGCGAGACCGCGTTGCTCGAAGCCCCATTCGACCGAACGGTCGAACCGGTGCAATGGTGATCACGGCGCCGGCAATCCGGTAGAGCCGGAGTTTCGAAGCCGCGTCGCTCATGACAGGTACGCGACCGCACGCTGCCAGTCCTCGAAATCGCATGCACCGTCACGCCGGCCAATGCGAGAAAACGGAAGATGCAAACCCCGACGGCGTCCCGCAGGGCCCGCCGGTGATAGCACTTACTGGAACGCCACTTCCGCGAAGCTGCGCAGCTTGCGGATACATAAATTCAGAAAATCAAAGTGTTGCACGATTTCCTCTAACATTTTGGTGAAGTTGCAAGCCGCATTCTGCACAGCTCTCCGACGATCTTCCAGCGCAAGTTAGACAAGCATTTCATCCACCCTCGCACCTCAGCATGCTTTCGCGCTGTAACTCGGACCACGCTAAACGTATCAGGCGAATGCTCCTAGAAAGGCACTGATGCTATCGATATGTTGCGTAGCCATATGACGTTTCTTAAGCTCATCAAAGTAGTCAACCCTAGCCACCACCGTCGGATTACTTTTCGAATACGACACCCGATGCCCCCGATCACTTAGCATTTTCCGCAAATAGCGCAACGCAGACTGCGCCCGATTCAATCCCTCGAGTGCAGGCATATCCTCCGGGTCCTTCGTCATTACATCAAAAAACTGCTTCAGAATCTTTAATTCAGGATCTTCAGGCCGTCGCGGTCCGGCTCGCTTGTTTCCCAATGCCCACGTTTCGAAACAACAATGTTGAACGACGATCCGATAATCGAGCGCAAAATCCAAAATAGACTGGATATGACCTTCTATTTCGACGTATTTTTCATTGCGCTTCATTTCCTCCGAATCGACACTCACCACCAACCTGATTCCATCACCCCCCCTCAAGTCCTCGATTGCAGACTCGATAATTTGCATGTAGAAAGGATAACCGCCACCGCTGACAATCACGAAATTGTCTGTCGTCAATTTCGAAGGGTGATCGACCAATGTTAACCCCGGCCTAATCGATGGAATCCACTTCGAGTACACTTCCTTCTCAACATCCCCCTCAACAATAATATAGAAATTCATCAATCCCCCTTCCCCGTATAAAGCGGATCATTCAGCAGTTGAACAAATCGCTGCTGCTTTGATGACCCATATCTTTCGCTCAAAACATCGCCGAAAGTGACGCGTATATCAGATCCTTTTCGACTGAACACAAGCCAATCATCCACCGGTATTCTATTTATCAAAAACGGATGATGCGACGTCAGCATAAATTGAATATGATCACTATCAATTATTACTTCCGGAAAAAAATCAATGGCATTAACACCCAACGAATTCTCGTACTCATCTACCAGATAAACCGATCCGCGAGGGAGAGTGGCGATATCGGCGAGCATCAGCAAAACCTTTAACATCCCAGACGAAATATCTCCAATCTGAGTGGGCGACTGCACATTACGCTCTTGAATTAAAACTAGCGGAGCATCAATAGCCACCCCCAAATGCCTTCCTGCCGCACCAATATTAATATTTATAACATCCGGGAATACAGAACGATATCGAGCAACTATTGATTCAAATATACGAGGGAAAAATTTTTTCAGAATGTACAGTTTTCCATTCAACGACAAAGCCGAAAAATGAACATCACCCAGAGACTTGCGCCTCTGTTCGCTCAGCTTGTTGGCCAGAGCATACGGATAAGCCGAAATTGCAGAAGCATCATCCAACTCCCTGCCACTGAAACTTCTTCGCATAAGAAGCCTAAATCCGGAATAAGCAGGTTTTATCGCATCCTCCTCCTTTAAAAGATTAATCCCGAGATTTTTCGCCCCAAGCTTAGGTAAGCGCGCCCCTTCGAAGAAGAATCCGTCGGAATTTCTCTCAAAGATCGTCGAAACGCCATCGTTTTTATCAATCTCTGAAAGCGACTCAAACATATGGATTGGTTCGCCGTTTTTCTTGGCATGACCGTCATACTTCCATAGGAAGAGATGCCCTTCCGTTTCGAACTCCATTGCCCATTTTCCGGTCAACGATCGATTCCCCTGGACGACAGCACTCCCGATATTCATCAACATGTTGAGCAGCCGAGTTTTTCCTGACCCAGTCGCACCTACAAGTAAGTTCATTCGATCGTTGAACTCAACCGGCGAAAGATTCCACCCGGATTCATAAGGATCCGAAAAGCTAAATTTTTTGATTTTCATGGTTTCTGGTTGCACCTCGCCAACCGGCAGCACTGTTACAAAGCTTTCATGATCGTGTGATGTTCAAGCGGGCCGATACATCCAGCCAACCGACATAAGATCACAATCCTGCCCTCGATTGTATTGGTGTAAGTCAGTCAATCGGGCAGTTCTGTCCCATGTAACAAACACGAAACAGACCAGGGCAGAGGCGAAGCCGCATAACCAAGGCGCATAAAAGTGCATACAGGAGTCGGGCCGCCGATCGCGGCGCGGCCCGCGCCAGATGGCCCCGAGCGTCGGGCGCATGAGTGCATAAAAACCGTTCGTTTTTGCGGGCAGGTGGGGCGGGGTCACAACTGCGCGCGCCGGGTCGAAATCGGCAAATCTCCGGGCCGTGTCCGGCCCCAGGAATGCCTCGCTGGCGCGTCAGGCGGCCCGCTACGGCCCTGCCGCTGGCTCGGCCCGATGCGGGGACCGTTGGCGCAGCAGCCGCTCTGAGGCGCTCTATTCCGCAGAGCCCGTGCAGGGGCGCCAGACGCAAAAAAGCCGCCGGCACCGAAGTGCCCGGCGGCTTTGCTTTGCCAGGTGTGTGCTCGGGCGTCAGCCCTTCGGCAGCGCGAAGTCCCTGAACCGCACGACCTCGATCCCGAGCCAGTCGTTTACCTCCCGGAGCCGAGCCTTCAGTGGATCGATCTCCAGCCCATTGAACACCCCGGCCGCCTTCTCGACGTCACCGAACCCGCCCGCATTCGACGGGATGATCCCCATCAGTTGCGGCGGCACGCGGTGCGCTGCGAGCTGATCCTCGACCGTCACCTTCTTGATGTTCCAGAACTCGTCCTTTGCCGCGACCTCGCCGATCGGCAAGAGCTGGATGCCGTCCTTCTTCCCCTTCGGCGCGTACATGAACAGGTTCCAGAAGTTGCCCGGCCCCTTCGCGTTCTTCAGGGCCGAGCGCAGGTTGTCGACGTCCTCCGGACGCTCGGCCGCGTCCGTCATGTACAGGATGAAGCCGGCGTGGCTCCCGTTCTTGTAGTAGCGCCGGCGGAACAGCGTGGCGCTCTCGTTCAGCCAGGTCGAGTTCAGCGCCGACAGGTACTCGGGAAGCCCGTAGATCTCTTGGTTCAGGTCGGGCTCGAACAGGTGATAGACCGCGCCCTTCGGGAATGCGTGCGGCTCGCGTACGTTCGTCACGAACCAGTATTGATCCGGTTCCACGCCCACCCGTGTGTATTTCGCAAGCGATGACTTCAGCGCCAGCGGTGTGCCGAGCCGGTTCGTGCGCAGTTCGAGGTAGCTGTTCGCGAAGACCAGGTACTCGAGCACGAACCGGCTGAAGTCGGCGCGCGACAGCAGCGGATGTTCAACGTACGACTGCACCAGGATATTGCGCTTCACGTAGATGGCGGAACTGTGATGCGGCGCAGCCCGGAACGAGCGGGCGAGCCCATCGAGCGGCAGCGGCGGCTCGTACCAGTTCCCCATCCGCATGCATTCAACATACTCGAGCAGCTCGCGCCGATCCATCACCTCGACCGGATCACCGAACGAGAAAACCTCCGCGCGCGGCCCCGGCGCCGGCGTCGAGTCGGCAGCCTGCTCGGCGCGGCCGTGCTTACGGCGCCCGGCACCGCGTCGATAATTGCGTGACATCAGAAAAGCTCCATGAATCCGGTATTGGCACTCGTCGCCCCCTCGAGCGGTTCGTTCGCGAGCGCGTGCATGCAGGTCCAGGCCAGGTCACCGTGGCTCGCCTCTTCGGAGCGGCTCGCCTTGTACGTGACCTGCAGGCCGCTGGGAGTGATGGTTTTCTTGATCGCCATGAATGACGCGGCGAGATCCTTCCAGCCCGAGTCGAACTCGAGCCGGCCCTTGCGGATCACGTTCTGCGCCTTCATCACGAGCGCGGTCTTGATCTCGACCGAATAGTGGAATGGCGTCGCGGCCGGGAAAAATTTCGTGACGAGCTGATAGACGCCCTGCCCGATCCCGGTCGTATCGATGCCGATGTAGGTGACGCGGTAGCGCTGGGTCAGCGCTTCGATCTGCGCGGCCTGCGCCTCGAAGTCCAGGGCGTGCCACTGGAACCGCTCGAGCACGCGGAATTTCCCGCCCGGATACTTCGGCGGCGCCAGGACCACGCAGCCGGCGCTATCCCCCGTGTGCGACGGGTCGTAGCCGATCCATACCTCTTCGTCGCCGAACGGGCGCAGGTACAGCGGCTTGAAGTCGTCCCACACCTCCCAGGTGTCGACCATGCACGACTGCAGCGTCGACAGCGGAAACACCGACAGCGAATCGTCGATGAACTGGCACAGCAGCAGGTTCGCGTATTCGTCGGCGCTGTATTCGAGCTTCAGCCGCTCGAGGTCGAACAGGTTGCAGCCGCCGCGCACAGCGTCCTCGACGGTCACGATCTGCCGCCACTGACCATCGCCGCACGCACGGCCCGCCGCGAGCGCCGCGTTCGCGATGTCGATCGACACCTGCTGATCCTTCGGCCGGCCGCGGTTGAAGAGTTTCCCGGACCAAAACGGATACGCGTCGTGCGCGAGGCTCGACGGCGTCGAGAAATACGTCTGGCGCCACTGCGAATGGATCGCCATGCCCGACGCGACCTTCCGTAAGTCCTGGAAGCGCGGCACCCAGAAATATTCGTCGAAATACAGGTTGCCGTGATAGCTCTGCGCGGTGCGCGCGTTCGTGCCCAGGAAGTACAGCGTCGCGCCGTTCGGCAGCACCATCGGATCACCGCGCAGCTCGACGCCGACCGCATCCTTCGCGAACTGGACGATGTACTGGCGGAACACGTGTGCCTGCGCCTTGCTGGCCGACAGGAAGATCTGGTTGCGCCCCGTGTTCAGCGCGTCGAGCAGCGCCTCGCGTGCGAAGTACCAGGTCGCGCCGATCTGCCGGCTCTTGAGGATGTTGCGGATCCGCTCTTTGAAGCCCGCGCGATACCAGGTGCGCTGATAGTCGAAGATCGATTCGAGAAACGCATCGTTCAGCTTCTCAACCTGCTCTTCGCTGAATGCGTTGCGCTCGTCCGAGCTGCGCGATCGGCGCGCGCCACCCGCACTCCCGGATTCACTCACCTTCGCGTCGTTCGCCGGGCGCGAGCGCAACCGGTCGAGCTGACGCGTCAGCAGGTCGATCTCCTTGAAGTCGCGTCCCTCCTTCGCCTCCTTCGTGACCAGTTTGATCAACTGCGCTTCGATCGTCATGTTCACGCGATCGACAGGCTCGGTGTCATCCCATCCGTCGCGCTTTTTCCAGCTATAGAGCGTGGCCGGCTTCACGCCGAGCAGCTCGGCGATACGCGCGATGCGATACCCCTGCCAGTACAGGTCACGTGCCCGCCGGCGCGGGTCGACATCGGATGAATTGATGGGAATTGCAGACATACAACAAGGCTACCGACGCGCGCGCGCGGGCCAAACCTATTCCGTCTGCATACGTTGCGTACACAACCATATTCCGTTGCGACGACGGTTCGAACTACCGACACTGGAATCCCTGAACACAGCCCCCTCTCAGCGGATTCGCACATGGCACAGGACGCAAAGAAGACGAAATTTTTCTGTATCGCGACGGAAGGCACGACGACGGACGGCCGCACGATCGATCGCACGATGCTCGAGCAGATGGCGAGCAGCTACGACCCGAAGCCAAGCAGCAGCAACAAACACAAGGCACTGCTGTCGCTATTCTTCACACATGCTGTTCGGCGTGGCTTTTGCGACCGTAATCCCGCACGAGAGATCGGCGCGGCCAGGGAAAAGAAGCGGGATCGCTACATCACGGATGACGAGCTGGAGGCAGTGCGGGCGGCTGTCCTTGCCAATGCCGACTACAAGACATCGTCGGCACGGTCGATCCTCTGCCTGATCGATCTGGCGTACCAGACCGCTCAGCGTATCGGCGACCTTCTCGCACTCAACTGGCAGAACGTGTCCGATGACGGTATTTCGTTTCACCCGAGCAAGACCGTCAACAGCAGTGGCGTGCGCCTGTTGATCGAGATGACACCCGACCTGAAAGAAACATTGGATCGAGCGCGCGGCGGCAAGATCACCGCCATCGGACCAGTGATCTGCACGCACGCCGGTGGCCGCTTCACCTATATCGGCGCGTACTCAGCGTGGAAACGCGCCTGTGAGCGAGCACGAACGGCCTACGAGAAGGACTGCAGGGAAAGGGGAATCACCCCGAATCCGCTATACCTGATCGGCATGCACTTCCACGATCTACGTGCGAAGGCGCTGACCGATCTGAAACGGCAACGGGGCGCCGCGGCAGCGCAATCACTGGCCGGCCACACGACCGAAAGCATGACGGCGCACTACACGAAATCACGCGAAGTAGAACGCGTCCAACCAGTTCCATTGACGCGCGCAAGTTAGACACCAGCACTCATGTTAGACACGAAGGCTCCCCGGATCGTCCGGGGAACCTTATACCGCAAGGGCTTGTTACTGGAACGCCACTTCCGCGAAGCTGCGCAGCTTCCGACTATGCAGCTTGTCGAGCCCGTTCGTCCGCAGGATCTCCATCGCCTTCACGCCGATCTGCAGATGCTGGTCGACCTGCCCGCGATAGAACGTGTCGGCCATGCCCGGCAACTTGAGTTCGCCGTGCAGCGGCTTGTCCGACACACACAGCAGCGTGCCGTACGGCACGCGGAAGCGGAAACCGTTCGCGGCGATCGTCGCGCTTTCCATGTCGAGCGCGATCGCGCGGCTCTGCGACAAGCGCTGCACCGGTTCGCGATGATCGCGCAGCTCCCAGTTGCGGTTGTCGACGCTCGCGACCGTACCCGTACGCATCACGCGCTTCAGTTCGACGCCATCAAGCTGCGTGACGTCGGCCACCCCGCGTTCGAGCGCGAGCTGCACTTCGGCCAACGCCGGAATCGGCACCCACAGCGGCAGGTCGGCGTCGAGCACGTGATCCTCGCGCACGTAGCCATGTGCGAGCACGTAGTCGCCCAGACGCTGCGTGTTGCGCAGCCCCGCGCAGTGACCGAGCATCACCCACGCATGCGGACGCAGCACCGCGATGTGATCGGTGATCGTCTTCGCATTCGACGGGCCGACGCCGATGTTAACCATCGTGATCCCGCTGCCGTCCGCGCGCTTCAGGTGATACGCGGGCATCTGCGGCAGGCGCGGCGGCGCGGCGCCCTCGGCCGGCTCGCTGCCGAGGTTCGCGTTGTACGTGACGACATCGCCCGGCTCGACGAACGAGCTGTACTGGCTCCGGTACGCACGCACCTCGGGATCGTCGCTCTCCGTCATCACCGTGCGGCCCAGCTTCACAAACTCGTCGATGTAGAACTGGTAGTTCGTGTAGAGCACGTAGTTCTGGAAATGCGTGGGCGACGTCGCCGTGTAGTGGCGCAGCCGGTGCAGCGAGAAGTCGACGCGCGCGGCGGTGAACAGCGCAAGCGGATGCGGCTCGCCCGGCGCCGGCTCGAACGTGCCGTTGACGATGCGGTCGTCGAGATACGACAGGTCGGGCGTATCGAAGATGTCGCGCATCGCGAGCAGGCGGTCGCGGTCGAGCTCGCCCTCGAGATGGATGCCTTCCGGAAACGCAAAATGAATCGGAATCGGCTGCGACGACACGCCGATCTCGATCTTCACATGGTGGTTCTTCGCGAGCAGGCGCAGTTGCTCGCGATAGTAGTTCGCGAAGAGATCGGGGCGCGTGACCGTCGTCTCGAACACGCCGGGGCCCGCGACGAAACCGTACGAGCGGCGCGAATCGACATGCGTGTTGACGTCGGTGCGGATCCGCACGAACGGGTAGCACGCGCGCACGTGCTCGGTAATCGGTTCGTGGAGGCGATAGCGCGCGAAGGCGTCGCGCAGGAAGCCGGTGTTCGTGTCGTAAATGGCGGACAGCCGCGCGACGGCGGCGATCGGATCGTCGAAAGCCTCGACCGACGGGCTCTCGGGCGTCAGCACTCGGTGCCGGCGGCTCAAATCGTTCTTCATTTTGATTACCTCGTCTGATCCGACGACATTACCACGGAACCCGGTCGCCCTTATGGCTGCCCCTACGCACGCGAGGGCCGGATGCGGCGCAGTATTTGCTAAAATCGATGGGTTCACTGGAGACTCATCATGAAGCCGCTCATTCTCGTCGTCGCTGCCGCCGCGTTTGCCGCCGCCAGCGCCGCTTACGCCGCCGGCGGCACGCCCGACGCCGACGCGCAGGCACGGGCCGAGGCCAACGAGGCCGCCGGCCTGCCCGATCTCCGCAAAATCAACCGTCCGGGCGCCGAAGTCACGTCGAAAGTCGACTTCGCCGACATCCGCCGCACGCCGAGCTTCCACGAAAAGAGCAAGAACGGCACCGAAGTCACCGAGTACCGCGATCGCGGCAAACCGGTCGAGATCGACGTGAAGTCGAACTTCGGCACGCGCTACCAGATGAGCTCGACGCCCGACACGTCGCCGAAGCCGCACGACGCGGGCATCCCGATCACGCGCCTGCCGTCGCTGAACCTGCGCTACTGATTCCGTGGCGCGCCGCACCGAACGCCGCGCGCCACGTCCCCTTCACCTGTTGTCGCGACGTACGCCGCCCGCGTGCCGACACCCTGACCTGACGCATCCCGCATGGCCGTTTTCACTGCTGTTTCCGACTCCGATCTCGCGCAATGGATGCGCCACTACGAACTGGGCGACGTGCTTGCGTTCCGCGGCATTCCGTCCGGTATCGAAAACAGCAATTTCTTCCTGACGACGACGCGCGGCGAGTACGTCCTCACGATCTTCGAAAAGCTGACGGCGGAACAACTGCCGTTCTACCTCGACCTGATGCGCCATCTGGCCGGCCACGGCGTGCCGGTGCCGGATCCGATCCCGCGCGACGACGGCGCGCTGTTCGGCATGCTGCACGGCAAGCCTGCCGCGATCGTCACGAAGCTCGACGGCTCGGCCGAACTCGCGCCGGGGGTCGAACACTGCATCGAAGTCGGGCAGATGCTCGCGCGCCTGCACCTCGCCGGCCGCGACTATCCGCGCCACCAGCCGAACCTGCGCAGCCTGCCGTGGTGGCAGGAGAACGTGCCGGCGATCGTGCCGTTCATCACGGATGAGCAGCGCGCACTGCTGGAAGGCGAACTCGCGCACCAGGCCAGCTTCTTCGCGTCGGACGACTACGCGGCGCTGCCGGCCGGGCCGTGCCACTGCGACCTGTTCCGCGACAACGTGCTGTTCGCGCACGCGGCGCCCGGCACCGGCCACGACGTGCGGCTCGGCGGCTTCTTCGACTTCTATTTCGCGGGCTGTGACAAGTGGCTGTTCGACGTCGCGGTCACGGTCAACGACTGGTGCGTCGACCTCGCGACCGGCGTGCTCGACGTCGCGCGCGCCGACGCGCTGCTGCGCGCGTACCAGACGGTGCGACCGTTCACGGCCGAGGAGCGCCGCCACTGGAGCGACATGCTGCGCGCGGGCGCGTACCGCTTCTGGGTGTCGCGCCTGTACGACTTCCACCTGCCGCGCGCGGCCGAGATGCTCAAGCCGCACGACCCCGGCCATTTCGAACGCATCCTGCGCGAGCGTATCGCGCATACGCCCGCGCTTCCCGAGATCCAAACCGCATGCAACTGATCGAAGTGCCCGCCAAAACGGGCTATGTCTGGTTCCGTCAAGGCGTCTGGCTGTTCCGCCGGAACCCGCTCGCGTTCATCACGCTGTTCTTCACGTACCTGCTGGCGATCACGCTGATATCGATGGTGCCCGTGATCGGCTCCGCGCTGCCGCTGGTGTTCATTCCCGGCGTCGCGGTCGGCTTCATGGCCGCGTGCCGCGACACGGTGGCCGGCAAGCCCGTGATGCCGACGATCCTCGTCGACGGCTTCCGCTCGTACGGCACCGTCGCGACCCAGCGGCTGCTCGTGCTCGGCGTGATCTACGTCGCGTCGATGGTGCTCGTGTTCGCCGCTTCGTCGTTCGTGGACGGCGGCGCGCTGTTCCACGTGATGATGGGCGCGGCGGACGAAGCCAGCACGACGCCGGAGGCGCTCGCCGCGCAAGGCACGCTCGGCGCGCTGTTCTTCGCGACGCTGCTGTACCTGCCGGTCGCGATGCTGTTCTGGTTTGCGCCGGTGCTGGTCGCGTGGCATGACGTCCCGCCCGCCAAGGCGCTGTTCTTCAGCGTCGTCAGCTGCTGGCGCAATCGCGGCGCATTCGTCGTGTACGGCGTGCTGTGGTTCGGCGTCGCGCTCGGCACGTCGCTCGCGCTGTCGCTGCTGCTGCAGGCGCTCGGCGCCGGCGCCTATGCGCTGACGATCATGATGCCGGTGACGATCATCATCGTCACGATGCTGTACTGCTCGTTCTACGCGACCTATCGCGGCTGCTTCGGCGTACAGGAGCCGGGCGCGACGACGACCACGTCGGGCCGCTGAAGTCTTTCCGGCCGGCGCGCGTCGCCGGCCTGCCGTTCTCCGCGCCGGGTTGTCTCCCGGCGCGCCCCCCCTTCCCCCGCCTCTGTCGGCCACCGCCCCTCGCCGGCTGCCCCCTGTTCATCCCGATCTTTTGCGCGCAAAATAATTTGCGTACAAATTGTTCGCGCGTTCGCCGCGCCTCCCGAATCATGGACCGCCTGCCCCCGCTGCCCCAGACGCTCGACGCGCAACTCTGCTTCGCGCTCTACTCGACTTCGCACGCGATGACGAAGGCGTACAAGCCGCTGCTCGACAAGCTGTCGCTGACCTATCCCCAATATCTCGCGATGCTCGTACTGTGGGAGCGCGACGACATCGCCGTGAAGGACATCGCCGCGCGACTGGACCTCGATCCGGCCACGGTCACGCCGCTGCTGAAGCGGCTGGAAGCGCTCGGCTACGTCGAGCGCGTGCGCAGCGCGGCCGACGAACGCGTCGTGAACGTGCGGGTGACGCCGGAAGGCCGTGCGCTGAAGGATCGCGCGCGCTCGGTACCCGACGATCTCTTTTGCGCGATGCAGCAATCCCCCGAGTTCCTGATCAGGCTGCGCGCCGATCTCCAGCAGTTGCGCGACGCGCTGTCGGCCGCCAACGAACGCTGACAGGCGAAGCCCCCGCGAACCGGCCCGGTACCGCCGGGCTTTTTCTTCAAAATTTAATTTGCACACTAATGATTTGTGTTCTATATTTTCCTCGTGGCCGGCGACATCCCGTTCGACCGGGCCGCTTTTCCTCCCTTTTCCAGACAGGAGCTGCACGATGAACATTCTGTACAAGACCAGCGCCACGAGCACGGGTGGCCGCGACGGCCGCGCGGTATCCGCTGACAACAAGCTGGAAGTGAAGCTGGCCGCGCCGCGCGAACTCGGCGGCACGGGCGCGGAAGGCACGAATCCGGAGCAACTGTTTGCCGCAGGTTACTCGGCCTGTTTCCTGAGCGCGATGAAATTCGTCGCCGGCCAGGACAAGAAGGCACTGCCGGCCGACACGCAGGTCACGGCGGAAGTAGGCATCGGCCCGAACGACGCGGGCGGCTTCGGGCTCGACGTCGAACTGCGCGTGTCGCTGCCGGGTTTCGACAAGGCCGACGCGCAGGCGCTGGTCGAAAAGGCGCACCACGTGTGCCCGTATTCGAACGCGACGCGTAACAACGTGCCGGTTCGCCTGACGGTCGTCTGACGCAATACGAGACCAGGAATACAAAAAGGGCGCGAGCGGCATTAGCCGCACGCGCCCTTTTCTGCTGCGTGACTCGCCGGAGCGGCGGACCTGATTGCCCGCCCTGCGCTGCTTAGCGCGAACCGAACGAATACGGGCGGTTCATCGCCGCTTCGCGGTCGATCTTGCGCATACGGAATTCGAGATCGTAGATGTCGGTCGCATCAGCCAGATACGCCTCGGCGCGCTCTTTCGAGGCCGTTTCAGCGTTCTTGGTCAGCATCAGGAAGAGGTGGCTCAGCAGGTACATGGTTGATCTCGCAATCCAAAGGTTCTTTGACTAGGGTTTTCCCGAATTATAGGGAAAACCCTAGTCATTGACCAGCGTCGATCAACCGATGCGTCGTTCGGTCGCCACAGTGCGGCGATTCGCTTCGAAAAAGGCCCAGATCATTGCACTCGCATCGGGACCGACCGCTGCATGAAACGGCACGGCTTCATCGCCGCCGGCCCACGCGTGATCGAGCCCTTTCACATGGCAGAGCCGCACGACCGGCTCGCCGTCGCGGCAGACATCGGTGATCTGCGCACCCGCTTCGCGCGTCTCGACCCGCTCGCCGCCGCGCAGTGCACCGCGGGCATCGGCGAGCCCGTTCAGGCGCATGAACTGCACCGTGAGTTGATCGGCATTCTTCGGTGCGACGACATGGTCGCCGTCGCCCTGGACGATCAGCGCGGGCATGCCCGGATACGCGGCGGCATCGACCAGCGCATCGACGGCCGCGGCCGGGTTCTGCCGCACGCCGCGCCGCATCACGTCCATCGCCGTGATGCCCGAACTCGCCTCGCCGAGCGCCGGGCCCGAATGCAGCGCCACCGCCGCAAAACGCTCCGGATGATGCAGTGCAAGCAGCGCCGCAAGGCCCGCGCCGGCCGACAGCCCCGCGACATAGACGCGCGACGCGTCGAAACCGTGTTCGTCGACGAGCGCGTCGACAAGCGAGGCGACCGCGTTCGCCTCGCCGCGCCCCGCGCGGTCGGTGTCTTCATACCAGTGCCAGCAGCCGTGCGCGTGCGCGCGCAGCGACTGCTCCGGATACAGCACCGCGAAGCCGTGCTTGTCGGCCAGCAGGTTCATCCGCGTGCCCTGCACGAATTCGTCGACGGACTGCTGGCAGCCGTGCAGCATCACGACGAGCGGCATCGCGCCACGCCGGCGGCCGGGCGGCACGTAGAGGCCGTACGCGAGATTCTGGACGAGGCGCCCGAGCGCGGGCGCCATCGGATGTTCGCCGCGCGTCCACTCGCCGGCCGCCCATGCGGCCGCGCGCGGCCGCACGCGCGATTCACGCGGCGGGGACAGATCGGATACGGCGGCAGTGGCCGCCGCTTCGAGTGCGTCGCGTGTGATGCGCTGCGCATCGCGCGCCGCGCGCTTGGCGGCCGGAGACAGCATGCGTTTCATGCCGCCCAGCCACACCTTGGTCAGACTTTTGGTCATCGATCGGGCTCGCAGTCAGGAAAAATAGGGGCACCACAGCGGATGCATCGTTCGTCTTTGTGCAATGCACCATAACATTGTTTCTGGGATTTTTCCTGCACGCGGATAGTTCCCGGCCGCGCAAAAAACGGGGCTCATGCGCACGCGGCGCTATACTGGGGTTTCGCCGCTTGTATCCGTTGTAGTCGTTCTTTCCGGCTCGCGCGTTGATTTAAGCATCTTCCCCGCCTTCGTTCGTCCCCTTCCCGATGTTCGACCTGTCGTCTCACCTGTGGATCATGATCACCGCGTTCGGCGGCGCCGGCCTGACCTTGCCGCTCGCGATCACGATCGCCGTCTGGCTCGCGCTCGGCTACTCGTGGCAGCGCGCGGCCGCGTGGCTCGGCGTGCTCGCGGCCGCGATCGGCGTGGTCGCGCTCACGAAGATCGCGTTCCTCGGCTGGGGGATCGGCATCCGCAAGTGGGATTTCACGGGGTTCAGCGGCCATGCGATGCTGTCGACGTCGGTCTATCCGGTCGCGATTTTCCTGGCGCTGATCCGCACGCGCACGCCGCTGCGGATCGCCGGCATCGCGCTCGGGCTCGCGGCCGGCGTCGCGGTCGGCGTGTCGCGCGTCGCGCTTGACGCGCATTCGCCGTCCGAATCGATCACCGGCTGCATCGTCGGCGCGATCGCCGCGCTCGCGTTCATCGCCGGTTCGTGGCGCGCAGTGCCGCACCGCTGGTCGGTGCCCGCGGTCGTCGCGAGCCTCGCGCTCGTCACCGTGGCGCTGCACGGCATCACGGTGCCGTCGCATCGCTGGGTCACCAAGGTGGCGCTGCAGTTGTCGGGCCACGAGCGCCCGTTCGTCCGCGCGCGCTGGAAGGCCAACCCGAACTACCGCCCGGCATCGCAGCCGTCGTCGCTGCAGCGCACCCAATCGTCGCCGCAAACGCTCCGTACGTGACCGGCCGCCCGGCTGTCACGCTCGCCCCTTTTCACGTCTGACCATTACATGCGCACCGTCGCATGTGCGGTATGTCGAGCGTTATAACCCACCCTATATTACGATTACGGTTTCCACCCATACAAACGAACTCGCCATGCGCTCAACCGTCCGTCCGCTTCGCCGCACCCTGCTTCGACTGCTGCCGATCGCCACGCTTGCCGCTGCCGGTATCGCGTTCAGCGCGCCCGCTTCCGCCGCCGACGAACTCGTCGTGTCGGCCGCCGCCAGCCTGACGAACGCGTTCAAGGCCGTCGGCGATGCGTACGAGAAGCAGCACCCGGATACCAAGGTGCTGTTCAACTTCGGCGCGTCGGACGTGCTGATGCAGCAGATCGCGAAGGGCGCGCCGGCCGACGTGTTCGCGTCGGCCGACCAGAAGGCGATGGATCGGGCCGTCGACGAAAAGGTGATCGTGCCCGGCACGCGTCGCGATTTCGCGGCGAACTCGCTCGTGCTGATCGTGCCGGCGGACAGCAAGGCCGCCGCGCCGACGTCGCTGAACGACCTGACGGCACCCGGCGTGAAGCGCATCGCGTACGGCGACCCGGCGTCGGTGCCGGTCGGCCGCTACACGGAAGGCGCACTGCGTGCGGCCGGCGTGTGGGATGCCGTCAGCGCGAAGGGCGTGCTGGCCGCCAACGTGCGCCAGAGCCTCGACTATGTCGCGCGCGGCGAAGTCGACGCAGGCTTCGTGTTCGGTACCGACGCCGCGATCATGCCGGGCCGCGTGAAGGTTGCGCTGACGGTGCCGACGAAGACGGTCATCACCTATTCGATCGCCGTGGTCAAGGACAGCCGCCACGCCGTGCAGGCGCAGTCGTTCATCGACTTCGTCGCGTCGCCGCAGGGCCAGGCCGTGCTGTCGACGTTCGGCTTCAAGCCCGCGGGCAAGTGAGCGTAGCGCGATGCAAGACGCCTGGGTACCGCTGCTGCTGTCGTTGAAGGTTGCCGGCTGGGCGACCGCGCTCGACATCGTGCTCGGCGTCGCGGCCGCGTTCATGCTCGCGCGCTGGCGCTCGCCGCTGCGCGACGTCGTCGATTCCGTGCTGACGCTGCCGCTCGTGCTGCCGCCGACGGTACTCGGCTATTACCTGCTCGTGCTGCTCGGCCGGCGCGGCGTGTTCGGCGCGTGGCTCGACCAGCTCGGCATCGAGCTCGTCTTCACGTGGCAAGGCGCGGTGATCGCGTCGATGGTCGTCGCGTTTCCGCTGATCCTGAAATCGGCGCGCGCCGCGTTCGAAGGCGTCGATCCGCACCTCGAACGCGCGGCACGCACGCTCGGGCTCGGCGAAGCGGCGGTGTTCTTCCGCGTGACGCTGCCGCTCGCCACGCGCGGCATTCTCGCGGGCGCGCTGCTCGCGTTCGCACGCGCGCTTGGCGAGTTCGGCGCGACGCTGATGATCGCGGGCAACCTGCCCGGCCGCACGCAGACGCTGTCAGTCGCGATCTACGCGGCCGTGCAGGCCGGTGACGACAGCACGGCCAACTTTCTCGTGCTGGTGACGTCGATCACCTGCGTGCTCGTGCTGCTCGCGACCGGCTGGCTCGTGCCGTCGCGTGCGCGGCGGAGTCAACTGACATGAAATACGTGTCTCGTCCGTACCGCCAGCTTCGCTCGGCAGCCGAATGGCTTCGGCGGAGGCCCGCATGAGCCTCGTCGTCGACATCCGCAAGACCTACGCGAACGCCGAGCGCCGCTTTACGCTCGACATGTCGTTCACGGCGACGACACAGCGTGTCGTGCTGTTCGGGCCGTCCGGCGCGGGCAAAAGCATGACGCTGCAGGCGATCGCTGGCCTGCTGTCCCCCGACGAAGGCACGATCGTGCTGAACGGCGAACCGCTGTTCGACGCCGCGCGCCGTATCGACGTGCCGACCCGCGAACGCCGTGTCGCGTACCTGTTCCAGGACTACGCGCTGTTCCCGCATCTGAACGTGCGCCAGAACATCGCGTTCGGGCTCACGTCGGGACTGCGCAACCCGCGCGCGAAAACGATGCCGCCGGAAGTCGCGTACTGGCTGCAGGCGTTCGATCTCGAAACGCTCGCGGGGCAGTATCCGTCGCAACTGTCGGGCGGGCAGAAACAGCGCGTCGCGCTGGCGCGCGCACTGGTCGCGCAGCCGCGGATCCTGCTGCTCGACGAACCGTTCGCGGCGCTCGACGGCGCGATGCGCCAGCGCATGCGTCACGAGCTCGCCGAGCTGCAGGCGCGGCTCGATATCCCGATGGTGCTGATCTCGCACGATCCCGACGACGTCGCCGCGTTCGGCGACCAGGTCGTGCAATTGAGCGAAGGACGCGTGCAGGCGGCTCCGCCGCACGCCGAGTGGCCGACGCGCGTCGCGTGAGCGCGCGAGGCTGTGGTCGTGGTAGGCAGGTTTGAGCCTGAGAGAAGCCGCGCGTAGCGGCATATGCTGAAAGCGGAAACGAAGCCGGTGCCGTGCAGGCGCTGTGCGATGCCGGCTTCGCCCCGCCCGTCACACGATCGTCGAAGCGCGCCGCCCGGCCTGCTGCGTCAGCCCGTCACCGCGAGAATCACGCTCGACGCCTTGAACAGCGCGATCGCCGGCCGGCCCGCGTCGAGCTGCAGCGCATCGACGCTGTCGTTGGTCACGACGGCCGTCAGCGTCCCGCCGCCGTCGAGCGCGAGCGTCACCTCGCTGTTCACCGCGCCCGTCGCGACGGTTTCCACGCGGCCGCGCAACTGGTTCCGCGCGGACACCTTGAGTTCGGGCTCGCCCTCGTCGACCGCGAGCACGACCCACGACGCCTTCACCAGCGCGCAGGCGTCCGCGCCAATCTGCAGGCCGAGCGCGTCGGCGCTCTCGTGCGTCAGCACCGCAACGATCGGCTGTCCGCCGGGCAGCGTGAGCGTGACCTCGTCGTTGACGGTGCCCCGCACGATCGATGCGACCTTGCCGAACAACTGGTTGCGCGCGCTGGTCTTCATCCCGATCCGGCCGATCAGCGCCCAGTCGACGTCGAACCCGGCCACGGCCGCGCTCGCGGCCTCGATGAAACGGCGGTGCTCGCGCTCGATCGTGCGAAACGCGGCGATCAGCGATGTCGCGCGCGGCGTCAGCGTCGTACCGCCGCCGCCCTTGCCGCCCGTCGAACGCGCGACGAGCGGTTCGCCGGCGAGATTGTTCATCGTGTCGACGGCATCCCACGCAGCCTTGTAGCTGAGGCCGACGGCCTTCGCCGCGCGCGTGATCGAACCGGTATCGCCGATCGCCGCAAGCAGCGCGATGCGCGTGGCGCCGCCGAGCGTCTGCTCGCCGGCGCGCAGCCACAGCTCGCCGCCCAGTTCGAGCGGTTCGGCGGACGGGGAAGAATGCGGTGCGTCGGTCATCGGGATGGGTGCGGGAATCGGGCGGCCATTATAGTCAGCGCGTGCCGCTCAACCGGGCTTGCCGTCGAGCTTCGGCGGCCGCAGGCTGGCCAGCAGCGTCTCGGCATCGCGCGCCGCGCGCTGCTCGAGCGCCGCGCCGTAGCCGCGCACGAATCCGAGCTGGTACGGCGGCGCCGCGAGTTTTTCGAGATGATGCAGCGCGACCATCGTGTCGTTCGCTTCGCCGAGCACGCTCTGCACGCGCGTGAGCGTCTTGACCGTCTCGGTGCGGGTGCGGCGCGACGCCAGCGACGCGAAGAATTCGAGCGCATAGCGCAGCCGTTTCGCATCGATCCGCACCTGATGACGGGCGGCCGTGTCGAGCGACGTGAGCGACGGCGACGCGTACAGATGACCGAACAGCCGCCGCACACGCTTCGTCGCGTGGCGCCGCAGCGAAGGTGCGTCGCCGGCTTCGGCCGGCGGCAGCGCCAGCGAGCTCAGCCATTCGAGCCAGCCGAGCGTCAGCCTCGCGTAGCGGGCCGAATGCAGCGCCTGCCGCAACTCGACCCGCGCGGCCGCGCACTGCGCACGCGCCGCGTCGAGCGTGCCGTTCCACTCGCCGTCGCCGCCGTCGGCCGCGATCAGCGCGGGCAGGCTTTCGGTCGCGAACACGTCCCAGTCGCGCACCGTGCCGAGCAGCGCCGCAAGCCAGCGCAGGTCGACGCCGAGCGTGTCGCGCCACTGGCGGTCGGCAAAGAGCGGGAAGAAGCGCATCAGCGTGCGCAGGCGGCGTAGCGCGACACGCATCTGGTGTACGAATTCCGGATCGTCATGCTCGAGCACACCGCCTTCGTTGCCGAGCCATTGCGCGGTGATGTCGCCGGACAGCGCGAACAGCGCGGCGCGCTGCGTGCGCACGCCGGTCAGATCGACGAGCCGCGCCTTGACGGGCCCGCCGGCGGCCGGCTCGGCCGCACATGCGCGATCGATCACGCTCGTCAGTTGCACGAATGCGGGCCATGCGCCGCTCAGTTCGCGCGCCGCGGCAAACAGCGCATGCAGCGCGGCCGTGCGCGCGGGCAGGGTTTCCCAGTCGGGCGCCGTGAGACGCAGCTCGACGAAGCGGCGCGGCGGCTCGCTACCGCGATGCAGCGTGACGTCGTCGAGCGTCATCTCGACCACGACACCGCTGTCGTCGGCCCACCGCCCGCGCCGCCGTTCGCTGACGAGGCGCAGCGCCGACGATTCCGGCTGGGTACCGGCCTCCTCCGCGCGCCCGGTCGTCTCCGGCGCGGCGCCGTCGACTTCGCCCGCCACTGCGCCGGCCTCGGCCGCGACGGCCGCCTCGGGCACGGGTAACGGCATCGAGACGGCGATGCCCGCGTGCTCCGCGTCGAACAGTTCACGCTCCGTGACACCGGGCGCAAACGCCTTCGTGCGCGACGCGACGACCCGCCTGCCATGCGCATTCGACTCGACCCACGTCCACCAGCTCGCGCCGGGACTCAGCTCGGCCTCCTCGATCTGGCACGGCTCGATCGTCACGCGCTCATGGCCGCGGCGCATCCTGACCTGAGGGCAGATCCGCCACGCGCGCACGAGTTCGGCGCCGAAATCACGCTGCGCGCCGCGAGCGCGACTTCCAGCCTCGACCGGCCACCCTTCCAGCGACAGCGACAACACGATTTCCAGCACACGCGACATGGAAGCTCCTGCACATGAAGAATCGCCGGCGCATCGATCGCGCCGGCGTCACTCGTGAAGCTGCTTCCATAGTACACGTCGCCAAAACTCGCAGGCGGCGATCTGGCCCTGTCGCGCTGTCGCAGATCAAACGGCGTATTGCGCGAGGCCGTTGCCGAACGACCAGTCCTCCTTCAGTACCTCGACAAGACTGATGAATACGTCCTGCTGCCGCACGCCGGGCTGCTGCGCGAGGTTGTCCGCGATCGCCCGGTACAGCGCCCGCTTCTGCTCGAGCGTGCGCGTGTTGTTCGCGGTGATCTGGACCATCACGAGATCGTCGCTGCGTTCGATATCGAGGTAGTGGCGACCGAACACGAAGTTCTCGGCCGCATGCTCGGTAACGACCATGAAGATGTCGTCCTCGGGCACGTTGAACGTGTGCATCAGCGCGCGATGCACGCCGTCGACGAGCGCCGCGCGGTAGGCGGCCGGCTTGCCTTCGCGCACTGCGATACGGGTGAATGGCATGGTCCTGCTCCTGTCGGTGAAGTTGACGTTGAAGAACGGAAACGCAGCGTCAGGTTAGGCTCGCCGAACTATAATGAACAGTCATCGATGAATATTTCATCTATTTACATCTGAAATGAAAGTCCTCGACCTCGATGCCGTCCGCGCGTTCGTGCTGGTCGCCGATCTCGCCAGTTTCACGCGCGCCGCCGATGCGCTCGGCACCACGCAGTCGGCCGTCAGCCTGAAGCTGAAGCGGCTGGAAGCGCACCTCGGCAAGCCGCTGCTCGCGCGCACGCCGCGCGTCGTCAAGCTGGCCGCCGACGGCGAGAATTTCCTGCCGGCCGCCCGCGCGCTGCTCGACGCGCACGACCACGCGCTCGGTGCAATCTCGGCCGGCACGCACCGGCTGTCGCTCGGCGTCAGCGAGCATGTCGCGGTGCCCGACCTGCCGGCCGTGCTCACGAGCCTGCATCGGCAGGATCCGGGGTTGTCGCTGGAAATGCATCTCGGCACGTCGACGAACCTGCTCGCGCAATACGACGAACGCCGGTTCGATGCGGTGATCGTGCGGCACGAGCCGGGTGAAGACCCGCCGCGCGAAGACGGCACGCTGCTGTTTTCCGAACCGCTGGCCTGGCTCGCCGCGTCGGACTGGGTGCCGCGCGCGGGAGAACCGCTGCCGCTCGCGGTGCTGGCCGGCCCGTGCGGCGTGCGGGCCGCCGCGCTGCGCGCACTCGACCATGCGGGGCGGCCGTGGCGCGAGCGCTTCACGGGCGGCGGCGTGGCGGCGGTCACGGCCGCCGCCGCCGCGGGCCTCGCCGTCTGCCCGCTGGCGCGGCGGGTCGCGCCACGCACCTTGGTCGACGTCGGCGCGAAATTCGGGCTGCCGCCGCTGCCGCTGTCGCAGGTCGTGCTGTATTCACGCGTGCGCGATGCGCGCGCCGCCGCCGCATTGCGCAGGTTTGCCGACAGCCTTGCAATCTCGGCGTAAACTAGCTGGTTTCGCCGCCCGCAATCTCCAGAAGAATTCCAATGAAGCCCGAAGCCCGCATGCACCTCCGCGCCAACCTGCTGATGCTCGCCGCCGCCGCGATCTGGGGTTCGGCTTTTGTCGCGCAACGCCTGAGCCTCGACGTGATCGGGCCGTTCCTGTTCACGGGGCTGCGTTTCCTGCTCGGCGCGCTGGTGCTGGTGCCGCTGCTGATGCTGAACGCGGCGTCACGCGCGCAGCTCGCGGCAATCCGCCGCGAGCCGGCGCTGCTCTTGCCGGGCCTCACGCTCGGCGGGCTGCTCGCGGTATCGATCTCGCTGCAGCAGATCGGCCTGCAGTACACGCGCATCGCCAACGCAGGCTTCATCAGTTCGCTGTACGTCGTGCTCGTGCCGCTGATGGGCGTGTTCGCACGCCACCGGATCGGCGCGGGCACGTGGTTCGGCGCGCTGCTCGCGGCGATCGGCCTGTATTTCCTCAGCATCGACGAGCACTTCTCGGTGCTGTACGGCGACTGGTTCCAGCTCGCCGGCGCCGTGATCATCGCCGCACACGTGATGGCCGTCGGCCATTTCGCGAAGCGCCACAATCCGCTCGTGCTCGCGTTCCTGCAGTTCCTCGTGTGCGGCGTGGCGTGCCTCGCGGTCGGCCTCGCCGTCGAGCCGGTCAGCGGCGCGATGCTGCGCGGCGCGCTGCCGACGCTGCTGTACGGCGGGCTGCTGTCGGTCGGCGTCGGCTATACGCTGCAGGTCGTCGCGCAACGCCACGCGGCGCCCGCGCACGCGGCCGTGATCTTCAGCATGGAGGGCGTGTTCGCGGCGATCGCCGGCTGGGCCGCGCTCGGCGAAACGCTGACGCTGCGCGCGCTCGTCGGCTGCGCGCTGATGCTGGCCGGCTTGCTCGCGTGCCAGTTGCTGCCGAACGGCGACGCCCGGAAAAAGGACGAGGACGCGCTGCCGGCGTGACACGCACCGTCCCTATAATGGCGGTTCGCGTGACTTCCACGCCAACCGCTTCCGACAGGCCAGCTCCGTGACGTCCACTTCCGTCGATCCCGCCGCCGACCTGCTGCGCGAACGCGCAGCGCATTACGCCACCCAGGCGGCGCTGTTCCTGCGCGACCAGGCACTCTCCACCGCGTCGCACGACCTGCGCAGCCCGCTGAACGCCATGCACAGCTGGGCGTACGTGCTCGAGCGCCAGCTCGCCAACGCCGATCCGAACCTGCAGCGCGCGCTCGCAGGCATCCGCACGGGCATCGACCAGCAAGTTGCGCTGATCGACGACGTGCTCGACGCGCCGCGCGCGGAAACGCGCACGCTCGCACTCAGGCCGCAACCGTTCGCGTTGCGCCCGTTGCTCGACGACACGATCGCGCTCGTGCGTGTCGCGCTCGCCGACGCACGGCAGGTCGCGCTCGACGCGACGCTGCCGGACGGCGAACCGTCGTTGACCGCCGACCGCGAACGCATCGCGCAGGCGCTCTGGACGATGCTGACGGCCGCGGTCGAAGTCAGCGCCGCCGGCGGCCGCGTGACGTTTGCGTGCGCCCGCGACGCCGTGCAGTTCACCGCGCGCGCCACCTGCACCGTGAACGCCGGCGCGCTCGCCGATCCCGCGCAGCCGCACGCGTTCGAATCGTTCGCTCGCCGCGAAATGCTGCGCGAGCGCGACGCCAAGCGGATCGCCTGGACGCTCGCGCTCTGCCAGCGGGTCGCGCTCGCACACGGCGGCACGTTCTCGCACGACGCGTTCGCCGATGGCGCGACCGCCACCATCACGTTCTCCGTCCCCGGTGAGGCGCCGGTGTAAGCAATCGGCCGCCCAGTACATTACAAATTCCTTTCTGGCTCTATACTGATGGGCCTGTCATAACCGGAGTGTTTCTTTGTTACAGATCTTCGCGCTCATCGGCGCGTTGTTCCTGGTGGCCCTGAACGGGTTCTTCGTCGCGGCCGAATTCGGCCTCGTCAAACTGCGCGCCACGCGCGTCAAGACACTGGCCCGCAAGCACGGCCTGCGCGGCCGCATCCTCGGCATCGTGCACGGCCGGCTCGACGCGTACCTTTCCGCGTGCCAGCTCGGCATCACGCTTGCGTCGCTCGGCCTCGGCTGGGTCGGCGAACCGGCCTTCGCGCAACTGCTCGGCCCGCTGCTCGACCTGATCGGCGTGCAGTCCGAACGCGTCGTGCACCTGGTCTCGCTCGTGTTCGCGTTCTCGCTGATCTCGTTCCTGCACATCGTCGTCGGCGAGCTCGCGCCGAAATCGATGGCGATCCGCCAGTCGGAAAAGGTCGGCCTGTGGGTCGCGCTGCCGCTGTACGCGTTCTACTGGGCGATGTATCCGGCGATCTGGGTGCTCAACAACAGCGCCAACGCGGTGCTGCGGCTCGCGGGGCTGTCCACCGACCACGGCAGCGATGCGCACTACTCGACCGACGAACTGAAGCTGATCCTGCGCAGCCGCCGCAGCACGGCCGGCAATCCGGCCCAGCCGGCGCGCGGCACGTACAGCAACGACGAGTGGAACACGCTCGCGCATTCGCTCGATTTTTCGTCGATGACCGTGTCGGACCTGATGCGGCCGGCCCATGAAATGATCGGCCTGCGCCGCGACCTGCCGCTGCCCGACAACATGGAGATCGTCGCGCGGCACCGTTTCAGCCGCTATCCGCTGTTCGAGGATGTATCGCGCGAACAGGTGAGCGGACTGATCCACCTGAAGGACCTGCTGCTCGCGCGTCATGCCGGCGCAGCACTCGAAGACCTGTCCGACTACGTGCGCCCCGTGCAGTACGTGAAGCCCGACACGCCGGCGCTTGACCTGTTCCGCCGCTTCCGCAAGGGCGCACCGCACTTTGCGCTGGTCGGCAACAAGGGCGAGAAGCCGATCGGCTTCCTGACGCTCGACAATCTGCTCGGCGCGCTGGTCGGCCAGATCCACGACGAGTTCCGCCAGGGCGACGCCGACTGGAGCCGCCTCGACGACGGCACGCTGATGGGCAAGGGCAGCCTGCCCGTCGTGTCGCTCGAGCAGGCGCTCGGCATCGACATCGACGAAGGCCGCGCGGAATCCGTCGGCGGCCTCGTGATCCAGGCGCTCAGCGACCTGCCGACCGAAGGGCAGCGCGTGTCGTTCGACCGCTTCGACGTCGTCGTGAAGAAGATGAACGGGCCGCGCATCGTGCTCGTGCGCGTCTACCCGAAGATCGCGAAAGAGGCCGATGAATGACGGCCGCGCGTCGCCGCACGCGATGAACGCCACGCTGCCGCGCTGCTGCGTAATCACGCCGGAGCCGGCATCAGCGTCGGCAGCCGATTGCGCGGCGTTCCTCGATCGATTGTCGGCCGTGCTCGCGCGCGGCGAGACGCTCGTGCAACTGCGCGTGAAATCGCTCGACGCAACCGCGTTCGCGTCACTCGCCGCCGAAGCGCTCGCGCGCTGCGACGCAGCCGGCGCGCACCTGATGCTGAACGGTCCGATCGATGCAGCCGGCGTAATGCGGCTCGACAACGCCGGCTGGCATCTCGACGGCACCGCGTTGCGCGCGGCCGCGCAGCGGCCTTTGCCGGCCGGAAGATGGATGTCCGCCGCCTGTCACACGCACGACGACCTGCTGCTGGCCGCACGCGCCGGCGCGGATTTCGTCACGCTGTCGCCCGTGTTGCCGACGCTCAGCCACCCCGGTGCGCCGACGCTCGGCTGGGCGCAGTTCGAAGCGCTGGCTGCTGAAGCCGCGATGCCCGTCTTCGCACTCGGCGGCATGACGCGCACGCACCTCGACGATGCGCGCCGCCACGGCGCATACGGCGTCGCAGGCATTCGCGGGTTCTGGTAGTTCGGGGATTTCCTGCGGTGGTGCAGCCGGGCGCAGATGCGCCCGGCCTCTCGGACTCTTGCCCGCTCACATCGTCATGCGTTCAGGTTCGGACGCATTTCTCGCCACGCACCGTCATCGATGCGGCGCGCATCGTGCGTGAGCGCATACCGGTTGACGTCGCCCGTCAGCCACGCGACGAGCGAATACGGCGGCAATACCCGTTCGTCGACCCGGTCGCGCGCACGGGCCGGCGTCTCGAACACGACCCGCCCTTTCGGTGCGTCGAACGGCAGCGCCTCGGGCGACAGGTTCAACGCGATCGTCAGCGTCTCGTCGTCGGCGAGCCGCCATGATGCAAGCAGTGCGTCGGCATCGCCGTCGCCGCCCGACTTCAGCGCACGCGCCTCCTGCGGCCGGCAATCGGACAGCCGCGGCGCGATCAGCTTCGCGCGCACGGCCAGCGCCGACTGCACGAAATGCGCGCGATCGATATCGCGTGCGGTTTCGTCGAAGATCAACGGAATCTGCGGCGTGAGCAGCGACAGCGCAAGCGCGGCCAGACCGGCCTCCTGCCCGTGGTCGCCCTGCCCGCTGTCGCGCCACGCGCCATCGGACAGCACCAGCGACGTCAACGACAGCCCGCTGTCGGCAACCATGCCTTCTCCCGATGCGGCCGGCTGGAACGCAGCCCCGGCCGCGGTCAGCGCGCGGGCGAGCGTGTGGATCGACTGGTGCGTGGAAATGCCTTCGTGGGCCGACGTGTCGCGCCCCGTCAGCCGGTGCAACGCGCGTTCGCCGCACCCGTTCCACTGCGCATCGAAATGGGTATCGGCAAGATGCGCCGGATGCCGCTCGCTGCCGAGTACGAGATGGATCAGCCGGTCGGCCGGCACGGCCGCGCGCACGCGATCCGCGATCTCGCGCAGCCACGACGCGCCGATCCGGTCGGCTTCGCGCAGGCGCAGCCCGTCGCAACGGTACTCGTCGATCCAGTACAGCGCGTTGTCGCAGAAGAAATCGCAGACTTCCGGATGATCGAGCGCGAGCGGCGGCGCCTGCAGCGGATCGTCGCGCGTATGGAAGAACGGCGCCGCGTAGTGGCGCAGCGCGTCGGTGCCGCTGCCGAAGCGCGCGTAGTCGAGCTCCAGCAGCACCGCGAGACCGTAGCCATGCGCACCGTCGATCAGCGCCTTCAGCGCATCGGGGCCGCCTTCGGCCGCGAGCGGCGCGAACGGCAGGCTGTCGTGCGGCGACGCCAGCAGTTCCAGCGCAGTCACGCCGAGGCGCGCGAGTTGCGGCAGGCGCCGGCGCACGCCGTCGAAGCCACCCACCGCGTGCGGACGAATCGCATAGAGCGCGATGTCTTCCCACGCGCGTCCGTGCCAGAACGTGTTGCGCCACGTGAACGCGCGCGGATCGACGACCTCGCTCGGGCCGTTGAGCCCTTCCGGTTGCGAGCGCGACGCGGGATCGGGAATCGATACCGTATCGTCGAGGCGATAGCGGTAAAGCGCACCCGCACCACAATCGGCAAAGACTTCGAACCAGTTCGTGCCGGCGGCCGTCATCGGGACGAGCAACGGGCCGAAGCCGGTATCGAGTTCGAGCTGGATCTGCGCGCTGCCCGGCGCCCACACGCGAAAATGCGTGCGCGGCGTCGCGCTGAGCGCGCCACAGGGCTGTGCGCCGAACGGCAAGCAGTGAATGTGGTGCTGCGCATACGGATCGTGCGGACAATCGGACATCATGCGCTCCTCGTGCGTACCGAGCGGCATGGCCGCGCCAGCGGCGCGGCACATCGGGGCCCGGCATGCGACGGCCAGGCGGGGGGAGAGAAACGAGTATGCGCCGGATTCGCCACCGCGATGCATCGTTCCCGAGCATTTTTAAATACGAATCGACCCCGGGGAAAACCCGCATGCCGGCAGGTGCCGGCGAGTCAGGTAGCCGGCATACCGGAATGATCGCTCGCCTTGTTGCACCGGCTGCGCACGCTTACGCTCTGCGCCATGCTCGCGGACACGTCGTCCGCGCCCAACCCGAGGAACCCGTCATGTCGCTTCCCGCCAGCGCCGCCAAATTCGATCCGGCACGCGCACACGAATACACCGAGCAATCCCGCATCGCGCTCGCCGGCTACGATGCCTGCCACGAACTCACCGCGTGCATGCTCGCGTCGGCGATCGATGCCCCCGATGCGCGGATCCTCGTCGCGGGCGCGGGCGGCACGGGGCAGGAAATCTGCGTGGCGGCCGCGCTAGAGCCAGGCTGGCGGTTCACGGCCGTCGACCCTTCCGCGCCAATGCTCGCGCTCGCACGCTCGAACGTCGACGCCGCGGGCTTCGGTGCGCGCACGGCGTTCGTCGAGGACCGTGTCGATGCGTTGGCCGACACGCCCGCGTTCGACGGCGCGACGCTGATCGGCGTGCTGCATCACGTCCCGGGCGACGAAGCGAAGGCGGCGCTGCTGCAAGCAATCGCGCGGCGCCTGAAACCCGGCGCGCCGCTCGTGCTGGCCGGCAATCATCGCCGCTACGCGGACCACCCTCGCCTGCTCGACGCGTGGCAGCAGCGCTGGCGCATGAAGGGTGCGACGCCCGACGCCGTGCGCGCGCAACTCGCGAAGATCCTGCAGGGCGCCGATCCGCCTGTGTCCGAGGAAGCCGTGTTCGGGCTGCTGCGCGATGCGGGCTTCGATGCGCCGCTGCGCTTTTTTGCGAGCCTGTTCTGGGGCGCGTGGATCGCGATGCGGCGCACATGATGGATCGGGGCGGCCGGCCAGGCGCAGTCGGCCAGACACGGCCCGAAACGGCCCGAAACGGCACACGACGCGTTTCGTGTACGCGCCACACGCGCTGGGTATGATGGCGTTCCCGCCCCCACTTCCGGTGCCGACATGCTCACGGTCCATCACCTGAACAACTCGCGCTCGCAGCGCGTGCTCTGGCTGCTCGAAGAACTGGACGTGCCGTACGAGATCGTGCGCTACGCGCGCGATCCGAAAACGATGCTCGCGCCACCCGAGTTGCGCGCGATCCATCCGCTCGGCAAGTCGCCCGTCGTCACCGACGACGGCCGCACGTACGCCGAATCGGGCGCGATCATCGAGTACCTGGTCGAACGCTACGGCAACGGCCGCCTGGCGCCGCCGCCCGGCACGCCCGAGCGGCACGACTACACGTACTGGCTGCACTACGCGGAAGGGTCGGCGATGCCGCCGCTGCTGCTCAAGCTCGTCGCGCTGCGGATCGCGCACGCGCCGATGCCGTTCTTCGCCAAGCCGATCGCGCGCAAGATCGCCGCGACGCTGCAGTCGAGCTTCGTCGATCCGCAGATCGCGCTGCATCTCGGCTATATCGACGACACGTTGAGCCGCACCGGCTGGTTCGTCGGCGACGGCTTCAGCGCCGCCGACATCCAGATGAGCTTTCCACTCGAAGCCGCGACCGCGCGCGGGGGCGACGGCCGGCACCCCGCGATCGCGCGCTTTCTCGACGCGATCCACGCGCGGCCGGCATATCGGCGGGCGCTGGAACGCGGCGGCCCGTACGAACTGCTCAAGTAGCCCGCGTCAACTCAGCAGGCCCGCCGCGACGTTGATCGACAGCCCGAGCACGGCCATGTTGAAGTAGAACGACAGGATCGACTGCGCGAGCACCGAGCGCCGCGCAGAGCGGTTCGTCAGCGACACGTCGGCCGTCTGCGACGCGACCGCGAGCGTGAACGCGAAATACAGGAAATCCCAGTAATCGGGTTCGGGCTTCTGGTCCGGGAAGCGCAGCGCGCGATCGTTGCTCGGCGAGCCGTAATAGAGCCGCGCGTAGTGCAGCGTGAAGATCGTCGGGATCAGGAACCACGCGCCGAACAGCGTCGCACCCGTGATCGCGTAATGGCTGAGCCCTGCGCGAAAGCCGACGCTCTTGGCGGTCGCGAGTTCGATCGCGATCGCGGCCACGCTCGCGACGGTCGCGATGCAGATGACCGTGAGCACGGTGGTCGCGTTTTCGTCGTCGCGGATCGCGATTTCGCGCACCTTGTGATGGTGCGCGGTGACCATGCGCACCCACATCAGCGCGAGATACAGCCAGATCGCGCAATCCCAGCCGATCAGCGCACGCACCGTCGGACGCAGCGGAAACGGCAGCAGCACCGCGCACAGCAGGCCGGCGACGAACGCCGCGACCAGGCGCGGCCGGTTGCGTAATACCTGCGGATAAAACGTCATCGTGTGATTCCGAAAGCAAATGGAAAGGTTCGGCCGGCGCGCGGAGCAGCCCTTCGCGCCGTACCGGCGGGTACCGCCCCGATTATCGTCATTCCATCGTGACGTGGCGATGGGCGCGAGCGCCTAAGATATTGGGATGACTGCCACCACCCCCCTCTGCCACCATCCGGCGAACACGGTCGGCCGCGACCTGGTCGTCGGCGACCTGCACGGCTGCGTGGATGTGCTGCGCGCACTGCTGCACGACCTCCGCTTCGATCCGGATCGCGACCGCCTGTTCTCGGTCGGCGACCTCGTCGACCGCGGCCCGGCCTCCGAAACCACCCTCAACCTGCTCGATCGCCCGTGGTGCCACGTCGTGCGCGGCAATCACGAGGAAGTGCTGAGCCTCGTGGCGCGCGGCAAGCTGTCGCCCGACGCGTGGCGCGGGATCGGCGGCGACTGGGGCGCCGACCTGCCGCCGGAACGGCTGCACGCGCATGCGGCGCGCGTCGACGCGCTGCCGCTGGTGCGCGTGATCGGCGACGGCCCCGGGCGCTTCAACGTGCTGCATGCGGAATTCTTCGGCTCGGACGCCGATCTCGACACGGGCAGCTATGCGCACGACGTGCGCGAGCGCTTGATCTGGGGCCGCGATCTCGTCCAGGGGCTCGCCGATCCGGCGCGGCAGGCCGGGCTGTCGCTGACCTGCACCGGACACACGCCGGTGCGCGCGCCGCAGCGGATCGGCGCGCAGTGGTTCATCGACACGGGCGCGTTCGCACCGGCCGGGCGGCTCACGCTCGCCGAGCCGCGCACCGGGCGCACCTGGTCGATGACGCAGGCCGAAGCGCGCGAACGCCACGCGGGCGACTGGCCGCTGCCCTGACGCGCTGAGGCTCGCGTGCGAGCGAGCCCGACCTAGCCGACCTGGTTCAGTTCGAACACCGCGTCGACGGCCGAACCGTTCCAGTTGTATTCGAGATAGGCTGCGTGATGGCAGTCGCGCAGCAGCGCGGTCCGGAACGCCGCCAGGCACTCGCCGCGCGGATCGCGCACCGACGGATAGACGATCCCCGCGCCGCCGGCATTGCGCACGGCGCGACCGAGCGCCTGCCCGGCGCTGTAATCGAGCGGATGCAGCAAAGCCGGATCGCGTTTCGGCCACAGGCGCACATCGGCCACGTCGCCTTGCGCGATCACCGTGTAGAGCCGCATCTGCTGCCGCATCGGCGGCTCCTTCGTCGCGGCCAGGAACAGTGCGCTGTGATAGCGCGTCTCGGCGATCGCCGTATCGCGCGAGCGCGCGCAATAGAACACGCCATAGCTGCCGTCGGAAAAGCGGCTGCCCTGCGGATTCAGGTGCGTGAACGCGGCCATAATCGGCCCCCAGCCCTGCCCGTAGCGGCGCTCGGCGGGCGGCACCAGGTCGAGCGAACCGACTTCGTTGCGGATGCGATCGTTGGTCAGCGACTCGAGCGCATAAAGCGCGTCGAAATCGTCCGCCGACGCCACGCGGTCGAACAGGTTGATCGCCGGAAAACGGGTGGGGATCACGCGATAGGCAGGCGCCCAGTCGACCGCGGTCGTGGGCCATTGTTGTACTTGAATCGGCATCGTCACGCCCAGCCACCTCGCATCGCGTCGAGATATTGCCGGACGGCGACCAGATCGCCGACATTGCCGGCGAGCATCCGGTCGAGTGCGCGCTTGCCGCCGAACGGCGCTGCGTCGTTGGGCCGCTTGACCCACGCATCGGCCGCGGCCGGCTGCGGCAGCAGGATCTGCAGCGCCTTGTAGATGCCGAGCAGCAGCGATAGCCGCTCGAGCGTATCGCGCGGCAGCCGCGCCGATTCCGGCGTGGCCTTCCACTTGAAGAACGTCGAACGGCCGGGCGAACCGAGCAGCACGATCTGCTCGTCGATCGTCAGCTCCCAGTCGCGCGCTATGTTGAAAAACGCACGCAGGCCGGCCGCCGACATCTGCGCGACCGAGGCCTGCGGCGGGGCGGAATGCGAATCGTAGGCGGGCTGTGACATGATCGTTAGTCTCGAAACGAATTTACTAACAAGATTAGTCCATTTTCGTATTTTTGCAAGGGTCGACACCCGGCGACCGGCCGGCACACCCGCCAAAACGATATTTTTTGTCCATTCTGGACTCGGATTTTATTTTCTGCGTTAATGGCCGTGCGGACACCGCGCGCAGACGCGGTTCGTGTCCGTGAAACCGTGTCGCACAGAAACCGGAAGCACCCGCCAAGGAACGCACCATGAAGAGACTGATTGCCGCTGTTTCGATCGCCCTGCTCGCGGTATCCGCAGGCCCCGCCGTCGCGAAGGACTGGACCACGATCCGCTTCGGCACCGATGCCAGCTACGCGCCGTTCGAGTCGAAGGCACCCGACGGCAAGCTGGTCGGCTTCGATATCGACCTCGGCAACGAGATCTGCGCGCGCCTGAAGGCGAAGTGCGTGTGGCTCGAGAACGATTTCGACGGGATGATTCCGGCGCTGAAAGCGAAGAAGTTCGACGCGGTGCTGTCGTCGATGTCGATCACGCCGCAACGCGCGCAGCAGATCGGCTTCACGACGAAGATCTACAACCAGCCGACGCGGCTTGTCGTGAAGAAGGGCTCGCCGCTGCTGCCGACGGCCGAATCGCTGAAGGGCAAATCGATCGGCGTCGAGCAGGGCACGACGCAGGAAACGTATGCGAAGGCGTACTGGGGCAAGCAAGGCGCGAACGTCGTGTCGTACCAGAACCAGGACGGCGTGTACGCGGACCTGACCTCGGGCCGCCTCGACGCGGCGCTGCAGGATGAAGTGCAGGCGGCCATCGGGTTCCTGAAATCGTCGCGCGGCGCGAACTACACGTTCGTCGGCCCCGAGCTCGTCGACGACAAGGTGCTCGGCATCGGCGCCGGCATCGGGCTGCGCAAGGAGGACACCGACCTGAAGGCGAAGATCGACGGCGCCATTCTCGACATCGTCAAGGACGGCACCTACAAGCGGCTCGCGTCGAAGTACTTCGACTTCGACATCTACGGCGGCTGAAACGGCGTCGCGCGCGTACGGGCGCCACTCCCGTCGCGCGCGTCCGACCGCCCCTCCCCTCACCACCGGACGGCAACGGCACGACGCCGTTTGCCGTCACATCGAATGCATCATCCGTTGCACGTACAGCACGACGCCGCGCATTTCATTCGGATTGCAGATTGATTGTTCGCGACGACGATGCCCGGCGCGAACGGATGTCGTGCGGCTTCGGTCAGTAGGCGAAGACCGGGCGTCGAGGTATCGGCGCCCGTGCGCACATGCCCTTGCGAATCGGGTTCGCGTGCAGGAAAGTGCCGACCCGGCGCGGATGACCGGCAATCAGCCGGATCCGCCTCGCACCGGACGCGGAGAGATGGCCTGTCGATGCATGCCGGCCGGCTGCGAGAACGACGTTCGACCGGCGATGCTCCGAATCACTGCGATCGCGGCCTGCCGGCCGCGGCGTGTGGCGATCGATCATTTTTCTTCCCCGTATCAGTCTGATGGTTGTTCCGGCAACCGGGCGAGGCCGGTGCCCCGACGATCAGGCGACGACGCTCCGTGCTCGCCGGAACGCGGCTGGTGCCGCGCGCCGCCGCCGCATCCCCGCGGACTGGGTCCTGGCCGGTGCAGACAGGGTTCGCTGCCGAACCGGACGGACCGTGCATCGTCGACTCTCGCACGCACTCTTCCGCAAGGAGCGGGCCAGCTTCGCGCGAGCCCGGCCGGACAAGGGGTTGACCGGGCAGCCCGGCGCCCGGAACGGGGGCGGAATACGAGAAGTTGCGAAACTGAAACACGCGGTGCGCGGCACGCATCGGGCGCGTGGCGGCCCCGCCTTGCCGGATAAGGCTGAACAATGCAGTGCGGCATTTTTACCGATGGGCGGCCGGCCGTTCACCCCGATTTGCCGCGCCAATTTGCCTGGCCGCCGAGGCGAAACGTTTCATGCGCTTTACATGCCGTCGGCGGCGCGAAAATCGCGGGTCGTTCGCGGCAGGAATCGGCCGGCGCCGGGCCGGCCGACGGCACGGCGATCGGGCGAACCCGGCGTGCGCTGTATCGGTTCACGCGTCGCGCGTGCGCCGCTCAGCCGACCCGCTGATGCCCCGCGTCGCCGGACGGCGCGCCATCGTGCCCGCCGTTGTCGCCGTTCCCGCCGTTGTTGTCGTGATCGTTCAGCCCGTGCTCGATCATCATCCGGTAGAGCGTCACGCGCGAAATGCCGAGTTCGGCCGCGGCCTTGTTGATGCGGTGATCGTTGCGCAACAGCGCATTCTCGATCGCGGTGCGCTCGGCGAGCGCCCGCGCCTGCTCGAGCGTCACGGGCTCGGTTTCGCCCGGCGTGTCGAGCCCGAGATCGTGCGGCGTCAACAGCCGGCTCTCGGCCATCACGATCGCGCGCCGCACGCGGTTGATCAGCTCGCGCACGTTGCCGGGCCATTCGTAGCGCCGCATCGCGTCGAGCGCGGCGGACGTGAAGCCGCTGATCTTGCGGCCGCTGTCGGCCTTGTACTTCTGCAGCACGTAGTGCGCGAGGATGTCGATGTCCTTGCCGCGCGCGCGCAGCGGCGGCTCGTGGATGCGCAGCACGCACAGGCGGTGATAAAGGTCCGCACGGAAGCGCGCGGCTTCGACCGCGCCGTCGAGATCCACGTGGGTGGCCGAGATGATCCGTACGTCGACCGGGATCGACTCCTGCCCGCCGAGCCGCTCGATCTTCCCTTCCTGGAGGAAACGCAGCAGGCTCGCCTGGCTTTCGACCGGCATGTCGCCGATTTCGTCGAGGAACAGCGTGCCGCCGTTCGCCGATTCGATCCGGCCCGCGCGCCGCTGATTCGCGCCGGTGAACGCGCCGCGCTCGTAGCCGAACAGTTCCGACTGCAGCAGGTGATGCGGAATCGCGCCGCAATTGATCGCGACGAACGGACCCTTGCCGCGGCCGGAACGCTCGTGAATCGCGAGCGCCGTCAGCTCCTTGCCGGTGCCCGACTCGCCCGAGATGAACACGCTCGCGTCGGTCTTCGCGACCTTGCGGATCGTGCTGAACAGCTGCTGCATCGCCTCGCAGTTGCCGATCATCCCGTGTTCGCCGATCGACGCCGCATAGGCCGCGCCATCGACGCGATCGAGCGCGGCCATCCCGCGCGCATGACCGAGCACGTGCGAAATCCATTCGTAGGGCAACGGCAGGGTCACGTAATCGAAGCAATAGCTGCGGATCAGTTCGCGCACGGCGGGACTGATCGTGATGCCGGCCTGCGCAATGGAGATCCAGCCGATCGACGGCTGGCTCAGGCATGCCTTCAGCGCGGGATAATCGCGCGACGTGAACCCGGTGAAATCGACCAGCCCGGCGGCGACGGTCACGCCGGACGTCATGTTCTGCGCGGCGCCGGCCGTCTTCGCGACGGAGATTTCCCAGCCGAGCCCGCGCAGTTGCGCAAGCAACGGCTCGTCGGGCGAACGCATGATCACGAACAGCTTGCGTCCGTCTTCGGGCGCGGTAATGGACACATGCGTCATCTCGGGCACCGCATGCCCGTTTGCGTCAGGTGACCTAGCAACCATCGTTGTTCCCCGCTTGGCATTGGTATCGCGCGCCGGCCTCGCCGTCGCGTGCGACGGACCACGATCGAAACGACATATTGGCCGCATTTCCGTCCGAATAAAATCCCCCCGCGCATGAATCGCACGTGAGGTGGACATTGTCATGAACGGTATATCGATGCGGCCGGTGCGCGGCTAGATGGGTGTTATCCCGGTGACGTGTGCGGCGCGAGCCCCGAGCGGGCGGCCGCGCGACGCGCAAAGCCGCGCCGGTGCTGGCGCGCGGGGTTCGCGGGCGAGGCGGCGCACGCAGCATCGGCTCGCCCGCGCAGGCTTGCGCGGGCGGTCGACCGGCCGGCCGGACACCCGGCCATCCGGTTCGAATTAATTTCGGTCAATCGTCAGAGGAAGCCGGCTGATGCACGAACGCAACATGCGCGGCCCGCTGCCGCGCGCGCTGGCGCGGCAGCGGTATCAGCGGCCCGACGCGAGCGGCGCCGGCGCGTTCGCGCGGCCACGGCCGGCTGGCGTGCCGCCGTGTTCGCCATAGGTGGCGGCGAGCGCGTCGACCCGCGCGAGATGGTGGTGGTTGTCGTGATCCCACGGATGGAAACCCGGCCGGAAGAAGCTCAGCCATTCGCCGGCGATGCGCGGGAACAGCCCGCGGCGCGGCCCGTACAGGAACGCCATCATCCGCAGCATGCCGCGCACGTGGTGGCCGGCGCCGCGATCGCGCCACAGCAGCGTCGCATGCATCAGGAACACGGTCGGCCAGAACGTCAGCGTCGTCAGCAGATACACGCCGATCCGGATCAGGTAACGGCGCAGCCCCGGTTCCATCGCGGCATTCCATACGTCGAACGACACGGCCTTGTGCTCGGTTTCCTCGAGCGCGTGCCAGATCCACATCTGGCGGTAGCCTTCGACCGAGCCGTCGAGGCGCGTCGGGTCGCGCAGCAGCCAGTCGGCCAGCATCGCCGTGTAGTGCTCCGCCGCGACCGTGTGCGCGAGCTGCACCGAATGCGGCAGCTTGCGCTTCATGTAGCCGAGCACCGTCCACACGCGCTTGTCGAGCTTGCGCGCCGGCAGGTGGTTCGCCTGCATCAGCTCGTTGTATTCGATGTGCTCGCGCGTGTGCATCGCCTCCTGGCCGATGAAGCCGAGCACCTGCTGCTTCAGCACGGGATCGTCGATCCGGTCGCGGTAGTTGCGCACCGAATCCATGAAGAAACGCTCGCCGGCCGGGAACAGCAGCGACAGTGCGTTGAAGAAATGGGTCACGTGCGACCCGAGGCCATGCCAGTCCTTCGCGCGTTCGACCGGCAGGTCGAAGCGCAGGTCGCGGCGCACCGGCATGATTCCGGCTGCGGTGGCGGAAGCGGCTGACTTCATGTTCATCGTTCTCCTGGTTCCGGCGCGTCGTCCGACGCGGCCGGCGCGGGCCCGGGCGGCGCGTCGCGCACCGCCAAAATCTTGACATTGACAGCTGTAAAGATAGGCCGCCCGCGGCGGCGCACGCAAGCCGCGCGGTAGATGCGCGCTTCCAAACAGGGCACGGTCGAAAAGGCCGAAAAAACGGCGCTCGAACGGCATCCGGACGGGTCGGGATTCGAACGCGCGAGACCGCACGCGTGCCAGTTGCGGCGGCCGGCGCAGTATCGCAGCCGTGGCCTGAAAGCCCCGTGCGGCGGGCGTTTCACGGAATCGGGAGAAGCCGTGCAGCATGCGGCCGAACGCGCCGGTAGCACCGATTCATACACGCGTCGCACTCGCGCGGTGCAACCTCGGTCGCGCGGCTCGAGAAAAATTCAAACAAGCGTTCCATTTGCGTTTCGGGCGATCGCGGCCGCGGCGGCCCGCCGCCGTCCGCGACACGCGTGCGACCGGCCGAACGCCACGAGCGGCGGCCCGCTGCGTGCTCGCCTACAATAGCGGTTTTACCTATCCTTTTTCAGGAGAAGTCATGTCTGTCATCACGACCGAATCGGGCCTCAAATACGAAGACCTGACCGAAGGCACCGGCGACGTTGCACAAGCCGGCCAGACCGTCAGCGTCCACTACACGGGCTGGCTGACCGACGGTCAGAAATTCGATTCGAGCAAGGATCGCAACGACCCGTTCGCGTTCGTGCTCGGCGGCGGCATGGTCATCAAGGGCTGGGACGAAGGCGTGCAGGGCATGAAGGTCGGCGGCGTGCGTCGCCTGACGATCCCGCCGCAACTCGGCTACGGCCCGCGCGGCGCAGGCGGCGTGATTCCGCCGAATGCGACGCTCGTGTTCGAAGTCGAACTGCTCGCCCTCTGACACGGCACACGAGCCGCCGGCTGACGCCCTGCCCCATGGCACACCTTCCGTCCCCCACCGTCGCACTGCAACGCTACGACACGCTCGAAGCGTCGGACGTGCACGACTTTCACCAGATCGTGCTCGGCATCGACGGCGCGATGGTGATGGCGGTGGACGGCGTCAGCCAGCGTCTCGACCGGCACGGCGCCTGGCTGATTCCGGCCGGCGCGCGCCACGATTACGCGGGCCTGGGCGAGAACCGCCAGCTCGTGCTCAATCTCCCGCCCGCATCGCTCGCGGTGCCGCAGCGGCTGTTCGACAACGCGCGCGCCGTGGCGATCGATCCGGCGCTGACGTCGCTGGTCGCGCAGATCGCGGCGGCAGCCGCGCAACTCGACGCACCCGCCGGCGACGCGCAGCACGCGGCCGCGCACCGTTTTCAGTGGCAGGCGGCCGCGCGGCTGTGCGGCGCACTGCTCGACGAACGCGGCATCGCCGCACCCGCACCGGGCCTCGATTTCGCACGCATCGACCGCTGGCTGCGCGCACGGCTTGCGGAGCCGCTACGCATCGCCGATCTCGCCGCGCACTGCGGCTACGGGATGCGCCGTTTTCATCAACTGTTCGTCGATGCGTTCGGCGAAACGCCGCATCGCTACCTGCAGCGGCTCAGGCTCGACGCGGCCGTGATCCTGCTCGCAGACGGCCGGTATCCGCTCGTCGATATCGCCGCAATGGTCGGCTTCGCGGATCAAAGCACGTTCACGCACGCGTTCACGAAGCGCTTCGGCGTAGCGCCGGGACGCTGGCGCGGCGCGCGGCATTGAGCGCAGCCGCGTGCCGGCGGTGAACCCGCGTCAACGCACGTCGCAGCGGCACGGTTCGGCAAACCGCATGGCGCGAGCGCCCGGCCGGTCGCAGCCTTCGCCGCTCCCGTTCGCCGTCTCATCGCATCCTGTCGCCCGCTTCGATGCTTCACGTCCCGCTGAAACATCGCCCGCCGCCGCGTCCTACGATTGACGCATGGATACGACCGCCCCCTCCTCCGCCTTCCCGCCCGCGCTCGCCCGCATCGTCGCGACCGTCAGCACCGGCTTCGTCGTCACGCAACTCGACGTGACGATCGTCAACATCGCGCTTGCGCATCTCGCCGGCGACCTGCACTTGCCGGTCGCCGGCCTGCAGTGGGTCGTCGATGCGTACACGCTCGCGTTCGCGGTACTGATGCTGTCGGGCGGCGCGCTCGGCGACTGGTTCGGCGCGCGCCGCCTGTACATCGCGGGCCTCGGGCTGTTCGCGGTCGCGTCGCTCGCTTGCGGTGCTGCCAGCACGCCCGCGATGCTGATCGCGGCGCGCGCGCTGCAGGGCGTCGGTGCCGCGGCGATGCTGCCCAATTCGCTCGCACTGCTCAACGACGCGTGCCGGCACGACCCGCACCTGCGTGCGCGAGCCGTCGGCGGATGGACGGCAGCCGGGTCGATTTCGATCGCGGCCGGCCCGGTCGTCGGCGGCCTGCTGATCGCGGCGTGGGGCTGGCGCGGCATCTTCCTCGTGAACCTGCCGCTGTGTGCGGCCGGGCTGGCGGCCGCCTTGGCATGGGTACCCGCGCGCCGCGTGGGGGCTACGCCGGCCACGCCTTCCCGTTCCGTCCGTGCACTCGACCTGCGCGGCCAGTTCATCGCGATCGCGATGCTGACCGCGCTGACCGGCGCGGTGATCGAATGGCGGCCGCTCGGCTTCGCGCATCCGGTCGTCGCCGGCGGCTTCGCGCTGGCCGCACTCGCCGCGCTCGCATTCGTCGCGGTGGAAGCGCGCACAGCCACGCCGATGCTGCCGTTGTCGCTGTTCCGCCATCGCACGTTCAGCGCGGCCGTGCTGTTCGGGATCTGCGTGAACCTCACGTACTACGGCACCGTGTTCGTGCTCGCGCTGTACCTGCAGCGCGCACGCGGCGAATCGGCATTGCAGGCGGGCCTCGCGTTCCTGCCGCTGACGGGCGGCTTCCTGCTGTCGAACCTCGCGAGCGGCCGCGTCGTGGCGCGTCACGGCCCGCGTGCGCCGATGCTGGCGGGCGCGCTCGTCGCCGCACTCGGCTACGGGTCGCTGCATTTCATCGACGCATCGACGCCGCTGGCCGTGCTGCTGGTACCGTTCCTGCTGATTCCGTCGGGCATGGGTTTCGCGGTGCCGGCGATGACGACCGCCGTGCTCGCGTCGGTCGCGCCCGAGCGGGCCGGCATCGCGTCGGCCGTGCTGAATACCGCGCGGCAGGCCGGCGGCGCGATGGGCGTCGCAGCGTTCGGCGCGCTCGCCGGCGGTGGCGGCGCGGCGCAGGTCGTGAACGGGCTGCGGACCGAAACGGCCGTGTCGGTCGCGCTGCTGGTCGCCGCCGCGTTGCTCGCGACGCGGGTGCGGCCCGATGCGCATCGCGGCGCATCGCCCGCGCGTCAGGCCGTGGCGGCAGCCGATTGAACGGAGGCGGTCAGGCGTCGCCGGGGTCGCGCTGGACCAGGTGACGCCACGGGAACACGTTGTCCTTGAAGTGACTCACGTAGCCGCCGTGGCCGGCCTGGATCACCATGAACGACAGCCGCGGATGCAGGGCCTGCAGCGCGTCGAGCGCGTCCCGATCGAGACAGGTATTTCTCAGCGTCAGCGTGTGGAGCCGCTGGCCGGCCGGGCTCTTCAGCAAGCGCTCGTAGGCCTCGAACGACGTGACGCTGCCAGCGTCGCGCGCGCGCTTCCACGTCGAATGCAATGCGGTCGATTCGGAGAAATCGAGCCAGCCGAGCGACGACAGGTTGTCGCTGCCGGCAAGACGCTCGATGAACTGCTGCGTGTCGTCTCCACCGCCGATGCGCAGCCGCTGGAGATGCGCAAGCGGCACGTCGAAGAAGCGCGCGTCGGGCGCATTCGGCACCGTCAGCTCGGTGAGAAACGGCGCCTTCGCGGCAAAGCGGGCAATCTCGCCGCCCTCCTGCATGATCAGGTCGCGGCGCACGACCATCGACTGGTTGTGATCGGCCGGTTCGGTCGGCCGCACATACAGCGAGCGCAGCATCGGGAAGCGCGCGTCCGAATCGAGCAGCGGACCGAAATCCCATTCGCGCGTGCCGTTCGCGCCTTCGTCGAGGCCGCTGAACGCGAGATCGGTCACGAGCGCCGCGACGTCCCGCTCGGCCAGACATTGCAGCGTCCAGTCGAACGGCTCCTCCCAGGCGCCGCCGAAGTACCGGACATGCAACCCGGCCCGCATCGGCGCGACGGTGACATGGTTGAAATCGGTCTGCCACAGCGGCTCAGCCGGATCGGCATGGTCGCGCCCGTCCTCGGCGCCCTCGCGCTCGCAGTAGTCGTGGATGCGACGCTGCAAGTCGAGCAGCAGCCGATAACCGGCGGAATCCAGCGGGTGGGACATGACGATGCGGCTCCGGTCGACGACGATCGCGACAGTCTATCCGACGGCACAGCCGTCGCGCATGACGCTCACTGTCGCGTCGTACCGGCTTCGTCGCCGATCTTCTTCACGGCAGTCTCCGCCGCCTTCAAAGGCCGGCCGTCGTCATGCCGCAGCGCGAGCTTGCGGATCGCGCGCCCGGTACTGCGGTCGACCAGCACCGAATGCGGCTCGCCGCGCGCGAACAGGTTCGCCTCGCCCCACTGCCGCAGCATCACGATCACCGGAAACAGCCCTTCGCCCTTTTTGGTCAGCGCGTACTCCTGATACGCACTGCCGTCCGACGCCGGCACGACGTCGAACACGCCTGCGTCCACCAGCATCCTGAGCCGGTCGGACAGGATGTTGCTCGCGACGCCGAGGCTCGCGCGGAAATCGCCGAACCGGCGCACGCCGTCGAATGCATCGCGCACGATCAGCAATGCCCAGCGATCGCCGACGATATCGGTCGCCCGTGCCACCGGGCACGGCGAATCCGCAAGACTTTTCTGCCTGGCCATGTTCCTCTCCGCCATCGCGCCGGCCGCCTTCTCGGCAACGCCGGCCATCCGTGCGCGGACGTCTCGCCCGCCGCACAACAAGTTGCATTTTAAAACTACTTTTCCTACACTCCATTCTGGTTTCAATTTGCAACTACTTTGCGTAAGGGAACTCATGGATTCTTCCTGTCATTCCGGCAGCGTTGCATCGAACGCACCTGCCCCTGCAGCGCATCCGGCCGACGTCGGCCGCCTGTCCGCGGCGCGCGTCGCGTTGCTGGCCGTCTGCTGCGCGGCCAGCGTCGCGAACGTCTACTACGCGCAACCGCTGCTCGATTCGATCGCGCGGGATTTCGGCGTGTCGCAGGCGGCCGTCGGCGGTGTCATCACCGCGACGCAGCTCGGCTGTGCGCTCGCGCTGCTGTTCGTCGTCCCGCTTGGCGACCTGCTGAACCGCAAACGCCTGATCGCCGTGCAGCTCCTGCTGCTGACGGCGGCCTGCATCGGTGTCGCCGCCTCGTCGACGCGCGTCGCGCTGCTGGCAGGGATGGTCGCCGTCGGGCTGCTCGGCACCGCGATGACGCAAGGGCTGATCGCGTGCTCGGCCGCGCTGGCGGGCGCCGGCGAACGCGGGCGCGTGGTGGGGGCCGCGCAAGGCGGCGTCGTGGTCGGGTTGCTGGCCGCACGCTCGCTGGCCGGCGTCGTCACCGATATCGCGGGCTGGCGGGCCGTCTATCTGGTGTCGGGCGCGCTCGCGATCGCCATGCTCGCCGTGCTGTCGCGGCTGTTGCCGGACGAGAACGGGCCGCGCGAGCGCATCGGCTACGCGGCGCTGCTGCGATCGATGGTGTCGCTGCTGCGCAATGAACGCGTGCTGCGCGTGCGCGGCGCGATCGCGCTGCTGATGTTCGCGGCATTCAGCATCTTCTGGAGCGCGCTGGTGCTGCCGCTGAGCGCGCCGCCGCACGCGATGTCGCATACGCAGATCGGCGCGTTCGGCCTGGTCGGCGCGCTGGGTGCGGCAGCGGCCGCCCGCGCGGGCCGGCTCGCGGATCGCGGGCGCGGCGAAGCGACGACCGGCGCCGCGCTCGCGTTGCTCGCGTGTTCGTGGTTGCCGCTCGCGTTCGGCAATACGTCGATTGCGTGGTTGATCGTCGGCATCGTGCTGCTCGATGTCGGCGGACAGGCCGTCCACGTCGTCAACCAGAGCATGATTCTCGGCGCGCGGCCCGATGCGCATGCGCGCCTCGTCGGCTGCTACATGCTGTTCTATTCGGCCGGCAGCGGGCTCGGCGCGATTGCGTCGACGATGATGTATGCGCGCGCCGGATGGACGGGCGTCTGTGTGCTCGGCGCCGTCGTGAGCGTGGCGGCGCTCGGTGTCTGGGCTGCGACGCTCAGGCGCGCGTGATGCGTGCCGGCGCCGCGTATCGGATGGAGAAGGCCGGCCAGCCCTTCGCAGGCGGCCGGCACGCGAACCGGTCGCGCGCGCACCGGTCCGGCTTTCGGTTCGGCGCGCAGGTTGCGCGCCGCGGGCACTCAACCCGCTGCCTGGATCGCCTCTTCGTACACGCCGGCTACGCGCCGCGCGATCACCGCGTTGTCGAAATGATCGCGCGCATAGCGCTTGCACGCGGCCTCGTCGGGTAGCGTGATCGCGCCCGACAGCGCGGCGCCGAGGCCTTCCGCAATCGCGTCCGCGCCGGTGGACGGCAGCACGAGATCGCTGGACAACCCGGCGACGGCCTCCGGCAACCCGCCGACCGGCGTGACCAGCACGGGCGTGCCGGACGCGAGCGATTCGACGGTGATCAGCCCGAAGCCTTCGAGCGCGACCGTCGGCACGACACTGACCGTCGCCGCGCGGTACAGCGCCGCAAGATGGTTGTCGGGCACGAAGCCGAGCAGCTTCACGTTGTCCTGCAGCCCGGCCGCATCGATGCGCTGCTGCAGTTCCTCGCCGATCTTGCCCTTGCCGGCGATCAGCAGCAGCACGTCCGGGTGACGGTGCTTGAGGAGGCCGATCGCGTCGATCAGGTCCTCCAGCCCCATGCGCCGCACGAGCCGGCGCACGGCCAGCACGATCGGCCGGTCCTGCGGCAGTTGCAGCTTGTGCCGCGCCTCGCCGGGCGTGAGCGGCGTGTCGAACTGCGCGGTATCGACGCAGCCGGGAATCACGCGTACGCGCGACGGATCGATTCCGTAGCGATTCGTCAGGATCTGGCCGAACGCCTGCGACAGCACGATCAGCCGCGACGAACGCGTATAGACGGCCTGTTCGAGATAGCGCTTCGCGCGCTGCCCGAGCGACGCGGCACCCTCGACCTGGCTTTCGTCGGCCCACGGCCCCTGGAAGTGCGACACCTGCGGAATCCCGCGCGTGACGTCGAGGCCCGGGAACGTGTACAGCGCGAAGTGCGACGAGATCACGTCCGGCCGCTCGCTGCGAACCTCCTCGCGCAGCGCTCGCCGCGCGGCGAGCATCCGGCGCGCGAGCGATTCCGTTGCGGGGCCGAAACCCTGGATCGCACCATCCGTGTCGTCGGCGACCTTCGGCGAGCCGGCAACGAGCCCGCGCACCTCGACACCCGCGCCCGGCAGCGCGCCGACGAGCGAGTAATACATCCGGTCGAGGCCGCCCGCTCGTTCGGGGAACCAGTGCATGCCGATTTGCAACGATTTGATCGGCCGGGAAGATTGGGACATCACGACTGCTCCTGCGTGACCGCATGCTCGACCCGCTCGAAAGCGGACGGCTGCGAAGGTTGGCCGATGCGCCGATAGAGCGCGACATACTGGGCGCCCATGTGCGCCCAGCCGAAACGGGTCATCAGTTCGCGGGCGGCGGCGCCCATCGCGCGACAGGTGTCGCGCGACGCCGCGAGCGTACCGATCGCCTGCGCGAGCGCGGCCGGATCGTCCGGATCCTCCAGCACGATCCCGCATTCACGCGTAATGATTTCCGCGCCGCCCGCCGTGCGCGCGGTGACGACCGGCAGCCCGGCCGCCATCGCCTCGAGCAGCGACAGGCTCATCGCTTCGTAGCGCGACGGAAAGACATACGCGTCGACCGAGCGCATCAGCGTCGGCATGTTTTTCACGAGACCGAGGAAATGCACGCGCGAATCGATGCCGAGCGCGCGCGCCTCGTCCGGATACGGGCTGCCGGGCAGGTAGCCGGCCACCGCCAGATGCACGTTCGCCGGCAGCTTCGTCAGCGCCTTCAGCACGGTGCCGAGGTTCTTGCGCGGCGTGCGCAGGTCGCCGACGAACAGCAGCAGGAACGCATCGTCCGGCAGCTTGAACGCCGCGCGATCGGCCTGCGCGCCCGCGAATGCGCTGGTGTCGACGCCGTTGTAGATCACGCTGATCTTGCGGCTGTCGATGCCGAGCCCGGCGATCTCGTCGGCCACCTTCTGCGACACGGCCGTGATCGCGCGCGAACGCCGGTACGCCCAGCGCTCGAGCGTGGTGTTCACGCGCGTATAGACGTACTGGTACGCCGACCACAGCCCCTTCGTCGGCCCGAACGGATAGTACGGACTCTTGAACCAGCCGCCGTGCACGAAGTGCGCGGTATTCACGTCGGCCTTGATCCACGAAATGAAGCCGTTCACGTGCAGCACGTCGTACTCGTCGCGATGCGCGCGCAGCCAGGCCGCGCTCTTCAGCGCGAACACCTGCTGCTTGACGAGGTTCGACGGCCAGAAGCCGCCGACCTTCACCGGCACCCAGCGCACGCGCGGGTCGGCCAGCAGCTCGGGCGCGACGTGCGACGCGACTAGCGTGACCTCGTAGTTCTCGGCCAGCGCCGCGCGCGCGATTTCGTAATTGACGCGGCCCTGCCCGTCGTTATGTCGCACGACGTGCGTGACGATCGCGATTCTCAATGGTCGCCTCCCCGTAAACGCGCGGCGGCCAGCAGGCGTTGTGCCTTTTGCCAGTGCGCCGCGGAAAGAATCGAAAAAATGGCTGTGAACATCAGCAGGCCGCCCGTGCCGATCAGCGAGTTCGTGAACACGAGCATCGCGAAGGTCGACAGGCACAGACTCAGGCACGCGCCGACGAACTTGTCCTTGCGCAGCTTGAACGCCGCGCGCAGCGTGCGGCCGAACAGCATCACGACGCCGGCGAGGTACAGCAGCGTGCCGGGCCAGCCGAGCACGAACGGCACGTTCATCACGCCGCTGTCGAAGCTGCCGTACTTGCCGAGTTCGCCGCTGTCGCTCGACAGCTTCGTCGATGCGCCCGTCGCGCCCATCCCTTCGCCGGCGACGTCGGTAAACGCCGTCTGCGCGAAGGTCGCGTAGAACTTGTTGCGGTCGTCGTAGCTGCGGTCGTCCTTCAGGTTCGTGATCGACTGGAGACGCTGGCCGAGGCGATCGGCCACCGGCCCGACGGTCAGCAGCGGCACGCACAGCCCGACCAGCACGACGCCGCTGATCAGGATCCGCATCCGCACGCGGTTGTTCGACTGCGCGAGCTGGATCGCGAGCGCGATCACCCAGCCGCCCCACGTCGAGCGCACGAGACACAGCGCGAACGACACGAAGCCGGCCGCCCCCGCGAACCAGCGGATCTTCTGCGGCGCCGCGAGCACGAACACCAGCGCGCCCATCATCGCGAACGCGAACGGCCCCGACGAGTTCATCGTGCTGAACACGCGCACGCCGTACGGCACCGGCTCACCCTGCGAACCCATGTCCGAACCGATCATCCACAGCACGTCCCACTGCGGCATCACGAAGTACTGCACGACGCCGTACACGCCCATCACCAGCATGCCCCACATGAACGTGGACAGCAGCACGTCGCGGTACTCCGGGTAGTCGCGCGCGTTGACCATGATGTGAAAGCCGATCAGCACCGGGTACACCCAGTTCGCGAGGTCGTAGGTCGCGGCCATCACGCCGCTCGACACGATCCCGACGAGGTACGCGTACGCGAGCCCGAACAGCATCAGCAGGATCGGGATCCCGCGCCGCTGCGCGAGTACGCGGTAATGCCGGATCAGCCCGAGGCCGGCGATCATCGTCACCGCGAGCGGCGCGACCTGGATCAGGCTCGTTGGCGTAAATGCACCCTTCGACCAGTCGGCGAGACGCCGCACTTCCGGGCTCAGGAACCACACCCACCACATGAAGCCGACGTAGCGCGCCGGACTCTTGAAATACAGCCAGATGCCGACCGCGATGGCCAGCACCGGAAACGCGAGCGTCAGCACCTTGCCCTGGTGAATGGCGATCAGCGCGGCGGTGAACGTCCACAGCCCGGCCTGCCCGACCCAGTGCTTCGGCTCGGGTAGCCAGCTGCGGTTGCGGTTGCGCGACGGCGCGCGTTCGGCGGTAATCGTACTCATCGATCCGCTCTCACCGCGACGACGGTCGCGAATCCGCGAGCGGCATCGCCAGGCCCGCGGCTGCCGGCGTCCGGCGCCGGCGCAGCATGTCGCGCGTGATCCGCACGTGCTGCTCGGCGAACGCCTGCGTGGTCAGGTCGCGCTCGCGCAGGCACGCGGCAGCGGCCCGCGCGCAGCCCAGCGCCGCGGCCGGATCGGCCACGAAGCGATCGGCGGCCTGACGCATCGCCTGTGCGTCGAACGCCGGCACATAGGCGGCCGTATCGTGCGGGAAGTAGTCGCTGAGCCCGCCGACGTCGGACACGATCATCGGCTTGCCGACAGCCGCCGCCTCGAGCATCACGGTGATGCCCGACGCGTGGAAGTTCGGCCGCAGCGGCACGACGATCACGTCGGCCCACGCGTACAGCTCGTGCTGCTTCGCGAGCCCCGACGCCGAGCCGATCTTCACGTTCGGCGCATGCCACTCGCGCGGCACGCGGCGGCGCGTCGCGAGCCGCACGTCGTAGCGCTCGTCGCCGCCGAACGCGGCGAGGAACGTGCGCCAGTCGCGGTCGCGGTCGTTGCCGATCGCCGCGATCCGCAGCGGCCGGTTCGGTTGCCATTGCTGCGGCTCGTTGATCGGGAAATCCTGCGTGTTCAGCCCGTAGTAGACGAACTCGGCGTCGCGGCCGAGATAGCGGCGGCACAGGTCGGCGTTGTCGCGCGCCAGCGTGGTCAGCGCGTCGGCACGCGCGATCAGCTTGCGGTACAGCCAGCGGCGCGGGCCGCCGAAGCTGCCCCACTTGTCGAACAGCCACACGCTCTGCGCGAGCAGCAGCGGGCGCTTGCCCTGCGCGCCGGCAAGCTTCAGGATCAGCGAAGCGGCGAGATGCTCCTGCTCCGTGTGCGTCCAGATCACATCGGTGTTCAGCAGCGCCGCGCGGTTGCGCCACGCATGCACGACGTCGAAGCCGAGCGCCGCCTTCAGCGTACGGCGCGCGAGGCTGGCTACGCGGTTCTCGCCGCCATCCTGCGAATAGGTCAGCCGGAATTCGTCGGATTCGGCATGGTGATAGCCGTACAGGCAGCCGATGTCCTCGCCTTTCCGGTAGGTACGCGGATCGGCGCCGTAAAACAGGTGAACGTGGACCTTGGTAGCCGTAGTCATGTCAGTCTCCGCCGGGCCGCCCCAAGGAGATTGACCGCCCCCTCGGGGGGCAGCGAACAAAGTGAGCGTGGGGGTAGTTTCATTTCAGCCCTCCGTGGGTGGCCGCGCGGCGTTGCGCGCGCGGACCGTTCAAGACGTCACCGGCGGCATCGCCGCACGATGGGGGGCAAGGTTCGCGCGGCGGGCATCGCGCGCGCCGCGGCGCACCGCGCGCCAGTGCTCGCGGATCCGCTCGCGCTTCGCCGTATGCAGCGACAGCAGCACGTGCGCGAGGCCCGGGTAGACGCGCGTACCGACCAGCGTCCACCACCACCACGCGATCTCGCGCCGGATCGGCGACAGATGCTCGCGCAGGATCAGGTGCATGTTGTACGCGCCGTTGCTGATCGCATTCAGCGACGCGGCATCGCGCCGGTCGTCGTCGAAGCGCTCGGCCGGGAAATGATCGACCGCGATTGCCGGGTCGTAGACGAGCTTCCAGCCATCGCGCTGCACGTGCATGCTGAAACCCATGTCGTTGTGCACCTGCGCCCCGGCGCCGCGCAGCCGCGTGTCGAAGCGCAGCCGCTCGATCGCGGCACGGCGATAGCTCATGTTCGCGCCTTTCAGCATGTCGACTTCGCGCGCACCGCCGACGCCGAGATGATGATTGCCGACGATCTTGCCGGACAGCGTGAGCTGGCCGACGAGTTCGCGCGATTCGTCGAGCACGCGGCCCTTCTCGTGCACCCAGTCGCGCCCGCCGACCGCGCCCACGCGCGGATCGGCTTCGAACACCGACTCGACGCGTGCAAGCCAGTCGGGATGCGGCGCCGCGTCGTCGTCGGTGATTGCGACGACGTCGCCGTTCGCCGAGTCGAGCCCCTTGTTCAGTGCGGCGACCTGGCCCGGCACCTCGACCGGCACGATGCGCAGCGGCAGCGCGCCGCCGACCGCCGGATCGGCGAGCCGTTCGTGCGTGGCGTCGTCCTCCGGGCGCGCGACGACGATCACCTCGTCGGGCAGCCGATGCTGCCGCTGCAGCGCCGCCAGGCAGCGCGCGAGGTCGGCGGGACGCCGATAGGTCGGAACGAGCACGGAAATTTTCATCGTTGGTTCTCCTGTCGGCCGGGCGGGCAACGCTCGCTGCCCGCCCGGTTACGTGCGATGCGGATCAGGCGCTCAGGTATTCATGCACGGCCGCATAGCCGCGGCCGTAGCCACGCGCCTTCGGCGGCACGCCGTTGAAGATCCCGCCTTCCAGGTCGACACCCGCGGTGCGCAGGCGCTTGATCGCGTCGGCGATCTCGCCCTCGGTATGCATGCCCGAGCGCAGCACGAGGAACGTCGAGCCGGCCATGCGGCCGATGATGGTCGCGTCGGTCACTGCCAGCACCGGCGGCGAATCGATCAGCACGACGTCGTAGCGCTTGCCGAGCCCTTCGAGGTATTGCGGCAGGCGCGTCGACATCAGCAGCTCCGACGGGTTCGGCGGGCGCGTGCCGGCCGAGATGAACGACAGGCCCTGCACCGGCGTCTCGCGCACGGCATCTTCGAGCGCCGACTGGTCGCTCAGCAGCTCGGACAGGCCCGGCTGCGACGTGAGGCCGAAGTAACGGTCGAGCAGGCCGCGCCGCATGTCCGCGTCGATCAGCAGCACGCGCTTGCCCGAATGGGCGAGCAGCACCGCGAGGTTGACCGTCAGGAAGCTCTTGCCGATCCCGGGCGTCGGGCCCGTCAGCACGATCACGCGGTTCTTCGCGTCCATCATCGCGAACTGCATCGCGGTGCGCAGGCTGCGCAGGCTCTCGACACTGAGATCCTTCGGACGCAGGCTCGCGAGGATCGGCCGCGCACGGCTGCCGCCCTTCTCGGCCTGCGCGTCGAGCTTCACCTGCTCGGCGCTTTGCGGCACCAGCCCGTACAGCGGCAGGTTGAACGCGCGCTCGATGCGGTCCGGATCCTCGATGCCCTGGAACATGTTGCGGCGCAGGAACACGACGCCCGTGCCGAGGATCAGCCCGAGGAACACCGCGGCCGACAGAATCAGCACCTTCTTCGGCTTGACCGGATCGCCCGGACGCAGCGCCGAGTCGACGAGGTGGATGTTGCCGCCCGTGCCGGCCTTCTGCACCGACAGCTCCTGCACGCGGTTCAGCAGCAGCACGTAGATGTCCTCGGCAACCTTCGCGTCACGCTGCAGCTGGACGGCCTTCACTTCGGTGGCCGGCAGGCTGCGGAAGCGGTTGCTGAACTTGTCCTTCTCGCCCTGCAGCTCCGCGAGCTGCTGCTTCGCGGCGATCACCATCGGGTGCGAATCGGTGAAGCGCTGCGCGAGCGACGCGAGTTGCAGGCGCTGCGCGGCGATCTGCTGCTCGTACTGCACGCTGCCTTCGAGGTAGACCTTCGCCTCGTCGCTCGCGTTGATCGAGCCCGACGTGCGCTGGTATTGCGTCAGCGCAGCTTCTGCACGTTCGAGGTCGGCCTTCAGGCGCGGCTCCTCGCCCTTCAGGAAGTCGAGCATCTTGGTCGCTTCGGCCTGCTTCGCGACCACGTGCTGGTTCAGGTACGACTGCGCGAGCGCGTTCGCGATCGCGGCGGTCTGGTCCGGGTCCTTGCCTTCGAGCGAGATCTGCACGACGCCCGTCTGCTTGCCCTGCTCGGTCACCTGGATGCCGGTCTGGAAGCCGCTGATCGCGTCGAGATCGTTGTAGCGGACCACCGTGAACTGCGTACCGGGGCGCGCGACGAGCTTCGACACGAGCAGCGTCACACCGCCGCCCTGCGCCGATTCGCCGACATGACCCGACAGCAGCCGCATGCCGTTCTGGTCGACGATCGAATAGGTGCCGTTCGGGCCGGCCGTCAGCGTCAGCTTCTTGCCTTCGAGCGCGGGCACGACGTTGATCGAATCGACGTCGGCGACTTCACCGCCCCAGGCGTACGACTTCAGGCCGAGCCACGGCCGCGCCGGTTCGCCCGGGGTCGCGACGCGCGCGGCGAAGCTGCCGATCACCGGCAGCGTCTTCGGCACGACCGAGAAGTTCAGCTTGAACTGCTCGACCACCGGCGCGACCACGCCGCGGCTCTTGATGATCTCGATTTCCGCATCGGTCGGCGCCTGCTGCGGGCCGCTGTTGATCGACGCGCCCGTCTGCGTCTGCGTGAGCGCCTGCGACGTGTTGTCGTTGCCCTCGACCCGCACGTGCACGTCGGCCTGATAGACCGGCTTCGCGACGAAGCAGTAGAGGCCGGCGAGCGCGACGACCGTCACCGCGATGCCGAGCAGCAGCCAGATGTCGTCCATGATCACCTGGAGCAACTGGCCGAGGACGACGTCCTCTTCCTCGGTTTTCGCGGACAGATCCGCGTAGGAGTGTTTCGCTTGCGTGTTCACCATTCGTTCCCGCTTGAGTGGTGCCGGGGCGGAGGCGCCGCCCCGGCGGGCTATCAGCGCGTGATTTGCCGCATGAAGAAGATCGTCTGGATCGTCGGCAGCACCTGCTGCAGCACACGGTTGAACTGCACCGAGCTGGCCGTGCTGACGTAGACGACGTCGAGCGGCTGAAGCGGGAAGCGGCTCGACAGCATCAGCGCATCCGGCTGCGTCATGTCGAGACGGAACACTTCCGGCTTCGTCGGGTTGTCATGCATCCCGCGCATCACGTAAATCTTGCGCGGGTTCGCATCCGTGTCGAGGATGCCGCCGCCGGACGTCAGCGCATCGGCGAGGGTCAGCTTGCCCTTGAGCATCGGCACCGTGACCGGCGTCTTGACCTCGCCCATGATGAACACGCGGCTGTCGCTGCGGTCCGGCACGTTGATGATGTCACCCGGCTGCAGCATCACGTTCTGCTTCACTTCGCCGCGATCGAGCACGCCGTTCGCGTCGAGCGTGTAGAGCTTGCCGTCGCGCGTCAGGCGCACGCGCTGCAGGTCGGCCTCGTTGGTCGAGCCGCCCGAGCGCGAGATCGCGTCGACGAGCGTCAGCGGCACGTCGCTCACCGCGAGCGGGCCCGGCTGCTTCACCTCGCCCGTCACCTGCACCTTCTGGCTGCGGAACGACAGCACGCGCACGTCGAGCTGCGGATTCTTCACATAGCGCGACAGCGTGGTGGCCATCTGCTCGCGGATCTGCGCGACCGTCTTGCCGGCCACCTTGATGCGGCCGACGAACGGGAAGAAGATCGTGCCGTCGGATGCGACCGTCTGGCCGTACGGATCGGCCTGGCCCGGCAGCGCGGTCGTATACGGCTGCTGCAGCGCGCCGGCGACCGACTGCGTCGTGTTGCCGCCGCTCGAGAACGACTGGCCCTGCGGCGTCGTCAGCTCGGGGTGGTCCCACACGGTGACGCCGAGGATGTCCTGCGGGCCGACGCGGTACACGTACTCCGACGGATCGGTGTAACGTCCGGGCGGCAGCGGATGGTCGACCTGCGCTTTCTGCAGCTGGTCCATCACCACTTTGGCGTCGATGTAATGAACCGGATAGGTTTCGGCCGCTTCCTGCCGGCCTTCGTCCTTCAGGTTCGACGAGTCGAGGTAGTTGCCGGGAGCGGTTGCACAGGCTGACAGGAAAGTCGTCAGCGCGACGGCAAGCGCCACCGGGCGCATCGGGCGTTTCAGCATAGTTTCTGTAGCCATCCTTGAACCAGACGTTCGATCAGTGAGTAGCTCTCGCGGTAATCGGCCTCGGGGCCGCCGTGCGGGTCGGCAATCTCGGCCCCTTCCCACTTGCCGAGCAGGTGGACCTTGCCGCGCGCGAACGGATCGACCGATTCGACGGCCTTGATCTGTCCACGCTCGCTGACGAGAATCAGGTCGGCGTCGCGCACAATCCGGCGCGACAGCCGCCGCGAGCGGTGGGTCGTCGCATCGACGCCCCGCTCGGCAAGCAGCTGACGCATCACCGGATCGATGCCGTCGCCGTCGTTCGCATGCACGCCCGCCGAGTGGAACGTCGGGCGCGGGCCGCCGCGTGACGCGACGTGCGACTTGAACAGCATTTCCGCTGCCGGGCTGCGGCAGACGTTCGCGTGGCAGACGATCAGGATGTTCCGGAACATGGCGTCTCGTAACGAGTGACGGGAAACGGGTTACGCGCTTGCAGGCGCGGTGCCCGGCACACGGGCGGCGACGGCCTGGCGCGAGCCCGGCCGGCCGATCGGGTGGTATTCGATGCCCTGCTCGCTCATCGTCTCCGGCTCGTACAAGTTCCGGCCATCGAAGATCACCGGCGTCTTCCACAGGCGGCCGAGCGCGATGAAGTCGGGGCTCTTGAAGATCTTCCATTCGGTGACGATCACGAGCGCGTCGGCATCGCGGGCGGCCTGCGCCTCGTCGTCGACGAAGGTCAGGCGCTCGAGCCAGCTCGGGTGATCGGCGAGATCGAGCGCGATCACGCGGCGCGCTTCCTGCTGCGCGACCGGGTCGTACGCGGCGATGCGCGCCCCGCGCGACAGCAGCTCGGCGATCAGCTCACGGCTCGGCGCCTCGCGCATGTCGTCGGTGTTCGGCTTGAACGCGAGGCCCCAGATGGCGAACGTGCGGCCGGTCAGGTCCTCGCCGAAGCGCGCGACGATCTTGTCGGCGAGCACGCGCTTTTGCGTCGCATTGACCGACGACACGGCCTTCAGGATCTGCAGGACCTGCCCGTTCTCGTCAGCCGTGCGGATCAGCGCCTCGACATCCTTCGGGAAGCACGAGCCGCCGTAGCCGCAGCCGGCATACAGGAAGTGATAGCCGATACGCGGATCGGAGCCGATCCCGCGGCGCACGGCCTCGATGTCCGCGCCGAAGCGGTCGGCGAGGTTCGCCAGTTCGTTCATGAACGAAATGCGGGTCGCGAGCATCGCGTTCGCCGCGTATTTCGTGAATTCGGCCGAGCGCACGTCCATGTACAGCGTGCGTTCGTGGTTACGGTTGAACGGTGCGTACAGCTTCTTCATCAGTTCGCGGGCGCGCTCGCCCGGCACGTCGTCGTCGCAGCCGATCACGATGCGATCCGGCCGCGTGAAATCGTCGACCGCCGCGCCCTCCTTCAGGAATTCCGGATTCGACACGACCGAGAACATCTGGTCGGCGCCGCGCTTCGCGAGCTCTTCCGCCACCGCCGCGCGCACGCGCTCGGCCGTGCCGACCGGCACCGTCGACTTGTCGACGATCACCTTGAAACCTGTCATGTGGCGGCCGATGTTGCGCGCCGCCGCGAGCACGTATTGCAGGTCGGCCGAGCCGTCCTCGTCGGGCGGCGTGCCGACCGCGATGAACTGCACGTCGCCGTGCGCGACCGCGGCCTCGATGTCGGTCGAGAAACGCAGGCGGCCGGCCGAGCGGTTGCGCGCGATCACTTCCTTGAGACCCGGCTCGTGGATCGGCACGCCGCCGTTGTTCAGGATGTCGATCTTTGCCTGGTCGACGTCGAGACAGAACACGTCGTGCCCGATGTCGGCGAGACAGGCGCCGGTGACAAGACCTACGTAACCGCTGCCGATGATAGTCAGATTCATGATGTGTCGGACCTCTTGACCAATGATTCGAAATTCGTAAAGCCGGAATGCCTGCGTGGCGCGGCCTCGAGACTCAATAAGCGTTGCTGCCGGTGAAGCCTTTCCAGAGCGTCAGCACGACGATCTTGATGTCGAGCCAGAATGACCAGTTCTGCATGTAGTACAGATCGAGCTTCACGCGTCCCATCATCTTCTCGATCTGGTCGGTCTCGCCGCGAAAGCCGTTGATCTGCGCCCACCCGGTGATGCCCGGCTTGATCCGGTAGCGGAACATGTAGCCCTTGACCAGATCCTTGTAGATGTCGTCGTGCGCGAGCGCATGCGGGCGCGGGCCGACCACCGACATCTCGCCCTTCAGCACGTTGATGAACTGCGGCAGCTCGTCGAGGCTCGTGCGGCGCAGGAACCGGCCGACCGGCGTCACGCGCGAATCGTTCTTCTTCGCCTGCGTGACCTGCCCCGCCACTTCCTGGTGCACCTTCATCGAGCGAAACTTGTAGATCTCGAACTCGTGCCCGTCGATGCCCTTGCGCTTCTGGCGAAAGAACACCGGCCCGCGCGACGTCAGCTTGATCAGGCACGCGATCAGCAGCATCACCGGCGCGAGGCCCGTGAGCGCCACCAGCGCGAACGCCCGGTCGAACACGAACTTCGGCAGGATCCGCACGTCGGTGATCGGCGACGCCGCGAGGTTGATCGCCGGCACGCCGAGCACCTCGACCACTTCCTGGTTGAAGAACGACAGCGTGCGCACGTCCGGGATGAAGCGGATATTCACGAAGTCGTGGCGGAACACCGTCACGATCTGGTGAATCCGACGCTCCTCCGTGATCGGCAACGTGAGCCACAGCTCGCTGATCGCGCGGCTGCGCACCAGCCACACCAGCGATTCGAACTGCCGCTCGATGCGCACGTCGTCGAGCGCGACTTCGCCCGGCGCTTCGCTTTCGTCGTACACGCACACCGGATTGAAACCGGCTTCCGGCCGCGCCCGCATCTGCGCGATCAGCCGCCGCGCCGCCGGCGTACCGCCGACGATCGCGACCGCCTTCAGGTTGTAGCCGCCGCGACGCAGTTGCCGCAGCACGACGTGCACGCAGGCCTTCGAACCGACGAGCAGCGCCATCGTCACGAGCGCCCAGTAACCCAGCCACAGCCGCGACAGGTCGCCCGACTGATGAAAGCTGAAGCTCAACAGGATGCCCGCGAGCTCGACCACGAGCCACGCGAACGCAACCCGCCCCACCAGCCCGACGAGACGCTTGCCGCGCCACGACTGGTAGATGCCGAAGGCGGGAAAGCACACGACGACGAGCAGGCAATCGAACAGCATCATCGTGCGCTGCAGGTCGTTGAGCCAGATGCTGCCACCGTGCAGCGTGGCGGCGATCAACGCCCCCATCACGACCATCGCGATATCGATGACTCTCGCCAGCACGCTCAACATGTCTGCTTCCTCTTTGAACAGGCGTTTGCCGAACAGCTCCTTGTGCGACCCGTGCCGCACATTCGATTCAAACGTTGCATGACGCTATTGAAGCGGTAAGAAAATTCCTCCTCAAGCGCACAAGTATTTCGAAAAATAATCGGAAATTCTTGCCGCGAAGTTTTTGAATTAAATCGGCAGGTTTTCCCGAAATGCTCAGGAATCGGGAATTTTTCGGAACCTTTACGATTTCCGCGCACCCTTTTCGGGCGGTCAAGACCGGCCGATTCCCCAATTTATTTTTTATTTTTTTATTTGCATCGGATGCTAGCGAGGAAAATTCTTCCTGATGAATGCCTGGCGAATATCAAACAATGGACCCGGTTTTATTGTCGATTTACTTCGTGCTACAAAGATAGGCACTGACTTCAACCGTGGAGAGTGTCCTCATGAATGCTCCGGCCGTGGCTGCCGAAACGCGCCATTCTTCTTCCACCGCCCCCGCCGCCGGCACGCGCGTCGCCGTGCAACCGGTGATTCTCGCCGGCGGTTCCGGCACGCGCCTGTGGCCGATGTCGCGCGAACGTTTTCCGAAACAGCTGATCGGCCTGCTCGGCGAACATTCGTTGCTGCAATCGACCGCGCTGCGCCTCGACGGCCTGACGGGCGCCTATCCGCTGAACGACGACGTGCTGATCGTGTGCGGCGAGGATCACCGCTTCACGACCGCCGAACAGCTGCGCCTGACCCGCAAATCCGCATCGATCATGCTCGAGCCGATCGGCCGCGACACCGCGCCCGCGCTGACGCTCGCCGCCCTGCGGCTCGTCGCCGGCGGCAACGATGCGGTGATGACCGTGATGCCGGCCGACCATGCGGTCGCCGACCTGCCGCGCTTCCACGCGGCTGTCGCAGCCGGCGTGCACTGCGCGATGCAAGGCAAGATCGCCACGATGGGCATCGTCCCCAAGCACGCGGAAACCGGCTACGGCTACATCCGCGTTGGCGCGCCGCTCGGCGATGCCGGGACGGGCAGCCTCGACGTGCGCCGCCTCGACCGTTTCGTCGAGAAGCCGCATCTCGAACTCGCTCAGCAGTACGTCGCATCGGGCGAATACTGGTGGAACAGCGGGATCTTCATCGTTCGCGCATCGGTCTGGCTGAAAGCGATCCGCCAGCTGGAACCCGCGATCTACGCAGCCTGCGAACAGGCGGTCGCCCAGGGCAAGGCCGATGGCGATTTCTTCCGCGTCGATCGCGACGCATTCGCCGCGTCGCCGTCGAACTCGATCGACTACGCGGTGATGGAGCCGCTCGCGACCCTGCCGCAGCTGTGCGAGAGCGTCGTCGTGCCGCTCGACGCGGGCTGGTCGGACGTCGGCTCGTGGGACGCGATCTGGCAGATCTCGCCGAAGGACGAAGCCGGGAACGTCGGCCGCGGGCACGTGCTGCTCGAAGGCGCGGAATCGACGTTCGCGCATTCGGAAAGCCGGCTCGTCGCCTGCGTCGGCACGCAGAACCTCGTCGTCGTCGAAACGCCCGACGCCGTGCTCGTCGCGGACAAGTCGCGCGTGCAGGACGTGAAGAAAATCGTCGGGCAAATCAAGGCGCAACGCGGCGCGGAAGCCGCCGATCACCGCAAGGTCCATCGCCCGTGGGGCCACTACGACTCGGTCGACATGGGCGAGCGCTTCCAGGTGAAACGCATCGTCGTGAAGCCGGGTGCGCGACTGTCGCTGCAGATGCACCACCACCGTGCCGAACACTGGATCGTCGTGCGCGGCACCGCGCGCATCACGCGCGGTGACGAAACGTTCCTGCTGTCGGAAAACGAATCGACGTACATCCCGCTCGGCGTGTCGCACCGCCTGGAGAATCCGGGCAAGATGCCGCTCGAGCTGATCGAGGTGCAGTCGGGCGCGTATCTCGGCGAGGACGACATCGTCCGCTTCGACGATACCTACGGCCGGCAGTAACAACACGCGGTACGCCCGGGGCGCCGCTTCGACAGCGGCGCCCCGGGCAAGGCAGACATGGAAAGACGGGATTTCCGCGCGGGCGTCGTGGCACACGACGGCCCGCGCGTTGCATCGGGACGGCGATCAGCCTACGCGGTACACGTATTCGCGACGCTCCGACTGCACCGGATCGTTGCGGCTTTCGGACAGCGCGCCCGCATGACGCTCGGCGATGAAGCGCTTGATGTCCGACTCCGCACGCGCAAGCGCGGACAGGCCGGCCAGCACCTCGCCTTGCGGCTCGCGCACCGGTTCGTCGCTCGCGCCATGGCGATCGATCCACTGGCGCGCCCAGTCGAGCGCGAACTGCTCGGCTTCCTCGGCATCGGTGAAGCGCGGGCCGATGAGGCCCGAGCGCTCGACGCGCCGGTCGTCCCGCGTAATCTCGGCCCACGCGCGATACATCAGGTTCTGCACGGGCTGCGCGATACCGCAGATCGTATAGCCGCGATATTCGTCGACTTGCGGTTCGGCCGCGGCGAAGCTCGCCGACGACGCATGCGCATGGCGCAACTCCGTCGACGGCGCACCCGGCACCGTGAACGACACCGCCGACGGATCGACCACTTCGTCGACCGGCATCGCGCTCAGCGACGCGCCCTCGCCATCCCAAACGTTTGCCTGCGCGACCGGCAATTGCCACGATTCGGGGTTTTGCCAGAACACGCCGCGCAAACGGTCGTTGTCGGGCACGGGCTCGGCACGACGCGCGGCCACGACCGGCACCGGCGGCGGCGGGATATACGCGAACGTGCGCCCGCTGAACTGGGTCAGCACGTCGATCATCTGCAGCAGCGTGCCGGACGCGAGCCACTCTTCGTAGCGGCGACGGCACGTCGGCCCGGACGGATAACGACCGGGCAGCTTCGACCAGGCTTCACCGGTCGTCAGGATCCAGAGCACCGCATTGGCAACGACGCGCGGTTCGGCACGTGGACGCCCACGACGGTTCAGCCGGATGGGTTCATCGGCGATCAGCGTTGAAAGACGAAACCACTCTTCATCGTTAAGCTCATCGAAGAACATAGTAGATCTCTCCACGCAGCCAGGCCGGGGCTGCGATTGGCGGCGCCGTCGCGACACATCGCGTCGCGGGGCGGCCAGGTTGCACATTATGGTTATCCGGGGTTGTGCATGCCGGTGCGGCACCGCACTTTCACGGTGCCGCGATTCCCGGCTATGACGCACAAATCACGGTCTCACTCCAATGTGGGAATTTTTGTGCACGAAGCATACCATCCCTAGGGTTAATCTCAATATGACAATGACTTAATGTTACGCACTGAAACAACCCGCCATGGATGCGTAATGTATTTACGCATGAATTTTTTTGCGAGATCTTTATGCCCGTCGCTGGAAAGCCCCGTCCGGCGGGGCTCCGCAGCGTATGAAGAATAGCTTTTTATGTGCATTTTCGGGCCGCTCCGACCCCTGCCGGCAACAATCCGGTGCATTGCCGCCCGACATCGGTAAATCAGGGAAAAAAGCGTAACAAGATATTCACGAATCGGTAAATCATTCAAATTCTGCCGATTTTAATTATTTCCGTGCACAATCTTTTTATTGTTTCTCTGCGGGTGATGAAAGCACGGTGACGTGCGATGCACGCTTTTCGCCACATGCAAACTCGTGACGTCTGTTACATCTTGGCGGCGGCAGGCGCACGACAGCGCCGCATCGTCTGCGGAAATCCTGTTTCGGGTCGGAACGGAAAAACGGAAAACGGTGCGCAGGCCGTGCCGAATGCGCAGCGGACGCGTCAGCGCAAATCGCCGGCCAGCGATGCGGTCACGTCCGCGTCCACCCGTTGCGGCGGCATCGTGTAGGCCGGGTGATCGCAGCCGATCGACAGCGCCGCCCCGCCCTTGAGCGCCGCACGCATCGGCGCGCCGAACTCGAAGCGCACGAAGTGCACGGCCGACGTCTTCTCGGCGTTGTCGCGCTCGAGATCCTCGTCGGCGATCGCGTAGACGCTCGGGTACCCGTCGACCTGCAGGTACACGCGATCCTCGACGCCGATCAGCCGCGCGAGCGCCGCGCGCCGTTCGATCTCGTGCTCGTACTCGATCTGCAGCGTCGCCTTCAGGTTCGTGCCGTCGGGCACGAGCGGCAGATACGCTTCCAGCTCCCCTTCAATGCCCGCCTGGTCGAAGATCTTCTCGATGTGCAGCATCTCCTGGATCTGGTAGCGGATCGTCGTCTCGTCCTCGAACAGGAAGCGCAGGTGATTGCCGAGCGCAACCGCGCGGCGGCGCTTGTACGCGACGAGCCGCGCGTGTTCGGTCTTGCGGATCTTCGCGTACGCTTCGAGCGTCAGCAGGGAGTCGCGGGTCAACGTCATGGGAGGTCCTCGTGGGTCGGCCGGCGGCGGCTCAGATGCCGTACGCGCGGCGCAGCAGCGTGAGCGGATGCGCGAGCGGCGCGGACGGCAGCCCCTTGTCGTCGATGCCCTGCACGATGTGATGGCCGGCCAGCGCGCAGTCCGACGACACGAAATCCGGCTGCGGCTCGGCCATCGCCTTGAACACGGGCCCGCCGATCCGCATCGCGTCCGCATGGAATTCCTTCTTCACGCCGAAGGTGCCCGCATGGCCCGAGCAGCGCTCGACGACATTCACGCGCGTATCGGGCACGAGCGACAGCGCGTCGGCCGTCTTGCGGCCGATGTTCTGCACGCGCGCGTGGCATGGCACGTGATAGGACACGGTGCCGAGGCCCGTCTTGAAATCGGTCTTCAGCAGTCCGTCGCGATGGCGCGCTATCACGTACTCGAACGGATCCCAGAATGCGTCGGCCACCGCGCGCACGGCTTCGTCGCCGGGGAACATCAGCGGCAGCTCGCTCTTGTACATCAGCACGCAGCTCGGGATCGCGCCGATCAGCGCATAGCCTTCGCGCGCATAGCGTTCGAGCACAGGCAGGTTCACGTCCTTCTTCGCGGCCACGCCGGCGAGGTTGCCCTGCTCGAGCAGCGGCATCCCGCAGCAGGCTTCGCGCGTGACGAGTTCGTACGGGATCTCGTTGTGCGCGAGGATCGCGAGCAGGTCGTGGCCGATGCCCGGCTCGTTGAAATTCACGTAGCACGTCGCGTAGATCGCGACCTTGCCGGGCGTGCGTTCGCCGTCGCGCACGGGCAGGCCGTCCGAGGGCTTCGCCGTGCGCCGGAACTTGCGCGGCGCGAATTCCGGCAGCCATGCATCGCGATCGACGCCGAGCGTCGCTTCGAGCGCATGGCGCGCGGGCGGCGTGCGGTTCACCGCGTTCACCGCCTGCGTGACGATCGGAATGCCGGCGAAGTGGCCGAGCGCGTCGGTGTTCGACAGCACCTTGTCGCGCAGCGTCGCTTCGCCGCGCTTGTAGCGCGCGGCCTTGCCGCGCAGCATCAGGTGCGGGAAGTCGACGTTCCACGCGTGCGGCGGCACGTACGGACATTTCGTCATGTAGCAGAGGTCGCACAGGTAGCACTGGTCGACGACCTTGCCGAACGCGTCCTTCGGCACTTCCTCGATATCGCCCATCGGCGTGTCGTCGACCAGATCGAACAGCGTCGGAAATGCGCCGCATAACGACACGCAGCGCCGGCATCCGGCACAGATGTCGAACACGCGCGTCATTTCCGCGTCGATCGCGGCCTGGTCGTAGAACGCTTCGGACTGCCAGTCGAGCGGATGCCGGGTCGGGGCTTCGAGACTGCCTTCCTTGTGGGGCATGGGGCGCTCCATCCAGCGTGGCGCGCATGCGCGCCAGCGCCGCCCGCTCGATGCGGGCAGCGATGAACGAACAGCCGGCCGCTTGCCGATCGCACCGCCTGCCGTGCGACCCGCGGCGGCCCGTCAGTCGACGAGACTGTCCAGCGCCTTCGTATAGCGGTTCGCGTGGCTGCGTTCAGCCTTCGCGAGCGTCTCGAACCAGTTCGCGATTTCGTCGAAGCCTTCGTCGCGCGCCGCCTTCGCCATGCCCGGATACATGTCGGTGTATTCGTGCGTTTCGCCGGCGATCGCCGATTCGAGATTCTGCCGCGACGAACCGAACGGCAAGCCCGTGGCCGGATCGCCGACGGCTTCCAGGTATTCGAGGTGGCCGTGCGCATGGCCGGTTTCGCCTTCGGCGGTCGAGCGGAACAGCGCGGCGATGTCGTTCTGGCCTTCGACATCAGCCTTCGAAGCGAAATACAGATAGCGCCGGTTCGCCTGCGATTCGCCCGCGAATGCGGCCTTCAGGTTCTCTTCGGTTTTGCTGCCCTTGAGTTGAGCCATTTGCGCCTCCGTTCGAGTCGGCGCGGCCGCATGCGAAGCCGGGCCGATCAGGTATGTGGGGAACGATGCGTGTGCCGGGGCGCGCGCATCGTGCTCTTCAATCTAGGCGTTCGTGTTCGCATCCCCCAATAGGCTTTTTCAATCCGGGCGATAGTGCTTGGCGGGGCGCGGCGCACGGTGCGCGGCGTTCGCGTGTGCCGCGTGTGCCGCGTGTGCCGCGTGTGCCGCGTGTGCCACGTGGGTCACGCGTCCGTCGCGCGCCTGAGCAGCAATTCGCGTTCGCGCTCGTTGCGCGTCAGTTCCGCCGCGCGGCGGAATTCGGCCTTGGCCTCGTCGGCGCGGCCCAGCTTCGCCAGCAGGTCGCCGCGCACGCTCGGCAGCCAGTGATAGTGCGCGAGCGCGGGATCGTCGCGCAGCACGTCGACGAGTTCGAGCGCCGCAGCGGGCCCGAACGCCATGCCGACGGCCACCGCGCGATTCAGCTCGACCACGGGCGACGGTGCGACTTCGGCGAGCGCGTCATACAGCGCGACGATCTGCGCCCAGTCCGTATCCGACGCATGCCGCGCGCGTGCATGGCAGGCGGCCAGCGCGGCCTGCAGCGCGTACGGCCCGCGTACGCCGCCGAGCTTCGTCGCGCGTTCGAGCGCCGCGAGGCCGCGCCGGATCAGCAGCGGATCCCAGCGGCTGCGATCCTGGTCGAGCAGCAGCACGGGCCGGCCCTGCGCGTCGGTGCGCGCGTGCATGCGCGACGCCTGCAGTTCCATCAGCGCGACGAGCCCGAGCACCTCGCTCTCGTCCGGCGCCAGCCCGGCCAGCACGCGGCCGAGCCGCAACGCCTCGTCGCACAGCGCCGGGCGTGTCCAGTCGTCGCCCGAGGTCGCCGCATGGCCTTCGTTGAACACGAGATAGATCACTTCGAGCACCGACGCGAGCCGCGCGGGCCGCGCATCGGCGGCCGGCACCTCGAACGGCACGTGTGCCGCCGCGAGCGTGCGCTTGGCGCGCACGATCCGCTGCGCGATCGTCGGCTCGGGCGTCAGGAACGCGCGAGCGATCTCGCCCGTCGTCAGCCCGCCGAGCAGCCGCAGCGTCAGCGCGACGCGCGAATCGGTCGACAGCACCGGGTGGCACGACGTGAAGATCAGCCGCAGCAGATCGTCGCCGATGTCGTCGTCGCTCGCGTCGGCGAGCGCCTCGGCGATGTCGGGGACGACATGCGCTTCAAGCGCGTCCATCTCGTGGCCGAGCTGGTCGCGCTTGGCCGCATGGAGCGACTCCTGCCGGACACGATCGAGTGCGCGACGCTTCACGGCCGTCATCAGCCAGGCGGCCGGGTTGTCGGGCACGCCGTCGACGGGCCAGTGCTCGAGCGCCGCGACGAGCGTGTCCTGCGCCAGCTCCTCCGCCACGCCGACGTCGCGCACCACGCGCGCGGCGCGCGCGATGATCTTGGGCGCCTCGATCCGCCAGACCGCTTCGATCGCACGGTGAGTCGCCTCACGCGTCACGACGCCTGCCCCTGGGCGGACGCGTCCAGCGGCATGGCCATCAGCTCCCATGCATGGCCGTCCGGATCGTCGAACCCGTGGCCGTACATGTTCGGATACTCGCGCGGCGCTTGCGGCGCGGACCCGCCGGCCGCCAGTGCCTTCGCGACGATCGCGTCGACCTCGGCGCGGCTTTCGCACGACAGGCACGACAGGGCCTGCACCTGCGTTGCCGGATCGATGATGGTCTTGCCGGTAAACGTCTGGAAGAACGGCCGCACGAGCAGCATCGCGAAGATCGTGTCGCTGATCTTGATGCAGGCGGCCTGGTCGTTGGTATAGGCCGGCACGACCTCGAAGCCGAGCGCCTGGTAGAACGCCTTCGAACGCGGCAGGTCGGCCACGGGCAGGTTGATGAAGACCATCTTGTGCATGTCGGGTACTCCCGGTGAGGTTGGATTCAGGTGGGCAATCAATCAGGCGTCGGTGCGGCCGACGTGGAGTTCGCGGAACCGCTCGACCGCGTCGCTCGGCGTGAGGTCGTCAAGCTCGAACAGCGGCCGCACTTCGATCTCGCAATCCATCTCGGCGCCGAACGGCGCGGGAAACCGGCGCGTCCATTCGAGCGCTTCTTCGCGCGAGCGCACCTGGATCAGCGTATAGCCGGCGATCAGTTCCTTCGTTTCGGCGAACGGGCCGTCGACCACCGTGCCCTTGCCGCCCGTGTAGCGCACGCGCCAGCCGCTCGCGCTCGGCCGCAGCCCGTTTGCGTCGAGCAGCACGCCGGCCCTGGCCAGTTCCTCGTGATAGACGGTCATCGCCTCGACCAGCCGGTTGTCGGGCAACGCGTCGGACTCGCTGACGGCGTTCGCCCGGATCATGATCATGAATCGCATCGCTTACTCCTTGTCATCGGTGGAAGGCGGTACCCGTTCATCGGCGCCTTATCCGGACGACGGCCGGATGACAGCCGGATCGACATATTCCGCGACAAATCAGGGTATATACCGAGTCGCGACCTTCACAGGAAGCACGGGCCGACCGCGCGCACCTCGACAGTGCACCATTGCGCAGCCGGGCACTGGCTCGCGATCTCGATCGCTTCCTCGCGCGTGTCGACGTCGACGAGGAAGAAGCCGCCGACCATCTCCTTCGCCTCCGCGAACGGGCCGTCGAGCAGGCGCGCCTCGCCGTCGCGCACCTGCACGCGCGTCCCGCGCTCGGAACGCTCCAGCGACTCGACGCCGCGCAGCACGCCGCGCGCCTTCAGCGTCTCGGCGAAATCGACCATCCGCGCGTACAGCGCCTGACCTTCGTCGAGCGTGCGTTCGGCGCGCTGGTCGGTCGGCTCGACAATCAACAGCATGTAAGACATGGACTTCTCCTGTGGGAACGGGGCGCGGCAGCGTGCGCTGCGCGATCGGGATGCGCCGACCGATGCAAAAGCGTAGCAGCCGCTGGGCGGCTTGCATCGTCGGCCAATCGGTACTGGCCGGACGGCCATTTCGGCCACTTCCTGACATTTTGCCGTCAAGATGCCTTCCCGAACCTTCGGATTTTCTTCCTGTGGACCGCCCCATGTCACGCCTGCTTGCGCCGCTTGTCGTTGCATCGTTCATCGCCCTGGCTGCCCTCTTCGCCCCTGCCGCCCCCGCCGCCGTCTTCGCCCGGCCGGCCGTGGCCACGCCGCAGATCAGCGCCGGCTGCGGCGGCGCAACCACGCCGATTGCCGACCTCCGCGGCGCCGGTGGCCCGTCGCCGCTGGCCGGCCAAACGACCTCGATCGAAGCGGTCGTCACCGCGGCATTCGGCGGCGCCGACGGCCTGGACGGCTTCTTCGTCCAGCAGGCCGATGCGCAGCGACGGCACCGGCCGGGCGTCCCGGAAGGCGTATTCGTGTACGCACCGAACGCGCGCGCGAAGGCCGGCGATCTCGTGCATCTCACGGGCCGCGTCGACGAGCGATACGGCCGGACGCAATTCACGCTGTCGGGCGGCATGACCGTCTGCGCACGCGAACAGACGGTCACACCGGCAACACTCACGTTGCCGGTCGCCACGCCCGCCGTGCTGGCCGCACATGAAGGCATGCGGGTGCGCCTGCCGCAAACGCTGACGGTCAGCGACACCCACGAACTCGGCCGCTACGGCAGCATCGTCCTCAGCAACGGCCGGCTGCGCATCCCGACCCACGTCGCACCGCCAGCCGAGGCCGCCGCGCTCGCGGCCGCCAACGCACGCAACCGCATCGTGCTCGACGACGGCTCGAACCGCCGCGATCCCGCGACCGTGCGCTATCCGCCGCCCGCGCTGAGTGCCGCCAACACGCTGCGCGCGGGCTACACGGTGCGCGGCGTCGAAGGCGTGCTCGAACTGCGCTACGGCGCGTGGCGGCTGCAACCGGTTGCCGGTGCGGCACCGGTGTTCGATGCCGCCGCGAACCCGCGTACCGATGCGCCGGCCCGGCATCCCGCTGCCGACGTGCGCATCGTGTCGTTCAACGTATTCAACTATTTCAACGGCGACGGGACAGGCGGCGGATTCGATGCCCCGGCCAACCGCGGCGCGAAATCGCCCGCCGCGTTCGCGCGGCAGGAGGCGAAGATCGTCGCGGCATTGCGCGCGTTGCGCGCCGACGTGATCGGGCTGATGGAGATCGCGAACAACGGCTACGGCAACGCGAGCGCCGTGCGGCGTCTCGCCGCGCAACTTGGCGACGGCTGGCGCGTGGTCGAGCCCGGCACCGCGCGGCTCGGCCTCGATACGATCGCGGTCGCGCTGCTGTACGACAGCCGCACGGTCGAGCCGGCCGGGCGCGCGGCGACCGTCGCGCTCGGCGGCCGGCACCGCCCGCCGCTTGCGCAGACATTCCGGCGCATCGGCGGCTCGCGCGCCTTCACGGTCGCGGTCAATCACCTGAAATCGAAGAACTGCCCGAACGCGACCGGCGCCGATCGCGACCAGTCGGACGGCCAGGGCTGCTGGAACGCAGCACGCACGCGGGCCGCCGCGCGCGTCGCCGACTGGCTCGCCACGTCGCCGACAGGCACCGCGGCCGACGGCATATTGCTGATCGGCGACCTGAACAGCTACGCGAAGGAAGATCCGGTTCGCGCGCTCGAATCGCGCGGCTACGCGAACCTGGTTACCCGCTTCGGCGGCGATGCTGCGTACAGCTACGTATTTCACGGCGAAGCGGGCAACCTCGACCACGCGCTCGCCACGCCTTCACTCGCCGCGCGCGTGAAAGCCGTGCACGTCTGGCACATCAACGCCGACGAACCGGTGGCCCTGCAACCCTTGCCCGATTACAAAACGTCCGCGCAACGGTCGTCCTATTACGCACCCGACGCGTACCGCTCATCGGACCACGATCCCGTCGTGATCGACGTCGCACTTGGCGACGGCGCATAGGGGCGGCCCCGGGCACAAACCGTGCGCGTCCACACAGCATCGACTAGTGCATTTGCATCAGTACAAGGCCTGCAACGGCACTATTTACCGAACAACCCTGGCGACGCCATATTTACCAGGCTTTCACCGCGTACCGCCGCCCGATACGCCGCTTCGCCCGGCATGAGAATTTTTTTCAACCGCCGTGCCGCCCCATGTGGCCGGGCTTCGCGGCGATCCTGCCGACGAATTGAAAATTTGTCTCGAAACAAAATTGGGCCAAGTGAATCACATAAGTTGCTGGGATTCGTCTTATCTTCAAATTTACCTTGAATCGAAGGAGGATAAACATCATGGCGCTCACCGACTCGATTGAACACAAGCTGGATCGCGGCCTCGCCGACATTCGTCGCACGGGCCGGCGCGTGGGCCGCACGACGCGCTCGGCCGCCCGCGACCTGCATGCCGACGTCACCGACGATCTGCGCGGGCTGGTCGACGAACTCGAAGATCTGCTGAAAAACGACGGCGACGGCGATATCGCCGCGCTGCGCAAGCGCGTGCAATCCAGGCTCGATGAAGCGCGCAGCGCGCTCGACCACGCGTCGGGCAGCGCGGCGGCCCGGCTGCGCGATTCGGCCGAACGCGTGTCGCAGGTCGTGCACGACAACCCGTGGCAAACCGCCGGCGTCGTCGCCGGCCTCGCGTTCGTTGCGGGCCTGCTCCTTGCCCGCCGTTGAACGGGGCCGGCCGCTCCGCTGCCCGCACCGTCCGTCCGTCCTCAATCAGATAACGAAGGAGAAACGCCATGCAGAAGACCTTTGCCATGAAAGCCGCCGCCGCCGTCCTGCTCGGCGGCCTCGCGCTCGCCGGCTGCACGACCACCCCGGACAAACCGGAAGGCGCCGCGGCCAGCGCGTCGAAGCGCCAGTCGATCGACGCCAGCGTCAACGCGACGCTGTCACGCCTCTATTCGACGGTGCCGGGTTCGCGTGAACTCGTCGGGAAATCGCGCGGCGTGCTCGTGTTCCCGAGCGTGCTGCAGGCCGGCTTCATCGTCGGCGGCCAGTCCGGCAACGGCGCGCTGCGCGTCGGCGGCAGCACGGTCGGCTACTACAACACGTCGTCGCTGTCGGTCGGCCTGCAGGCCGGCGCGCAGTCGAAGGCGATCGTGTTCCTGTTCATGACGCAGGATGCGCTCGACTCGTTCCGCAAGTCCGAAGGCTGGGCCGCCGGCGCCGACGCATCGGTCGCGGTCGTGAAGGTCGGCGCAAACGGCGCGGTCGATACGACCACGGCCACCGCCCCGGTCGAGGTGCTGGTCCTGACCAACGCGGGCCTGATGGGCGACCTGTCGGTGAACGGCACCAAGGTCACGAAGCTCAATATCTGACGACGCGACACGCGGCGTTGCGCCGCGTCGGCTTCCCGGCAGCGCCGCGGCCCCGGCCGCGGCGTTTTCGCATGTGCCGCGCGCAGCGGCTATGATGGCGGCACCTTTGCGGGCATACTCCGGTTCGAGCCGACCGGCGGACGGCCGCCCCGCGGCGCGTTTCGCCGCGAACCCGTGACGATCGCGAACCGATCGCGCGCGGGACAACGAGATTCAATCAAACCACGCATCAATCTGCGCGAATGTCATCCATGGAAAGCGGACACGACCACCAAAAATTCTTCTATTTCCTGCTGGCCGCGGTCACCGTCGGACTCTGCTGGATCCTCGCGCCGTTTTCCGGAGCGGTGTTCTGGGGCACCATTCTCGCGATCCTGTTCCAGCCCGTGCAGCGCTGGCTCGCCGCGCGCTTCGGTAAGCGGCGCAACCTGGCCGCGCTCGTGACGCTGTCGCTGATCGTCCTGATCGTGATCCTGCCGCTCGTGTTCGTCGCCGCGACGCTCGTGCAGGAAATCGCGTACGTGTATCAGGAAATCAAGACCGTGCAGCCTAACTATTCGCAATACTTCCAGGACATCATCCACGCGCTGCCGTCGTCGATCCAGCACCTGCTGCAGAAATACGGGCTGAGCAACCTCCCGGGCATCCAGAAAAGACTGACCGATGGCGCCGCGCAGATCAGCCAGCTCGCAGCAGCGCAGGCACTCAGCATCGGCCAGAACACGTTCCAGTTCGTCGTGAGCTTCGGCGTGATGCTGTACATGGTGTTCTTCCTGCTGCGCGACGGCGGCGAGATCGGCCGCCGCGTACGCCGCGCATTGCCGCTTGACGACGAGCACAAGAACCTGCTGCTGGCGAAATTCACGACGGTCGTGCGCGCGACCGTGAAGGGCAACATCGCGGTCGCGCTCGTGCAGGGTGCGCTCGGCGGCCTGATCTTCTGGATCCTCGGGATCGAAGGCGTCGTGCTGTGGGGCGCGCTGATGGCGTTCCTGTCGCTGCTGCCCGCGATCGGCGCGAGCCTCGTGTGGGTGCCGGCCGCGCTCTACTTCCTGATGATCGGCGCGGTGTGGAAATGCGCGATCCTCGTCGCGTTCTGCGTCGGCGTGATCGGCCTCGTCGACAACCTGCTGCGCCCGATCCTCGTCGGCAAGGATACGAAGATGCCCGACTGGGTCGTGCTGATCTCGACGCTCGGCGGGATGGCGCTGTTCGGCATCACCGGCTTCGTGATCGGGCCGCTCGTCGCCGCGCTGTTTATGGCGAGCTGGGACATCTACGCACGCGCGGAACAGGCCGAATGACACGCCGCGCGGCCACGTGCCGCGCAGCGGCGGACATTCGCCATCACGGATGACGAATGCGAATCACGACGGGCGCCACGGCGCCCGTTTCTTCATCCGCCGCCAGCCTCATCACGCCGCCATACGGCCCCACGCGATATGTACGGCCCGACACCAGCGGCACGCTTCGATCGTCGTGCGCGTCGTGCCAGGTTGCACGCACACGCGAAGCGACATCCGGCGCGAACGGCGCGCCGTCAGGCGCGACCAGTGCCACATGGGCACCCGGCAAACGCCGGCCATGCGCATCGAATCGCAGCGTTGCCGCAACCTCGCCGTTCGCCCGCTCTCGTCCTTCGACCACCACGCCCGACCGCGCATCGAGCGTCACGTCGTAGCAATCGACGAGCGCGCCCGCGAACCGCACGACGCCGCCTGACGCGGCCTGCCCGGCCGCCACCGCATTCGACATCGCGAACGCCACGCCAAGCCCGATCGCCATCCGCCGCGCGGCACCGGCGCCTCGCACCGTTCGATTGCGCATCGCCACCGATGCCACCTGCTTCGCGTCGTTTCGCATGTTCCCTCTCCTCTGCCGCGTAACCAGAAAAAAAGGCGGCGTGACGCGTCGGTCACGCCGCCTGTCTGCTGGCAATCACTTTAGGGAGAGAAGCCCGGACAATATATGAGACAAGTCTGAAACTAAGACACGATTGATCGAACGCACCGCGTCCGACACCCGCTCGCGGCAGCGTACGAACGGCCTCGCACGCCGTGCCGCGGGCCGGTCACGCGTCTGGATCCACGCGCAGCACGAGCTTGCCGCGATGGTCGCCGTCGAACAGGCGATTCAGCACGTCGGGCGCGTTTTCGAGACCGTCCGCCACCGTCTCCTCGGCCTTGAGCCGGCCGTCGCGCAGCCAGCCCGCGAGCGTCTGCACCGCCTCGCGGCTCTTGCGATAGTCGAGGATCAGGAAGCCGCGCATCGTCAGCCGCTTCGAGATCAGCACGCCGACGTCGTCCGCCGCGCGCCCACTGTTGTAATTCGAGATCACGCCGCACAGCGCGACGCGCCCGCCGATCACCATCCGCGACAGCACCGCGCGCATCACCTCGCCGCCGACGTTCTCGAAGTTCACGTGCACGCCGTCCGGCGTCGCCGCCTTCAGCTGCTGTCGGAAATCGTCGGCCTTGTAGTCGACGGCCGCGTCGAAGCCGAGCGTCTCGGTCAGGTAGCGGCATTTGTCCGCGCCGCCCGCGATGCCGACCACGCGTGCGCCGTGGATCTTGCCGATCTGCCCGGCGATCGAGCCGACCGAGCCAGCCGCCGCCGATACCACGAGCGTCTCGCCGGGCTGCACCGGCGCGATGTCGGTCAGCCCGTAGTACGCGGTCAACCCGCTCATCCCGCACGCGCCGAGCAGCGTCGGCAGCGGCAGGCCCGACTGCGCGGGCAGCTTCACGAGCTGCGCGGCCTGCTCGGCCGGCACGACCGCATAGTCCTGCCAGCCGACCAGCCCCTGCACGAGATCGCCTTCCGCGAACCCCGCATGACGTGACGCCACCACGCGCCCGATGCCGAGCGCGCGCATCACCTCGCCGATCGCGACGGGCGGCAGGTACTGCGGCACGTCGCTCATCCACACGCGGTTGGTCGGATCCATCGACAGATACAGCACGCGCACGAGCACCTCGCCGTCCGCGAGCGCCGGCACCGGCGTCTCGACGAGCGAAAAGTGTTCGCGGCCGACCCGCCCTTCCGGGCGCGTCTTCAGCAGCAGTTGGCGGTTCACGGGTGTCGACACGATGTTCTCCTCCAGGCGTTGTTGTTCGGGATGCGCGTCAGACCGCGCACATGCCGCCGTCAATCACGAGTTCGGCGGCCGTCATGAAGCGGCTCTCGTCGGATGCGAGATACACGGCCGCGTGCGCGACGTCGTCCGGCTCGCCGAGCCGGCGCAGCGGAATGCCGCGCGCGAGCTTGCGCGTGGCGTCGCGTTCGCCGAGCGACTGGAACAGCGGCTCGACGATCCCCGTGCGGATGAACGCGGGGTGAATCGAGTTGCAGCGCACGTCGATCTCGCGGCGGGCACAGTCGATCGCGACCGACTTCGTCAGCGACGCGACCGCCGCCTTCGATGCGTTGTACGCGGTGAAATCCGGCTCGACCTTGAACGCGGCGACCGACGAGATGTTGATGATCGACGCGGGATGGCTCTCGGCCAGATACGACAGCGCATGCTTGCAGCCGAGCACGATGCTCTCGACGTTGATCGCCATCACACGCCGCCATTCGTCCAGTTCGATCTGCGCGGGCGAGCCGATCGAGCCGACGCCCGCGTTGTTGACGAGCACCGACAGCCCGCCCATCGCATCGACCGCCTGCGCGAGCAACGCCTGCCAGCGCGCTTCGTCGCGCACGTCCTGCGTCGCGGCGAACGCGACCGGTGCCGCATGGCCCGCGTTGAGTTCCTGCGCGAACGCGTCGAGCACCGCGGCGTCGGCGATGTCGGTCACGAACACGCGCGCGCCCTGCTCGACCATCCGGCGCGCGATCGCGCGGCCGAGGCCGCCCGCGGCGCCCGTGATATATGCGCACTTGCCGGCAAGGCGCGAAGAAACGACTGTCATGTGACCTGCTCCTATCGTGAATCGTCGTCGCGAACCGCTGCCGCGACGGGTTGGCCGTGCCCGTTCCGGCCGCTGCGGACCGGTTGGCCGTGCCTCGACCTCACGAGGCACCGCACGGTTTCCGCGAGTATATCGAGATGAACGCGATGCGCAGCGGGCAGGCCGGGTAGCCGGTCCCGGTTGAACGACAGCCAGCGTACGCGAATGGCGCCAATCGATGAAATGAATATTCCTTATGCCCGGTCATAGACTTGGTTCATGACCTTCGTTTGCCGGCATGCGCGCACGGGCCGGCTGATTCAATGATGCGGGGAATGACGGGGGGATGCGTTCCGCGCGGGCGAGGAAGCGCTCGGGAAGATGAAACGGGGGGGAATCGTGGCACCGCCGGGCGAACGCCGGCGGCAAGCAAGCGGCGCCCGAGCGCCGCGGCAGGCTATCGTCAGAAGCCGTCGCCCGACGGCGCGCGCACGAACGCGCAGAGTTGCGGCGAATGAGTATCGATCATCTGCTGGAACGGCGCGCGGTGCCCGTACGCAATGCCCGACACGAGCAGCAGGCAGACGGCCGCGACGCGCGGCGAGAACGCACGCTGCCGCGCGCCGTCGTAACCGCGCAGGAACACCAGCGCGACGAGCGCGCCGAGCATCCAGCCGACGATCACTTCCGGGACGGTGTGCGAATGATCGAACACGCGCGCGACGGCCGTGACCGCGCCGATGGCCAGCCCGGCCGCGATGCCGGGCGCCTTGCCCGGCCGGAACGCCTGCCACAGCATCGACAGCGCGACCGTCCACACGGACGTCGACAGCATCGTATGGCCGCTGATCACGCGGAAATCGAATTGCGGCAGCTCGATGCCGCACCCGGCATACAGGATCTTCGTTGCGCCGACGAGCCCCATGCCGGCGGCGAGCAGCACGCCCCAGCGAGCGGCAAGGCGCCAATCGGTCAGCGCGAGCCACGCCGCGCACGTCAGCGCGATCGGCAGGGTCAGCGCGGCATCGCCGATGTTGCTGATTTCACTCCACATAACGGACTTCGGACGACGATCGAAAGGCCGCAGTTTACCGCATGCGCGCCGCGCGACTGTGTCAGCCTGTGACAGGCTGTATCAGCCCGCCACACCGGTAATCAGCAACAGGTTCGTACCGGTGATGACGACGAACAGCGCCCACGCGGCGATTTGCATCCCGCGCCCGATCGTGTGCTCGCCCATCGTATTGCGATCGCTGACCGAGCGGATCAGCGGCCACATCGCGAACGGCAGCTGCAGGCTCAGCAGCACCTGGCTCCACACCAGCAGCTGCCCGACCGAGCCGTCACCGAGCCACAGCACGCCGATCAGCGCCGGCACGAGCGCGAGCCCGCGCGTGATCAGCCGGCGCTGGTAGCACGGGATCTTCGTATGCAGGAAGCCGTCCATGATCACCTGGCCGGCGATCGTGCCGGTAAGCGTCGAGCTCTGCCCCGACGCGAGCAGCGCGATCCCGAACAGCAGCGCGGCCGCGCCGCCCGCGATCGGCGTAATCAGCTTGTAGGCCTGCTCGATGTCGGTCACGTTGTGCTGGCCCGTCGCGTGGAACGCCGCACCCGCGACGATCAGGATCGCCGCGTTGACGAGCATCGCGACGAACAGCGACACGAACGTATCGATGCGCACCAGCGCGAGCGTGTCGCGAATCGTCCCGCGCGCACCGCCCACCACGCGCCGCGTCTGCACGACCGACGAATGCAGGTACAGGTTGTGCGGCATGATCGTCGCGCCGACGATGCCGAGCGCGAGCACGATCGCGTCCTTGCGGTCGTGGCCCGGATCGCCCGGCACCAGCCCGCCGACCACCGCATGCCAGTCGGGCGGCGTGATCGCGACCTGTGCGACGAAGCAGAACGCCATCGTCGCGATCAGCGCGAGCACGATCGCCTCGATCTGCCGGAACCCCTTGCCCTGCAGGCCGAGCACGATCACCGTGTCGAGCGCGGTCAGCACGATCCCCCACGCGAGCGGCACGCCGAGCAGCAGCTTGAACGCGAGCGCGCAGCCGAGCACTTCCGCGATGTCGCACGCGATGATCGACACTTCGGCGGTCACCCACTGCACGATGCGGCCGAGCCGGCCGTAGCGGTCGTAGCTGGCCTGCGCGAGATCCCTGCCCGCGACGAGGCCGAGCCGCGCCGCGAGCATCTGCAGGAAGATCGCCGCGAGACTCGAGAACGCGACGACCCACAGCAGCGAATAACCGAACTGCGAGCCGGCCTGGATATCGGTCGCCCAGTTGCCGGGATCCATGTAGCCGATCGCGACCAGCAGGCCGGGGCCGAAGAAGCGCTTGAGCTTCTGCCAGCGCGGCGCGCCGGCATCGATCGTGATGCTGCCCTTTACTTCCGACGGGCAGAAAGGGGCGGTGGCGGTAGTGGGGAGGAGGGGCATGGAAACCGGGGATCGAGATCGCGACACGACGATTCTACGGGTATCCGTCCGGTTTTCTCCCGCGCGGCGGTACACGCGGCGCACGCCCCCCCTGCGTCGTCACCGGTCCCCCCGTGCGCATCGGATGGCGTAGCGCCTCGGGTGAGGATCCTTTCGCGTTCGGTGACGCGAAATTCCGTCGGCGACATCAGCATGCGCTGACGAAACAGTTTCGCGAGCCGTTCGCCGCTGCCGAACCCGGTGCGGCGCGCGACCTTGTCGGCCGGCAGCGTCGTGTGGATCAGCATGTGGCAGGCGCGCTCGAGCCGCACGTGCTGGACGAACTCGGTCGGCGTCACGCCGATCTCCTTCTTGAAGCGCCGCAGGAAGTTGCGCTCGCTCATCGCGGCGGCCTGGGCGGCGTTCGCGATCGAGATGCGGTTCACGCTCTGCGCGCGCAGCCGCTGCGCCGACATCCGGATCGACGGGCTCGCGCTCAGCTCGCGAAAGGCCCACATCGACTGCGTATAGCGTTGCTCGACGGGCCGCAGCATGTTGCTGGCGATCTCCTGCGCGGCGCTGTCGCCGAGATCGACGCGGAACATGTCGAGCACGGCGGCGAACACGTCGGTTTCGCCGGCCTGCAACTCGACCGTCGTGGCGACCCGGCGCCCGGCCCGGCCGGGCCGCTCTTCGAGCGTCGCCGACGGCCGCTGCATGGCCGCGAGCGCGGGCAGGTCCATTGCGTCGACGATCCAGCGCGCATGACGGCGAATGTCGGTCAGGCGACGCTGCAATGCGCCGTCCCAGTTGACGGCCGCGCGGTCGCCGTGGAGATGAAAGAACGCGAGCGCACGACGGCCGTGCTCGTCGCCGAGCGGATCGGCCGCGATGCTCACGCCGGACGACGACTGCAACAGCCCCCCGCTTTCGGATACGTACTTCAACTGGTAATCAGCACTGTATGCGTGCAGGCGATTCGCCAGGTTGAAAGCCTCGCCAAGACGCGCGGCCTGGGCCAACGAAAACCCCGTACTCAAATAGATAACGACCCACCTCTGATCTGCTGCATTCACTGGCCAAGCCCCCGACTTGTTTCGACTTCTTTTATTACCGTCGAACTGTCAGGCTTATATTTGGTTTGAATGCGTGCGACAGGACGGCTATCCCGAAATATGAAGCGACGGCATCTTAGCCGAACGGGTCGCGCCTTTGGCGCGAAATGGCCGACGGGGACAGCATGATGGCGGATTACTACAGGCTGTCGGGGGGGGTGACTGGCGCGTCTGCGTGGAGTCGCACGGGCCGTTCTCGCCGATTGTTGCGATGATGTGCGTCGCACGCTGCGCATTTCATGACGACAGGAGGCCTCGGGTATCCGGATAAATGCGAAGCCGGATATCGGCCCAAACGATATCGGCACCTGTCCCGCGCCATCGATCGCCGCGCCGGAACGCCCGCGTATCCGTTGCCTGCGCATCCTTTAGAATCGAGCCAAGATTCACCACGCGCCCGCGCCCCGTGCCCGCCGATCACCGTCTCGACCTGAACCTGTTTCGCGTGCTCGACGCCGTCTACGTGCACGGCGGCATCGGCGCGGCCGCCCGCGCGCTGCATCTCACGCAGCCGGCCGTCACGCATGCGCTCAACCGGCTGCGCGCGCATTTCGACGATCCGCTGTTCGTGCGGCAGGGCAACCGCGTCGTGGCCACCGAACGCACGCGTTCGATCATCGCGGACGTGCAGGTCCACCTGAAGGGTCTGCAAGGCACCGCGCGCGCGCCGTCGGCATTCGATCCCGCGACGCTCGACCTGAGCATCGCGGTAGGCATTCGCGACGTGCTCGAATCGATCGCGCTGCCGCGGATCGTCGCCGCGTTCGCCGACGAAGCGCCGGGCCTGCGGCTCGTGAGCCGCCGCATCGCGGTGGCCGACATCGAGCGCGAACTCGCGTCGGGCAACCTCGATCTCGCCGTCGATCGCCGCGTGCCGACCGGCCCGCGCATCGCCACCGAACACCTGCTCGACGATTCGCTGGTCGTCGCGCTGCGCGGCGATCACCCGCTGGCACGCGACCCGCTGCGGCGCGGCGACTATTTCGCGGCGCAGCATGTCGCAGTGTCGTCGCTCGGCGAACCGCAGTCGCTCGACGTGCTGCTCGGCAACGACGGACGCTTCCGCGATATCCGGCTCACCTGCCAGCACTATTTCGCCGCGTGCCAGATCGCCGCGACCGGCAACCTGCTGGTCACGCTACCGCACACCTACGCGTTGCGGATGGCCGCGCTGCTGCCGATCGTCGTGCGGCCGCTGCCGTTGCGGCTCAAGCCGTTCCCGCTGCTCGCGTACTGGCATGAATCGCGCGACGCCGATCGCGCGCACCAGTGGGTGCGCGAACGCATCGCCGCGCTCGTGCGCAGCAGCGCCGGCGTCGCCGACGCATAGCCGCACGGCGCGCGCCATCGCGATCGGGACGGTATGCTGACGGCTGCACGCCGCCCCGCGGCGCCCGCTTTCTTGTTCCCGCTGACCGGAGACCTGCCATGTCGCTCATCCATGCCGCCGCCGTCCTCGACGCCGATGCGCCCGACTACGTCGTCCAGCTGCAAGCCGGCACCCACGCGCTGACCGGCGACGAAGCGCCACGCGAAGGCGGCCAGGATCGCGGGCCGGCACCGTTCGCGTTCGTGCTGGCCGGCCTCGCGCAATGCACGGCCGCGACGCTGCGCATGTATATGCAGCGCAAGGCGTGGCCGGCCGCGCGCATCGACGTGCGCACCGAGCTGCATGCCGATCGCGACGGCACGCAATACGTGCGCCGCGTCGTGACGCTCGACGGCCCGCTCGACGACGCGCAACGCCAGCGCCTTGCCGAAATCTGCGAGAAGACGCCGGTCACGCTGTTCATCAAGCGCGGCACGCGGATCGACACGACGTTGAGCTGACACGCAACGCACACAGCGCACGCGGCGCACGATCGCCGCGAAAAAAAGGGGGGCCGCGCACGATGCGCGGCCCCCCGTTTCGTCGAACCCGTCAGGCGCTTACAGTCCGAGCGCGGTCAAGTCGAGCTTGCCGTCCTTCAACGGCGGGCACCAGAAATACGCGCCCGTCAGCGGCCGCGTGAAGCGGAACAGGCCGTCGACGATACCGTCTTCCGCGCCGCTCATCCGGCGCATCTGCACGTCGAACGCGCGGAACGAGCAGCCGAACGCCACGAAATAGAGGCCCGCGCGGCGCGCGTCCGACCACGGCGACGAACGGCGCAGCATGAACGCCTCGGGCTCGAAGCTTTCCTGCGCGGTGCGCTTCACGTGCGCGAACTCGGGCGCGTCGTCGAGTTCTTCGTTGTCCGAGCGGCGACGGCCGATGATGTTGTCCATGTCACCCGACGGAATGCGCTCCATCTGGTCGAAGTCGTGCAGCCACTGCTGAACCGCGACGAAGCTCGCACCGTCGAGCCCCGCGCCCTGCCCCGTCACGATCGCCGCGGCCACTGCTTCGTCGCCGTCCGGATTCTCGGTGCCGTCTTCATAGCCGGACAGGTCGCGATCGGTCGAATAGCGGAAACCGTCGACCGCATCCTGCAACGCGAACGCCGGCGCCAGCGCGCGTTCGATCGCCCGCGCGCGCAGCACGATTTCGCCGCGGTCGTCGCCGCGCAGCCAGACCCACACGTCGGCCGGCGTGGCCGGCAGCGTGCGGTCCTTCACCGCGAACGCCGGGAATTCGGTCAGGCCCGGCACCGGGCGCCCAAGGTGCGCCGCCAGCGCGTGCCCGAACCCGACCACCGTGTCGCGTCCGTCGACGATCTCACGCAGCGCGGCCAGCGCCGCTGCCACATTGCCGTCATTCGAAATCGTAAAAGTGAGGTATCGGGACACCGTATCGATCGGGGTCAGGATGCCTTGCTGAACGTCGCTCATCGTTTCCTCAGGAATGTATCGTGGTGAATCTGCGAGGGCCGCGGCGTCGTGCGCCGCAGACGCTGGAGTGTAATCGATGCGCGTGCCGGCCCTTGCGTTGCCGCACTGTGGAAGGGCCGCAAAAGAAGGGCCGAAACCCTGAATACTAACCGTATCGACGCGGCAACGCCCATTCGTCAGACGTTGCGGCGCGCCCGACTCTGCTGATAGAATCTTTTCACGTCTTTTCGGCGTCCTTTCAACCGTTCACTTCAGGGGAGGTGCAGATGTTCCCAATGCCAGCAACCTTCCCGAACGTGGTCCCACGGCACAGCTGATCCAGCCCGCCGTCCGCGCCGGCTCCCGAGTTTTCCGCTAATCCGTCAGCCGCGCCGTTTCCCGACAGCCTGTTTCGTTTTCCACCCGCCATTTTCGCGCGGCCTGGCTGTTGCGTTTTCGATGTTCTCCGAACCGGAAAGTCCCGTCGCGCGATGCGCCGGGCAACGATAAATGACCAGAAAAACTTCCCATCTGGGCGGCCAGGCATTCCAGGCCGTCTTCGGCTTCACCTTCCGTTACTGGCGCAAGCAGCCGGCCCGCACCGCCACGGTCGCGGGCCTCGCGCTGCTCGCCGCACTCGCCGACGTGCTCACGCCACTGTTCGCCGGTCGCCTCGTCGACGCGCTGTCGATGGGCGTGACCGACCGCGCCGCCGCGTGGCATGCGGCCCTCGTCGCGTTCGGCACGCTCGCCGCGCTCGGGCTCGGCGCGACGGTGCTGCGGCAAGGCGTCTACCTGAACATCATCACGCTCACGCTGAAGATGATGAGCGAGATCGCGGCCGCGTCGTTCCATCGCGTGCAGCGCTTCTCGACCGACTGGCACGCGAACAGCTTCGCGGGCTCGACCGTGCGCAAGATCACGCGCGGGATCTGGGCGATCGACCTGCTGAACGACACCGTGCTGATTGCGCTGCTGCCATCGGTCACGATGCTCGTCGGTGCCACCGTGCTGCTCGGCACGTACTGGCCCGTGATGGGGCTCGTCGTCGGCGCGGGTTCGCTGCTGTACATCGCGGTAACGGTGGCCGTGTCGCTCGGCATCGTCGCGCCCGCCGCGCGGCTCGGCAACCTGTGGGATACGCGCATGGGTGGCGCGCTCGCCGATGCCGTGAGCTGCAACGCGGTCGTCAAGGCGTTCGGCGCGGAAACGCGCGAGGAAGCGCGGCTCGCGCGCGTGATCGGCAAGTGGCGGCAGCGCACGCGCCGCACCTGGGTGCGCGGCACGCTCAACGGCGGGTTGCAGGGCGCGATGCTCGTCGCGATGCAGGCCGCGATGATCGGCGTCGCGCTGCGGCTGTGGGCGAACGACGAGGCGAGCGTCGGCGACATCGCATTCGCGCTGACGATGTTCTTCATGCTGCAGGGCTACCTGCGCGACGTCGGCATGCACATCCGCAACCTGCAACGCTCGGTGAACGACATGGAAGAACTCGTCGCGCTCGAACGCCAGCCGCTCGGCATCGACGATCGTCCCGGCGCGCCGGCCATCCGGATCGGGCAAGGCGAGATCCGCTTCGAGCACGTGACGTTCCGCTACGACAACCATCCGGTGCCGCTGTACGACGATTTCTCGATGCGGATCGCGCCAGGCGAGCGCGTGGGCCTCGTCGGCCACTCGGGGTCGGGCAAGACGTCGTTCATCAAGCTGATCCAGCGCCTGTACGACGTGTCGGGCGGCCGCATCACGATCGACGGCCAGGACATCGCGCGGGTGCGGCAGGATTCGCTGCGCAGCCAGATCGCGATCGTCCAGCAGGAGCCCGTGCTGTTCCACCGCACGCTCGCGGAGAACATCGCGTATGCGCGCCCCGACGCGAGCCGGGCCGACATCGAGCGCGCCGCGCGGCTTGCCAGCGCGCACGACTTCATCGCCACGCTGCCGGACGGCTATGACACGCTCGTCGGCGAACGCGGGATCAAGCTGTCGGGCGGCGAACGCCAGCGGGTCGCGATCGCGCGCGCGTTCCTCGCCGATGCGCCGATCCTGATCCTCGACGAAGCGACGTCGAGCCTCGACAGCGAAAGCGAGCTGTTGATCCAGCAGGCGATGGAACGGCTGATGGTCGGCCGCACGACGCTCGTGGTCGCGCACCGGCTGTCGACCGTGCGCGCGCTCGACCGGCTGCTCGTGCTCGATCGCGGCAAGGTGATCGAGGAAGGTAACCACGACGCGCTGATCCGCATCGAAGGCGGCATCTATCGCCGGCTGTTCGAGCGGCAGGCGCTGGAGCTCGCGAAGGGGCTCGCCGATTCGCCGCGACGCACGGCGGACGACGACACCGGGCCGCTGGGCGAGCCGGCCGAGGTATGACGCAAGCGCGTCGCGGCGCGCGTCTGCAAATGAATAATGGATCCGGATCGAGGCCGTGCCAGGCGCACGGCCTTTTTTACGTCAGCGCCTCACGCCTGCCGCCCCGCAACCGCGCGCCGCGAGGTGTCCCTTTCCCGGATCCCTTATCATGTCGGCCAGCAAATTCGCGACAAGGGATCGACCATGTTTACAGGAATTGTCCAGGGCGTTGCCACCATCAAGACGATCGCCGATCACGGGGAACTGAGAACCTTCAGCATCGAATTCCCGGAGCGGTTTACCGACGACATCGAGATCGGCGCCAGCGTCTCGGTCGACGGCGTCTGCCTGACGGTGACGACCATCCATTCGCCGGAGCTGATCGACTTCGACGTGATGCTGCCGAGCCTGCGGATCACCACGCTGGCTGATCTCGTGACGGGCGCCCCCGTCAACGTGGAGCGGGCCGCGAAGGACGGCGCGGAGATCGGCGGGCATCCGCTGTCCGGCCATGTCGACTTCACCGGGACGATCCGGCACATCGCCGTATCCGAACATAACCGGATGGTGCGCATCGGCGTGCCGGACGCCTTCAAGCGGTATGTGTTCGCGAAGGGTTATATCGCGATCAACGGCTGCAGCCTGACGGTGTCCGACGTCAACCGCGACGAAGGCTGGTTCGATGTCTGGCTGATTCCCGAAACGCGACGCGCGACGACCTTCGATGGGAAGGGCGTCAACGACACGGTCAACATCGAGATCGAGCGCAGCACGCAGGTGGTCGTCGATACGATCCGGGAATCGGTCAAGGAAACGCTCGGCGAACTGAACGGCGTCGTGACCGCATTGCTGGCGGAAAAAGGCATCGATATCGAGGAAGTGCTGGCGCGCCATGTCGCGCGCCTGCCGAAGCCGTAACGGGTGCCGGTACGCGGTGATCCGCTGGATCACCGCGTACCGCCCGCGACCGGATGCGAACCGTGTTCGCGCGAAGCCATCGACGCCACGATAAAGCGTTCGATGTCGGCCGCCACATGTTCGGGTGGGCCGTCGCTCGCAAACCGCTTGCAGTTCAGGCGCATGAACACAGGGAATCGAGCGCGGATCTTGCGCATCTCGTCGGCTTCGTTCGCATGCAGATACGGCCGGGACACCTGCCGGCCCACGATCAGGTTCGCGCAGCGTTCGAGGTCGAACGACGGCAGCAGGAGCGCGGTGAATCCGCCCGCCTCGATGTCACGGCGAAGTGCCGGATAGGCTGGCGTGACATCGGCCGGATACAGCATGAAACCGGACGACACCGCGCAGATCGTGGGCGCCGACGTGTCACGCCTGAGTTGCTCGTACAGCCGGACGTTGTGCGACGCATACTCGGCATAGCCGCGCTCCCGGATGAAATCGGCGATGTTCCCGTGCGCGGCCAGGAAGCACCGATCCACATCGACGAACCGCCAGTTCAGGCGCGCCGCGACGATCTCCCCGACCGTGGTCTTGCCGGCGCCGCCCGGCCCGATCAGATGTACCCACAACGACACGTTGCCCCTCCGGCATCGCATGCATCGCGCTCCCGCACGCACCGCGACGATTCAGCCTTCCGCGCCCGCGTCATTCCGCCTCCGCCTGCGCGCCCTTCCCCACCGCCACACGCTGCGCGCGATAAATCCCCGCGTGCCCCGAGAACAGATACGCGACGACGCACGCGACGATCGCATACACGCCGATATCCGCGCCAAACAGTTCGATCGCCATGATCGTCGACGCGATCGGCGTATTCGCCGCGCCGGCGAATACCGCGACGAAGCCGAGCCCCGCGAGCACCGGCACCGGCAGCGCCAGCACCTGGCCGAGCGCGTTGCCAAGCGTCGCCCCGATGTAGAACAGCGGCGTCACTTCGCCGCCCTTGAACCCCGACGCGAGCGTGACGACGGTGAACGCGAACTTGCCCGCGAAATCGTAGAGCGGCAGCGGGCCGTGAAACGCGGCCTCGATCGTCGGGATACCGAGGCCGAGATACTGCGGCACGTTCAGCACGGTGGCGGCCACGGCGACCAGCAGGCCGCCGAGCACCGGCTGCAGCGGCGCATAGCGGACGACGCGCCGGAACCACGCGGTCAGCGCATGCGTCGCAAACGCGAACAGCCGCCCGGCCACGCCGAACGCAATGCCCGCGACGACCGTCACGGCGAGCCCCGTCGCCGACACGGCCGGCACGAACGGAATCGCATAGGCCGTGTGATGCACGCCCCACGCGCGGCAGACGACGTCCGCGACGATCGCTGAGGCGACGCAGGTCAGCAGCGCGTCGTACCGCACGCGCCCGATCGCGAGCACCTCGAGCCCGAACACGGCACCCGCGAGCGGTGTGCCGAACACCGACGCGAACCCGGCCGCGATGCCGCCCATCAGCAGCACGCGGCGATGCTCGCGATCGAGGCGGAACACCTGCGTGACGCGATCGGCGAGCGCACCGCCCATCTGCACGGCCGTGCCCTCGCGGCCGGCCGAGCCGCCGAACAGGTGCGTGACGACGGTCGCGACGAGCACGAGCGGCGCCATCCGCTTCGGCACGAGCGCCTTCGGGTCGTGAATCTCGTCGATCAGCAGGTTGTTGCCGCGCGCGACGGACTGGCCGAAGCGATGGTAGATCCAGCCGGTCGCGAAACCGGCGGCCGGCAGCCCCCACAGCAGCCATGGGTGTGCCACGCGCGTGCCGGTCGCCCAGTCGAGCGCGATCAGGAACAACGCGGAAGCCGTGCCGGCCAGCGTGCCAAGCAGGGCCGAGAGCGCGAGCCAGCGGCACACATAGCGCACGGTCGCGAGAAGATCGGCAGAAGTCGTGAAAAACATGATTTCCAGATTCGACGGAACATCAAAACCTGGGCGGTAGAAACCCGCATGGACGGCCTGCGACCTCCTGACGACCCAGGAACACGCAGGCATCATCAGCCGGGCGAACCGGCGGTTGAGGGTCGCACCGTGCGCAACGCGCCGCGTACGACCACAGGGAGGCATGCCATCTCCGCTGGCCGCCATTGTACGCGACGCCGCGCGACGCCCGCAATGCGGCCACCGACGCATCGAAACCGGGCAGGACGGCGTCGTGCGCCCCGCGAGCGCCGTCAGTCGCGCAGCGGGCGCGCGATCCGCGAAATCAGCTGGGGCGCGATCCGCTCGAGCGGCAGGATCGCCGACGCCGCACCGATCGCCGCGGCCGCCTTCGGCATCCCGTAGACGGCGCTGGTCGCCTCGTCCTGCGCGATCGTGTGGCAGCCCTTCGCGCGCATCGCCTTCAGGCCGAGCGCACCGTCGCGCCCCATGCCCGTCAGCAGCACGCCGACCGCCTCGCCCTGCCAGCCGTCGGCGACGCTGTTGAAGAACACGTCGATCGATGGCCGGTACGGTGTCTCGGCCGGATGCCGCGTATAGCCGAGCACGCCGCGCGGCGACAGATACAGGTGATCGTTGGTCGCCGCGAGCAGCACCTCGCCGGCCTGCGGCACGCTGCCCTGCCGGGCGACGCGCACCGGCAGCCGCGTATAGCCGTCGAGCCACTCGGCCATCCCGAGCGCGAACGCCTGGTCGACGTGCTGGACGATCACGATCGCCGCCGGAAAGTCGGCCGGCAGCGCCCGCAACAGCGCGGTCAGCGCGGTTGGCCCGCCCGCCGACGCGCCGATCGCGACGAGCGTCGGCTGGCCGCGCTCGGGCGTCGGCCCCGGCGGCACGAGCACCGCGGTGCGGCTTTCGAGCAGCCGGCCGATCTGGTCGATCTTCGCGAGCAGCGCCTGCGGCGACGCGTCGGCCGACAGTCCGAGCGCAAGCGTCGGCGTGTCGACCGCGTCGAGCGCCCCGGCGCCCATCGCCTCGTAGACCGACGACGTGTTCGCGCTGACGCTCGCCGTCACGATCAGGATCGCGCACGGCGCGCGCGCCATGATCCGGCGCGTCGCGGCGACGCCGTCGACCTTCGGCATCACGAGATCCATCAGCACGACATCGGGCGGATGCGCGACGCAGAAATCCACCGCCTCGTCGCCGTCGGTCGCGACCCACAGCACGCGGTGGTCCGTGCGCAGCGCGATCACGCGGCGCAGCGCCTCCACGGCCAGCGGCAGGTCGTTGACGATGCCGATGTTCATCCGCGCGCATCTCCGATCAGGTCGTGCACGGCATCGAGCAACGCCTCGTCGTGGAAGCTGCTCTTCGCGAGGTAGTAATCGGCGCCCGCATCGAGCCCGCGCCGGCGATCCTCGTCGCGATCCTTGTACGACACGATCATCACCGGCACGCGCTTGAGCATTGGATCGTTCTTGATCAGCGTGACGAGCTCGATGCCATCCATGCGCGGCATGTCGACATCCGTGACGACCAGATCGAACGCATCGCTGCGCACCGCGTTCCAGCCCTCCATCCCATCGACCGCGACCGTCACGTCGTAGCCGCGCTTTTCCAGCAACTTGCGTTCGAGCTCGCGCACCGTCAGCGAATCGTCGACGACGAGCACGCGGCGGCGCCGGTCGGCCAGCGCAAGTTGCGGGTCGCGCGTGAGCCGCGCGAGTTGCCCGCCGCGCACGAGCTTGTCGACCGAGCGGATCATGTCTTCGACGTCGACGATCAACACCGGGTCGCCGTTCTCGAGCAGCGCGCCGGCCGCGATGTTCTGGATCTTGTGCAAACGGCTGTCGAGCGGCTGCACGACGAGCATCCGTTCGCCGAGGAAGCGGTCGACCGCGACGCCGTACAGCTCGGGCTCGCCGCCGACGACCACCACCGCCGTGCTCGTGCGCGCCGCATCGGGTTCGCCCGCGTCGAGCAGCTGGTGCGCGGCGACCAGGCCCGCGCGCCGGCCGTCGAACGGGAAATGCGGCTGCCCTTCGAGCACGTCGATATTGTCGTGCGGAAGTTCGAGCGTGCGGCGCACGTGCGCGAGCGGGAACGCATACGGTTCGCCGCCGACCTCGACGAGCAGGCTGCGGATCACCGACAGCGTGAGCGGCAACTGCAGCACGAAGCGCATCCCCGCGCCCGGCTCGTTGAAGATCCGCACCGCGCCACGCACGCCGCGCACCATCTCCTGCACCGCGTCGAGGCCGACGCCGCGGCCCGACACGTCGGTCACCGCATCGCGCATCGAGAAGCCCGGCAGCAACAGGAATTCGAGCAGCTCGGGATCGGACAGCCGCGCGGCCGTCTCGTCGTCGGTCAGGCGCTGGCGCACGACGGCCGCGCGCAGCGCGTCCATGTCGACGCCCGGGCCGTCATCGATCACGCTGACCAGCAGCGAGCCGGCGCTGTGGCGCGCCTCCAGCGTCACGCTCGCCTCGGCCGGCTTGCCGCGCGCGCGCCGTGCTTCCGGCGAATCGACGCCGTGATCGATGGCGTTGCGCAGCAGGTGGCCGAGCGGCGCGTCGAGCAGGTCGAGGATGTCGCGGTCGACCTGCGTGCCCTCGCCGACGATCGAGAAACGCACCTGCTTGCCGAGCGAGCGCGCGAGATCGCGGACGATGCGCGGGTACGCGCGCGTCGCATCGCCGAACGGCCGCATCCGGCACTGCAGCGCCTCGTCGTAAAGCTGCTCGGCGATATGCGTGCTGCGCCGCTCGAAACGGTCGAATTCGTCCATGCGCTCGGCGAGCGAACGCTGAAGGTCGTTCAGCATGTGCCGCACTTCGTTCATCGACGCGAGCATGCCCGCGTCGAGATCGTCGGCGAATTGTTCGTACATCAAATCGAGCGAGCGGGCCGCGTCGCGCTGCGCGCGCTTCACGCGCAGCATCGATTCGGCGAACGGCTTGAGCCAGCGCGATTCGACCAGCGATTCGCCGGACAAACTCAGCAGCCGGTTCAGCGTATCCGCCCGCACGCGGCGCATCGCGCCGGCGCCGGCCACGCGGCCGGCCTGGGCCGGATCGGGCACCGTGCCCGACACGGCGAGCGGCGGCACGGTGGCGCCGGCCCCGACGGGCTCGTTCGCGGCACCGTCGTGCTCGCGATACGGCGGCACGATCGACGGCGGCATCGGCGGCGGGACGGCGGCCGGCGCCTGCATCGTCTGCGCGCCGTCGGCACCCGTCAGCGCTGCCGCGAACACGTCGATCTCCGTCTGCGACACGGGCGGCCCCTGCGGATCGCCGACGCGCACCAGCAAATCGACACCGGCCAGCAATACGTCGACGTGCGTGGCCGTCAGTGCGATCGTGCCGGACTGCGCGGCGACGAAGCACTCTTCCATCCGCCCCGCAATCTCGACGCCGAGCGGCACGCCGACGATGCGCGCGGCGCCCTTCAGCGAATGCGCGGCACGCATGCATGCCTCGAGCGCGACGGAATCGGGCTCGCCCGATTCGAGCGCGAGCAGCCGCTCGGACAGCGCCTGGGTCTGCGTGCGCGTCTCCTCGCGATACAGCTCGAGCAGCGACAGGTGGCTCAGGTCGTCATCGCCGCTCATCGCATGCTCCGTGTCACGGCGTCGAACAGGCGGTCGTCGTCGAGCAGGCCCACCGACTTGCCGCGCCACGACAGCACACCGCGCGACAGGCCGGCGCTCGCGCGCCCGACCGTCGCCGGCACCGGCACCCAGTCGGATGCGCCGAAGCGCAGCACGCCTTCGACTTCGTCGACCGGAAACACGACCGGCTCGCCCTGGTGCGCCGCCACCAGCAGCCGCGTGAAGCGGCCATCGCCGCCGCCGTTGCCGCCCTTGCCGGCGTCGAGGCCGAGCAGCGCGCCGATCGAGATCGCGATGCGCAGCGTGCCGCGGATGTTGACCACGCCGCGCACGGCCGAATTGCGGCGATGCGGCAGCGAATGAATCGGGCGCGTGCCGGCAATCTCGCGCAGCACGCCGATCGGCAGCGCGAGCCATTCGTCGGCCACCCGGAACGCCAGCGCCGCATGGTGCGTATCGGTGTCGGCATCGCGCACGTGCGGCGCGCCGGACGCGCTCATCCGGCGCGTGGCGTCGGCCATCTCGGACCCGTCGAGCGGACGCTCGAGCAGCTTCGCCGCGTGATATGCGTACACCGGGCAGTTCAGGCAGCGCAGGCAGTCGTTCAGCCGCTCGCACGAGCGGTCGCCGCGCGTGCCGATCCGGTTCCAGCAATCGTCGACGTCGATCGTCGTCTCGTCAGTGGCAGCGGCGGCGCGGTTCATGAATTCCTCTGGTCATCGCGATATCGGTCCCCAACCTTGGTGTTGTCAGCCGGCCGAGCGCCGTGCACGCTCGAGCAGCCATTGCGCGCCCGCGCGATCGCCGCCGACGTCGAGCAGCGTCGCAAGATGGGTCAGCGCTTCGTGGTGCGTGGGCCGCAGGTACAGCGCCTTCCGGTAGAAGTCGCCGGCTTCCGCGGCGCGTCCGCGCGCGTCCGCGATCAGCCCGTTCAGGTAGAACGCATCGGCATGCGGCCCGACGCGCGCCGAGAACTGCGCGAGCACGCGCTCGGCCTCGTCGAACGCGCCGGCATTCGCCAGCGCCTGCGCCTCTTCCAGCGTCGGCGCGGCGCTTTCGGCGACCGGCACAACCGGTTCGGCCACGGCCACCGGCAGGTCGGCCCGTGCGTCGAACGCGGCCGCGTGCATGGCCGGCTGCGGCGCCGCGAACGGCTGGCGTGCGCCGCCGAGCCAGGCCGGCGGCGCGACCGCCAGCACCGAGCGCGTCGCCGCGAGCGGCGCGACCGTGAAACGCTCCGTGCGCCGATTCGACGCCGCCGCCGACAACGACGCCACCGGGCGGGCCGCGCATCCGTCGGCCGGCGCGCCGGCGGGCTCGCGATGAAACGCGAATGCCAGCGGCACGCGCGCCGAGCGCATCCCGTGCCGCATCGCAACACCCGTTTCGGCCGGCCCGACGAACAGCATGCCGTCGCCGGCAAGACGCGCGTCGAGCGAGCGGATCACGCGATCCTGCGCATCGCGATCGAAGTAGATCAGCACGTTGCGGCAGAACACGAAATCGTAGCGAATGCCGGTATCGACGGCCGGTTCGACGAGGTTCGCCTGACTGAACTGAACGCACGCGCGCACGCGCTCGTCGAGCAGCCAGCCATCGCGGGTCGGCATGAAGTGCCGCGCACGAAATTCCGTCGCGGTGCCGCGGAACGCATTGCGCCCGTAGCAGCCGAGCCGCGCCTGCTCGATCGCGCGCGCGCTGAGGTCGATCGCGTCGATCGTGAAGCTGGCCGGGTCGAGCCCCGCGTCGAGCAGCGCCATCGCCGCCGAATACGGCTCCTCGCCCGTCGAGCACGGCGCGCTCAGCACGCGGATCACGCGGCCGGGCAGCGCGGCGAGCCGCTCCACCGCGAGCCGCGCGAGCGTCGCGAACGCCTCGCGGTCGCGGAAGAACCAGGTCTCGGGCACGACGAACAGCTCGATCAGCGCACGCCGTTCGTCGGCCGACGCGTTGAGCTGCTGCCAGTAGGCGTCGAGCGCGTCCTGCGTCACGGGAGGCCGCGCCGCCGACGGCAGGCGCTCGCCGTCCGCCTGCAGCGCATGCACGCGTTCCGTCAGCGCGCGGCTCAGGAAATCGTTACCGAGCGAATCGGGGTCGATGCCGGTCTCGCGCAGCAGCCAGCCGCGAAATCGCGATTCGGACTCTTTCATGCAGACTCTCCCCCGTGGCCCGGCAGGCCGTCGAACAGATACAGGCGCGCGACGTCGTCGATCAGGTCGGATACCGACACCTGTTGCACGACGCCGTCGGGCGTGTTCGCGACCGGCCCGAGCCAGCGCGTGCGCGCGGTCGAGATGCCGCTCGTGCGAAACGCGGCGCGGTCGATCCGCATCGTCTGCGTCGCGCGCTCGACGATCAGCCCGATCGTGCGCTCGCCGCCGGCCTCGTCCGCGCGGTAGCGAACCATCACGAGCCGCGTCGAACGCAACGCATGCGCGCGGCGCCCGAGCGCCAGCATCGGCACGTCGATCACCGGCACCGGCTGGCCGCCACGCATCAGCAGCCCGGCGATCCAGTCGGGCGCGCCGGGCACAGCCTTCGTGACCGCGAGCGGCAGCACCTCGTCGATGCCGGCCGCGTCGAGCGCATAGCGTTCGCCGTCGAGCTCGAACATCAGGAACAGCGCGTGGGCGCCGTTCTGCGTGTCGGCGCGCGTCACGCGTCGACCTTGAAACGCGACACGCTGGTGCGCAACTGGTTCGCGACGAGCGTCAGGTCGTCGATCGCCTGCGACGACTGACGCAGCGACTCGGCCGTCTGCTGCGCGGCCTCCGACAGTTGCGACAGCGCCTGCGTGATCTGCTCGGCGCCGTTCGCCTGCGTCTGCATCCCTTCGTTGACCATCTGGAAGCGCGGCGCGAGCGTCTGCACCTCGGCGATGATCTGCGACAGCTGCCCGCCGACCTGCTGCACGTCGAGCATGCCGCGGCGCACTTCCTCGGAGAACTTGTCCATCCCCATCACGCCCGCCGACACCGCCGACTGGATTTCCTTCACCGTCTGCTCGATGTCGTAGGTCGCCACCGCCGTCTGGTCGGCAAGGCGGCGGATCTCGGTCGCGACGACCGCGAAGCCGCGGCCGTACTCGCCGGCCTTCTCGGCCTCGATCGCCGCGTTCAGCGACAGCAGGTTGGTCTGGTCGGCCACCTTGGTGATCGTCGCGACCACCTGGTTGATGTTCAGCGCCTTCTCGTTGAGGATCGCGAGCTTCGCGTTCACCGAACCGGCCGCGTCCATCACGCTGCGCATCGTCTCGCCCATCCGCGTGAGCCCGCTCTGGCTCACGCCCGCGAGCGTCGCCGACTGCTCGGCCACGCCGGCGACCTCGTTCATCGTGCGCAGCAGGTCGCGCGACGTTGCGAAGATCTCGCGCGAGGTCGCGCCGATCTCGGTCGTCGTCGCCGCGGTTTCGTTCGCGGTTGCCTGCTGCTCGCGCGACGTCGCCGCGATCTCGGCCACCGACGTCGTGACCTGCAGCGACGACTGCTGGGCGCGCGCCACGAGCTCGGTCAGCTCGTCGGCCATCCGGTTGAAACCCGTCTCGAGCGTGCCGAATTCGTCGCGGCGGCGCAGGTCGAGGCGGCGCGTCAGGTTGCCGGTGCGCATCACGTCGTGCACCTCGACGAGCCGCGCCATCGGTACGGTCACCGAACGGTACAGCACGTAGCCGAGCGCGAGCGCGGACAGCAGCACGAACGCCACCGCGACCGCGAGCACGACCTCGGTATCCTGCACGGATTCGCGGATCAGCTTCGCGGATTGCTCGGCGAACTTGCGGTTTTCCTGCACCAGCACGTTCGCGTTGCGCACGACCTCGGTCCACGCGGGCAGCGTTTTCGCGTACGCGGCGACGGCATCCTCGCGCGACACGCGGCCCTTCTGCACGGCTTCGTTCAGCAGCGGCACGTAGTGGTCGTACGCGCCGCGGAACGCCGCGAAGCGCTGCCGGTCGTCGTCGCGGAACGTCGTGCTCTGGTAGTCGGCCGTCAGCGACTCGATGTCCTTCAGCGCGTCGGAGATCTTCGCGAGATCGCGTTGCACGGTTTCGGGCTCGGTGTCGACGAAGGTCGCCTGCTGCAGCAGCGTGAACGATTCGTTGACCGAACCGCGCAGCGTCGACGCGAGGTAGACGCCGGGCAGCGAGTCGCGCTCGATGCTGATGGCTTCGGTATTGATCGCGCGCAGTCGCTCGTACGACACGCCGGCTGTCACCAGCATCAGCACGAACAGTACGCCGAAGCTGAGCAGGATGCGATTGCCGAGCGTCAGCCGGGCAGCGCCGATCGTCGGATGCAGGCTTTCATTGGTCGCGCGGGGCGTCACGGTGGCCATGTTCGTTATGGGCTTTCTAAAATCAGCGTTGAAAAAATTCGCGCCCGCCTGTGCGCCGGACGGCGCGCCACGAGCGCATCGGGGTCTGCGGGCAGCGCGGCGCCGGCAGGCCGCGCCGCGAAATCACCGCTCCGCTTGCGCCGGCAGCCGAAGCGCGACCATGAAGCCGCGCGCCGTATTGCGCATCAGGATCTGGCCGCGATGCCGCGCCGCCGTCGCGCGGACGAACGCGAGCCCGAGGCCGAAGCCGCTGCGCGCCGCGCCATGCACGGATTCGAGCTGCACGAACGACTCGGTCGCGGCCGTGCGCTGCTCCGGTGCGATCCCGGCGCCGGTATCCTCGACGCCGATCAGCCAGGCGCCGTCCTCGCCGCCCAGCGTGCAGTGCACGTCCGTGCCGGCCGGGCCGTACTTCAGCCCGTTGTCGATCAGGTTCGCGACCGCGCGCGTGAGCATCATGCGGTCGCCCATCGTCACGCACTCGGTATCGGGCACTTGCGCGGCGACCCGGCTGCCGAGCCCGGCCGCCTTCTCCCACAGCTGGTCGACGGCGTCGAGCACGATCTCGTTGAGACTCACGACCTCGTGCGCGCGGCGCTCGGACTGCGCGCGGGTCAGGTGGATGAAACCATCGGCCAACGCGAGCGCGCGCCGGGCATGGCCGGCAATGCGCTCCATGATCGCCGGCATGTCGCCATGCTCGGCCCGGTAGACGTCGAGCAGCGCAAGGATCGACGTCTGCGGCGAACGCATGTCGTGCGACAGGAAATCGAGCGCCTCGTCGCGCTGCCGCGACATCAGGTACGAATTCGAGTGATAGCGGATACGGGCGGCCAGCTCCATCGCGTCGGGGAGCTTCACCAGATAGTCGTTCGCGCCGGCAATGAACGCCTCGCGCTTGACGATCGGCTCCTCCTTCGCGGACAGCACGATGATCGGCACGCGTGCGGTGCCGGCATCCGCGCGCCACGCGCGGACGAGATCGAGGCCGTCGATCTCCGGCATCACGAGATCCTGCAGGATGACCGTCGGCTTCACGTCGCGCGCGACCGCCATCGCCCGGTGTGCGTCAGTGCACACGTGCAGGTCGATGTCGTGTTCGCTGCGCAGCGCGCGGCGGATCACCTCGCCGACGAACGGTTGATCGTCGACGAGAAGGACCGATAACCCCGATTCAAGACAATCCGAGGCATTATCACCGCTCGATTCTTTCATAAATACAGTTTCAAACGCCGATTCTCCAATCGATTCTTTCATGGGAGTTGTTTATCCGGCTTGGACGCTATCTTATTTCGACGGTTGAAAATCCCGCCCGATTCCGCCGATTTGGCCTGTCGGCACTGCCTAGCGGGGCTTCGGACGCCGATTTCTCCCCGTTGGCGGCCGCATTACCTCCGCATCCTTTCTCTCAATAAACATAACCGGCTGATTCTAAATGAAATTAGAACACAGCATCTATCTCCTTCCGGTTTAGTTTTGCCAAATATGACGAAGGAGCCGGAAACAGTTAAATCAGATCATTTCCGGATTCGAAAGACGATAACGTTTGCGAGACCGGCGCCATAAGGTTTGCATGCGCTGCAAGGCCGGCTGCCCGTCGCATTAGGGGCCGGATGAAAAAGCGCCGAATCGGCGCGCAGGCGGAAGAAAAAATTGCGCGCCGGGCAACGATCGGCCCGCGCGCGTCGCGCCGGCCGGAGCCGGCCACGCGACGGCGCTATGACGGTGGTGTGCGGCCTTACCCGCGCGCGTGCTGCGCGGACACTTCCTGTAGATCGAGGTCGCGTTCGAGCGCGTGCAGCATCTCGTCGTGGATGTGCCCCGAACGGTGCAGGCGCAACAGTTCCGCGCGCCCGGCCCGGATCGCGGCCAGCACGACATCGTAGTGCGCGGTACGCACTTCTGCCGGATACGCGGGCTCGTCCTTCGCCCGCTCGGTCAGCTCCGCGCGATACGTGTACTGCTCGAGCAGGCGCGGATGAATCACGACCCCGTTCTCGTCGCGCACGAGCGGCTGGATCGCCGCGAGCTGGGCAGCCTCGACGTACGCCCATGTCTGCGGCTCGGTCAGGTGATGTGCCTCGCGCTCTTCGCGCTGCGGCAGGCGCAGCAACCGGATCAGCGGCCCGATCGTCGTGCCCTGCAGCAGCACGGTGACGAGGATCACCGCGAACGACGCGACCAGGATCACGTCGCGGCCGGGCATCGCCTCGGGCAGCGACAGCGCGATCGCCAGCGTGACGACACCGCGCATCCCGGCCCAGCTCATGATCGTCGCGGCCTTCCAGTCGGGCGCTTCGCCGCGCCGCGCGATCCCGCGCACGGGCCACTTCAATGCCTCGACCGCGTAGATCCACACGAAACGCGACACGATCACCGCCGCCAGCACCGCGAGCATCGGCGGCACCATCGTGGCGAGCACCTGCTCGAAGCCGCCGAGCCGGTGGATCGCGCCGCGCAGCGACAGCCCGATCAGCACGAACACCATCGCTTCGAGCAGGAACACGATGACCTGCCAGAATGCGGTGCCGCGCGTGCGCACGGCCGCCGAGAACACCTCGTGCTGATGCCAGCCGACGATCATGCCGGCCGTGACGGTGGCGATCACGCCGGACACCTCGACCATTTCGCCCGCGATATAGGCGATCCAGCCGGCAATCACCGCGACGGTGATCACGAGGTAGTCGTCTTCGAGCTGCTTCAGGAACCACACGACGAGCTTGCCGACCGCGAAGCCGATCGCCACGCCGCCGAGCCCGAGCTCCGCGAAGCGCACGACCGCGTGCTCGAGGCTGAACGCGCCGGTGAGCGCGGCCGCGACCGCGAAGCGGAACAGCACGAGGCCGGCCGCGTCGTTCAGCAGGCTCTCGCCTTCGAGCAGCACCATCAGCCTGCGCGGCAGCGCGACGCGTTCCAGCACGGCCTTCGCTGCAACGGCGTCGGGCGGCGACACGATCGCACCGAGCGCGAAGCACGCGGCCCACGGCAGCGACGGCGCCACCCAGTGCACGGCGAAGCCGACCGCAAACGTCGTGAACACGACCGCGCCGATCGCAAGCAGCAGGATGCCGCCGACATTGCGCTTGAACTCCTCCCACACCGAGAAATACGCACCGTCCATCAGCAGCGGCGGCAGGAACACCAGCAGCACCAGTTCGGGATCGAGATTGATCGGCGGCAGGCCGGGGATGAACGCGATGCCGATGCCGCCGATCAGCAGCGCGGCAGCGGGCGGTAGCCGCAGCCGCTTGGCGATGCATTCGAGCGCGACGATCGCGAGGAATGACAACAAAACCAGCTTGAATGCCGAGACGGGAGACATGAATCGACCTCGTGAAGAATGAATTGCGCTTTCCGGCGTCGTACCCCGGTCGGCAGTTTCGCGCGATTACATCACGAGGCGGGGCCCGCAGTCGAGCGCGGTCGGGCTGCCGACCACGCAGCACGGGCACGGCGCACGCCCGGTGCCGGCCCGATACGTACACCGCCATGAAAAACGGCACGCGGGCCGGCCCGATCGCCCGCCCGCGTGCCGTCGCGGCACCCTGCTGCTGCCCGCGCGTTACCGGCGCCGCACGACCATCAGCCGAGGCTCGGTCATGTCCTCGATCGCGTAACGGATCCCTTCGCGGCCGAGGCCCGAATCCTTAACGCCGCCATAGGGCATGTTGTCGACGCGGAACGATGGCACGTCGTTGATCACGACGCCGCCGACCTCCAGCTCGTCCCACGCGCGCTGTGCGTGCGTCAGCGAATCGGTAAACACACCGGCCTGTAGCCCGAAATCGCTGTCGTTCACGCGCGCGAGCGCATCGTCGAACCGGTCGAACTTCTCGAGGATCGCAACGGGGCCGAACGCCTCCTTCCGGTACAGGTCCTGCTCATGCCCGACGTTTTCCAGCAGCGTCGCCTCGAACATCGCGCCATCAACCTTGCCCCCCGCGACGATCTTCGCGCCCGCCGCGACGGCCGCATCCATCCAGCCCGACAGCCGGCGCGATTCGGATTCGGAGATCATCGGGCCGACGAACGTCGACGGATCCTTCGGATCGCCCATTTTCAGCGAACGCGTCTTCGCGATCAGCTTCTCGCGCAGCGCGTCGTAAAGATCGGCATGCACGAGGATCCGCTGCACGCCGATGCAGCTCTGGCCCGACTGGTAGTACGCGCCGAACGCCAGACGCTCGACCACGTAGTCGAGCCGGTCGCGCTGGTCCGCATCGACGATCGCAGCCGCGTTGCCGCCGAGTTCCAGCACGACTTTCTTCTTGCCGGCCTTCTCCTTCAGCGCCCAGCCGACGGCCGGCGAACCCGTGAACGACAGCAGCTTGAAACGCTCGTCGGTCGTGAACAGGTCGGCGCCGTCGCGGTGCGCGGGCAGCACCGAGAACGCCCCCTTCGGCAGATCGGTTTCCGCGAGCACCTCGCCGATGATCAGCGCGCCGATCGGCGTGCGGCTTGCGGGCTTCAGCACGAACGGACAACCGGCCGCGAGCGCGGGCGCGACCTTGTGCGCGGCGAGGTTCAGCGGAAAGTTGAACGGCGAGATGAACGAGCACGGGCCGACCGGCACGCGCTTCGTGTAGCCCGTATAGCCCTGCGCACGCGCGGAGATTTCGAGGTTGATGATCTCGCCGTCGATTCGCACCGATTCTTCCGACGCCACGCGGAACGTGTCGATCAGCCGCGTCACTTCGCCCTTCGAATCGTTGATCGGCTTGCCGGCCTCGATGCACAGCGCCTCGGCCAGCTCGTCGAAGCGCTCGCGAAAGCGCGTAACGCAATGGTCAAGCACGGCCTGCCGCTTGTAGGCCGGCAACTCGCGCATCGGCTTCGCGGCATCGACCGCCGCGCCGATCGCTGCGTCGATGGCCTTCGCGTCGGCCAGCGCGACGCGCGTCGCGACCTTGCCGCTGAACTTGTCCGTCACTTCCAGATCGGTGTTCGCGTAGACGGCTTCGTTGGCGAGGTAGTACGGATAGGTTTCCTTCAACATGGAACGACTCCTTCCTGTGAACGGGACATTCAGAGTTGCGCCGACAGGCGCTTGATCTCGCGGTTCAGCACGCGCTCGTTGTCCGAGTAGTCGATCGGCACGTCGATCACGTGCACGCCCGGCGACGAGAAGCACTCGCGCAGCAGCGGCTCGAGATCGTCGGCCGATTCGACGCGATGCCCGTGCGCGCCGTAGCTTTGCGCATACGACACGAAATCGGGATTCTGCAGCGTCATCGCGAAATCGGGGAAGTTCATGTTCTCCTGCTTCCAGCGGATCATCCCGAACGCGTCGTCGCGCAGGATCATCACGACGATGTCGAGCTTCAGCCGCACGGCCGTTTCGAGCTCCTGCGAATTCATCATGAAGCCGCCGTCGCCGCACACGGCGATCACTTTGCGCTGCGGATGCACGATCTTGGTCGCGATCGCCGACGGCAGGCCGGCGCCCATCGACGCGAGCGCGTTGTCGAGCAGCAGCGAATTCGGCTCGTGCGCGCGCCAGTAGCGCGCGAACCAGATCTTGTACATCCCGTTGTCGAGACAGACGATGCCGTCGACCGGCAATGCGTTGTACAGATCGTTGACGATCCGCACCGGGTACATCGGGAAGCGCGGATCGTGCTGGCCCTTCTCCAGATGGGCGTCGAAATGCTCCTTGATCATCGCGAAGCGCGTGAAATCCCAGTGCGGCTGCGGCGCGAGCGCCTCTTTCATCTGCCACACCGCGTTCGCGATGTCGCCGACCACCTCGATCTGCGGAAAGTAGACGGGGTCGACCTGCGCGCCGAGGAAGTTCACGTGGATCACGGTCTTGTCGTCGGTACGCATGAAGAACGGCGGCTTCTCGATCACGTCGTGGCCGACGTTGATGATGCAGTCCGCCTGTTCGATCGCGCGGTGCACGAAATCGCCGTCGGACAGCGTCGCGTTGCCGAGCCACAGCGGGTGCGTCTCGTCGATCACGCCCTTGCCCATCTGCGTCGTGAAGAACGGGATACCCGTCTTGTCGACGAATTCGAGCAGCATCTTGCAGGTGGTCTTGCGGTTGCCGCCCGCGCCGATCATCAGCAGCGGATGGCGCGCGGCCTGGATCGCGTCGACCGCATGCGCGACCGCCTTCTCCTCGGCCACCGGCCGGCGGCTGTAGCTGCGCGGAATCGGCTTGCCGTCGCCCTCCTCGTGTGCGATGTCTTCCGGCAGCTCGAGGTGCGCGGCGCCCGGGCGTTCTTCCTCCGCGCGGCGGAACGCCTCGCGTATGGCCGACGGGATGTTGCCGATCGACACGATCTGCCGCGTGAACTTCGTGAGCGGCTGCATCATGTCGACCACGTCGACGATCTGGAAGTGGCCCTGCTTGCTGGACTTGATCGGCTTCTGCCCGGTGATCATCAGCATCGGCATGCCGCCGAGCTGCGCATACGCGGCGGCCGTCACGAAGTTGGTTGCGCCAGGCCCGAGCGTGGCGATACACACGCCGGTGCGGCCCGTCAGGCGGCCGTAGGTGGCGGCCATGAACCCGGCCGCCTGCTCGTGCCGGGTCAGCACGAGCTTGATCTTCGATCGCCGCAGCGATTCGAGCAGATCGAGGTTTTCTTCGCCGGGAATGCCGAACACGTACTCGACGCCTTCGGCTTCCAGCGCCTTCACGAACAGATCCGATGCTTTCATGGGGACTCTCGGTTGATGCCGCCTGCCCGGCCTACGGACACGCAGCGTTCAGAACGCGCGCCGGCCTACGGCACGCGGACGCTTTACCTACTGGACACAAACCACGGCACTGCCCGCCGTGCAACACGCGCTGCGCGGCGGCGCCTCCGGATACCGGAGGACAAACGGATCCGCCCGCGCGCGGCAGGCGCGCACGGGCGGCAAAGACGTTTTTGATTGTAGACGGATTCGGAAGATCCCGACTTCGGCCGAACGGCCATTTAGCCCGCAAACGAAGCGCGCGGCCCTACTGTAGCGACAACGCAATCAACCCATCAGACATGTGAACCATGGTTGACATACTAGAATCCATGCCCTACAGTGCGCCTACGTTCAGCATCCGGACCACCGACGTCTTCGACGCCTGGTTTGCCGGCCTGCCGGATCGCGTCGCGAAGCGACGCATCCAGGCACGCATCGACCGCCTCTCGATGGGCAATCCGGGCGACTGGAAGTCCGCCGGCTCGCCGGTCGTCGAGATGCGGATCGATCATGGCCCCGGCTATCGCGTCTACTACGTCCGGCGCGGAACGATCTGGGTCGTCCTGCTCTGCGGCGGCGATAAATCGACGCAACAGGCCGACATCCGTGCCGCCCACGCGATGCTCGCGCATCTCGACATGGAGTAATCGATGGACAAGATCAGCACCCGGCCATGGGATTCGGCCGACCACCTGAAAACCGAAGACGACATGGCCGACTACTTCGAAGCGTGCCTGCAGGAAGCCGGCGACGATCCGGCCTTCATCGCGCACGCGCTCGGCGTGATCGCGCGCGCGCGCGGCATGTCGCAGGTCGCACGCGATGCGGGCCTGTCGCGCGAGGGGCTGTACAAGGCGCTGTCGCACGATGGCAATCCGAGCTTCGGCACGATCCTGAAGGTCATCAAGGCGCTCGGCCTGCAACTGCACGGCGCAAAAGCGCACGCATGATGCGCGGGCACGGCCCGGCGCGCCCGCCGCGCGATACCCGTGGCCGCGTCAGTGCAGCCAGCCGGCCGCCCAGCGTGGCACCAGCGACACCAGATACAGCCCGAGCCCGATCAGCCCGCCGACCAGCGTGCCGTTGATGCGGATGTATTGCAGATCCTTGCCGATATTCAGCTCGATCTGCCGCGACATCTCGCGCGCATCCCAGTTGCGCACCGTGTCGCGAATGTGACGCATCAGGAAATCCGCGAAATCCGGCGCCATCTCGTGCACCGCCTTCTCGACGTGCTCGTTCAGCGACGCGCGCAATGCCGGGCTCTCCGCCAGCCGCGCGCCGAGCCAGCCGCCGAGCGTCGCGGCCTGCCGGTGCAGCGCCGAATCGGGGCGCGCGAGATCGGCCTTCAGCCACGCGCGCAACTGATCCCACAAGTCGCGCACGTACTCGTTGAACGCAGCGCCGTCGCGGATATAGTGCTTGATCTCCTCGCCCTTCGCGATGAACGCCGGGTCGTGTTTCAACCGCTCGGTCAGCCGCACGACCGTCCGGTCGAAGCGCTGCCGCAGCTCGTGCTCGGGGTCGGCCGCCACGCCTTCCAGCACGCGACTCACCGCGTTCGCGAGCATCCGCGCGCCGTTCTCGCCGAACCACTGCGTCGGCATGATCTTCTCGACCTTCGGGTACTGCGTCTTCAGCCATTCGACGATGAAGCCGGCGATCACCTCGCGGTTCTCCTCCTTGTCGAGCACGTCGACCACCTGCTCGATCGCGTCGTCGAGCAGCGCCTGGTGACGGCCGTCCTTCGTCAGCGTGTCGAGGACCGCGCCGGCCGATTGCGACAGGTCGACCCGGTCGATCACCGCGCGAAACGCGTCGTGCACGAACGACTGGATCCGTGCGTCGTCGGTCATGTCGAGCGCGAAGCTCATCAGCTTCGTCACATAGCCGCCGAGCGCCTCGGTGTTCGCCGGCTCACCGAGCCACGCGCCGAGTTTCTGCGCGGGATCGTGCTGGCGGATCTGCGCGGCAAGCGCGTCGGGGCCGAGGAACTTCTCGCGCACGAATACCGCGAGGTTGTCGGCGATCTTGTCCTTGTTCTTCGGAATGATCTCGGTATGGCGCGACACGAACGGGATCGGCACGCGGCGGAACAGCGCGACCACCGCGAACCAGTCGGCGAGCGCGCCGACCATCGCGGCTTCGGCCACGGCCTTGAAGCCGTCGACCCACGTGCCGCGCGGCAGCAGGATCGTCGTGACGAACACCGCGACGGCGGCCAGCAGCAGCCACAGCGCACGGCGCTTGCTGCGTTTCAGTTCGAGGGCTTTGTCTGGCGTCATGGGCAACGGTCGGGCGAACGATGCCGCTAATATGCACCGGTTGCGGTGTTGCCGACAAACATTGCGACGCGCATCGCTCCGGCAGCAACCCACCGGAACGAACCGGCGGGGCGCGCACGATGCCGGCCGGCGCCGTCACCGCCAGCCGGGCCGGATCACCATGCGCGTGCTACAGAAACGTCTTCAGGTTCACAGCCGGATCGGCGAGCTTCACCGGGTCCGGCACCGCGCTCGCCGCGATCAGCCGGCGCGATGCACCGATGTCGCGCCCCAGGTTCGCCGCGGCCACCGCGACGATCCTGCCGTCGTCGCCCAGCCCGAACACCGTGAACGGCCCGTTCGCGGGATCGCCGCGCACGACGGTCGTAAGTTCGCTGCCGAACAGCCCGAGCATCTGCAGGTTGCAGTCGTACTGATCGGACCACAGCCACGGCAACTCGGCATAAGTCTCGTCGGCGCCGAGCAGGTTCGCGGCCGCGACGGCCGGCTGGTTTTCGGCGACCTGCCACGATTCGATCCGCACGTGACGCCCGAGCAGCGGATTGAAGTGCATCGTCACCTCGCCCGCCGCGAAGATCGCGGGATCGACCGTGCGGCAGCCTGCGTCGACGCGTATTCCGTTGTCGACCTCGAGCCCCGCCGCCTGTGCCAGCTCGGCATTGGGCACCACACCGATGCCGACCACGACGAGGTCAGCCGGCACGTCGCCACGATCGGTCTCGACGATCGCGCCGCCGCCCGGTGCGCGACGGATCGCGCTCGGCAGCGTCGCCATCTGGAAGATCACGCCGCGTGCATCGTGCAACCGATGCGCGTACGCGCCGACCACCTCCGGCAACGCACGCTGCAGCAAGCGCGGCGCCGGATCGATCACCGTCACGTCGCAACCGAGCTGACGCGCCGCCGCGGCGACCTCGAGGCCGATGAAACCGCCGCCGAGCACCGCCACGCGACGGCCCGGCGAAAGCTGCGCGCGCAACGCACGCGCATCGTCGATGGAGCGGACGTAATGCGGCTTGACGCCTTCGTCGACCGCCCCGCCGAACGTGCGCACCCGCGAGCCCGTCGCGAGCACGAGCCGCGCATAGGGCAGCGTCGCGCCGTCGTCGAGCCGCACACGCTGCGCCTCCCGCTCGATCGCATCGACACGCGTGCCGAGCCGCAGCTCGATGCGCTGCGCGTCGTACCACTCGGCATCGCGCACGAACGCACGCTGCTCGCCGCCGTCGCTCAGCAGTGCATCCTTCGACAACGCGGGCCGGTCGTACGGCAGCTCGCGTTCCGCGCCGATCATCACGATGCGCGCCGCGGCGTCGCGTTCGCGCAGCGCTTCGGCCGTGCGCCGCGCCGCATGGCCAGCGCCGACGATCACGAACGGATCAGCCGACATTGACTTCCACCTGCCCGGCGACGATCCGGATCGGATAGGTCCGCACCGGTTCGGTGATCGGCGCGCATTTCGGCGCGCCGGTGCGGATGTCGATCAGCCCCTGGTGCAGCGGGCATTCGACGCAGCCGTCCTCCACATAGCCTTCGGACAGCCGCGCATGGCCGTGCGTGCAGAGGTCGTGCATCGCGAACAGTTCGTCGCCGATCCGGAACACGGCGATCGGCTTCTGGCCGGCGACCCGCGCCGCCGGTTCGTCTTCGGAGAATTCGTCGAAAGCGCCGAGCGGATGCCACTCGGCGAGCGTTGCTTCGGTCATGTCTGTTCCTTGCTTCCGTATCAGATCGGGGTGGCGAGCAGCGTCTGCACGCGCGACGTGTCGTAGATCACCCGCTTGGTCTTGTAGCGCAGCCCGTCCGGCGTGCGCACGACCGTGTCGTAGTACTTGCCGGCCTGGTACACGTTCGACTCGCCGTTGCTGCGCGTCTGCACGACGACGTAGTTGCTTTCCGTGTCGATCTCGCCGTCACGTTCCGCAACGATCGTCAGGCCCGACGTCATGTGCCGGTACGTATGCTCTTCGTAGATGTTCGCGTGCCGCAGCGACACCACGCGGTCGCGCAGCATCCGCTGGTTCGTGCAGTGGACGATCCCGACCGGCAGCCCGAGGTCGGCGTTTTCCTTCGGCACGATTTCGTACGTGCAGTCCTCGGTGAACATCGTCGGCCATGCTTCGAGCCGGTTGTTGTCGAGGTGCCCGATATAGCGGTTCTGGAGCATGTAAATCTCGAACCACGTCTTCATGTCTTCCGTCAGGTTTTCCATCATTCCGCGCTCCCGCTTCAATAGCCCATCAGCTTCTGGTAGCCGACCCAGAACTTGCGGATCAGGCTTTCGGTGATCACCGTGTCCTGCTGGTCCGGATTGCCGCGCGACATCTCGATCACCGACGTCGCGTCGCCGTCGCGCACCGTGCCGCGCTGCACGAGCTCGGTCGCCTCCGTGTCCTCCATCGAGATATAGCCCGCGGGCCCGACGAGGTTCGCCTGCTTGATGCGCAGCGCGCGCAGCTCGGGCGTATCGTCCGCGTAGCCGAAGAAGTGGAAGATCAGTTCGAAGTTGTCGGGGCCTTTCGGCAGGATCTGGCGTGCGACCAGCGTGTTGTGAATCTGCTGGATCACGAGCTGCGGGAAGATCGGCTGGATATGGTTCGTGCAGTCCTCGTCGTATTCCGATACGAGATCGAGGATCGATTCGTCCTCCAGATGGAAGCCTTCGTCGAACGAACGGATGTTCTGCTGCTTGTACGCGGCCGACGTGTCGTCGCCGGTCTTCGTCACCGTGATGATGCTGTGCAGCCCGTGGTTCGCGTCCGGAATCGAGCGCGCCTTCATCCCGACGCGGAAGATGTTGAAGGTCGTATGGAACAGGTGCAGCATGCTCGCGTGATACGGATCCTTCACGTTCTCCATGTACAGCTTCCAGTTCGACTTCGAATACTGGCGCGTACAGCCGAGATACTCGATCGGCTTGTGGAAGATCCGGTCGATCCACGGGCGCATCTGCTCGCCGAGATAGTCGGGCAGCGGCATCACGTCGTCGCTGAAGGTGGCGAACACGAGCCCGCGATAGCTGTCGACGCGCAGCTTGCGCAGCCCGTGCTGCTTCGGGTCGAAGTCGGCCGGCATCCCGGACATCCCCTTCTGGCCGCGCCGGAACGGCACGCCGAGCAGGTTGCCCGAATTGTCGAAGCTCCACTGGTGATAGACGCACGTGTGCGAGCTCGCGTTGCCGCGCGACTTGCGGCACACCTGCGCGCCGCGGTGCGCGCAGCGGTTCACCCACGCGGAAAGCGTGCCGTCCTCGGTACGCGTGACGACCACCGGCGTATCGCCGACGAACGTGCTCTTGAAGTCGCCGGCGTTCGGGATTTCCGCTTCCAGCGCGACGAAGTTCCACGTCGGGCCGCGGAAGATGCGTTCCTGTTCGCGATCGTAGACCGCGCGCGAGCTGAACACCTTATACGGCACGCGCGAGCCGTCGTCGTGCGGAAAGGTCACGTCGGACGCGTCACCGCGCGCGGCGAAAACGACGGGCGATTCTGTCTGCTCCATGTCGGACTCCTGGTCGATCCGTTTCGTTGAATGCATGGAGCCGATTTTTGAAAAGCTAATATTCGCCGTCTATCCGGAAAGTGCGATTGCGGCGGCGCAATATCCACTTTCGGCGGATTTCTGCGCTAGCATGACGGCACACGCGACCCGGCGCGCGATCGCGACCCATTGATCGGATCGAAGCGCACGTCGCTCATACCAAGGCTGAGGCCCATGTCCCCAACGTCGTTCGAGCCGCTCGCGCTGCGCGCGCACCGGCTGTTCGAATCCCGCGATCTCGACGAGACGCGCGAGCGGATCTCGCGCGTGATGCAGCCGCATGCGCTGCTGCCGAGCGGCCGCACGCATGGTGCGTCGCACATGGATTTCGTCAAGCTGGGCGGGCTCGGGATCGGCACGATCGCGTTCGGCGACGCGATGCGCGTGCAGGTCGACGCGGTCGACGGCTATTACCTGCTGATGTTCTGCCTGTCCGGCCAGGCCGAGGTGCGTGCGATGGGCCGGCAACTCGGCGTCGACGGCCAGACGGGCGTGCTGTGCGCACCCGGCGAGCGCTTCGACGCGGTGCTGTCCGCCGATTGCGAGCAGTTCGTGCTGCGCATCGACGCGGCGACCGTCGGCTCGCTGACGGGCGACCCGCGCGCAACGCTCGATCCGGTGCTGCATGTCAGCGATGCCGCGCTCGCCGCATGGCGCCAGCAGCTGATGCTCGTCGCGCGCTCGCCCGAACTGCTCGAACGCGCGAACGCGAACCCGCGCGTCGCATCGCAGCTCGAACACCTGCTGATCGACCTGCTGATCGAAGGCCACCCGCCGTCCGTGCTGCACGCGTCGCACCGCGACCCGGTGCCGGGTTTCGTGCGGCGCGCGCAGGAATTCGTGAACGCGCACTACGCGCAGCCGCTGCAACTCGCCGATATCGTCCAGGCCGCCAACGTGCCGGAACGGACGCTGCGCGACGCGTTCCTGCAGTTCCGCGGCATGAGCCCGATGCAATACCTGCGCGCGACGCGGCTCGACCATGCGCGTGAGCTGCTACGCGGCGCAACGTCCGGCCGGCGGATCGCCGATGTCGCGCTCGATTGCGGGTTTACGCACCTCGGCCGATTCGCAATCGCGTATCGGGAAAAGTTCGGGGAATCGCCGTCGGAAACGCTCGACGGGAAGCGCTAGCGCCGCGTATGCTCGCGCGCCCGGCGGCTTGCCTGGCCGGTCGCGACGTTGCACGGCACGACCTGAAACCGTGACGCCCTCCCCGCATTTGCCTGTGCCTGCCGAGACAGACCGTTAGTTGCGATTTTCAGAAACAATGACGATCGTTACGCCACCGGCACGATCATCTCCCGCGCAATCGCGCAAAACGCCGCCGTGGCGGCGCTTTCGCCGTGCAGCCGGCGGCTCATGATGATCGGCGACGTCGCGGCCGGCTCCGGCAACCGCCGGTAGACCACGCCCTTCACACGCACCCCCTCCACACTCTCCGGCACCAGCGACACGCCGACCTGCGCGGCCACGAGCCCGAGCGCCGTCTGCAGCTCGCGCACCTCGTGAACGGCCGTCGGCACCAGCCCGCCGTCGCGCAGCGCGGACAGCTGCTGATCGGCAAAGCTCGGCCGCGGCGTGCTCGGATAGACGATCAGCGTCTCGTTCGCGATATCCGCGAGCGTCAGCGGCCGGGCCGGATCGGCGAGCGGATGCCCGACCGGCAGCGCCGCGATCAGCTTTTCCTCGATCAGCGCCTCGCGCACCAGTTGATCGTCGTCGAACCGCAGCCGGCCGAACCCCACGTCGATCCGCCCGCCCTTCAACGCGCCGAGCTGTTCGAGCGTGAACATTTCGATCAGCGACAGCTCGACGTCCGGCTGCGCCTCGCGAAACGCGCGGATCACGTCCGGCAGCGCGCCGTACAGCGTCGACGGCACGAAGCCGATCACGATCCGCTCCGACAGCTGCGCGAGCCGCCGCGTCAGCGGGCCGAGCTCGTCGGCCTGGTCGACGAGGCGCTTCGCCTGCGCGTAAAACACGCGCCCCGCATCCGTCAGTTTCAGCGGCCGCGCACCGCGCTCGAACAGCGGCAACCCGATCTCGTCCTCGATCGCCTGGAGCTGGCGGCTCAGCGGCGGCTGCGTCATGTGCAGCCGCTCGGCCGCCCGCGTGATGTTCATTTCCTCAGCGACGGCGATGAAGTAGCGGAGCTGACGCAATTCCATTTCATGCCTCAAAGGTATGGAAGTAGTCGGAAAGAGTGTTGGACGACGCGGGGCGGGAATTCCTACCATGTGCACCAACAGGAGGAATCGCATGATAGCAACTGCCGCCACCATCGAACGCATCGAGACGCTGCTCGTCGACGTGCCGACGATTCGGCCCCACAAATTGTCGGTCGCCACGATGAATTGCCAGACCCTCGTGCTGGTGCGTGTTCGATGCACGGACGGTATCGAAGGCGTCGGCGAGGCAACGACCATCGGCGGTCTCGCGTATGGCGAGGAGAGCCCCGAAAGCATCAAGGTCAACATCGACACCTACTTTGCACCGCTGCTGCAGGGCATGGACGCGACGCGTCCGGGAGCCGCGCTGGCGCGCGCCCGCAAGCTGTTCCAGGGCAACCGCTTCGCAAAATGCGCGATCGAGACCGCGCTGTTCGACGCGCAGGCGCGCCGCCTCGGCGTGCCGCTGTCCGAGCTGTTCGGCGGCCGCCGGACCGATGCGGTGGACGTCGCATGGACGCTGGCGAGCGGCGACACGCAGCGCGACATCGCGGAAGCCGAAGCGATGCTCGACGCCCGTCGCCACCGCGCGTTCAAGCTGAAGATCGGCTCGAACGCCGTGGCCGACGACGTCGCGCATGTGATCGCGATCAAGCGCGCGCTCGGCGAGCGTGGCGACGTGCGCGTCGACGTCAACCAGGCATGGAGCGAAACCGATGCGATCTGGGCCGGCGCACGGCTTGCGGAAGCTGGCGTGAGCCTCGTCGAGCAGCCGATCGCCGCGACCAACCGCGCGGGGCTGAAACGCCTCACGCAACTTGCGCAGGTGCCGATCATGGCCGACGAGGCGCTGCACGGCCCCGTCGATGCGTTCGCGCTCGCGCAGGACCGCGCGGCCGACGTGTTCGCGGTGAAGATCGCGCAATCGGGCGGCCTGCAGGGCGCGGCGAGCGTCGCGTCGATCGCCGCGGCGGCCGGTATCGAACTGTACGGCGGCACGATGCTCGAGGGCGCGGCCGGCACGATGGCGTCCGCGCAACTGTTCAGCACGTTCGACTCGCTGAAATGGGGCACCGAACTGTTCGGCCCGCTGCTGCTCACCGAGGAAATCCTCGTCGAGCCGCTGCGTTACGAGGATTTCAAGCTGCACCTGCCGGCAGCGCCCGGCCTCGGCATCACCTTCGACTGGGCCCGCATCGAACGGATGCGACGCGACGCCCGCTGACCCCACACGACAACCGAAACCGGAGACACAGATGAACAAGCAAGCCATCGACGCACTGCTGAAGACCTTCGACGACGCCGCAGAAAAGCCGGGCAACCCGCGCGTGCGCGCGATCGTCAACCGGATCGTGCAGGACATCTGCTACACGATCGAGGACTTCGACGTGCAGCCGAGCGAATTCTGGACGGCGCTGAACTACCTGAACGAAGCCGGCCGCGAATTCGGGCTGATCGCCGCGGGCCTCGGCCTCGAGCGCTTCCTCGACGTGCGCATGGACGAAGCCGAGGAAAAGGCCGGCATCCAGGGCGGCACGCCGCGCACGATCGAAGGGCCGCTGTATGTCGCCGGTGCGCCGGAATCGGTCGGCCATGCGCGTCTGGACGACGGTACCGATCCGGGCCAGACGCTCATCATGCGCGGCCAGGTGCTCGGCCAGGACGGCGCGCCGCTCGCGAACGCGCTGGTCGAGGTGTGGCACGCGAACCATCTCGGCAACTACTCGTACTTCGATCAGTCGCAGCCCGCGTTCAACCTGCGTCGCTCGATCCGCACCGATGCCGACGGCCGCTACAGCTTCCGCAGCGTGCTGCCGGTCGGCTACAGCGTGCCGCCGGGCAGCAAGACCGAGCAACTGCTCGACCAGCTCGGCCGCCACGGCCATCGTCCGGCACACATTCACTTCTTCGTTTCGGCAGACGGTTATCGTAAGCTGACGACGCAGATCAACATCGATGGCGATCCGCATCTGTGGGACGACTTCGCCTTCGCGACGCGCGACGGGTTGATCCCGCCGGTGAAGCAGGCCGAAGGCGCGGAAGGCAAGGCGTATGGCGTCGACGGGCAGTTCGCGCTGATCGACTTCGATTTCTCGCTGCTCAAGGAAAAGCAGGACGTGCCGGGCAGCGAAGTCGAGCGGGCCCGCGCGCAGGCGTGAGCGGCCTTCCGATTCGACGAACCGATAACGCAAGGAGTGCAGGATGCTGTTTCATGTGGAAATGACCGTCCGTCTGCCGACGGACATGGATCCGGTCAAGGCGGCCACGCTGAAGGCGGAAGAAAAGGCGATGTGCCAGCGGTTGATGAACGAAGGGACCTGGCGGCATCTGTGGCGGATCGCCGGGCAGTATGCGAACGTCAGCATCTTCGACGTCGAAAGCGTGCAGCAACTGCATGACCTGCTGAGCCAGCTGCCGCTGTTCCCGTATATGGAGATGGAAGTGCGGGCGCTGTGCCGGCATCCGTCTTCGGTACGGGAAGACGATCGCTAAACAAGCGGCCGAGCACTGACAAGGAAGACGGGCGGCCTGCGATTGCCTCGCAGGCCGCCCGTTTCATTGCGCCATCCGCAGCGGTGAATCGAGTTGCCGCGCGGCTTACTTCTGCGCATCCATCTTGTCGGCGGCTTCATCGCCGTACACCTTCGCGACGCGTCGCGCGACGATCGCCTCCATCAGCGTCTTGTCGAAATCGTCGGCGGTTTTCCAGCCGCTGCCGTCCTTGACGAACGTGAAATCGCCCTTCAACTGCAGCATCGACGGCGCGCCGATCGCGCCGAGCAGCCGGTCGCGATAATCGATCAGCAGCGGACACGACACGTGGTCGCCGTCGATCTGCCGGCAGTCGGCGGCCGGCATGACGCCCAGCACGTTGCTCGTCAGCGTCGTCGGTTTGTCGTCGCCGAACATCGGCTTGCCGTAGCTCGGCATCCGCGCCGACACCGCCTTGTCGAATTGCGCGACGCCCGCCATGAAAGCCGTGCTGATGACGTCGCGGCCGAGCGGTGCGCCGAGCTTCGGATTGAGGCCCTGCGCACTGTAGCGAACCTTCACGTATTCGGGCGGGAACATCTGCACGACAAAGGCGCTCTTGTCCTTGTCGTCGTGCCGGACCACATAGCCGATCGTCGCTTGCTCGTCGGCGATACTCACATCCACCAGGCAGCCGCGCGCGCGATTGGCCTCGTCGTAGCCGACTTCACGCGGGTTGCTGACGTGCGGAAACGACTTGCTGCCCTGGTCGAGCATCTGCATCGGGTTCTTGAGCATCATGTCCCTGCGCGCGTCGAACAACAGCGAATTCAGCGCCTTGGTCGTGCTCGATGCGCCGCACGCGGGCGCCGATGCGGGCCACAACAGGTAGGCGCCCACCGCGAGCGCGGCAGCCAGGCCGCCGAAGCCGATCAGCATCTGCTTCTTCTTTTGCTCGCGCTGCATCGATGCGACCGTTTCGTTCCGACGCTGTTCGAAGCGGGGCGGATCGATCTCCTCCAGCACCGTCATCAGGATGAGTTTCGCGTTGCCGGTCGCATAGTGGCCGTCCAGCAGCTCATGCGTCGCTTTCGCCTCGGCGTCCGCCGTCGTGTAGCCCTCGGCGATCAGCCAGTCGAGCATGACACGCACGGAATCGGTATCGGGAAGCTCGGCCGGTGCGTCCCGCAGACGCTGGGTGACGCGTGCCGCCTGCTCCTCCGTCAGATAGCCGCCGGCTTCGAGTGCGATCAGCAGCGGCGCGCGCGGGTCATCGATCGGTTCTGCCTGGCCCGGTTGTTCGAAAGACATGGTTGTAGTTCTCCGTCGAGACCGATTCGCTGCGCGGGCCACGCCGGCCTATTGTGCAGACGAATCGCGTCGATCCCCGGAAACTACTTGATTCGAGCGCATGTGTCGATATGCCCGCGCGTCGCGTGCGCGTGCGCGTGCGCGCGCGGGCCTGCCATCCGACATCAAGCCTCGTGTGTCAGATGCGCCGCATACCCCACCTTCCCCGGTGCGATTTCGTCCTTCAGCGTCAACGCCGGAATCTCGTAATCGCCCATGTTCTGGCGCCGGAACGGGATCGGCTGCGTGGTCCAAAGCTCATCCAGACGCTGGCCGAGCGCCGCACGCGTTTCGTCGAAGCGTGCTTCGTTCATCTTCCCCGACCGGTAGATCACGAACGGCGGCAGCACGGAGAAGCCCGGGTAATACAGCATCCCGTGCTGGATCGGGAACAGCACGTCGTCGATCGGTCCGTTGATGCCACGCGGGCTGTAATGCGACTGCCATCCGCCTGCCGCGACGATCACCATCGCGCGCTTGCCGACGAACGAACCCTCGCCATAACGATTGCCCCAATGCGTGTCGGAATGCTCGCCCACCCCGTAGGCAAAGCCGCACGCATACACGCGCTCGAACCAGCCCTTCATGATCGCCGGCATCGAGAACCACCACAGCGGGAACTGCAGGATCACCGCATCGGCCCACCTCAGCTTGTCCTGCTCGCGCACGATGTCGTCGCGCTGCGTGCCGGTTGCGAACGCGTGCTTCGAGTCGTTCGACGGATCGAAACGCGCGTCCGGCTCACGCCCGGTCATGTCGTCCGCGTCGAATGCCGCCTTCCAGTTCATCGCATACAGGTCGCTCACCTGCACCGTATGGCCGGCCGCTTCGAGATGCTCGACGGTGAAGTCGCGCAACGAGCCGGTCAGCGAACGCGGTTCGGGATGGGCATAGACGATCAGCACATTCATGTTCGGTACTCCGTTGATTGAATGACTGCAGGATGCCGCGATCGAAGGTATATTCGAAATGAATTCCTGATATTCCAGGTATAGCCATGAATAATCTCAGGCGACTCGATCTCAATCTGCTCGTCACGCTGGACGTGCTGCTCGCCGAGCACAACGTCACGCGCACGGCCGAGAAGCTGAACTTGTCGCAGCCGTCGGTAAGCGTGCAGTTGCAGAAGCTGCGCGACCTGTTCGGCGATCCGCTGCTGCTGCCGGGGCCGCGCGGGATGCGGCCGACTGCGCGCGCGGAGGCGCTGCGCGAGCCGTTGCGGGACGCCATCGAAGCGATCGAACGCGCGGTGATCCCCGCCACGCCGTTCGATCCCGCCACCGCGCAGAACACGTGGCGCGTGGCGGCGACCGACTACGGCGAATCAACGATCGTCCTGCCCGCGCTAAACGCGCTGCGTTCGACCGCCCCCGGTACGCGGCTCGCGATCGTCGAGCTCGTCCCGCCGAGAATCGAGCAGGATACCGAACGAAACGGCATCGACCTCGCCTTTCACACGACCGACGAATCGCCGGCCGGCATGCGGCGGCTGCCGCTGTTCGTCGAGCGTTATGTGCTCATCGGCCGCGCCGGTCACCCGAAGCTGAAGCGGCGCCCCACGCTCGCGCAGTTCGGTACGCTCGAGCACGTGATCACGTCGCCCGACGGCGCCGGCTTCTTCGGCGTGACGGACGAAGCGCTCGCAAAGGTGGGTGCCACGCGGCGCGTCGTGCTGTCGGTGCCACACTTCCTGTTCGTGATGTCGGCCGTCGCCAGCACCGATCTCGTCGCGATGGTGCCCGAGCGGCTGGTGCGCGACGTGCCCGCGTTGCGGGTCGTGGAAGCGCCCGTCGACGTGCCCGGCTACGAAATGTCGATGCTGTGGCACGAACGCGTGCATCGCGATCCGGCCCACCGGTGGTTGCGGGAGACGATCGCGGCAGCGGTGTAGATCGCTCGCCCGCCCGGTGCGGCCGCCCGCGTCGATGGCCATCGCACAAAATCCTTCATCCGGGGCTTGAAACCGCGCCAAACACTGTATATATTTACAGTGCTTTTGCACCATTTGACCCGAATTCCGTCATCACAGACGGACGGACCTTTGTGAGGCGACCATGTTCCAGGCATCCGCATTCGATCCCGAGCAACCCGGCTTCAACCCCGTCCACTTCGAACGCGCCGCACAGCGGGCGGTCGTCGATCTGCAGCGTGTCGCCGGCGGCCCCGCGCAGCGGGCGCTCGGCCTGCGGCGCCGCACCCATCCTGCGGCCGTCCGCACGATGAGCTGGCAGGCGCTGCTGAACGTCGAAGAGCTGGCATTCTCGAATGCCGGCTTCCTGAACCGCAACGAGCCGGCCGTCGTCGACGCGTTCATCCGGCTGCGCGACAGCCGCCTGGTCGCCGCGGACGTCGAGGAGCCGGTCGACTGGCGCCGCGACGATGACGACCTGCCGGCCATCTACCTGATCGTCAAGGCAATGCTCGACGCGGAAGAGGAAGAACGGGCCGAAGCGGCCTGAACGGCGCCGACGCCGGCCGCTCGCGCTTGCCGGGATCGTGCCGCCACGTTGCGTGGTGGCGCGGGACACCCGCTACATTGGCCACATGCGCGCGCGTATCGGCGTATCGGCGCATCGGCGCATCGGCGTATCGGCGTATCGGCGTATCGGCGTATCGGCGTATCGGCGTATCGGCGTATCGGCGTATCGGCGTATCGGCGTATCGGCGTATCGGCGTATCGGCGTATCGGCGGACCGGCGGACCGGCGGACCGGCGGATCAGATGGCAAATTGTGGTTCGTCGCGCCGTCAAGCGACGAACATCGTCACGAACGCCGCAGCAGCCACCCGTTACAACCGCGCCGCGAGCCGTGAGCCCTGATCGATCGCGCGCTTCGCGTCGAGTTCGGCGGCCAGTTCCGCGCCGCCGATCAGGTGCACCGAGCGCCCGGCCGCCTGCAGCGGCGCGAGCAGCGCGCGCTGCGGCTCCTGCCCCGTGCAGAGCACGATCGTGTCGGCCTCGATCAGCTCGTGATCGGTACGCTGCTCGCCGTACGACACGTGCAAGCCGCGCGCGTCGATCAGTTCATAGTTCACGCCGCCGATCATCTTCACCTGCTTCATCTTCAGCGTCGCGCGGTGAATCCAGCCGGTCGTCTTGCCGAGCCCCTTGCCGAGCGGCGCGGCCTTGCGCTGCAGCAGCGTCACGTCTCGCGCCGGCGCCGTCACCTGCGCACGCGTCACGCCGCCACGCGTCGCGGCCGGGTCGGTCACGCCCCACTCGGCCTTCCACTCGTCCAGATCGAGCGCCGGCGATTCACCCTCCTGCACCAGATACTCGGCGACATCGAAGCCGATCCCGCCCGCGCCGACCACCACGACACGCCGGCCGACCGGCTGCCTGCCCGCGAGCACGTCGATGTAGCTGAGCACGTTCGGCCCGTCCTGCCCCGGAATCTTCGGGTCGCGCGGCGCGACGCCGGTCGCGAGCACGATCTCGTCGTAGCTGCCCGCGATCAGGTCGCTCGCGTCGACGCGGCGGTTCAGGTGCAGGTTCACGCCGGTCAGCTCGACCTGGCGGCCGAAGTAGCTCAGCGCTTCGTGAAACTCTTCCTTGCCCGGAATCCGCTTCGCCATGTTGAACTGGCCGCCGATCTCGGCCGCACCGTCGAACAGGTCGACCTGATGGCCGCGCTGCGCGAGCACGGTCGAGCATGCGAGCCCGGCCGGCCCCGCGCCGACCACCGCGATGCGCTTCGGTTGCGCGGCGGGCGTGTATTTCAGCTCCGTCTCGTGGCATGCGCGCGGATTCAGCAGGCACGACGCGATCTTGTTCTTGAACGCATGATCGAGACACGCCTGGTTGCAGCCGATACAGGTATTGATCTCGTCGGCACGGCCCTGCGCGGCCTTGACCACGAACTCCGCATCCGCGAGCAGCGGGCGCGCCATCGACACCATGTCCGCGCAGCCGTCCGCGAGGATCTGCTCGGCCACTTCGGGACGGTTGATCCGGTTGGTGGTCACGAGCGGAATGCCGACCTCGCCCTTCATCTTCTTCGTCACCCACGCGAACGCGCCGCGCGGCACCGACGTCGCGATCGTCGGCACGCGCGCCTCGTGCCAGCCGATCCCCGTGTTGATGATCGTTGCGCCCGCGCGCTCGACGGCCTTCGCGAGCTGCACGGTTTCGCTCCAGTCGCTGCCGTCCGGAATCAGGTCGAGCATCGACAGCCGGTAGATCAGGATGAAGTCGCGGCCGACCGCTTCGCGCGTGCGCTCGATGATCTCGATCGGCAGCCGGATGCGGTTCTCGTACGAACCGCCCCACTGGTCGGTGCGCTTGTTCGTATGCATCGAGATGAACTGGTTGATCAGGTAGCCCTCGGAGCCCATGATCTCGACGCCGTCATACCCGGCCTCACGCGCGAGCTTCGCGCAGCGGACGAACGCGCGGATCTGCCGCTCGACGCCGCCCGCGCTCAGTTCGTGCGGCGCGAACGGCGAGATCGGCGACTTGATCTTCGACGGCGCGACCGCGAACGGGTGATAACCGTAGCGGCCCGTATGCAGGATCTGCAGCGCGATCTTGCCGTCTTCCGCGTGCACGGCCTCCGTGATCTGACGATGCCGCCGCGCGGCGGCCGACGTCATCAGCGTGCCGCCGAACGGCTTGGTCCAGCCGGCCACGTTCGGCGCGAAGCCGCCCGTCACGATCAGGCCGACGCCGCCGCGGGCGCGTTCGGCGAAATATTCGGCGAGCCGCGGCAGCGTCTTGCGGCTGTCCTCGAGGCCCGTGTGCATCGAGCCCATCAGCACGCGGTTCTTCAGCGTCGTGAAGCCGAGATCGAGCGGGGCGAGCAGATGGGGAAAGGTCGTGGTCATGATGTTCGTGCCAATGCGTGCCAATGAGCGATGCGTGACATCGTAGGCGCGCGCCGCCTTGAACGTGAGGGGGCAAACAGCCATAATGCTTGTCATTTCCGGCCAAAACGACATGACTTCCCCTCTCGCCAAGGACCGCCTCGGGCTGCGCCGGCCGACGATTCCGGTCGCCTATACGCGCCTGCTGCTGCAGGCGCTGGCCGCGCGCGGCGTCGACCTGGCCGCCGTGCGCGCCGGCACGGGCCTGCGCGACGCGGTGCTGGCCGAACCGGACGCGCGCGTCGCGCCTTCGCAATGGGGGCGGCTCGTGCTCAATGCGATCGAGATCGGCGGCGATCCGGGCATCGGGCTCGCGTTCGGGCTGCTGTTGAAGCCGACCGTGCACGGCTTTCTCGGCTACGCGACGCTGACCGCGCGGGACATCCGCGAGGCGCTGTCCGTCACGCAGCGCTACTTCCGGATGCGCAACCGCCAATATCGGCTGACCTACGAGGAAGACGCACGCGGCGCGACGCTCGAACTGCACGGCGTGCAGGCCAGCCCCGTGCTGCAGCATCACGTGATGTTCGAGTTCGTGTTGACCGGGCTCGCGCAGAACATCTCGCAATGGGCCGGGCGCGCGTCGCCGCCGATCAAGCTGCAATTCGCGTGGCCGGAGCCGCCCTATTTCGCCCGCTATCGCGGCCAGTTGCCGCCGGTCGAATTCGGCTGCGCCGCCAACGCGCTGTGGATCGCGCGCGACGTGCTCGATTGGCCGCTGCCGCTCGCCGACGAAGTCGCGCACCGGCAGGCGCTCGTGCAGGTGGAGCGCGAGTATGCGCAGGTGCGCCAGGAGGAAGGCGATCTCGTCGAACGCGTGCGCGCGGAGCTGGCACGCGGGGCCGGCGCCTACCCGGGGCCGGAGACGCTCGCCGATGCGCTGCTCGTGTCGACGCGCACGCTGCGGCGCCGGCTGGAGGAAGCCGGTTCGGGCTATCGGCAATTGCTCGACGAAGCGCGGTTTCGCGACGCGAAGCAGTTGCTCGCCGCGTCGGATCTCGACCTGAAAACCATCGCCGAGCGGCTGCAATTCACCGATCCGGCGAATTTCACGCGCGCGTTCCGGCGCTGGGCCGGGCAGACGCCGAGCGCTTACCGGGAGGCCGCCGCGGGTGCCGCACGCGAGTAATGGGGAAACCGCGAACGGCACGACGCCCCCGCCCGCGACTTCATCGGTATGATCATTCCCACGCCCAAGCGGCGCCCACCGGCGCACTCTCCCGCCCCATAACGGAGCAACGCATGAGCGATCGCACCATGCAGATCGCATCCGGCTGCGTGACGTCCGTGAGCCAGAAGAGGATCGGTACGAAGTTCTGGAGCGTCAACCTGGGCCCGTCCACGCAAAGCGTCCAGGAAATCACGCTGCAGCTCGACACGTTCGACGCGCCGCTCACGCTCAGGACGAACAGCACGCACAGCCTGTTCGTCGTCGCGGGCGACCGGCTGGATGTCGCGTACGCCCAAAGTCAGGATCGCCGTGCCATCTTCGGTATCCGGAACGTAACCGACGGCTCGGTGTATCTCGTTCGCACAGCGAAAGGTGCCGCAGCCCGCATCGATGTCGTCTCGATGATCGCCATGCCCCTCACGATCGTCATGGTGTCCGCGTTGAGACGTAGCACGGAGGGGGCGCTGGACGCGTCCGTGTGGTTCGGTGTGGCCGGGGTCAGTTTCTTCGCGCTGAGCACGATCCTGCGTACCGTGTTCGGCATCGTCATATGGCCCGAGATCCGGCGACTCAGGCAGCCCGGCGGCAAGCGCGAAATGAATGCCGCAAGACACGCGCTGTCGCTCGCGAACGAAGATACACCGCACGTTCACATCATCTGACTCGACAAGCACGCAACGCGTCAGTGGCCGACGCAAATCCTCGCACCGCCGTCACCCTCGGCCGCTTCGATCCGCACGTCGCCGGCCGCGGCGACGATCGCGTCGTACACGTCATCGGTCACGCACACCACCGGCACCGCGATCGCATACAGTTCGGCGGCCACGATCGCGCCGATCGAGATGATCAGGTCGCGCTCCTTCAGCACGATCCCGACCGGCCCCGTGCCGTTGCGCACGGCTTCCGCAAGCACGCTGCTGCTCGAGCTCGAGCCCTTCGCGTGCGGCATCACCATCACCTTGCCGGCGAGGCTCGCGCCGGCCTGCGGATGTCCGCGATCGACGATCTTTCCCGCGCCGGAGTCGTAACCGCCCCAGAAGCTGAGCGGCTTGTCGAGCACGAACGGCCGCGCGCATGCGCTGCCCGGCACGAGCGTATCGCCCGTCAACAGCTTGCCCGTCGCTTCAGTCATCGAATCGCACCTTTCCTTCATATGCCGAACGCACGCATTCGCGCATGCTGCCGTACGCGACCGTCACGCCGATGTTCGCGGGCGCATACGACGCCCATTTCCCCGAATTGGTCATCACGAGCCCCGACAGTTGCTTCATCACCGGCGTGATGTACGTACAGGTATCGACGACGATCTGAATGCCGCGCGCAGCGAATTTCTCCGCGAGGCCGGCCTCCTCCAGTTCCCACAGGATGAACCGGCTCGTGTTCACGTAGAAATCGCAGGCCGGCTTGCCGTCGAATGCATCGAGCAAGGTATCGAGCGTGCGAAATTCGGCCAGCGAGAAATGCGGCGTGCCGAGCGCCACCGCGACGAGCGCGTCGCCGGCCGCGCCGTGGTTCAGCGTGTGACGAATCGCGTCGAGATCGGCCATCGTGACGTCGACCGTGCGTTGCGCCGCTTGCCCGTGCAACGCGGCATCGAGCGTGGGCGCCTCGGGGGTCACGCCGACCGCATGGAACAACGCGACGGCACCGCTCGACGCGGCGGCCGCGCCCAGCGCCTTGAGTTCGTCTTCGGTGGTGTCCGCCGGCAGCCCGACGATCGCCGGCACGACCGCGCCCGCGATCCTGCCGATCAGCAGCCCAAGCGCGGCGAAATAGATGTCGCGCGACGGCAGGTGGCTGAAGTCCGGCGCGTTGAACACAATCCGTGCGGCACGGTTCGCTTCGACATGCAGCCCCGCATACGGTGCACGCCCGGTGATCGCCGCGGCCAGGTCAAGAAAATCGCCGTACCGGCTCGTCCGCGCGCCGAGCACCGAGTTCGCGAACACGATCGCGTTCGATTCGGCCCAGGCGATCTGCTCGCCTTTCGCGGGACGGTTCTTCAGCTGGTACGGCGCGCACGTGAAGCTCGATTCGCAGCCGAGCTGCAGATGCGCATCCATCAGGCGCTGCGCGTCGCGCTGGATCGTGCGGTCGCCGTGGTACAGCTCGGGATGGATCAGGTCGAGCGACCCGACGTTCAGCGTGGTCGGTACCGCGACCTTCGCGCCGGTGTCGACGAAATACTCGACGAAGTCGAGGCTGGTCTGGCCGTGGTACAGACAGCCGTCGATATGCGCGGACGTGATGTCGATCAGGTGCGGCGCGGACATCACTTGCGCCGTGCGCGCGACGATCCGCATCGCGCGCGCGACGCCCTCGCCGAAATCCCCGCGCAGCATCGCGCTGTCGCGGTCACTCAACTGCAGCATCGGTGGCTCCTCTGACGCGTGCCGGCGGCGCCGGCCCGTGAAATCCGTCAGGGGACTCTACAACTGGAAATAAAAACTGTCCAGATCGCCATCGATCCGGACATTTTCAAAAACCAATTTCCGCTCTTGAGCGCCACCGAAGTGGGCAATGGCTCGAATTCCGCTCCAGTTTGCCGCCGCGCCGTCTAGCGTTCCGCGGTCACACTGAACAGTTCGTCGCGCAACGCCTTCGCGCGGTCGCGGCCGAACTGCGTCTCGAATTCGTCCTGCGCGGCCTGCCATGCGACCAACGCCTGCGCGAACGTGCGCTCGCCCAGCTTCGTGAGGCTCAGCGCATGCGCGCGCGCATCATGCTCGGACGCGGCCGTCGCGACGAAGCCGTCGCGCTGCAGCGGCTTCAGTGCGCGCAGCAGCGTCGTGCGATCCATCACGAGCGCATCGGCGAGTTCGCTCATCAGCAGGCCGGGCGTGCGCGTCAGGTTCGCCATGATCGAGAACTGGGCGGGCGTGACGCCAACCGGAGCCAGATGGCGTTCGTACAGTTGCGTGACGAAGCGCGCCGCCTGACGCAGCGCGAGGCAGTTGCACGCCTGGGCAATCGAAGTGTCGTTCATGCTTGGCAATTTATATGTGCATATGCATAAAGTCAATGTACACTCCGCCGTAACAAGGCCGGTGGCCGGCCCTCGCGTCAAGGAGACGGACATGGACTACATCGACAAGCTGCGGATTTTCCGGTCGGTGGTGGAGATGCGCAGCTTCACGCGCGCCGCCGACATGCACGGCCTCGCGCGGCCTGTCGTGTCGCGTGCGGTCGCGGATCTGGAAGCGCGTTTCGGCAGCCGGCTGCTGCACCGGACCACGCGCCAGGTGTCGTTGACCGAAACGGCCGAGCGCATCTACGAGCGCTGCGCGGCCGTGCTCGACGAACTCGACTCGCTCGAAGCGGAAGCGCAGGCGCCGACACGCGAGCCCGAAGGCCTGCTGCGGCTCGTCGCGCACACGACGGCCACGCTGAACCGGCTGGTGCCGCTGATCGCCGGCTTCAAGGCCGCGCACCCGAAGGTGCGCCTCGACGTGACGCTGACCGAGCGGCCCATCGATCTCGTCGGCGAAGGCTACGACATCGCCATCGTCGTGCCGTACATGCTGACGAACGAATCGACCGTCGTGCGGCTGGTCGAGCGGATCCCGCTCGTGATCGTCGCGACGCCCGCCTACCTGCGCACCCATCCGCACCCGGCCGCGCCAGCCGATCTCGCCGACCATCCGTTCGTGCCGATGTCGCCGTCGCTGCGCCGGCCCGCGCTGTCGTTCCGCGTCGATGGCGACCTGCTGACCGTGCCGTTTCGCTTCGACATCTCGTCGAACAGCCCCGTCTTCAATCGCGAGATGGTGATGCACGACTTCGGGATCGGCGTCGTGCCGAAAACGCTCGTTCAGGCCGAACTCGCATCGGGCGCGCTCGTGCAGTTGCTGCCGAACGCCGATCTCGTCGACGCGTTCGTCGAGATCAAGCTCGCCTACGCGAACCGCGTGCTGCTGCCCGCGAAGGTCAAGGCGTTCATCGACTACACGGCCGCCTACTGCGACCGCGAAGGCTGGATCGTGCCGGCGGCGGCCTGACGCCGATTGGTACAGCCATGACAACAATCTGATCCCGCCCCGCCGCTCGCTTCGCGCCGTATTGCCCCCTAACATGTGTACATGCACAAGACGACGCTCACCGATGACGATTGCTTCGCGGTCCGGCAAGCCGCCCGCCGGATCTCGCAGTTCTACGAGCGGTATCTGTCGCGGGCGGGCGTGACGCCGTCGCAATACAGCATTCTCGCGCTGCTGCGCGACCGGCCGGGCCTGACGATGGCGACGCTGTCGGCCGTGCTGGTGATCGAACGCACCGCGCTGCTGCGCGCGCTCAAGCCGCTCGTCGGCGCGGCGCTGGTGGCGGGCCGGATCGAGCCGCCGTGCCGCCGCCAGACGTTCGCGCTGACCGCGCACGGTGAAACGAAGGTCGCCGACGCGCAGGTGCACTGGCTCGCCGCGCAGGAAGCGTTCGAGCAGCGGTTCGGGCCGACGCAGGCGGCCCGCCTGAGAGACGAATTGTTTCGGATCACGCACAACCTGCCGGAACGCTAGCCCCTTCCCCGATCGACGACACTTCGTCGATCGACTTGATAAGTGCATATACATAGGTGAATCGATGGAAACGACCCAAGCCGCTGCCTCATCCCGTGAAGCAGCCACACTCGACCGGCCCGCGAAGCAACAGCGCCGCGTGCCGTGGATGCGCATCGCGGTGGGTGCCGTCGTCATCGTCGTTGCCGCCGCCGCGCTTGACTGGCTGTTCGTGCTGCGTTTCCAGGAGAGCACCGACGATGCGTATGTCGGCGGCGACGTGACGGTGCTCGCGCCGAAGGTCAACGGCTTCGTCGACAAGATCCTCGTGACCGACAACCAGCGCGTGAAGGCCGGCGACGTGCTCGTGCAGGTCGATGCGCGCGACTACGACGCGAAGCTCGCGCAGGCCAGCGCCGAAGTCGACAGCGCGCGCTCCGCCGTGACCGAACTCGCGGCGAAGCAGCAGTTGCAATACGCGGTGATCGGCCAGCAGGCAGCCGACAAGAACGCGTCGTCGGCCGAGCTCACGCGTGCCGCATCGGATCGCGTGCGCTACCGCGAGCTCGTGAAATCCGACGCCGTGTCGAACCAGATCGTCGAACGCGCGGACGCCGATTACTCGAAGGCCGGCGCCGCCGTCGAGCGCAGCGACGCCGCGCTGCTCGCGTCGAAGCGGCAGCTCGACGTGCTCGGCGCGCAGCTCGCCGATGCGCAAGCCCGCGTGAACACCGCACTTGCCGCGCAGCGCGTCGCCGCGCTCAACGTCGAATACACGACGATCCGCTCGCCGGTCGACGGCTACGTCGGCAACCGCACGGGCCGCGTCGGGATGCTCGCGAACGTCGGCGTGCCGCTGCTGACGGTCGTGCCGGCTTCCGGGCTATGGATCGACGCGAACTTCAAGGAAGACCAGTTGCGCAAGATGCACGCGGGCGATCGCGTCGACGTGTCGCTCGATGCGTCGAGCACGCGCCTGCACGGTCGCGTCGACAGCCTCGCGCCCGCCACGGGCGCGACCTTCAGCGTGCTGCCGCCCGAGAACGCGACCGGCAACTTCACGAAGATCGTCCAGCGCGTGCCCGTGCGTGTGCATCTCGATCCGCAGCCGGGCCTCGACCATGTGCTGCGCCCCGGCCTGTCCGCCGTCGTGACCGTGCATACCGGCCGCGCGAGCTGAACGGGAGACGACGATGACCACCGCGTTTTCCGGCGACCCGGCGTCGCAACCGACGAAGCAGCGCGTATTCGCGTTCGCGCTGATGTGCGTCGGCTTCTTCATGGCGACGCTCGACATCCAGATCGTCGCGTCGTCGCTGCGCGACATCGGCGGCGGCCTCTCTGCCAGCCAGGATGAATTGTCGTGGGTGCAGACCGCCTACCTGATCGCCGAGATCATCGTGATCCCGATGTCCGGCTGGCTGTCGAAGGTGATGTCGACGCGCTGGCTGTTCGTCGCGTCGGCCGTCGGCTTCACGATCACGAGCATGCTGTGCGGGCTCGCGTGGGACATCAACTCGATGATCCTGTTTCGCGGGCTGCAGGGCGCGCTCGGCGCCGCGATGATCCCGACCGTGTTCACCACCGCGTTCGTGCTGTTCCCCGGCAAGCAGCGGCTGATCGCGTCGACGACTATCGGCGCGCTCGCATCGCTCGCGCCGGCGATCGGCCCCGTGATCGGCGGCTGGATCACCGATCAATGGTCGTGGCACTGGCTGTTCTACCTGAACCTCGTGCCGGGCATCGCGGTGGCCGCACTCGTGCCGCGCTACGTGCACATCGACGAACCCGACCTCAGCCTCATCAAGCGCGGCGACTATCTCGGCATCGTGCTGATGTCGGGCTTCCTCGGCTGCCTCGAATACGTGCTGGAGGAAGGCCCGCGCAAGAACTGGTTCGGCGACGACGTGATCGTGATCTGCGCGTGGATATCCGGCATCTGCGGTTTCCTGTTCATCGTGCATGCGCTGACCGCGAAGGATCCGGTCGTCGACCTGCGCGCGCTCGCCGTGCGCAACTTCGGGATCGGCAGCCTGCTGTCGTTCGTGACCGGCATCGGGATCTTCGTGACCGTGTTCCTGACGCCGCTGTTTCTTGCGCAGGTGCGCGCGTTCAGCTCGCTGCAGATCGGCATGGCGCTGCTGTCGGTCGGCGCGTTCCAGCTGGTCGCGCTCGGTGCGTATGCGTTCGCCGCGCGCTATTTCAGCCTGCGCGCGCTGCTCGTGTTCGGGCTGATCTGCTTCGGCCTCGGCTGCTACCTGTACACGCCCATCACGCACGACTGGGGCTGGCGCGAACTGCTGCTGCCGCAGGCGCTGCGTGGCATCGGCCAGCAGTTCAGCGTGCCGCCGATCGTGACGATGGCGCTCGGCTCGCTGCCGCAGTCGCGCCTGAAATCGGCCAGCGGCCTGTTCAACCTGATGCGCAATCTCGGCGGGGCAATCGGCATCGCGGTGAGCGCGACGATGCTCAACGACCGGCTGAATTTTCATTACCTGCGTCTGAACGAGCACGTGAGCGCCGGCCAGCCGCAGATCGCATCGCTGCTCGATCGCCAGGCCGCGTACTGGTCGTCGGTGGCCGGCAATACGCTGGATACCGCGCAAGCCGGGCTCGCGAACCTGCACCACCTGATCTATCGCGAAGCGTTGACGCTTACCTATGCGGATGCGTACTACGCGTTGTCGCTGTGCTTCGTCGTCGCGCTGCTCGCTGTCGTCTTCTCCAAACCCATTTCCCTGAACGCGCCGCCGCCGGACGCGCACTGAGGTTGAGGTCATCGCCATCATGAAAAAATTTCTCGTCGCCCTCGCCGTCAGCGCACTCGCCGCAGGATGCGCGGTGCAGCCCGCGCAGCATCCGGCGCTTCAGGATTCGGTTCGCACGCTCGCGCCGGATGGTTGGGATACCGATGTGCCGCGCGCGGACATCGACGCCGCCGCGTGGTGGGCGCAATTCCACGATCCCGTGCTCGACCGGCTGATCGCCACCGTGCTCGACGGCAACCTCGATCTGCAGGCAGCCGCCGAACGCGTGAAGCAGGCGCAGGCGCTGACCGTGCAGAAGCGCGCGGTGCTGCTGCCCGAACTCGACGCGACCGCGCATGCGGCCGACGCGCGCCAGAACACGCCGCCACCGCTTGGCTATGTGCGACAGGCCGGTGCGGGACTCGCGCTGAGCTGGTCGCCCGACGTGTTCGGCGGCGAACGGCTCGATCTGCTCGCCGCGCAGGCCGAGCTCGTCGGGCAGAAGCATGCGGAAGATGCGATGCGTCTCGCGCTCGCGGCGGATGCGGCTTCCGCGTATGTCGATCTGCGCTGGGCGCAGCAGGAATTGAAGATCCTGCAGGACAACGCCAAGATCCGGCAGCATGCGCTCGAACTCACGCGCAAGCGGCAGGCGTTCGGGCTGTCGACTGAGCTTGACGTCACGCGTGCGCAGAACCAGCTCGACGCGCTCGAAGCGCGGATTCCGCCGACGCAGGCGCAGATTGCGCATCAGCTCAATCTGATCGCCGTGTATTCGGGGCGCACGCCGGAATCGGTCGATCGGCTCTTGCTGGCGCAGGCCGGGGAGATTCCGGCGCCGCCGGTTGGCGCGCCGGGAACACTGCCCTCGCAGGCGTTGTTACGGCGGCCCGATGTGCTGACGGCTTATGCGCAAGTCGAGCGGCGTGCGGCGCAAGTGGGCGTGGCGAAGGCCGAGCGGTATCCGAAGTTCTCGTTGAACCTGACGGACGGGATTCTGGCGGCTTCGTATCTTGGGTTGCCGACGTTGACCGATAACCTGTTCAGCGCGGCGTTGAGTGCGACGAGCCCGATCTTCAACGCGGGGCGAATTACCGCCGATATCTCGCAGAGCGAAAGCCGGATGCGGGAGTCGGAACTCGGGTTACGGCAGACGATGCTGCAAGCGCTGCGCGAAGTCGAGGACGCGCGCGCGAATCTCGTCAGTTCCGATGAGGCGACGCGGAAGCTGGGTAGCGCGCTTGCTGCGTCGGACAAGGCGCTCGGGTTGGCGAATCAGCTCTACAAGGGTGGCGCGACGGATTTTCTGGATGTGCTGTCCGCGCAGGAGGTGTATCTGCGGGATTCGGATTCGCTGAATCAGGTCAAGCGCGAGCATGCGCTGGCGGCGGTGGCGCTGTATCGGTCGCTTGGGGGTGGGTGGAGCAGGAATGAGGCGGCGGGTGGGCCGGAGGTGGAGGCTGTGGCGAAGAACTGAGCGGGATCACGATATGGCGCCGGCCGGGCTGTTGCAGGCGATGCGTTAAAGTATCGCCCTCGCAAGAGGCACACGCTGAGAGAGCAGCGCCCTTGCCGGATCAGGAGAACAATGAATGAGTGAAAACCGGTACACCTACGGCACTTAGCAGAATCTACGGCCCGTCGACGTCTTTGCCCTGGTGACGTTCGACGAGACGCGCAAGCAGCTGGGCCTGGACGATCTGGCAGCCGCGTCGGCAATGCTGCTCGGTCAGGCTGACGTCCCTGTCCCCGGCAAGTCCGCCGGGGCTACACCGGGCACCTCCGTCGCCTCGCTTGCGGCCCGCAAGCCGTTCCCGCAGACACGACCGTTTCGCCTGCCGATGATCATGGGCGTGGGGTTGTCCGGTATTCGGATCGCCTTCACCCACCGCCTCGGCGCATGGGTCGGCCGGACGATTCCCGTCGTAGGCGAGGTGTTTCTGGCTCGCGATGCCTTCCTGATCATGCGCAACACCGTGACGACCTGCAACCGGCTCGTGAAGCCCGAAGATCGAGTGCTCTGAGCCATGAAAGACGATACCTGGGAACGTTTCGAAGCCTTTACCCGTCAGGAGCTTGGCCGGCCGTTGTTCGGCGGCAAGCTGAACCTTCAGCCCGAATCACGGCTTGAGGAGGATCTCGGCGTCACTGGCCTCGACGGGGTCGAGTTCATCGACAAGTGGGCCGAGACATTCAACGTCGACGCCGAAGGGTTCCCGTACCGACGCTACTTTGGCCCGGAAGGTCAGGAACTGCTGTCGTCACTCATTGGGCTATTCGTGAAGCGGCTCCGACCGCCAAAGCGCTACCCGCTGACGCTGGGTATGCTGGCCGAGGCCACGCGACGCGGGAAGTGGGACACGGACGCGATCGAGGCAGCGGCTGGGGAGTGATCGTCATTGGCTGGGCCGGTCGGCTGTTCACACTTGCCGGCGCCCCGCTCTTCACCCACACGATCCCAGACATTGAACCGACGACAACGCGATCAGATAAACCGCCGCCCACGCAATGCCCAGCCCTGCGATAACGGTGGCGATACGCGTGATCGGCTTGTGCCAGAACCGGATCGAAACGAACACGCCGGCAGCCAGCAGGAGCCCGATGAGGATCGGGCCAAGCACATTCATTACAGCGTTATCGGTCGAGTGCCAGCTTTGCGCCGAGCCCCAGCAGGATCGTCCCCATCACCGCGTCGATCGGCTTGCGCAGTTTCGCGTAGCCCGTCTGCACACGGTTCGTCGAGAACAGCACGGCGATCGTGCAGAACCACGTCACCGATACGGCGACGACCACGGCCAGCGTCGCGCCATGCACCCATGCCGGCGCATGCGCGGGCAGCAGCGTGACGAACAGGCTGCCGAAGAACGCCGCGGCTTTCGGGTTGGTCAGGCCGACCAGCAGCCCTTTCCGGTAGGCGTGCACGCCGCCGCGAATGACCGGCTGGCTCGCGGCTTCAGCCTGCTGTGCCGACTGGCGCAGGCCCGACAGCGTCTTGATGCCCAGATAGATCAGGTACGCGGCACCGGCGATGCGAATCGCCTCGTACAGCCACGCAAGCTTCGCGACGATCAGCCCGAGCCCGAAAATCGCCATCGCTGCCCAGACCGCATGCGACGACGCGATGCCCAGCGCGGCCAGTAGGCCCGCTCGGCGATTGCCGAGTGCGTGGGACGAAACGGCGATCAGGTCGGGGCCGGGGCTGACGCACGCCAGCAACATCACGCCGCCGACTGCGGCGAGTTGGGGAAGATAGCTCATGGCGGTTCGAGAGGATTGGGGTAAAGGGGGAAAGCCGATCTACTCTAGCATGCCAATTATGGGTGCATGCGGAATGGCACGCTCATGGGCGATCGATCAACTGTGAACACGCTTCAATTGGAGCAATTTTTCCATTTCGCCCTTCATAAAGGACACATAACGGCCTATTTTCGCTGGCGTGCATCGTCTTCCCCTTACACTCCGCTCCATCCATTACGCCTCCTGCTTTGTCAACACACACCCCACCAGACTGCACAAGCCAGATTTCTTTCGACAAGCGGATTTTTCCGTCAGACACCTCATAAAAATCCCGCCACCGACCATCTGCCTGGTCAAAATCGTAGGAATACCGGCTCCCTCCCACATAATCTGCTCCCACCGGCAAATACCCTGAAAACTTCACGTCCCCGCCTCGAACCGCATAAACGTTCATTTTGGCGTTAACCCCCGACCTACCGAGATTTACCATGACCAACTTCGTATCAGTGCCGGTTAGCTCGTTCACAAGCCACAGACCGCCACTGCAACTATCCGAATCATCCAATTTTTGATTCGCTACCAAATCGCTCGCTTTTCCCGCTCCATCACCATCAAACACCATGACTTCCGATCGTGCACGATCACAAACAAAGACAAGCGTCTTTCCGCCCGACACAACCGATAGAGACTGGGAAGACGACTTATCCTCTGCAAAAACCTTTCCAATCCCGAAGAAAAGAATAAAAACAATCAAAAACCTCATCTCTCCTCCAAGGAAAATACAAAAATTACCCATCCACATTGCGAACAAAGAAATACAACACTCTACTCACCGAATCCAGGAGATATCCACCACGAACATTCTGGAATGACCCACTTCTCCCAAGCCCGTCAAAATTGAAGCTCACACATAGATAACGCTGACGGCCTTCTCTTGCGATGCTCCACTCTGCCAGCGCGGGATTGAATGCCGCTGGCTTGATTCCGCCATTATTTCCAATGGGCATGGCAGTGGGCAATCGGTAGAGTTTTCCAGAATAGATCAACGCCTGCGTCGACTTCCCTTCCGCGTAGCCGACGTCGACACGGTCATGTTTGACGAGATAGCTTGCGTTATAGCCGGCTGCGTAGGCGTCCTCTTGTGACACCTCGTGCGTGTTGATGCCCTCGATCGCGACGGACTGAGAAACGGACTGCGCCAGAAGGCAGCTTTTAACCAAGCTCTCACCCGGAGATGCCGCCCATCCGATGCTGTAAGCGGCCATGACCACGACAGCCAAACATATTTTCTTCATCGGGAATCACTCCCACTCAGAGTCGGTGGGCGGAATGACATCACGCGGGTATGCTGCCTCCCGACGTGGGCTGGGCGGACCGCGATACGACGCATCGGCGTGCGGCGCAAACGACCGCGCCGCCGCCCCCTGCCCCCGCGATTTACAGCGGCGGCCGCTTCAGCTTCACCCAGCGCTGCACCGACGCCCGCTCCCACTGCGCACGCGCATAGTCGGCGAGGCGCTGCGGCACCGGATCGTCATTCAGCACCAGACGGTTCAGCATCACCGCCAGATCGACATCGGCAATGCTCCACTCGCCGAACAGGTTGGCCGCGCCCGGCGCGAGCAGCTTGTCGGCAGCCGCGAACAGCTTCTGTGCGGCGGCCTGCGCCAAGCTCGACAGCGGCTCGCTCGACGGCCCGTAGAACAGCACTTCGGTCGACCGCTCCGTCCGAACCGGCATCAGGTCGCTGCGCAGCCACGCCTGCACCTGTCGTGCGCGTGCGCGCTGGCGCGGCTCGACCGGATAGAGCCGCGTGCCCGGGAAGGTCTCGTCGAGATACTCGGTAATCGCCGACGATTCCGACAGCGCGAAATCGTCGTGCACGAGCGTCGGCACGCGTTGCGTCAGCGACGTCGCCGCGTAGTCGGGCGCGAAATGCGCGCGGTTGCCGAGATCGACGGTCACCAGTTCGTAAGGCAGCGCTTTTTCCTCGAGCGCGACGAAGACCGACATTGCGTAAGGGCTCGCGTATTGCGTATCGGCGTAGAGGCGGAGATGACCGGTTTGCACTGCAGGCTCCTTGTGGGTGCGGATGCTCGCGGCTGCTGGTTGATGCGGTTGTGTGACAGGTTAGCAGCGGCTGGTTTCGTCATGTTTGTGGTATTGCGTGTGCTGTTGCTATGTGGTCATGCGGCGTCGGGCCAACGATAGCCGATCACTTCGTTCAACGGGTAGCCGAGTTCGCGTATTTCTTCCCGTTGATTGCCACTGAGGCGATACACCTGCTCCCGAAACTGCTCAATGCTCCAACCCGTTCGAAATTTCACTTCGACAGTCTTGAATGAAGCTCATATTCTCGAGCGGGGCGTGGCAACTTGCATCATTGCTTGATCGAGATCTGATCGGCTTTGATCCAACGAAGCACATGCTTACCGGATGCGCTAACGTAGTCCACATAGGCACACCCAGCCGGAGATTGCTTCAGTACGGTTACGACATCATTCTGGACGAGATAGGCTCGACTGGCGGTCGCGTCGTCGGGGGCTGTGAACAGAGTCGCTTTTGCGACCGATACGATAGCGGTCCGGCGTTCGGCATCCGCGTCTTTCGACTCTCGCGTATCAAGAGAGCCGCCGAGGCCTTTCGAAAGCGCCGCTTCGATCAAACGTGCATCACTCGTTGCACTTTTCGTGCGCAAAGCTGCTGCTATCTTTCGATAGGATGCACGGTTACTCGACGATAACGGGTCACAACGAAGCACATTGTCGGCCCCAGAATCGTCGCGAAGAACCCAATCCGCCGGATGCCCTGCTTCGATGTAGCGGAGGACGTTACTTGCCGATGGACGATCGCTCTTCAGCATCGTGGAAGTTTGCTCGTCCGTTCCCCATTGGGCAGGCTGACCAGCAGTCCAACCTTGCCCGCAAATTTCACCCGTTTGATCTGAGGTAATGCACCCTGTGCGTACCTCGACGACTGGGCAATATTCCCGGCTCAGGACAGATTCGGGTTTCCCTTGCCCTTGCCATACTGTTCCAGTCTCCACTCGCCCGATGACAACATATTGCCCGGACGGCGAAATGTCAGCGGTCTTCGGCGGCTCAATCTCGGTACCTTCCGTATTCGTTTGGCCGGTACGCGGCAACAGACCGAACGTCGTTCCATCCGGGAACACAAATACCGCGCGCTTCCAAGATCGGTTGGACAAAGGTGCCTGAGGGTTCGCAGCATTGCTATAGATCACTGCTGCTCCCCCAGGCAATGCAAGGCGTAGAGTGGACTGCGGTGCTGCGCTTGCAAGACCTGACCAAAACATGGTCATCGCGAGCATCGTTCCGACATGCGTGACAAGCGAGCACGGGGTAACCTCCCGAAACGACGGAACACGTGGCTTCGTGAGTTTTAGCGCCGAGTCTTTCAAGATGGCGTTGCCAAATGCTTGGACCCAATGTTGTTGGGTGTGCTGCAGCGATGTGATCATCCGGCGTCGGGCCAGCGGTAGCCGATCACTTCGTTCAACGGGTACGCGAGTTCACGGACTTCTTCCAGCTGGTTGCCGCCGAAGAGATACACCTGTTCATCGTCGTGACGCAGGTAGAAACCGACATGCCCTTTCCAGCTCGTGGGGTCGTCGCGGGTCAGGATCGCGATGCAGCCGTAGACGGGGCGTTCCAACGGGCGGCCCCATTCGAGCCACGAACGCGCGAGCGCGGAGCCCGTGCCGCGAATGCCGGCGTGCTTCATGCACCAGTTGACGAACGACGAACACCAGGAAATCTTGTCGTCGTAGCCGACCAGGTTCGTCTGGTTGTTGTATTCGACGATGCGCGGGTTGATGCTGCCGGGTGGGTGGCGGCGGATGCCGAGTTCGGCCATCGCGACGGGCATCCACGGCGGATGGGCGGCGTCCGGTTTGCTCTCAGGATTGAATAGGGTCACGTCGTTCTCGGGCGAGTGTGTTGTGCGGTCAATCTTCGCATGAATACGGCAGCGCGACAGTGCCCTTTCGGCTTGTGATCGCCTTTCAGTCCGCGCCGGCCGTATCGCTTTTTACCGTCTACCGGCCTCCGGGTAGTGGGCAGACACGCCCGCCAGATCGACTACCATATGACCAATCCAACCGGTCTCGACCGCCTCATCCGCGCACCATGACGACACCTTCCGACGACTCCGCCTCGCCCGAACTCGACAGCGCATCGGCTCGACCGGATGGGGACGCGGAATCGCAGCCGCGCGTCATCTCGCTGCCGGCGCACCTGCGCAGCATCCCTGCCTGCGAAGGCGTTCCCGACCTGTTCACCACCTACCTGATCAATATCGGCCTGACGCTGATGTTCGGCACGATGTTCACGGGGTTGCTCGTCAGTCCGTTTTACGACGGCTCCTTTTTCAACAAAGGCTTCATCGTGTTCGTCCTGTGGCTCGTGCTGCTGGGCGTGCTCGCGTGGGCCTTGAAGATTTTCATTCGTGGCGCGAGACATGCCGGCGCCTGGTTCGAGGTCGACTCGACCGGCTTTCGCTATGGCCTCGGCACGCGCCCGGAACCGGCTGCCATCCCGAAAGAACGGTGCGTCGAATGGCGCGAAGCCGTTGCCAACCCCGACCGACCCTATGACGTCGAATACAACACGGCGTCCGGCGTCACCAGGAGCCCCGCGAACTTCCAGTTCTGGCGACGCGCCACGCGCGAACCCGTCGCGGCCTATACGCTGCGCATGAACCTCATCCCGACCGACGCCGACGATGCCATTCGCTGCGCGGGCTTCAAGAATCGTCACGACCTGCTCGTCGCCATTCTGTGCGGCCTCGCGCATCAGGGGCTGCGCTTCAATCGCAATACCTTCATTGCCGCCGGCATTCACCCGGAGACCTGGCAGAAACTCAGAACGCCGTGGCGCAAGGCCGTCGTCTTTTTCGCCATTCTTACCGCGCTCGGCCTGCTGGCCTTCTTCATCTGGGGGCGCCTCTCCCTGATCTTCTCCTTCGCGATCTGGATCGTTTCGTTTTTATATTATTGCGGCGAGGGGAAGTACGACTTCTCTCCGGATATCAAGAACTATCCGCGAGGGCCGATCGTTTTTCGCATCGACGATAGCGAGACGCTCGACGAAAGCCCGCGTTGAAGCGGCAGGCGACAACCCGAGGGTCGGGCTTTCACCCATGCGCGAGTTTGCGATTCGCTCGCGATCCCCGCTTATGATGTCGCGAGCCACACGACCCCCACGCCCGCCATGCGCATCACGCCCCTGCCGCCCCTCCAGTGCCTCGTCGCGTTCGAAGCCGCGGTGCGGCACGCGAGCTTCACGCGCGCGGCCGCCGAGTTGCACCTGACCCAAAGCGCGATCAGCCGGCAGATCCAGCAGCTCGAGGAATTCCTCGGCCGCTCGCTGTTCGTGCGCGAACATCGTTCGCTGCGGCTGACGATCGCCGGCGAGCAATACGCGGCGCAGGTGCACCATCTCCTCACGCAATGCGCGGAAGCCACCCACGACGTGATGAAGCCCTACGGCGATCTCGAACTGACGATCGCGTGCTCGTCCGGCGTGGCGCTGCTGTGGCTCACGCCGCGCCTGCCCGCGTTTCGCGCCGCGTATCCGAACATCAAGCTGCGGCTGATCGTGCGCGACGGGCTCGCGTCGATGTCGCCGGCGGAGTTCGACGTGGGCGTCTACTACGTGCGCCAGCAGGCGCCCGCCGAATACACCGCGCGCCGTCTGTTCGACGAGGAGGTGTTTCCCGTCTGCGCACCGGGGTACCTGGCCGGCCGCACGCTCGACGCGGCCGATCTCGCGAACGAGACGCTGCTGCGCCTCGAGGATGGGCAGCGTCAGTGGATGTCGTGGTCCGAATGGTTCGACCAGAACGACGTCGACCGGCAAAAGGCGCAGCCGCAGGACATCATGATCAACTCGTATCCGCAGATCGTGCAGATGACGATTCTCGGCCAGGGCGTGTCGCTCGGCTGGCGCTACATGATCGACGCATGCATCGAGGCCGGGCTGCTCGTGCGCGTGACCGACGCATCCGCGAGCCACGGCGGCGGCTACTACGTGATCTCGCCCAACGACCGCGCGCAGAACCAGGCCGCACGCCTGTTCACACGCTGGTTGTTCGAACAGGCGGAGCGGCAGACGGCGCCCTGACCTACCCTGAACGCGACGCATGCGTCCAGCGCATGCGTGCATGCAAATCTTTCGTTTCAGAAAAAAATCGCGCTGTCCTTAGCATGGGGTTCACGCGGGGCACCCGTCCCGTCTTCTGGCAAAGGAAGAGACCATGCAAGGAACGCTTTCCCCGCGCGCCGCGCCTGCCGTCGATGCGGCCGTGCAGCAGCGTCGCCGCGCCATCGTCGCGACCGTGATCGGCAACGGTCTCGAGTGGTTCGATTTCACCGTCTACAGCTTCTTCGCGGTCATCATCGCGAAACTGTTCTTTCCGACCGGCAACGAACTGACGTCCGTGCTGCTGACCGTCGCGACGTTCGGCGTCGGCTTCTTCATGCGGCCCGTCGGCGGCATCGTGCTCGGCATCTACGCCGACAAGGTCGGGCGCAAGGCCGCGCTGTCGCTCACCATCCTCATGATGGCAGCCGGCACCGCGCTCATCGGGCTCGCGCCGACCTACGAACAGGCCGGTATCGCCGCGCCGCTGCTGATCGTCGTCGCGCGGCTGCTGCAAGGTTTCTCGGCCGGCGGCGAGATGGGCGGCGCCACCGCGTTCCTCACCGAATACGCGCCGCCGGAGAAGCGCGCGTACTACTCGAGCTGGATCCAGTCGAGCATCGGCTTCGCCGTGCTGCTCGGCGCCGCGACCGGCACCTTCGTCACGACGTCGCTCGACGCGCAGGCGCTGCATAGCTGGGGCTGGCGACTGCCGTTCCTGCTCGGGATCATCGTCGGGCCCGTCGGCTACTTCATCCGCAGCCATATCGACGAGACGCCCGCATTCAGTGCCGTCGAAGCGCAGGCGAAAGAGAGCTCGCCGCTGAAGGAAGTGCTGTCCACCTACCCGCGTGAGACGTTCGCGAGCTTTTCGATGGTCATTCTGTGGACCGTCTGCACCTACGTGCTGCTCTTCTACATGCCGACTTATTCCGTGCGCACGCTGCATCTGCCGCAATCGACCGGTTTCGCGGCCGGCATGGTCGGCGGGCTGATGATCATGTGCTGCTCGCCGATCGTCGGCCGGCTTGCCGACGTGTGGGGACGGCGCGTGTTCCTGTCCGGATCGGCGCTTGCCATCCTCGTGCTCGCGTGGCCGATGTTCGCGTGGATCAACCATGCGCCCGGGTTCACGTCGCTGATCGTGTTCCAGGCCGTGTTCGGCGTGCTGATCGCGACCTACACGGGGCCGATCCTCGCGGCGTTCGCCGAACTGTTCCCGACCAAGGTGCTGTCGACCGGGCTGTCCGTCGCCTACAACTTCGCGGTCACGATCTTCGGCGGCTTCGCGCCGTTCCTGATCACGTGGCTCATCGCCCGCACCGGCAGCAACATGGCCCCTGCCTTCTACGTGACCCTCGCGGCGGCCGTCAGCTTCATCGGAACGCGCTTCGTGAAGGACGCAAAGCGGGCCGCTTCCGTCAATCGCTAAGGACCTCTCTCCATGACCATTACCGTGCTTCAAGGCGGCAACGTACTCGATCTCGAACGGGGCGTGCTGCTCGACCATCATCATGTCGTGATCGACGGCGACAGGATTGTCGAAGTCACCGATCGGCCGGTGGATTTTCCGAATGCGCATGTGATCGACGTGCGCGGCAAGACCGTGATGCCGGGGTTCATCGATTGCCATGTGCATGTGCTGGCTTCGAATGCGAATCTCGGCGCGAATGCGACGCAGCCGAATATTCTTGCCGCGATTCGGTCGTTGCCGATTCTCGATGCGATGTTGTCGCGCGGGTTCACCAGCGTGCGCGATGCAGGCGGCGCGGACTGGAGTTTGATGCAGGCGGTCGAAACCGGGCTGGTGTCGGGGCCGCGGATTTTTCCGTCGGGAAAGGCGTTGTCGCAGACCGGCGGGCATGGGGACTTTCGGCCTCGCGGGGACTTGCTGGAGCCTTGTTCGTGCTGTTTCAGGACAGGGGCGATTGCTCGGGTGGTGGACGGGGTCGAAGGTGTGCGGCTTGCCGTGCGAGAAGAAATTCAGAAAGGCGCGACGCAGATCAAGATCATGGCGTCAGGTGGTGTGGCTTCGCCGACCGATCCGATTGCAAACACGCAGTATTCGGAGGATGAGATCCGGGCGATCGTCGATGAAGCCGAGGCCGCGAATACTTATGTGATGGCGCATGCGTATACGGGGCGGGCGATTGCGCGGGCGGTGCGCTGTGGGGTGAGGACGATCGAGCATGGGAATCTCGTGGATGAGGCGGCGGCGAGACTGATGCACGAGCATGGCGCGTTTGTAGTGCCCACGCTTGTCACTTATGACGCGCTTGCCAAACACGGCGCGGAGTTCGGGATGCCGCCCGAATCGGTGGCAAAGGTGGCTTCTGTTCAACAGAAGGGACGTGAGTCGCTGGAAATCTATGCGAACGCCGGCGTGAAGATGGGGTTCGGGTCGGATCTGCTCGGGGAAATGCACGCGTTTCAGTGTGGGGAGTTCAGGATCCGGGCGGAGGTGCTCGGGAATCTGGAAGCGCTCAGGTCGGCGACGACCGTAGCGGCGGAGATCGTCAACATGCAGGGGCAGCTCGGGATGGTTGCGGCGGGAGCGATCGCGGATCTGGTCGTGCTGGATGGGAATCCGCTTGAGGATATTGAGGTGGTTGCCGGTCAGGGGGAGCGCGTTGAATTTGTGTTGCAGCGGGGGAAGATCGTGAAGGTGCGGGCGGGTTAGGGTTTGCGGTTGTGCGGATTCCTCTGCGTACAGCGGTCGTGACAATCGTTAAAGGTGAGCATCTACACGGACGCTGTGCTCGCATTAGCCCCTGCTCTCGGTTGTGTTCGCGCGGAAACAGTAATCCAGCAGCAAGGGCCGCGCGAAGCGGCCCTTGCTGCTTATGCCTGTTCCTTTTTTTGGGCGGCCGCGCCGTAGGGCTGCTCTCGCCAGTCCAGCGCGCCACGATCAGGTTTGATGGTGACGATCCGAAGATCGAAATTGAACACGAGATATACGCGATCGCCCGGTTGGAATCCGAACATCTCGAAATGCGCGTCGATCGCGCGCATCCATGGCATGTACGGCTGGCCCTGCTGCGGAAGGTCAGGCTTGTTGTCGAGGATCAGTTCAACCTCGGGATACTGTTTGAGCTTCTTGGGACGTGACTTACTATTGGCGTTAGCCATTGCCGACTCCTGTGTTGAGTTGGTGGTGGTCAGCGGGTCGTATGGGTTGCCGCCCATGCGGCCCGCGCTTCTTTGATGCCTTGGGTTTCTCGTCTTTCTCCCCTTCGCTGTGTCTTGTTGGGCAAGACGACTCACGTTCGACCACCGGTACGAAGGGGACTGTGCTCTACTCCCGATGACGAGAAGCAAGGCTTCAAGACCAGTGTAGTCGGGCTGGCATCTCAGAAATGGGGATTGTCGGGGATTGGCCGTTAGGTATAGGGACGTGCGTGCCCTTGCCTGATGCTCCAGGTCGGTAATTTGGACGATTTGTACCCTACGAATCGCTAAGGCCGGTCGATCCCGAACTATTTCAATTGTGGGAAATACCCCGACCGCAACTTTTCTTAAGCTGTATGGCACACGGTCGTTAGCGCTCTACGCGCGGACGACGAACGGCCACTTGTGGCCGCATCCTTAAGGGCTCAGTTTGAATGCCAATCGTGTGCGGTTATCGCCAATGCGAATGTGGGCAATCGACCCATTGCCGTCCTTGACCACGTCGCCAGATGAACGACCGCTTTGGGTCCGCAAGCGAGCGCACGGATAGCATCCAGGGTTGTCGCCGTGGTGGTAGCAACCGCACTTAGAAGCCCGCGAATGCCGAGCTCATCGCGCCGCCAAACGAACGCTCCAGGATCGCGGGCGTTACTCTCCGTGTTCATCGCGCGATTGGTGTCCGCCTGGTGCCAAGGAAGGCCATTTCATTGGGTAGGCGTCGTTGCTTGATCAGCGGATTATCGCAGGAGGCAAAACGTCTTGTGGGAACGAGCCAAACTTCTTCGTGCACTCATTCAGGCAGGTGTTGGCGACCAGTCAGGTACATCGCGATTCGTCAAGGGCTGGAGGCGCGAGTCTATCGCGCTGCGTCCGGGGGCACAATGCTGCCAATATGACGGACGACCTCAGGCAGGCTCAAGCGCATGGCGATCGTTAATGCCGCATCGGCGCTTGCCTGGGTGACAGTGTGCCGCAGGAGGCGGGACTTATCAGAGAGGTTGGCGCGAGAGTAGTAGATTGCCCACAAAACGGTCTCCGCTGATAAGTGTCCGGCGGACTCTGGTAGATCATTGTTAATCAGCAGACTGAGCAACTCTGCCGCTCTTTCGGGGAATAATTCTAGTTCCAACGCACGTTGTGCCCAGTCGACAATCGCAGAATTCGGTTTGGGGTATCGAAGCAACCGGTTAACTAGGTGTGTTGAGCTGGACGCATTTGAAATCAGCCATGCAACTTGGTCTGGCTCAAGCATTCGATCTTTCAGATACGTACTCACACACCACTGAATTTCTTCCCTGTCCGAGAAGATATAGTACTTGTAGAGCCGAAACAGCAACTCCATGGTGCTTGGCGATAGTTCGGTCATCTCTCGAGCGTTGCGAACTATCTGCCGAATGTTGCGGAGGCATTCGTACTTTCTGAACCGACGGCCCTCTTCTGTGGCCTCAACAATCAGCTGCGCAAGGTAGCCGACAACAAAGTCGGTGCATGGGGCAAGGCGAACGAACGCCCGGTTCTCGTATAGTGACCTTGTGTCATGAGCTAGTATCCCGTTCCGTTGTTAACTGATCTATGTTCACGTAGCATGTTGACGTCAACGGAACGGGAGACATCAGCATGGCGATGGGACGACCGAAGGTGGAACTGGTGCTGAGCGAAGACGAACGC